>JBEKSM010000011.1:0-140216 GCA_049517075.1 Steroidobacteraceae bacterium | reverse complement strand
TGAAAGACGACGGGCGCGGAATGTCGCCGGAACAATTGTCGCGTGCGATCGAGCCGTTCTATTCCACCAAACCCCTCGGCCAAGGTTCCGGGCTTGGCCTCAGCATGGTCGAGGGATTCGCCGCCCAATCGGGAGGTGCCTTCGCGATCGTGAGTTCGCCGGAACGGGGGACCACCGCATCGCTTTGGCTGCCCTCCAACGCCACGCGGCCGAGAATCGGGTGACGTCGATTCAGGACCAGCGGACTGAGCGCTGAGTCACAGTTTCAAGTAAACCCCGATTGGGTGCGGGTCCGGCTACCACGGAACCTCGACAGCCGCCGCACTTCGCATCGATCCAGGCTCGGTAAGATGCGGCCGAACCGCTCTGTTTGTTGCAGGTCTCGGGGCGAGTGCAACATTCGGACCACGATCTACGCCCATTCCGTCGATCTACTATGGCGTCTAGAGCACCTCAGATACTGCCGGCGGTGACCGGCATCACGCTGTCCGAGTTGATCGGCTCACTGAGCTATGCGCTGGACATTACCGAAGGCCAGCCGGCCGGACATTGCGTGCGCTGCTGCTGGATCGGCATGCACATCGGTCGCGAAATCGGACTGCATGAAAATCAGCTGTGGAATTTATATTACACCCTGCTGCTCAAGGACCTCGGATGCAGCAGCAATGCCGCGCGGATTTGCGAACTGTATTTGACCGACGACCTGAATTTCAAACATGATTTTAAATTCGTCGGGGAAAGTTTGCCGCAGGTACTTCATTTCGTATTCGCGCATACGGGTCTGAAGGCCGGCCTCGCCGAGCGGTTTCGCTCGGTGTTCACGATCTTGCGCGACGGCAGTCGGATTGCGCACGAGTTGATCGCCACCCGCTGTCAGCGCGGCGCGGAGATCGCGCGACTGTTGCGATTTTCCGAAGACGTGGCGCGCGGTATTTACAGCCTGGATGAACATTTCAACGGTGAGGGCAAACCGGATGGCTTGGCAGGGGAGGCGATTCCGATACTTTCGCGGATCGCGCTGCTGTCCCAGGTCATCGACGTTTTCAACAAGGCGAACGGCCGCGAAGCCGCGCTCGCGGAAATCCATTCCCGTACGGGTCAGTGGTTTGATCCGCAACTCGTACGAGCGTTTGAAAAGGTCGCCGCACGGCCGGAATTCTGGCACCGATTGAACGCACCCGACATTGCCGCATCGGTGCAGGCGCTAGAGCCGGCCGAATTCGAGGTGCCGGTCGATGATGATTATCTGGATGATATTTCGGCTGCGTTTGGTCAGGTGGTCGATTCCAAGAGTCCCTACACCAGTGGCCACAGCGCGCGCGTGGCTTTATACGCCGATATGATCGCCGAACAGCTGGGCCTGTCGTTTGAACGGCGGCGCTGGCTCAAACGCGGAGCACTGCTGCACGATGTCGGCAAGCTCGGCGTCAGCAACAGTGTGCTCGACAAGCCCGGCAAGCTCGACGCCGACGAATGGGATCAGGTGAAGCTGCACGCCACCTACACCGAAATGATCCTGGCGCGCATCGGCGCATTTGCCGAACTGGCCACGGTGGCCGGCGCCCATCATGAGAAACTCGACGGCACCGGTTATCCGCGCGGCCTGAAGGCGGACGAGATCGGTGTGGAAACCCGCATCATCACGACCGCCGACATCTTTGATGCGATTACCGCGACGCGTCCGTATCGCGGCCCGATTCCGGTGCCACGCACGCTCGAGATGATGGCGGAGAATATCGGCACCGCGATCGACGCGCGCTGCTTCGCGGCGTTGAAGGCGTCGCTCGCGCGCCTGGATAATCTCTCGCTAATTCCCGACAACAAGCTGACGCGGTAAGTTGAAGGGGGGAACGAGCCGCTCGGCCCGGCCCGCCGGTCTCGAGGGCGGCGCGGTAGGGAGCTGCACATCGGCGCCGCGAAACTGCTAGATTCGCCTCGTGATCCCCGAAAACAGCGCCTAATCCATCGACAGGCATTCATCGACCATGGAATCAAACGAATTCTCGACTTCACCCGTACCTCACGATCAATCGATTCCGTGGTGGAAGATTGCGGTCAGCAACGTGCTGTTCAGCGTTTGCCTGCCGACCTTGATTACAGGGCTCGACCTCGCCGAGGCCACGCCACGCGGAAATTTCATGTCCGGAGTCGTCGTGGGCAGTTTGATATTGACCTTCATCGGCATCCTCACGAGTGTGGTCGGATCGCGGACCCGGCTGAGCTCCTACATGCTGGCGCGCATCGCGTTTGGAACCGCCGGTTCGACGCTGCTGAATCTGACTTTCGCGCTCTCCTTGATCGGCTGGTTCGGCGTGAATATCAACCTATTCGGCGACGCGATGCAAAAAGTGCTCGCCGCTCTCTGGGGTTATCATGGGCCCGAGTGGCCGATCGAGCTCGTGGCGGGTTTGCTGATGACCGTGACCACGCTCGTGGGATTGCGGGCGATCAATATGCTGTCGATCGTCATCGTGCCGGTGCTCATCGTCGTCTGCGGCTTGATGCTCGTCAGCTCGCTTAAACACGGCTCAGTCGCTGAGATTCTCGGTCGCGCGCCGGCCACCGGCATGTCATTCGGCGATACGGTGTCGGCCGTCGTCGGCGGTGTCATCGTAGGCGCGGTGATTATGCCCGATACCTGTCGATTCATCGGTCCGACCCACGGCGCCGTTTGGACCTCGATTCTGACGTATTTCGTGAGCGGCGCCGGCGTCATCGCCGTCGGAGGGCTGGCGGGTCTCGCAATGGGTCGCGTTGAAATCCTCGACCTCATGCTCGCGATGGGACTGGGCGCCGGCGCTTTTGCGATCGTGTTCGGCGGCAGCTGGGTGCTGAATGCCCTGAATTTGTATAGCGCCGGGCTCAGTGTCGGTGCCGCGGCCCCCGGCGTGCGCCGCGAAGTCGCGACGCTCGTATGCGGCGTGGCCGGCACGCTCGTGGCATTCCTGCAGATCCTCGATCATTTCCTGACATTTTTGTTTTACTTGTCGATTGTGTTTGTACCGGTCGCGAGCATCATCGTCATGGATTATTTTTTCATTCGCCGGGGCGACTACCTTGGCTCGGCGCTGCTGTCGATCAAGAAGCTCCAGCCCGCCGCGCTGCTCGCCTGGGGTGCCGGGGCCTTGATTGCGGTGCTCGGTTCGGCGGGATATCTGCGTATCTCGGGAATCGCGGCCGTCGATGCGATGGTGGTCGCAGGTGTCATCTACGGTGCGCTGCGCTGGCGGCCTGGCACCGCTGCGGCCGCTGCGGCGCGAACTGGACGATAAAGCGATTGCCGGTTCATCCGCATCGCAGAGGATAGCGCGCGCGGCGCGCCTCTCGCGCAAAGACACCGCCGCAATGCGGCGGCGCATGCAACGCTTGCAGCGACGGCTCATCGCGGCCGACAAGCCGATCATCTGGCTGTGCGCGGGGCCTGGAACCGGCAAATCGCGGCTGCTGCAAGCCTTGCGCGCAAGTGCGGGCGCAGCAGCCTTTTCGCGTTGGCAGCTGCTCGATAGACCGAGTCCAGAGCAGGCGCGCGCGCTGCTCACCGGGAAGGGGATGTCCGGGCGAGGCGCGCGCCGAGTCCTGATTGCCTCACGACCCGATGATGCGCTTGCGCGCGTGCTGTTGACGCCGCGCATCTACGGTAGCGTAGAAGTCATCGACGATGCCGAGCTGTACCTGACACACGCGGACTGCCGCGCGCAGATCGATGCGCAGTTGTTCGCAGAGACCGGGGGCTGGCCGGTGCTCGTGGATGCCTGGGCCTTCGGCAGCCGTGAGGCAACACAGGAACTGTTGCCGGAATTTCTCGAGCGGGAATTTCTGCCGGCTTTGCCGCAAGCGCTCGCGACCGCGATGTTTGCGGCCGCCGGAGCGCCGCTGTCGGCCGCAGCCGTTGAATTCCTGTTCGAGCGCGGGCGCTGCACGCATCCCCTGTTGCGCACGATCGGCTCGCAGACCGTGATCGCGAGCCGCTGGGTTCGTAACGCGCTCGTGGCACTGCGCACGAGCTCGCGCGCGATGGTTCCGCCTGTGCGCGAGCAGCTCGCCGAGCTTTACGCGAATTTCGCAGATCCCGTAGGCGCGATCCTGTCGATGATGGAAATCGACGAGTCGACGCAGGCACTCGAGATTTTCATGCGCGCCGGCGGTGCATTCTTCGGCTATCGCCACGGCTATCAAGCGCTCGCCCGGGTGCTTGAAAGCTTCGCCCCGCAGCAGGAGCAACGCTCGGACGAGCTGTTCTATGCGCGCCTGTGGCTCATGATCAAGAGCGGCCAGCCGCGCGAGGCATTGCTGCGCCTCGAGGCGCGCCATCCGGGGTTGCCGGTCGATCTGCGGCGCATGCGTCTGTCGCATCGGCCGATGGCCGTGCTGTTGCGCATCGATATCAGCTTGGACATCGACGAGACCCCGCCGCTCGAGGTGATCGCCAGTTGGGGCCGATTGCAGGCGCTGCTGCCTGCCGGCAATGAGCTCGCACTCGGCCTGCTGTTCAACACGATGGCGATCGGGTTTCTGCAAGCCGACGCGCTATTGGAGGCCGAGCAAATGGCCACGGAAGCGCTCGCCGCTTATCGACGTGCCCGCTCGCCGTACCTCGTGCATTTCATGTTGCTGCACCTCTGTGATATCTCGCTGCGCCAGAGCCGCTTGACGGATGCGGCCGAGAAATTACGCGACGCCGAGGCGGCGCTGCGGGACTCGGGAATGACCTTCAACTCCGAACCGGCCATCGTCGAGTCGTTCAAGTCACGGATTGCCTACGAGGAGGGACGGTTTGTCGATTGTCCGGCGGAGACCGAACCGATTCTCGAGGCGCTGCTGCGAGGCGACAGCTGGCCCGACCTGATCGCGAGCATGGCGGGTCATTTTGTTCTGACGGCCTTTTGGGGCCGGGGACTGCGCAAGGCGCTCGAGCGGCTGGATCATTTTGCGTTGACGTTGAGTCGCCGGCACGGATCGACACGCCACGAGGGCATGGAACTCGTGCGGATCCGCTTGCTGCAGGTTGCAAGGCGCCATGCGGAGGCCGGGATGCGCCTCGAAGAATACGATTTGCATCGCGGCGGATCGCGTTCGGCGCATCTCGAAGCCGAGGAAGGCCTGATTCGCCTGCGCCATGCGCTCGTCCAAGAGCGACTCGGTGCCGACGCGTTGCCGCTCGCGGCTTCGCTGGCCGGCCGTCCCAGCCTCGAGTTGCGGCATCGGATTTCACTCGCGGTTCTGCAGGCCTTTTTGCGCCATCGATCGGGCGATTCCGGCTTGGCGCGCCGGAATTTGCGCCATGCCCTGCGCGAGGCCGAGGCGAGCAACCTGCTCGGCGCGCTGGCCGAGGAGGGTGAGTTCCTCGAGCGTTTGCTGCCGCTGCTCATTGCGGAACCCGGACTCGGCAACACACGACTCGCCGCATTTGCGCAACGGGTACTGCGGCTGCTGCATTCGCTTCCCGCGGCCCCGATGCATTCGAAGGCGGTCGCCGGCATCTCGCGGCAGGAGCATCGGGTACTGTCGTATCTCGTCGACGGATACACGAACAAGCAGATCGCGCGCGCGCTGGCGTTGAGCGAGAGCACCGTGAAATTCCACCTGCGCGGCCTGTTTCGAAAGCTCCGCGTGTCCAATCGCAGTGCGCTCACCGAGACGGCGCTCAAGCGTGGGATTGTAACCTGACCTAATTCGCAAGAAACCTATCCTTCCCGACTCGGTAGTATCCAAGCACTCATCAAGAGGCTAGGGACATGTACCGGATCGGGGTCGATGTCGGCGGAACCAATACCGACGCCGTGATCATGGATGGCAAGGCGATTCGTGCGGTCGTCAAGGTGCCGACCTCGGCGGATGTCACGAGCGGCTTGATGCAGGCCCTGCAAAAGGTGCTGGACAGCGCCGCGATGGCGCCGGACCAAGTCGGCCTCGTCGTCATCGGCACCACCCACTTCACGAATGCGGTCATCGAGCGTCGCCACTTGTCACCGACCGCGGTTGTGCGCCTGTGCCTGCCGGCCGCGCAGTGTCTGCTGCCGATGGTCGATTGGCCCGCGGATTTGCGCAGCGTCGTCGGAGAACACTTCTACCTCGCGGCCGGCGGCGTCGATTTCGACGGCACGCCGATTGCGGCGCTCGATCCCGCCGACATCAAGCGCATCGGCGCCGACATTCGGGCCCGCGGCATCGGCTCGATTGCGGTCAGCGGCATTTTCTCGCCGGTGCGCGACCAGTTCGAACGAGAGGCCGGCGCGCTACTGGCGACGGCCTGTCCCGGCGCGTCGATCACCTTGTCCTCGTCGATCGGCCAACTTGGGCTTCTCGAGCGCGAGAGCGCGACGATCTTGAACAGCGCGCTGCACGATTTGGCGAGCCGCACCGTGGCAAGCTTGCGCGACGGCGTTGCCCGCTGCGGAATCCGCTGTCCGGTGTTCTTGAGCCAAAACGACGGCACGTTGATGGACTCGTCGACCGCGGAGCGATTTCCAGTGCTGACTTTCGCGAGCGGCCCGACGAACTCGATGCGCGGCGCGGCGTTCCTCTCGGGAGAAACCGAGGCCATCGTGCTCGACATCGGCGGCACGACGACCGACGTCGGGCTGCTGCACAAGGGCTTTCCACGGCAGGCGACGACGACCGTCGATGTCGGCGGTGTGCGCACGAACTTCCGCATGCCGGATGTGTTCAGCATCGGGCTCGGCGGCGGCTCGATTGTTGCGGAATCGCAGTCCGCACCGCGTGTCGGCCCGCGCAGCGTCGGATTCAGACTGACCCAGGAGGCGAGGGTGTTCGGCGGCAACGTGCTCACGGCAACCGACATCGCGGTCGCCGGCGGCCGAGCCAACATCGGCGATCCGAGCCGCGTCGCGGGGCTGGACCCGGCGTTCGTGCGCCGTTGTCAGCAGGTCATCGAGCAGATGCTCGCCGACGCGGTCGACCGCAGCCGACTCTCACCCGACCCGATACCGCTGATTGCCGTCGGCGGCGGCAGCATCCTGATGCCGGATCGCCTCGCCGGACTCGAGGTGAAGCGTCCCGAGCACTTCGCCGCGGCGAACGCGATCGGTGCCGCGATCGCCCAGACCAGCGGTGAAGTGGACCGGATCTTCTCCTTGGACAATCTCTCGCGCGAAGCGGCTCTCGCGGAAGCCGAGCAGGAGGCGCGGCGCAAGGCGGTGCGGGCCGGTGCACTCGCCGACTCGATCGTGGTGACCGAGCGCGAGGACGTGCCGCTCGCCTACTTGAAGGGCAACGCGACCCGCGTGCGCGTCAAAGTCGTCGGCGACATGGGACTGTAGGGGCACAATGCGCGACCTGGACGAATCAGACATCGAGGCGCTCGCGATCGGCGCCGCAATCCTCGGCACCGGCGGCGGCGGCAATCCCTACATCGGTAAGCTGCGGTGTCTGCAAGAATTGCGCAGCGGCAAGCGCGTCAGCCTGATCTCGCTCGAGGAACTCGCGGATGACGCGCTCGTGATGTCCTTGGGCGGCATCGGCGCGCCGATCGTGTCGATCGAGAAATTGGCGGAGGGCGGCGAGGGCCTGCGAGCACTGCGCGCACTCGAGGAATTCTACGGGCGCAAGGTCGATGCCCTGATTTCCTCCGAGATCGGCGGCGGCAATGCGCTCGAGCCGATCATCACGGCGGCTTCCGCTGGTATACCCGTCGTCGATGGCGACGGCATGGGCCGCGCATTTCCCGAGATGCAGATGACGACGATCAGCATTTACGGCCATCGCTCGACGCCAGCCGCGATCGCCGATGAACACGGCAATGTCGTCCTGTTCCAGCAAACCGTGTCCGAACTCTGGTTCGAGCGGCTCGCGCGCTCGACCGTCGTGACCATGGGCGGCACGGCGATTGGCGCCGAAGCGCCATTCTCGGGTGCCTACGCGAAGCGCGCCGCGGTTCCCGGCACCGTGACCCAGGCCATCACGCTCGGCAATCTCGTGCTCAAGGCAAACCGCGAGCACACGAGTGCCATCCCGCTGATTTGCGCCCAGGAAAGCGGCGTGCATCTGATGAATGCCAAGATCGTCGATCTCAAGCGCCACTTGCGCGGCGGCTTTTCGGTCGGGGAGATTCTGCTCGAAGGCATCGACGCTCACTCGGGCGTGCGAGCCAAGGTCGAGTTCCAAAACGAATTCCTGTCGTTCGAACGCAACCGCGTCGTCGAAGTCTGTGTGCCCGACCTCATCGTGATCCTCGATGTCGACAGCGGGCGCGCGATCACGACCGAAGTATTGCGGTATGGCCAGCGCGTCGCGATTCTGGCGCTGCCCTGCCACGCGCTGATGCGCACGCCGGCGGCGCTCGCCGTCGTGGGGCCGCAGGCCTTTGGTCTCGACGGAGTCGAGTATCGACCGCTTATCGACCGCCGCACGGCGACCGGGTCCTTGTTGAATCACAGAGAGCAAACGCCATGAGATACGTGAACCCAATGACTTTGGCATTCGCCGCCGGTATCACGATGGCCCTCGCGCAGGGTCTCGCGTCCGCCGAGGACAGCGATTCAGGACAAATCGACGAGATCGTCGTGACGGCGCAAAAGACCAACGAATCCCTGAGCAAGGTGCCGATCAGCATCTCGGCGGTCTCGGGAGCTGCGCTCGAGGAGCAGCACATCACGAATTATGCGGACCTGTCGCGCGCAGTGCCGAATGTGTCGTTTTCGAGCGGCGGCGGACCCGGCCAGGACAACATCGAAATTCGCGGCATCAGTTCGCAAGCGGGATCTTCGACGACCGGCATTTATCTCGACGACGTGCCGATCAGCGTGCAAAACATTTACACCACGGGCTCCACCGAGCCGCGCTTTTTCGACATCGATCGCGTCGAGGTGCTGCGCGGACCTCAAGGCACGATCTGGGGCGCCGGATCGATGGGCGGCACGATTCACTTCGTGAGCAATCAGCCGAATCTCGACACGTTCTCCGGGAGTGCCCACTCGTCCGTCGGTGGCACCGAGGGCGGTGGGGTCAATTACGAGGCGGACAGCGTCGTGAATTTGCCGCTAGACAACGGCGTCGCGGCACTGCGCACCGGCGCGCTGTTCGATCACCTGAGCGGCTGGATCGACCGCTTTCCGGTCGGCCCCTACGGCACGCCCTATGGGCCGCTCGAGGCGACCAAGATCAACACCGTCGACACCGCGGTCGTTCGCGCGACGCTCGAATGGCGACCGGCGGACGGCCTCACGGTCACGCCCGCCGTGTTCGTGCAGCGCGTGACGACGGGCGGCCAGGACACCTTTAGTCTGGCATTGCCCGAGTTTGAGTCACCGACGCTGGTCCCGGAGACGGCCCGCGACCAGTACGCGATGTCGAGCCTGACCGTGAAGTACGATTTCGGCCACGCCGAATTGACGTCGGTGTCGGGTTATTTCTGGCGCACCGACGACCGCAACATCGACGGCACGGTCTACGACAGCGGCTATATCGGCGGGCAATATGGTTTGCTCTCGCAATTCCCGAACAATACCGCCGGTGCCGCCGCGATTGCTGCGCTGGCGGCTCCGGTGCAATTCAATACCAACGTCAATCAGATTCACGAGGAGTTGCGCCTCGCGTCCAAGCCCGACGCCGACGACCACTGGTCTTGGATCGCGGGTATGTATTACGCGCGAACGCGAACCGGATTGCTCGACAATGAACATATTCCGGGTTTTGAGTCGACCTTCCAGACCTACTACGGCAACACGACCGAGAACCTGCTCGGCAATCCGTTTACCGACGATCAGGTCTATTACGCCTTCAGCGAATTCATCAATACGCAGAAGGCCGTGTTCGGCCAGCTCACGTTCATGCCGGCACCGGGACTCAAGCTGACCGCCGGTGCTCGCTACGAGCAAGCGACCGAAGGCTTGGAGTTCTACACCTCAGGCTACTTGTCGGGCGGCACGCCGACCTCCTCGGGCAGCGCCAATGGCAATGCGGTCACGCCGCGCTTCGCGATCTCCTATGAGGCAACTGCAGACACCATGGTGTATGCGAGCGCGGCCGAAGGCTACCGCGACGGCGGTGTCAACCGTCCGGTTCCGATTCCGCTGTGCAGCGCCGATCTTGCGCAGCTCGGATTGACGCAGGCGCCGCCTTCATACAATTCCGACAAGCTGTGGAGCTATGAGCTCGGCGCCAAGACGCGGGCGCTCGAGAATTCCCTGGTGCTGTCGGCCGCCGCGTTTGACATCCGCTGGAACAACATCCAGACCGACATCATCCTTCCCACCTGCACCTTCGACATCAAGGACAACATCGGTAGTGCCGAAAGCAAGGGCGTCGAGCTCGAACTCAACGACCGCTTCACCGATCATTTTCGCATGACCGTCGGAGGCAATTACACCTCGGCCAAGATCACCAATCCCGTGACGATCCTCGGTGTCGAAAAGGGCGACCATGTGCCCGGCGTGCCCGAGTACACGATCGCGACATCCTTGGAATACACGCAGCCGGTCGGGGCCGCTGCTCGCGGTTCACTGAGCGCGAATGCGCAGTGGATCGGGCCGAGCCAGGGCGTCATCTATCATGGTGATCCGGACTTCAGCCGCCCAAGTTATTTCGTGATGGGCGGCAATGCCGGTGTCAAATGGAGCCGAGTTGATGTGTCGTTCTTCATTACGAACCTGTTGAACCAGGACAAAATCATCCAGCGGCCCAACATCGCCGGTGTCGAATACGGAGTTACGGTCCGGCCACGGACCTTTGGTGTCGGCGGGAGCTACGCGTTCTGAGCGGGCAAGGCGCCGAAGAACTTCAGTCGGTGTAGGCCGCGATCAACGCGCGTGCCGCTTTCGCGGCGCCTTGCAAGGGCCCGTGTTCACCCGGAAAGGTGAGGCGGGTCAGGTAGCTGCCTTCCCATAGCAGCATCAAGGCATCGCCGAGCGAATCGGCATCGCGTGCCTGCATCTCATGCGCGAGCGCGCGAAATCGCCGGCGCATCTCCGCCTTGTATTTTTCGACGACCGGGCGCGCCGGGTGATCCGGCTCGGTGATCTCGACGGCGGCATTGGCGAGCGCACAACCGCGCGAGCCGGCTTTGCAGGTGTTCTTCACGAGCACATCGAATAGCGCCTCGACTTGTGCACGCGGATCGCCGGCGTGGGCCGCGACCGTCTTGTCCCACCACTGCCAGGACTCGCGTTCCTCGCCGCGCAAATACTCCGCGACCAGTTCGTCCTTCGAGGCGAAGCTGCGGTAGAAGCTCATCTTGTTGGTCCCGGCCTCGCTCGCGATCGTATCCACGCCGACGGCCCGGATGCCCCGCTTATAAAACAGGTTGGTCGCCGTCTGCATGATGCAGTCACGCACGCGGGATTTCGGTTTTTCCGAAATAAGCTCTTTCTCGACAGCCACTTGGGCTTTTTTTGATCGAATCACGAAAAACTCCTCTTGACATGTGAGTGACCGGTCATTAACGTAGCCAGCCAGTGTTACTGACCGGTAACACACGGTGCTAAGCATCGGCGTGTTGCAGCTCCAAGTCAAGTTCGGCCTTTCTCGTTGTCATTATCCATCGTTCGGAGTCCATCGTGCCCGTTAAGCCACTCGTTTCCCGCAAATCCACCGTCTCCGTTGTCTTAGGTTTAGCCGCGGTCACCGGGGTACTCCTGTTCTCCGCGCTGGGGCATTCCCGCGCCAAGCCCGCAGCTGCAGCAATTGCTGCGCCGCCACAAGTGACGGTCGCCGAGGTGATCCATCGGCCGCTACGCGAATGGCAAGAGCTCAGCGGCCGGCTGCAGGCCGTGAACACGGTCGAGGTCCGCCCGCGCGTCGCCGGCTATATCGATCGCGTCGCGTTCACCGATGGCGCTCGCGTCAAGAAGGGCCAGCTGCTGTTTCAGATCGACCCGCGTCCGTTCCAAGCGGAAGTCGATCGGCTGAGCGCGGAGCGCAGCCGCAGTCTGTCGGATCTTGCACTCGCGAGCGCGAATCGCGCGCGCTCCGAACGCCTCATCGAAGCGCATGCGATCTCGCGCGAGGAATATGAACGGCAGCTCGCGGCCGAGGCCTCTGCTCAGGGTGCCTTGGGCTCGATCGATGCATCGCTGCGCGAGGCGCAGCTCAATCGGGAATTCACCGAAGTGCGCGCGCCCATCGATGGTCACGTCTCGCGCGCGATCATCACGGCCGGAAATCTCGTGACGAGCGCGAGCATTCTGACGACGCTGGTCTCCGATGATCCGGTCTATGTCTATTTCGATGCCGACGAGCAAACCTATTTGCGTTATGCGCAGGCGCGGCACGGGCGGACCGCGAACGGCGCCGGTTCCGATGTCTACATCGGACTCGCCGATGAGCAGGGCTACCCGCATGCGGGCCAGCTCGACTTCATCGACAACCAGGTCGACTCCGCGACCGGCACGATTCGTGCGCGGGCCGCGCTCGCGAACCCGGACGGCCGCTACACGCCGGGGCTGTTCGCGCGGGTTCGCTTGGTCGGCGGTGAGGATCACGACAGTGTGCTCATCGAGGACCGGGCCGTGGGCACCGATCTATCGAAGAAATTCGTACTGACGCTCTCGCCGGATAACCACATCGAGTACCGGCTCGTCGAGCTCGGTCCGGAAATCAACGGTCTGCGCGTCGTGACCCGCGGACTTGCGCCGAACGAACTGATCGTCGTCAACGGTCTGCAGCACGTGCGGCCGGGACAGACCGTCTCGCCGACGCGAATCGCGATGGGCGAGGGTTCCGCGGGCATCTCCCAGGTCGCGGCCGATCACCCGAGTGCGGTGCCGGCGGTCATGCGCGTGAACGTGGTCGCGGCTGTGGCGACGGCGCGCTGATTTTCGGCTCCATTGATCGTTGAGGACTCGACATGAAACTTTCGCAATTCTTCATCGGCCGCCCGATTTTCGCCGGGGTTCTCTCGGCGCTGATCTTTCTGGCCGGCCTGATCGCGTTGCCGCGACTGCCGATCAGCGAATACCCCGAAGTGGTACCGCCGACCGTGGTCGTGAAGGCGAGCTACCCGGGCGCAAATCCCAAGGTCATCGCCGAGACGGTCGCGAGTCCACTCGAGCAATCGATCAATGGCGTCGAGGGTATGCTCTATCAGTCCTCGCAGGCGACCGCTGACGGCCTCATGACGCTGACCATCACGTTCGCGCTCGGTACCGACATCGATAAGGCGCAGGTGCAGGTCCAGAACCGCGTCTCGCAGACCTTGCCCAAGCTCCCGGACGTCGTGCAGCGCCTCGGGGTGATCACCAACAAGGCATCGCCGGACCTCACGATGGTCGTGCACTTGGTCTCGCCCGGCAATCGCTACGACACGCTGTATCTGTCGAACTACGCGCTGCTGCGGGTCAAGGACGAACTCGCGCGGCTCGACGGCGTCGGTGACGTGCAGGTGTTCGGTGCGGGCCAGTTCTCGATGCGCATCTGGCTCGATCCTGAGAAGGTCGCGAGCCGCGGCCTGACTGCCGACGATGTCGTCAGCGCGATCCGCGAGCAGAACATCCAGGTCGCCGCGGGGCAGCTCGGCGCGCCGCCGCTGCCGAGCGCGACCGAGTTCCAAGTCGCGATCAACGTCAAGGGACGCCTCACGACCGAAGATGATTTTCGCAACATCATCGTCAAGACCGGCGCAGCCGGCCAGGTCACGCGCTTGAAGGACGTCGCCCGCGTCGAACTCGGCGCCGACAGCTATGCGCTGCGCGCGTTGCTCGACAACCAGGCCGCGGCCGCGATTCCGATCTTTCAGCGCCCGGGCAGCAACGCGATCGCGATCTCCGAGAGCGTGCGCGCCAAGATGCAGGAGCTCAAGCGCGACTTCCCGCAAGGCGTCGATTACCAAATCGTCTACGACCCCACCGTGTTCGTGCGCGGTTCGATCCACGCAGTCGTGCATACGCTGATCGAAGCGATCCTATTGGTCGTGCTCGTGGTCATCGTGTTCCTGCAGACCTGGCGCGCCTCGGTGATCCCGTTGATCGCGGTGCCGGTATCCCTGGTTGGAACCTTTGCGGTCATGCACTTGTTCGGCTTCAGCTTGAATGCGCTCTCGCTGTTCGGCTTGGTGCTCGCGATCGGCATCGTCGTCGACGATGCGATCGTGGTCGTTGAAAACGTCGAACGCAATATCACGGCGGGCTTGACTCCCATCGAGGCGACGCGCCAGGCAATGCGCGAGGTCACGGGTCCGATCATCGCGACCGCGTTGGTGCTTTGCGCGGTGTTCGTACCCACGGCGTTCATCAGCGGCCTCACGGGGCAGTTCTACAAGCAGTTTGCGCTCACGATCGCGATCAGCACCGTGATCTCGGCGTTCAATTCCCTGACGCTGTCGCCGGCGCTCTCCGCGCTGCTGCTCCAAGAACATGGCGCAGAGCCGGATCGCCTGACGCGGGTTCTGAATCGCTTGCTCGGCGGGTTCTTCCGGCCGTTCAATCGCTTCTTCGCGCGCTTCTCGGCGAACTACGTGGGCGCGGTTGGCCGGGTCATACGCGCGGGCAGCGTCGCACTCCTTATCTATGGCGGCCTGCTCGGGCTCACCTACTTGGGGTTTGCGCACACGCCGACCGGCTTCGTACCGCCGCAGGACAAGCAGTATCTCGTGAGTTTCGCGCAGCTCCCCGACGCAGCGACGCTCGATCGCACCGAGTCGGTGATTCGCCGCATGGACGAGATCGCGCTCAAGCAGCCCGGCGTCGAGCATGCGGTCGCATTCCCGGGCTTGAGCATCAACGGCTTCACGAACAGCCCGAACTCCGGCATCGTGTTCGTGACGCTCAAGCCCTTCGAGCAGCGCAAATCCAAGGAACTCTCCGCGGGCGCGATCGCGGCGGCGCTCAATCAGCAGTACGGCCAGATCCAAGACGCGTTCATCGCGGTGTTCCCGCCGCCGCCCGTGATGGGCCTCGGCACGATCGGTGGCTTTCGCATGCAGATCGAGGATCGTAGCGGCGCCGGCTTCGAGGAGCTCTACAAGCAGACCCAGAACCTCGTGGCCAAGGGCTATCAGACGCCCGAGCTGCAAGGACTGTTCTCGAGCTTCCAAGTCAACGTCCCGCAGGTCGACGCCGACGTCGATCGCGAGAAGGCGAAATCGCAAGGCGTGTCGGTGCAGCAGTTGTTCGACACGATGCAGGTCTACTTGGGATCGCTCTACGTCAACGATTTCAACGCATTCGGCCGCACCTATCCGGTCACGGCGCAGGCCGAGCCGAATTTTCGGCTGCAGGCCGAGGACGTCGTGCGGCTCAAGACGCGCAATGCAGCCGGTGACATGATTCCGCTCGGCTCCTTCGTCACGGTGCAACGCTCTTCGGGGCCCGATCGCGTGATGCACTACAACGCCTATCCCACGGCCGAGATCAACGGCGGCCCGGCCGCAGGCTACAGCTCGGGCCAGGCACAGGCCGCGATGGAGCGGCTCGCGCACCAGGAACTGCCGAACGGCATGAGCTTCGAATGGACCGAGCTGACCTACCAGCAGATCATTGCCGGCAATACCGCGGTGCTGGTGTTCCCGCTCGTCGTGCTGCTCGTGTTCTTGGTGCTCGCGGCCCAGTACGAGAGCCTGAGCCTGCCGCTCGCCGTGATCTTGATCATGCCGATGGTGCTGCTGTCGGCGATCACGGGCGTTGCGCTCACGCATGGCGACAGCAACATCTTCACCCAGATCGGATTGATCGTGCTCGTTGGGCTCGCGGCCAAGAACGCGATCCTGATCGTCGAGTTCGCGCGGGACCGCGAGATGGAGGGCGTGCCGCCGCTGCAAGCGGCGCTCGATGCCGCACGCTTGCGCTTGCGGCCGATTCTCATGACCTCGCTCGCGTTCATCATGGGTGTCGTGCCGCTGGTCGTCTCGAGCGGTGCGGGTGCCGAGATGCGCCATGCAATGGGTATCGCGGTGTTCTCCGGCATGCTCGGTGTCACCGTGTTCGGGCTGATGCTCACGCCGCTGTTCTACGTGCTGGTCCGCAGGCTCCTGCCGGGCAAGCGCGCAGCCGAGCCGCCTTCGGTCGCACCGATCGGAATTCTCGGCGCAGCCTCACTCAGCGACCACACGGGTTGATCACATGAAAAAAGCCATTGCGATCGTATCTTTCGCCGCCTTGCTCGCGGCCTGCGCGGTCGGTCCTCATTATCGCGAGCCGCAGTCGGCGCCCGCAGTGCTCGTCAACGCGCAAGCGCCGCAGTTCGCCGCCGCGACGCCGGAGGCGCTCTGGTGGCGCGAGTTCGAGGACAGCGAACTTGATGCACTGGTGCGGCGCGCGCTCGGCGCGAACCTCGACCTGCGCACCGCGGTCGATCGGGTCAAGGCGGCTCGCGCAGTGTTCGTCGAGCGAAAGCTCGACTATGCGCCGCACGTGCAGTTGGGCGCCGATTACTCGCACAGTAACGAGCAGCAGCCCGGGTTTGGGTCGGATCGCTTCAACATCCAAAGTGACAGTCTCGGCTTCGACGCGTCCTGGGAACTCGATTTGTTCGGCCACGTGCGCCATTCGGTCGAGGCCGCACGTGCGGACCTGGGGGCGGAGCAGGCGAACTATCGGGACGCCGAGGTCACGGTCGCGGCCGAGGTGGCACGCAACTACTTCGAGCTGCGCGGCGCCCAGCGGCGTCTCGCGGTCGCGCGCGAGAATCTCGACACCGAACGCAAGACGCTCGAGCTCACGCGGCTTCGCGATCAAGTGGGTCGCGGCTCGGAACTCGACGTGCAGCGTAGCCTCGCGCACTTGAAGGCGACCGAGGCCTCGATTCCGCCGCTCGAGGCGGCGGAAAAGCAGGCCGGCTACCGGCTTGCGGTGCTGCTCGGCCAGCGGCCGGGCGCGCTCGATGCGGAGCTGCAGCCGGCCGCGGTAGCGGTCTATGCGAAAGCACTGCCGATCGGCGACACGACGGAACTGCTGCGCCGCCGGCCCGACGTGCGCGCCGCGGAGCAGCAGCTCGCCGCCGCAACCGCGCGCGTCGGCGTTGCGACGGCCGATCTGTTTCCGCGGGTCAGCGTCACGGGATTCGTGGGCTTTCTCTCGGGCGACGTCGGTCGATTGTTCGGCACCGCCTCGGGCAGCGATTCACGCGCTTGGGCGGTCACACCCGCGGTGAGCTGGGCCGCATTCGACTTCGGGTCGGTGCGCGCGCGGCTACGCGCGAGCAATGCGCAATCCGATGCCGCAGCCGCCAACTACGAGAAGGTCGTGCTGACGGCGCTCGAGGATACCGAGAACGGTCTGGTCGCCTATCGCACGCGGCAGGAACAACTCAAGAGCCTGACCGAACAGGTCGCGGCGTCGCGCCGCGCCGCGGAGCTTGCAGAAACGCAGTATCGCGAGGGCGTCGCGGACTTCCTCGTGTTGCTCGATGCACAGCGCACGCAACTCGATGCGGAAGACTCGGTGGCGCAGGCGGAAACGGCGGTCAACGTCGCGGTGGTCGCGATCTACAAGGCGCTAGGCGGTGCCGGACAGCCGCCTGCCGATCCGGCCACGGCGATGCGCATCGCAGGCGCGCCGTGATCGCTGTATTTCCCCGCCTGCACGCAAGCCTCGGCAACGACTTATGGCCGATCGGGGCGGGCGCGCGGATCCGCCTGGGGCTCGGCGTGTATTGGCGTGGAATTTCGATCGCGATCGAAGTCATCACGGCACTCGCGACGCTCGGGCTCGTCGGCGCGCTGCCGCCGCTGTTGAATGCAATCGCGAAGCCGATTCGCAGCGCCACGGCTCGCTTGTTCAGGCCCTTGGTCAAGGCGTCGCCGCATTGAGTCGGGTGCCGCAAAAATTCAAGATGGGCGTCGTGGGCGCCTGGCTCGCAGGCCTGATGACACTGCAGGGCTGCGCCCCGGTTGCGCTCAGGGCTCCATTGACCCCATCGACGGACGTTGCGGCGAACTCGCCGAGCAACATACGCATGATGGGCGCCGATCACCGGTTCACTTACGAATCCATGGGCCGCGTCGCGCGCCGGGCGCAGGATGCGCGAGGCACTCGGCCCTTCGTAATTCTCGCACTCTCGGGCGGCGGCGCAGACGGTGCGTTCGGCGCAGGCGCGCTCGTGGGACTGTCGCGCTCAGGAAAGCGCCCTCAGTATGCGGTCGTTACGGGCGTGAGCGTCGGCGCCTTGCTCGCACCGTATGCGTTTCTCGGTCCCGAATGGGACCAACAACTCATGGATGCTTATACCAGCGGACGCGCCGAGCATCTGTTGCAGTCGCGCCATCTCGGCGTGATCTTCGGCTCCAGCGCCTATCGCGGCAGGCCGCTCGAGCGGCTCGTCGATGCGTTCCTCAGCGATGCGCTGATGCAAGCCGTTGCCCGTGAGGCGGCGTCGGGGCGCTTGCTGCTCGTTGCAACCACG
The DNA here is from genome assembly GCA_049517075.1 of Steroidobacteraceae bacterium. Lineage (GTDB taxonomy): Bacteria > Pseudomonadota > Gammaproteobacteria > Steroidobacterales > Steroidobacteraceae > Bog-1198. The sequence continues at coordinate 121,925 of JBEKSM010000011.1, read as the reverse complement.
AACGTCGAAACCGGAGAAACCGTGGTCTGGGATCTCGGCTCGGTCGCGTTGAACGGAGGCGCCAATGCGAAAGCGCTGTTCCGGGATATTTTGGTCGCATCCGCGAGCGTGCCCGGCATTTTTCCGCCGGTGATCATCCGCGTGCACGACGGCTGGGGGGAATACAGCGAGGCGCACGTCGATGGCAGCGCCACGGCTCCCTTTCTGATTCCGCGCGCCCTGCTGCTGCCGTCCCTGGATCTCGCACATCGGCCGGCGCCCGAGGTTTACGTGATCGTCGATGGACGTTTGAGCGAGGAGCCGGCATCGATCCCGCTACGCTTCAGGCCGATCGTCTCGCACAGCATTTCGGCAGCCCTGACGCACATGATGAGGACCACGCTCGAATTGACCGCCACCAACGCGCAGCTGCAGGGCGCGAGCTTTCAGTATTCCGCGATCCCCACCGCTTACCCGACGCTCGCGGCGTTTGATTTTCGCGCCGCGTCGATGCGCTCACTGTTTCAATTCGGGGTCGAGTGCGCCGATTCGAATCGCCTCTGGGTCTCTTCACAACATGAGGTGAGTGATCGATCGGATCGCGGCAAAGCGGCGTCCGGGCCGAATTTATCCTGCCCTGCCGATGACGATTTCATTGCCGGTCTGGCAGCGCGCTGAGTAGTTGAGGAGCAGGCAAATGACGAGTGAAACACACCATAAGATTCAATCGCTGCCCACGGCGAATTACACGGAGGCGATGGCGAGCGCCCTCAAGTGGTTGGGCGATCGGTACTTGCTCGCAAAGCCCATCAATCGTTCGATGGTCGGCTCGAGGTCCGATGCATCGATGCATGCACGCGACGGATTGAAATGATCGTCGACGATTTTCTGATCGGCTCGAGCATCTGCGGCCTGGTACTGGCGATCGGCTACGTGCGAGTCGTGCTGCTACACTTGCGCCGCTCGTGATTCCGCCGCGGTCGCGAGCCGCGCGCGCGCCGAATAGAACGAGGCATTCTGATTGCCGCGCAGCGCTTCGCGCGAAAAATTGATCAGATGATAAGAGATGAAACCGACACCGAACAGCGATTCAATCTGACCGCGCTTGATGGCCTGCCATGCGGTGCGCCAAAAGGGGCGCCGATAATCGGACAGCAGTCCCACCCAGAGCAATAGCTTGAACAGCAGCGTCGCGCCGCGCTTGAGATTCGCTCGCGTGAGGCGGCCGCTCGCGGGCGCCTGAAAGCGGTTCGCGTACGTCGCCTCGATTTGATGCAGGAAGCGCGCGTAGAGCCGCTGCGGATCATAGGCATAGGCGATACAGCGCCGCCAAGTCGCAACGACCTCGTCGTAGGGCCGCAAGAAACGCACATTGCTCTCGCGCGTGCTGTCCTCGATGAGCCGTCCGACCTGCGCGAGTCGATCCCAGAGCGGCGTCTTGGGCAGTGCCTGAAGCAGGTTCATGGTCAGCATCGGAATCCCCGAGCGGTCGACGAATGCATTGAGATCGGCCTCGGTCTCCGCGGTGTCGGTGTCGAGGCCGAGAATGATTCCGGAGACGACCTCGAGACCATGGCGATTGAGCGTCTCGATCGCCTCGAACATCGGGATCGAGGCATTTTGCCCCTTCTTCATGGCCCGCAGGGCGGCGAGATCGGGCGATTCGATGCCGACGAACACTGCATCGAAACGCGCCTCGCGCATCATCGCGAGAATATCGATCTGCTTGGCGATGTTCAGTGTCGCCTCGCAGGAGAACGATACCGGATAGCCATGGCGTCGTTGCCAGGCGATCAGATGCGGCAGCATCTCGCGAGCGGCTTTGCGATTGCCGATGAAGTTGTCGTCGACGAAGTAGATGCTCGCGGGATAGCGCTTTTGCGCGAGAATGAAGTCGAGTTCGCCGATCAACTGTTCGGGCGACTTGAGGCGCGGCTGCCGCCCATACAAAGCCGGAATGTCGCAGAATTCGCACTGGTACGGACAGCCCGACGAGAACTGCAGCGTGCCGATCAAATACCGATCGAGAGCGACGAGGTGATACGCCGGTACGGGGAAATCCGCCATCGGCAGCCGCTGCTGCGTCGTGAAACGCCGTTGTTCGCGCGGGCGCAGGGCGCAGGCATCGATCTCGGCGATCAACTGATCGGTCGCGTCGCCGAGCTCACCGATATGCAAATAATCAAAATCGGGGTAGCTCTCCGGGGTCGCCGAGACCGAGGGCCCGCCGAGTACGACCGGCTTGCCGGCCGCCCGGCCGCGATCGCCGATATCATGAATTTGCGCGGCTTGAATGTGCATGCCCGTGACCAGCACGACGTCGGCCCACGCGAAATCCGCCGGCACAGCGCGCTTGATGTTCTCGTCGATGAAACGCACCGGCCAACTCTCCGGCAGGTAATTGGCGATCAGCAACAGGCCCTGCGGCGGCATGAACGCCTTGGCGCCGACCAGGCGCAGCGCATGGGAGAATGTCCCGAACGAAGGCGCATAGGCCGGGAGCACACAGAGTACGCGGCGGACATTGGTCGTGACGATCTTGCAACGCATGGGTGCCTCACGGTGCGATGTCGATGAACTCATCACGCGCGGCCACAAGCCCCCCACTGGCGTCCACGGCGTGGTGAATTTGAGCTTCCGACGACTATTTTAGTCATCAGCATGTTTCAACTTAGAATTCGGCCCGGACCCACGACCGATCCCTGCAGCCACGTGGCGCAAGGCACGAGCACAGTCTGCTCGATGCGCCGGTGAGTCGATAGCCGGCCGGTGAGACGGCCGAGCGTCAGAAATTTCTTACGCGTGCGACGCCCGGCATGGTTCTGTAGGGCCCGGCGCCTTTGGGTCGACAGTTGCGATTGAGTATCTGACTCTGTCAAGGTGCGGCAGTGGCCGCTCGTTCCCTATTCGAATCCCGCCGGGTCGGCGGTCATGACTTGCACCATCGGGTCGTGCTGGCACCGATGACCCGCACCAGGGCCGACGAGTTCACGCTCGCGCCAACTGCACAAACCGCGGTCTACTACGCACAGCGCGCTTCGCGGGGCGGGCTCGTGATCACCGAGGCGACGCATATTTCTCCCGAGGCAACGCCGGTCTGGACGATTTATCAGGCGGTGCGCGAACGCAGCGGGCATGTGCCGGGGATCTGGACCGATGCGCAAGTCGACGGCTGGCGCGCCGTGACCGGCGCGGTTCACCGCGAGGGCGGCCTGATTTCCTGCCAGTTACTGCACGCCGGCCGGGTCGCGCAACCCGGGATCGGCGATCATCCGCTGGTCCGCGGCAGCAATCTGCCGCTGCCGCCGGTGTCCTCCTCGGCGGTCGCGCTGCGTCCCGGGGCGGAAGCGGGAGACTACAACTGGGACCAGCCGGCGGCGACGCCGAGGGCGCTCGAAACCGGCGAGGTCGCGCGCGTCATCGACGATTACGTGCGCGCGGCACGCAACGCCGTGCGCGCCGGGTTTGACTACGTCGAACTGCACGCCGCGCATGGATATTTGGTTGAACAATTCCTCTGCGACGGCATCAACCACAGAACGGATCGCTACGGCGGCTCGATCGAAAATCGCTGCCGGTTTCTTTTCGATGTCGTCGCCGCGCTGGTGGCCGAACTCGGCCCCGGTCGCATCGCGGTGCGCCTATCGCCGACCGCGGTTGACCGCGCAACCGGCAGACTCCACCAGACCTATTTTGAGGCCATTTCTTCGGATCCGGAGGCGCTCTACGATCATGCGGTCTCGGGATTGAACGCGTTCCCGCTCGCGTATCTGATGTTGACCGAGCCACGCGTCGGCGCCCTGTCGGTCGATCCGCAGGCCGACCGCTCGCAGGCCCAACCGCTGCGCAACGGGCGGTTTCGCAGCCTCTACAACGGCACGCTGATCGGCGCGGGCGGCTTCACGCCGCAGACCGCCGAAGCTGCGGTGCACGAGGGCAACTACGACCTCATTGCGTTTGGGCGTTGGTTTCTCGCAAATCCCGATCTTCCCGAACGCCTGCGCGAAGGCACTGCGCTCAATGTCTACGACCGCAAGACTTTTTATGGCGGCGGTGCCGAGGGCTATATCGACTACCCGAATCGGCACGAGATCGCCGACCCGGGCGCGCGGACTTACCGCTTGATCGAGCAATCGCAAATAGGCCGGGCCACGACCGGCCCGGCCAAGGTCGACCTCGCTCAATAATCGATGCGATCGTCGTCACTCACGATCGCGATGCCGTTGGTCGCGACATTGTTGATCGTGGCGAGACCCGTGCGTGTGAAATTACCGTCCTCGTCGACCGCGAAAACCGAGACATGCGATACCGCGCCGTCCCCGTCGACGACGGCGGCGTGGCCGCGGCGGTAGGTAATATCGGTCGGATTGCCGGCGAAGGTTGCGACGACCGCCGCGTCCTGAATGATCTTTTCGCCATACACGGCGTAACGGGACACCGACTGGCTCGGTGAGTTCGCCGAGAATAAGAACGGCCCGTCGAGCGTGACCCAGCAAGGCGCGCTTTGCGTACCGGAACCCGTGACCGTCAATACCGTGTCATCCCGCACCAAGCTGATTTCGTTCGCATGGGCAATCGTGACATAGGCATCGTTGCCGCGTGTCGCAAGACCGAACGGCGCGTTCACGTTGCTCGGAATGTTCGCAACGAGGGTCGCCGTTCCGGCGATCGCGCCGCGGCCGTCCAACACGACGGTTTCGATCGCATTGCTCTTCTCGCTGAAGATCAGCTGGCCCTGCAGCACCCCCACTTGAGCGGCCGACCCGTCGCCGATGAGCAGCGAGGCCGCGCCGTCCGCGCTCGCGTTGACACCATTGCGGTCGATGCGATGCGACTCGACGTGAGTCGTGGTCAAAATGTACAAGTGGTCCTTGCCGAACGCGACGCTGACCGGGCTCGTGATCGCGGGGATCAGGGACTCGAAGCGCAAGCCCGCGCGCACGGAGTCCTTGGTAAACACTGAGACATTAGCCGACCCGAAATTGACGACCGCGAGCCGTTCGTGGTTCTGAGAGATCCCGCCTGCATTGCCGCTGACGCCGCCTTGGCCTTCGGTCGGAATCTGCTGGAGCAGGTGTCCGCTCTCGTCGTAGATCAGTAGGGCGTTGCCGGCCGTGTTGGAAGCCGTGACGATCAGTGCGTGCGCATCGGCGGAAAAATCGGCCGCTTCCGCGCCGGCCGCGCAAGCCGCGATCAACGATAGTGCGCCGATTCCAAAAAATGCCGTTTTCATTTGAATGTCCTCGTTTGCGTGTAGGGTGACGACTGGATGTCGGTCTTCCCTTAGTTCGCTCTCGAGGCACGAAAGGTTACAGAGTCGGTGTTCTTTATTTTCGCGGCAATTGCGGCTGCGCCTACCAGCGCAGCAGCGCCGGTCCGAGCCACGCGCCCAGCATCGTCGGAATCAGAATACCGCAGAGATACCAGATGCCGATGAACGGCGCTGCGAGCTCGGGACAATGCAAGGTATACACGAGCGCAGCCATCGATCCGGCCGCAAGACCCGCGGCGGCTCCCGCGAGCGCGAGCCGTGTCGGCGCTAGATTGCGCATGATCCACAGATGCGCGATCAACAAGGGCGCGGCGATCAGCGCAATCAGGAACGGACACACAGCGGCAGTTGCGCCGAATACGAGCTGAGGACGCCTCTGCGGCGACGCCTGCGCGAGCGCGACCACCGCGAGAGCCCACATCGCGATCACGACGAGCGCGAGCGCCGCCGGTACGAGCCCAAGGCGGCGTCCGGGTCGTGCAAGCCGGTGCACGGCCACGAGTGCGACGGCGCTCAAGGCAAGGCAATAGGCCTCCCGGATCCAAAACATCGGTTCCGAGAGATAATGCGACAGCGCGGGATTCAGGTGCAGGATGCCTGCCGTCAAGGCCACGGCGATCAGCGTGCCTGCGCCAAGCGCAAGGCGAAAGCGGCGAGCCATCGGCCGGGCGTCGATGGGTTCGACGCCCGCCGCGAGCATCTTCACCAAGTCGTCGGTTTTCACGCCGTGCTCCGTATCGTGGCTGCGAGCGCCTTGAGGCCGCGGTGAATGCCGATTTTAACCGCCGCCACCGACATCCCGGTTCGCGCGGCGGTGTCGGCGACCGAGGCCCCTTCGATTTTCACATACCAGATTGGCAGGCGCTGTCGATCTGGCAAGCCCTTGAGCAGCTTCGCGACGTCGAATCGAGCCTCCGCGGCCTGCGCATCAGCCGTGGTGAACAGTTCCGCATCGTCGTCCATCGGGTCATGCAGCAAATCGGAGCGGGAACGTCGCCGCAGCAGGTCGATGAGTTTGTAGCGCGCGATCGCGTAAATCCAGGGCGTCAGCGGCTGGCCGGCAGCGTAGGTCTGTCGCTGATTGTGAATCGCCACGAGAATTTCCTGCACCAGGTCCTCGACTTGATCGGGCAGGCGCGCGAGGCGCCGGCGTAGGAATGCCCGCAGCAGCGCCGATAGTTCGGTCAAGAATTGACCGTAAGCCTGCTCGTCACCGGCGAGGCTCTGCGAAAATAGGCGTTTGAGATGCTCTTCCCTCAATGACCCAGGTTCCTTTTGATGAATTCGTTGGATCTGCCCGATTGGTTACAGGCGCCGCCCAATAAAAAGCCCGCCGACGCTGCGGGCGCGGCTTGACGGCATTGGTGTCCGGTAGACCGGTGATCAGCGATGCTTATTGCAGGGATCGCATCGCCGCCGCGAGCGCGCCGGCGCGGCCGGCCGGCTCGTGTGACTGTCACGAGATGATGGTATTTTGAGCCACCCATGCTGCCCATGAACGACATCCATACCGGCTGCCGTCGCCTGATGGACCGCTGCGCAATCGTGGCTTACGCGTGCTGAAGCGCGTGCAGGGCGGCCTGCTGCAGAAGGCATGGACGCGCTTGAAGCAACACCCGCTGGCGCGGGTTGGGCCGGGGCTCATCACGGGCGTAGCCGACGACGACCCGAGTGGCATTGCGACCTATTCCCAAGCGGGTGCGCAATTCGGGCTCAACATGCTCTGGACCATGCCGCTCGCGTACCCGCTGATGTCGGCGATCCAATATATCTGCGCTTCGATCGGCCGGGTCACGGGCAAGGGACTCGCCGCCAACATCAAGGACGCGTTCCCGCCGTGGATCATCAAATCGGTCGTGGCTTTGCTGCTGCTTGCGAATACGCTCAACATCGCCGCCGACGTTGCAGCCATGGGAGAAGTGGCCGAACTCATCAGCGGCTACAACCGCCATCTGATGACCGCGGTTTTCGTGATCGTCACGCTGCTGCTGCAGATATTCATTGCCTATCATCGCTATGTTCGTTTTTTGAAATGGCTGACGCTCTCGTTGCTCGCCTACGCCGCCGTGCTGTTCACGGTGCACGTGCCCTGGGAACAGGTCTTGCTGCGTACGGTCTGGCCCGTTTTCACACCCAATGCCGCCGCCGCCGCCGTGGTGATCGGGGTGTTCGGCACGACGATCAGTCCCTATTTGTTTTTCTGGCAAGCCTCCGAGGAGATCGAGGATATGCATGCAGGCAACGGTTCGCCGTTGTTGCAGGATGCGCGCGCAGCCAAAACGGAATTGAGACGCATTCGCTGGGACACCTGGAGCGGCATGTTCTACTCCGACCTGACCGCCTATTTCATCATCCTCGCGACCGCGGTCACGCTGCACGTCGCGGGAATCACCGACATCAATACGGCCGCCGAGGCGGCCAGCGCGCTGCGGCCGTTGGCCGGCGAATTCGCGTACATCCTGTTTGGCCTCGGGATCCTCGGTGTCGGCCTGATCGGCGTGCCGGTACTCGCTGGCTCGGGCGCCTACGCACTCGCTGAAACCATGGGCTGGAATACCGGTCTCGAGCGCAAGGCCACGGATGCCCGCGGGTTCTACGGCATCATCGCCGTCAGCGTACTCGCGGGCTTCGGGATTCAGTACCTGCCGATTAGCCCTATGAAGGCGCTGTTTTGGAGCGCGGTCATCAATGGCGTCGTGGCCGTGCCTCTGATGGCGGTGATCATTCTGCTGGTATCGAAGAAGTCGGTCATGGGCGCCTATGTCGCGAGCCGGCCAATCATCGTACTCGGCTGGATCGCGACGCTCGTGATGGGCGCCGCCGCGGTGCGCATGTTGATCCCCGGCTAGCTGCCGAACCCCGGATCCCGTCGCACGCACTGCAACGCAGGTCGATTCTGCTCACTTGCGGTCACCGGTGTAACGTGGTTCGATTCATTTACCCAAAAAGGGACTCAAAGATCCTGGGACGAGAATGGGGGAGCGGCTTGTCATTAGGGAGAAATCGATCAATGCAACTTAAGAATCTTGCTGGCCTGGGAATCGGCCTGACGGCACTCTGGCTCGCGCCGGCGCCCGTGCTAGCCGCCGATGCGGAGAGCAGCTCAGCGCCTGCAGAGGGAGTCATCGAAGAAATCGTCGTGACGGCCGAGAAGCGCTCTTCGACCGTGCAAGACACGCCGATCAGTATGACGGCCGTTTCGGGAGCCGACCTCGCAGCCCGCGGCATCGTCGATTTTTCGACGCTCGCCGGCGAGACCCCGGGAATTTCGATGCGCCAAAACGGCCCCGGCCAGACGGAATTCGAAATGCGCGGTATGACCAGTTCCGGTGGCAACTCGCCCACCGTGGGCTTCTACCTCGACGATGTGCCGATGACCTCACCCGCCGCAGCACAAAACGGCAAGGTGGTCATCGATCCTTCGCTCTATGACCTCAATCGCGTCGAGGTGCTGCGCGGACCCCAAGGCACGCTGTATGGAGCGGGCTCGATGGGCGGCACGGTCAAGCTCGTGACCAACCAACCGGATACCACCGCGTTGCACGCCTCGGGAGCGGCCACGACCTCGCAGACCCAGGGCGGAGGTTTCAATTACGCGATCAACGGCATGCTTAATTTGCCGTTGATCGAAAACCAAATGGCGCTGCGCCTCATCGGCACCGACAGCCACACGTCGGGCTGGATCGATCGCGTCGTGCTCTCCGATTTCCCGCTGCCGGATTCGACCGGCTTCATCCGCGGCAATGTGCTGGGCGCACAGGTCCAGCATGATTACACCCAATCGAACGCCGAACATTTGTCCGGTGGGCGCGCGACGCTGCTGTGGCAGGTCACGGACGACCTCACGCTCACGCCGTCGATTTTCTACCAGCGTGTGACGCAGGATGGACCGAGCGCGTATGACTCGGTGCCGGGCACGATGGCGCACTACCAGCCATTCGACATCGCCGAGCCGTACTCGGATGAGTTCACGCTCGCAGCACTCACGGCCAACTACCGTGCCCCGGGTTTTGAACTCACGTCGGTCACATCGCATTGGACGCGGGTTTCGACGCAAACCCAGGACACCAGCGAGTCGTTCGAAAATCCGTTCACCTGCATCACGGTCGCGCCGAGCTGCGGTGAGTTGCCGTTCTACGGTCCCAACGGCTCTGCCACCGGGCCCGTGGCGGGCACGGAAACCGATCCTTCGAGCCAATTCAGCGAGGAGCTACGCGTCGCATCGACCGCGGACGGTCCGCTCAAGGGCGTGGCCGGCGTGTTTTACTCGGACTTCAAGTCCCAGTGGCAGCTCAACACGCAGAGCCAGAACAACCTTTCCTACGTGGATTTTTCCAACTTCACGACCCCCGCGGCCACGACGACCGTCTGGGGCTTGAACGAGCCGGCGCATATTCGCCAGTGGGCGCTGTTCGGCGAAGGCAGCTGGGCCGTGACGGACGCGTTCAAGATTACCGGCGGCTTGCGCTTGTTCTCTTATACCAGCGATCTATCGATGTATTTTGCAGGCTGGGGTTCACCGCTCGGCGGTGCGACGCCTTCGACGACCGATATTTCACAATCAGAGACCGGCGTGGATCCGAAGCTCAACTTGTCCTATGAATTCAGCAAGGACCTGATGGTCTACGCGACGGCCTCGAAGGGATTTCGTCCCGGCGGCGGCAACCAACCATTGCCGAATTTCCCGCCCCCCAACGCGCCGGCGAACTTCGGCTACTCCAAATGGCCGACCTCGTACAAGTCCGACTCGCTCTGGAGCTATGAGGTCGGCGAAAAGGCCCGCTTGTTCGACCGCCGTCTGACGCTCAATGCCAGCGTGTACTACGAGGACTGGACGCAAATCCAGCTCGAGGAACTGCCGTTCGGTTATCCGCTGTTCGACAACGCCGGCGATGCCAAGATCTACGGCGGTGAGCTCGAACTCAAGACCTTGCTCGGCGGTGGATTCACGCTGTCGGCATCGGGCGCCTATACCCATGCCACGCTCGAGCCAGGACCTCACTACACGATCGTGATGCAGGGCCAGCCGGTGGGAGCCCCGACCTCGACCGTGGTGCCGGACGTACCTGAGTACACCGCCAATGTGGGACTCGATTACATCCACGATCTGGCAGGACTTCTGTCCTTGGTCGCCCACATCGACTACACCTACACCGGGCAGCGGTATGACTTGGTGGCGATCAACCAGGGGCAGATGTGGAGTTTGCCAGGCTACGGCCTCGCCAACTTGCGCATCGGCGTCAAATCCGGCTCAGACTGGAATGTCTCCCTGTTCTGCAACAACCTCGCCAACGACCATCCGGCGCTCGAGAACATGACGGCGCTCAATCTGGCCAACCCGGATTACAACCGCGTGCTGACCTCGCAGCCGCGCACGACGGGTATCGACCTCGCTTACCGTTTTTAAGGAAGGCCATGTATGTTCCGGCGCACTTTGCGGAAACGCGTGTCGAGGTGCTGCAGGCGCTGATCGAGCGGCACCCGCTCGGCACGCTCGTCGCGGTGACTTCGGCGGGGCTGACCGCCAATCACATTCCGATGCAGGCGCAGCTTCGCGAAGGCGGTCGCGGGCGCCTGCGCGGCCACATCGCGCGCGGCAATTCGCTGTGGCGCGAACTCGCGGCCGACGCCGCGGTACTCGCGATATTCATGGGTGCGGACCACTATATTTCGCCGAACTGGTACCCGAGCAAGCAAGAGCACGGCAAGGCGGTCCCGACCTGGAATTACGCGACCGTGCACCTGCAGGGAACGATACGCTTCGTCGAGGACGCGGCCTGGCTGCGGGAGTTTGTGACAGAACTCACCGACGTCCATGAGCACGCGCGGCCGAACCGCTGGCATGTCGGCGATGCGCCCGCGGACTACTTGGACGGCATGCTGCGCGCGATCGTGGGCTTTGAAATCGATGTCACGAGCATCGTCGGCAAGTTCAAGGGCAGCCAGAATCGGGTCGCGAGCGATCGCGACGGGGTTCGCAGCGCGTTGCAGGCTGAAGCGGCGCCCGGAGTCGATCTGTCGGAGCTGGTTCGGGATCCGGAGCCGAACTAAAGCATACCCATTTTCATTCGGGAAACGCTCTAATACCCTGGGACGATTCGCACCAGGACGGATCCGCGTGGCTGTACCTGACAACCGTAGCTTCGTCGCGGGCATCGCGGCCCGATATGGGAGCCGGCTGCGCCGCTTCTTATCGGTGCGTCTGCGCAATACCGCGGATGTCCCGGATCTCGCCCAAGAGGTGTTCTTGCGCTTACTGCGCGTCGATGGCTACGAAAACATCCGCAGCCCGGAAGCGTATCTTTTCACGATCGCGAGTCACGTGATTCAACAACATGCGGTGCGACGCTCGTGTGAACCGGTATCGGTCGATATCGCGGAGGTTTTCTCGGAACTGCGGACCGCCTCGAGCGACGACCCGCCGGATCAGGTTGCGCATGCGCAGCAGCTCAGCGAGCTCGAACGTATTCTCGACCATCTGCCGACGCGCGTGGCGACCGCGCTGGTGTTGCACAAGGTCGCCGGCTATTCGGTCCAAGAGGTCGGCGATGAGCTCGGCGTTTCGCGCGAAACTGCCAAGAAATATCTGGCACGCGCGGTCGAATATTGCCGAAATCTGCGCGCGGCCGGCGGTGGGACCTCGCTATGAAAATCGGACCCTCGAGCGGAAAGCCTCATCCGGCCGTTGTCGGCGAGGCATCGGCCTGGTTCATCGAGTTTCGAGCCGGCGACGTCGACGGCGAGGCGCGGCTGCGGTTCATCGAGTGGCTGCGCCGCTCGCCCGAACACATTCAGGCCTATCTCGAGGTTTCCGAAGTATGGGCCGAGCTGCCGGAATCGGACCCCGGCGCTAGGATCGACATCGGCGCGCTGATCGCGCGCGCGCGCAGCGAGCCCGACGTCGCGGAGCTCTCGCCGGCCGGCTCGCGTTCCGCACAGGGGCCATCTCCCGCGGCGCCCCACGCCGAGTCGAATGCGAGGTGGCGCAGGCCGCGGCGCGCGGCGTTCGCAACCGCGGCGGCCGCGCTGCTTGCCGCGGTCGCATTTCTTTTCTGGAGCGGCGTCGATCTGCCGGCTTTTTATGCGACGGGCATCGGCGAGCAACGCACGATCGCGCTGTCGGATGGATCGTTCGTCGAACTCAATGCACGCTCGAGACTTTACGTTCGCCTCACGGCTCGGCAACGCGACGTGACTTTGCTCGCAGGCCAGGCATTGTTTCGGGTGGCCAAGGACGCGCAGCGACCCTTCGTCGTGCGTGCGGGCGACACGCAGGTGCGCGCCGTGGGGACCGAATTCGACGTTTACAAAAAGCAGAGCGAGACGGTCGTGACCGTCGTCGAGGGCCGAGTCGAAACTTACGAAGAGTCGAGCCGCGCCGGCGGTGGTGCGATCGTTCTGTCCGCGGGCGAGCAACTCACGGTGCTGCCCCATACCGTGACCAAGCCGACGCGGGCCGATCCTTCGGTCGCTACCGCCTGGTTGCAACAGCGGCTCATCTTCGAGGAAACGCCGCTCAGCGAGGTGGCCGAGGAATTCAACCGCTACAACCAGCGGCCGCTGAGCATCGAGGACCGCGAGCTTCAGGGGCTGCGCATCAGCGGCGTCTATTCATCGACCGATCCTGCATCACTGATCAATTTTTTGCGAAGCCAGTCGTCGATCAAAGTCATTGAAACGGAGAACGCGGTGCGCGTCGTTCACGGCAGCGCGCACTGAACACACACCCATTTTTTATGTGACAACGCTCTACTTCCATCAGAACCGGCGGCCGCATTGGCCGGCTCGGATCAGATGCCTCTTGAGAGGCGCGGGAGCGTTCATGCGTATTGCAATTCTTGCGGTGGCGGTCTGTGTGTTCATCATCGGTCTCGCGACGGCCGAGAATGCCAACGCCTCGATTCGAAAACCGACCCACATCGCCGCGCAGGGCTTGGGGCCCGCACTCGTGCAACTCGCGCAGAGCCGCGGTCTTCAAGTTCTCTACTTGTCCAATGTGGTTCGCGATTTGCGCACGGCCGGCGCCGAAGGGGATATCACGGCCGACGAGGCATTCCGGCAATTGCTGCTCGGCACGGGCCTGACCTACCGCTACCTCGATGAGAACACCGTGACGGTGATTCCGGTGAATGCGCCGGCCTTGCCGGAGGGCGCCGGGATCTCGCTGCAAACGCCTAATCGCGACACGGTTGCGGTATTCGGGTCGACGACGGGATCGGCCGCGAGCGCCTTGCTTGCACAGGAAATTCCCGCTCCCGTGCAGCAAGAATCCCCGGCGCAGTCCGAATCACAACCCTTGCAGGATATCATCGTGACCGGCTCGCGCATCGCCGCGCCCAACGAAGTCAGCACGAGCCCGATCCAAGTCGTCACGGCCAAAGAGATTCAGGTCTACGGCAAGACCGATGTGACCGACCTCATCAATCTGCTGCCGCAGAATTTCACCAACGACCTTGGCCAGGATCTCGGCAACGGCACCTCGGGCTTGACCACCCCGGGCGGCGTCGCCACCGCGGACCTACGCGGCTTGGGTCCCGGCCGCACGCTGGTGCTCGTCGATGGCCGGCGGCTCGGCGTGGGCTCTCCGAACACCGCAATCGCACAGCCGGCTCCGGATCTCGATCAAATTCCCGTCGGCTTGGTGGATCGCGTCGAGGTCGTCACCGGCGGCGCATCGGCGGCCTATGGATCGGATGCGATCGCCGGCGTCGTCAATTTCATCATGAAGCGCGACTTCCAAGGATTTCAGGTCGATGGGCAGTACGGCGAGAACCTGCACGATAACGATGATACGTACATGCAGGGCTTGGCGAGACAGTTCGGAGCCACGCCGCCGACCGGCCTGACCCAAGATGGCCGCAACAAGACGTTCGATATGCTCATGGGTACGAATTTTGCGGATGGTGCGGGCAATGTCACCGCCTATTTGAGCTACCGACACGCCGATCCGGTGCCGAGCAGTGCCCGCGATTATGGCGCCTGCACCGTATTTCCGACCTTTGCGGGCAATGGCTCGGTCAACGGCCTCGCGTGCGGGGGTTCGTCGAACTCCAATTGGTTCAACCCCGCAACCGGCCCCAACACAGGAACCGTGTATAGCGTCAACGGAAAAGATTTCGTGCCGTGGAACACGGTCGCGACCACCCCACCGGCGGAGTTCAACTCGCAGCCGTACATTTATCTGACGCGTGAAGACGATCGCTACAACGCCGCATTCATGGCGCACGACGACATCAACGCGTCGTTCAAGCCGTATGCCGAATTATTCTTCATGGACGACCAAACCCATCAACAGGTCGCTGCCGCGGCGCTATTCAAGGACGCCAATCCTCTCGACCCGACCGGTGCCGGGGATTACTACATCAATTGCAGCAATCCGCTGTTGAGCGCGCAGCAGCAGAGCATACTCTGCACGCCCGCTCAAATTGCGGCCGATACCGCGCACCCCGGATCCGCGAGTGCGCAGGTCGAAATCGGCCGCCGCAACATCGAGGGAGGGCCTCGAGAAACCGAATTCGAGCACATCAATTACCGCGCCGTTTTCGGCACCAAGGGTGATTTCGCGGACGCCTGGAGCTATGACGCTTACGGGCAGTATTTTTATACTTCATTTTATGACGCCAATGAAAAGTACTTGAATTTTCAAGCAATCGCGAATGCCTTGCAGGTCACGGGCACCGCGGCCCACCCGGTCTGCATCAGCGGCGCGATAGGCTGCGTTCCCTACAATATCTTCTCGGACGGTGGGGTCACGCCGCAGCAACTGGCGTACTTGTATGAGTTGGGAACCGCCAATGGCACGTCGACGGAGCGAACGCTGCATGCCGACGTGACCGGGAAATTGGGCCAGTATGGGATCGCATCGCCGCTCGCAACCGATGGGTTCGCCGTCAACGTCGGCTTCGAGCATCGCAACGATCACGTCTATCTGCTGCCGGACGCCGCCGAGGAAAGCGGCTTGCTCTCGGGCTTCGGCAGTGCCGTGGCGCCGATCGACAACAGCATTTCGGTTTCGGAGGAGTTCATCGAACTGCGCGCGCCGCTGATGCAGGACAGGCCCGGCGCCAAGGAGCTGCTATTCGATACCGGGTACCGGTTGTCCGATTACACCACCGTCGGTGAGCAGAGCACCTACAAATTCGAGGTGCAATTCGCACCCATTGCCGACTATCGGTTTCGCGCATCCTACGACAAGGCGATTCGCGCGCCGAGCATCGCGGAGGCGTTTACGCCGCCGATCGTCGGTCAGGCTGCAGTTGGGGCGGATCCCTGCGCTCCACCGATCCAATTTTCGCTGATCCAGTGCGAGCGCACCGGCGTCACACCGGCCCAATACAATAACGGCTCGATCCCACAAGGCGTCGCCGCGCAGTTGTCGCAGCAAACCAGCGGAAATCCGGCGCTCAAGCCTGAGCAGGGAACCACGTACACGATCGGCGTGAATTTTGCACCGAGCCAGATTCCGCATCTGACCGGCAGCATCGACTACTATCACATTCAGATCAAGGATGAGATCGGCACGTATCCCTATGATGTGATCTTGTCCGCGTGTGCCAACACCGGCAATCCCATTTATTGCAGCCAGATCGTGCGCCAGCCGAGCACCGGCAGTCTGACCGGCAACAGCAACGCGGGCGGCGGGTATGTGATTCAAGAAGAATTCAATCTGGGCACCGCGCTCAACAGCGGCTTCGATGTGCAACTGGGTTATCACGTGGACTTGCCGCCCGGATTGGGCGGCGTCTCATTCAACTTGAGCGGCGTCTACCTGCTGCACAACGAGAGCGAGCCGTATCCGGGAGCGCACACCTATGACTGCGCCGGGCTGTTCGGCGCAACCTGCCAGACCGTCAATCCTCGCTGGCATCACCTGTTTCGCACGACTTGGGATACCACCTGGAACGTCTCTGCATCCTTGACGTGGCGCTTCATCGGCCCGACCAGCGAGGACAACAACACGGCGGATCCGACGCTGAAAAACGCGATCTACGGCGGCTATGATTACGCCACGGGCAGAATCCCGGGATACAACTATCTGGACCTCGAGGCGACCTGGAACGTCAATAAGATCCTGCAGCTGCGCGCCGGCGCGAACAATATTCTCGACAAGGATCCGCCGCTGATCAACGCGTATGCGGTCGCCGGCGGAGCGGCGAGCACCTACAGCGTTTACGATATATTCGGTCGACAGATATTCGCCGCGTTCACGGCGAAGTTCTGATTCTGTCCGAAGGTGCGCCGTAGGCATTCGGCATCGGCGCTCGCCGCCGAGCCGGGCCGCCCTAATTGGCCGGAATTGCGGCGCCGTTATGCCGGGATCTTCCTCGACTATCGCCAGGTGTGCGGGGAAGATGGGAACTCATGGGATATCGGCGCTTGAATCGACGTTGCGAGAACACGCGATGCTGAATTCGGCGCGCCGGGTTCTCAAAGGCATACCGCTGCTACTGCCTGCGCTCGATCGGCATCTGCTCGATTTCTCGCCGCGGCAGCAATTGACGGGCCTGCGACGTTTTGCCGCGGAGTTCTGGTATTTTGGCCTCAAGGAGGCGCGTGCCTGTCTGTTCGTCGCGCTGTTCTTTGCGGCGGTCTTCTCGGTTCCGCGCACCGGCTTGCTCGGTGTGCCGCGCTACGATTCACTGCTGCTGATCGCGGTAGCCATCCAGGCGTGGATGGTCTGGGCGAAGCTCGAAACCTGGGACGAACTCAAAGCGATTTGCCTGTTTCATCTGATCGGCTTCGTGCTCGAGGTATTCAAGACCTCGGCGGGAATCAGGTCCTGGACGTACCCGGACTTCGCCTATACCAAGATCTTCGGCGTGCCGCTGTTCTCGGGCTTCATGTATGCGGCGGTCGGCAGCTATGTGATTCAGGCTTGGAGACTGCTCGATTTGCGTATCCGGCATCATCCGCCGTATTGGATGGCGGCAATCATTGCGCTACTGATCTATGCCAACTTCTTCACGCATCACTACATCGGCGATTACCGCTGGTATATCGCCGCTGCAGCCATGGGACTCTATGCGCGGGCAACCATCGTGTTTCGCCCGCTGGACCGGGATCGCCGCATGCCGCTGCTGTTGGGTTTCGTGCTGACCGGCTTTTTCATTTGGCTCGCGGAGAACATCGGTACGTTCTTCGGCGTCTGGAGGTACCCGAATCAATTGGGCGCTTGGGCGGTCGTGCACCTCGGCAAATGGAGTTCGTGGTCCTTGCTGGTCATCATGACCTTCACGATCGTTGCGAACCTCAAGCACATCAAGGCTCGCATTCATGTACCGCCCTAGGCCGTTCGATTAGAATGCACCGATTGCAGTTCTCAGGATGCCGCACACATGAGCAATGAGCGACGCTATTGGTTTCCGGCGAAGCGCTATGGATGGGGCTGGGGTCCGCCGATCGCCTGGCAGGGTTGGCTCGTTCTATTCGTCTGGCTCGGCGCAATCGCGGCCATGGCATTGGCGCTGCTGCCGCGTCACCATGGGGAATTCGTGTTGGCGGTTGTCGCGATGAGCTTGCTGCTGCTGCTGATCTGCTATGCGAAGGGGGAGCCGCCGGCTTGGAGATGGGGCGGGAAAGAAAGTTAGCCCGTGAATAATGACTGGCAGGAGGAGGCG
The DNA here is from genome assembly GCA_049517075.1 of Steroidobacteraceae bacterium. Taxonomy (GTDB): domain Bacteria; phylum Pseudomonadota; class Gammaproteobacteria; order Steroidobacterales; family Steroidobacteraceae; genus Bog-1198. The sequence goes on along the minus strand of JBEKSM010000011.1, from coordinate 104,057 downwards.
CTGCGACGCTTCGATCAGTTTGCGGCGTCGATCGCCGAGGCGGATACGCCCTACAGGGTATGGATCGATTTAAACGCGGCATTCGAAACCGCCTATGCCGAGCGCAATGAGACATTGGTTCGCGCGATCTACGATTACGCGGGATGGTGTTGTCGGCAGCCGCCCGCAGCGACCGCCAACGAAGATCTTGGGGCCTGTGTAGCCTGCTGCTTGTTCGAGCACATTCCACTGATTCCGGAGGCGCTTCACGACATGCCGCGCTGGTGGAAGCTCGAGGATGTCGTGACGATGAAGGAAATCTTCAGCTACCACGCAGGTCCCGGGGGCTACGCGCAGATCCTCGCGAGATTTGCCCAACTCGATGTCCCTGGCATTCAACGGATCCCGTGGGAACTCGAGGGCTAACGGAGGCTCCACTTGATGGAACCGCGCGCTTTTTCACCTGTCAGAAGTTGTGTCGTGGCTCAAGATATTCATACTTCTGTGCGAGCCCGTACATACCGTATGCGGCGGCCCGCTGATACTCGCGGCATGCTGAGCGGCCGTGAGCCGAGGCCGCGACGACGAACGAAGGGGGAATTAGCAACATGGAAATCTTCGAGCATACGGAAGAGATCTCGGTGCCCCGGTTGGGCCGCCGCGTTCTGGCTCTGCTGCTGCCGTTAGCGGTATTGTTTGCGATCTGGCCGCGGGATCTGCCCGCTCAAGCCGACCCCCAGGCAGCACCGCCCGCCGCACAGTCGCCGATACCGTATACGCAACAGACGCCTGAACAGTTGCAGCAGCTGGTTGCGCCGATCGCGCTGTATCCGGATTCGCTGGTGGCGCAGATCTTGGCGGCCTCGACGTTTCCGGAGCAGATCGTGATCGCCGATCGCTGGGCGCAGGCGCATGCCGATGTGAAAGGCAACGACTTGGCCCAGATGGTAGACCAAGAGCCGTGGGACCCGAGCGTCAAGGCGCTCGCGGCATTTCCCTCGGTGCTTGGAAACATGGACAAGAACCTCTCGTGGACCTCATCGCTGGGCGACGCCTACTACAACCAGCAGCAGGACGTCATGAATGCGGTGCAGGTGATGCGTCAACGCGCGCAGGCCGCGGGAAATCTACAGAGCACGCCGCAGCAAACCGTCGCGGATCAAGATTCATCGATCGAGATCGAGCCCGCGAGTCCCGACGTCGTTTACGTGCCTGCGTATGATCCTTGGGTGGTCTACGGGGATCCGATCCTCGCTTGGCCGGGTTGGTACCCGTATCCAGGAATCTGGTACGACGGCCCGTATCTTTCGTTCGGCGTCGGATTCGGGATCGGCTTCTTCGGCGGCTTCGGATGGGGCTGGGGACATTGGGGATTCGATTGGCACAACCATTACCCGATCTATAACCACGGCAGGTACTACTCCACGAGCAGTACCTTTTACAACCGCAGCGCGTACTACCGCGGCGGCGGCCAGCGCGGCGTCGCGGCCAATGTCGAGCACGGCATGAACGCAAGCCGCGGCGAGAATGCGCAGCGCCCGGGCGGCGCCGAAAATCGGCCCGGCGGGGCGAGGGATCCGTTCGGCGGGCGCAACCAGGCCGCCCGCGGCTATGCCGAACCGCAGGGCGAGAGCGGCGTGCATTCGGGGGCGTTCAGCGGCTATGAGCACGGCGGTCAGGCACGAGGTTTTTCCTCGCGCGGAAGCTCGAGCTTCGGTGGTGGAGGACGTGTAGGCGGCGGGGGCGGCAGCCACGGCGGCGGCGGCCACGGCAGGCCGCGGTAATCGATGCTCATGATGTCTCTGGCTCATAAAAATCTGCAAATGGAGAGACGCCACATGCGGCGAACGAATCTGAAGATCGGCACGTTTGAATGGGCCAGGCTCACGAAACCAGCCGCATGCGCTGCGCTGCTGATGGGATGCTTTCCCCTCGCATCGATCGCGCAGCAACCGGGGCAAAAGACATTTGCATCCCCGGAGGAGGCGAGCAGTTCGCTGTTCAAGGCAGCACAAGCCAACGACGAGAAGGCAATGCTGGAACTACTAGGACCGGAAGCCAAGCACCTGGTCGCTTCGGGCGATGAAACCGAGGACGCTCGCGGCCGTGCGGATTTCGTACGGGCATACGGCGAGATGCATCGGCTCGTCAAGGAGCCCGACGGGACGACCACCTTGATTATCGGCGCAAAGAATTGGCCCACTCCGATACCGCTCGTCGAAAAGAGCGGCTCCTGGTACTTCGATACCGCCGCCGGCAAGCGCGAGATCCTCTACCGGCGCGTTGGGCGCAACGAATTATCGGCCATTCGCGTCTGCCACGAGCTGGTCGTGGCGGAAAAAGAATATCGCGATTCGCAGCACGACGAGTTTGCGCGCAAATTCCTCAGTGACGAGGGCACGCACAACGGCCTGTTCTGGCGGCCAGCCGCCGGCGAGCCGCAGAGTCCGATCGGGCCGCTGCTTGCGGCCGCGGCTGCCGAAGGTTATGGCCACGAGAGTACGCGCGCCCTGGCGCCGTATCGCGGCTATTACTACCGCATCCTGACGCAGCAGGGGAAGCACGCCTCGGGCGGCGCGAAGAGTTACCTCGTGGACGGCAAGATGACCGATGGATTTGCATTCGCGGCTTTTCCGGCCGAATACCGCTCGACCGGCGTCAAGACCTTTATCATCGCGAGCGACGGCGTCGTCTATGAGCGCGATCTCGGCAAGCAAACCGCCGCGATCGCAAAATCGATGCAGGAATTCAACCCCGATTCCCGCTGGACGAAAGCCGAGAATTAGCCTGCGGGTGCGGCTGCACCATACGCAAGTCGCCGGAACCAGCGTAGTATTTTGCGCAGTTTCGACTATGCGCGTACCTCTCGCGGAGGAGCAGTCACGATGCCGCGATATTCTCGGGATTCGCTCTGGCGCGTGTCGCTTTTTATTGTCTTCGGTTGGCCGCTCGCACCTCCGCCCCTGACCGCGCAGACGTCCGCGCCGCCGGGACTGATCGGCAGCTGGCGGGGCGAGAACGGCGACGCCTATTATTTCGATGGCAGCCGCACGGTCACAGTGCCCAATGTGCCGGGACTCGATATTCCGAACGGCTCGCCATGGACGCTCGAGGCATGGGTGTTCCCGACCAGTCCACAGGAACAACATATCGCCGGAAAGCGCGGACCCTGCGGTTCCGGAGACGGCTTTTATCAGCTCGCGATTGGCCGCGACACGCCGGGCAAGGGCATGGGCGTCGCTCAAAAATACGTGCCGGTCGATTCCTGGACGCAGGTCGTGATCGCAATGGATGGACACACCGGGTGGAGCGTTTATGCCAACGGCGCGCTCGTGAACACGGTGCCTGCCCCACACTGGAAGACGCGCAATTCGGGGCGCTTCGCAATCGGAGGCTCGGGGACCTGCGCGCGGTTCAAAGGCATCATCGGTGAGGTGTCCTTGTACGGTCGCGCGCTTTCCGCTGCGGAAGTGCAGGCGAGCGTCGCCGCCGGTCGCTCAGGACCCGGCACGCCGCTCGCGATCACGGAATGCGAGAACGAGCAGTGCGCGGCCGGCAAGATCGGCGGGAATGTCGCGACTTGGACCTTTGAGGGCCCGCGCGGCGTCGCGGTCTGGCCGCAGTCGAACACCGCTGCGACGCTCGTGGTGGAGCGATTTGACCCTGGCGTCGGTGGCGGTGTCGTGATTCACCGCACGAATATTCCGGGTTCGGCGGCGCAGGGCCTGCGGGCGGTCTATACGGGCACGGTTTCCGGCGACGAAATCAATGGCGAGGTGATCTGGACCGGGGGCGCATCGACGCAGGGCGCAGAGCGCGGTAGCTGGCACGCGAGCATCGGCCCGGCGCAAGCGCAGAAGGAACTGGCCGCTGCACAGCGCAAGCAGCTTGCGTCGCTGGCCGCGAGCGGCGCGGCACCACCACCTGCGGCCGGCAAACCGCCCGCGCAATCGAGTGCAGCGGCGCCGAATGGCGCGACCCCGGCCTGGTATCAAGCCTTGGTCAAGCTCGCGAATGATGCGATCAGGCCGGATGCAAATCCGGTCGATGCCGCGCATTCCGGCGGCGGTCCTGAACCCGCCAAACCTGAATTCATCGCGGATCGGGTCTTTACCTACGATCTCGGCGGCACGTGGCGACTCACGTATCCGGCGAGCAGCACGCATCACCCGTTGATCGATGTCGATGTCGTCAGCAAGGGAGCGGATTTCCAGTTGATCGTCGGGGTTCCGAACATTTTCTATCCGCTCGGCGAAAGCATGTTCAACGGCCGCTACGTCGATGCGCGAAAGATCCGCGGCGATCTCATGGATGCACCGGCGCATCGCGGCAGCGGCTATCGGGGCTATGCCTGGAGCAAGGCCGACATTGAAATCGTTGATCCTAACAACTTGACGCTCGGAGACATCACACTCAAGCGCCTGGGCGGCGAGTTGGGGGCGAACAAGAGCTGCGACGCGGCCAAATACGCGAACATGCCGAATGCCGCGGCGCCGATGTTCATTTACGCCACCAGGGATTTTGGGCTCGGGAACTACGGTAACGGCGCCTGCTGGCTCTATATCAGCGCGCATCAAGGGCATCACGAGGCCGCGCGCGAGCTGGCGCTGCTACTACACAACGGCAGCGGCGTGCAAAAGGACTTGGCTCTGTCGTTTCTCTGGCTCAAGAAATCCGCGGGCGAAGGCAATAAAGCCGCGCAGCGCTTGCTCGCGGACTATTACCGGCTCGGCATCGGCGTCGCAGCCGACCCAGCCCTCGCGCAGGCTGCGCTCGCCAAAGCCAATGACGGCTCCGCGGAGCCGCCACTGCCCGAGACGCAAGAACAAAAAGAAGCGGCGCTCGTCGGTTGGTTCGCGAATGATGCCTGCGAGGAACCCGCGCGCCTGCGCGAAGACCGCGCGACCCGCGTCGAAAAATATGAGTATCGAGTCGATGGTGTCGCGCTGCGCAGCCATGGCGATGCCGAGGACCGGGCGCGGGCCGATGAGGCCGACGCGCAGTTTCTCTGCGACTCGCTGCATGCCTATCATCCGCCGCCGATGCCGACGTCTCACTGACGCAGCTTCGACGCCGCGATCTCGGGCGGCGCATCGGTGCGAAACGGAAGTGCCGGCAAACTCTCCTGGTTGTAGAGGTTGCCGTCGGGCGTGTTGCGCCAGTCGTATCGCACGGCGACCGGTTGCCGAACCGCTTCGCTCGACACAAGTACGCTGTCGGCATCGAGCTGCGCGCGCGCCCACGCAAACCGGCCGTCTGCGCCCGCAATCTCAAATCCCCGGAGATCTCCCGACCCGCCCTTGATCACGAGACCGGATCCGACGTCGGAGAATTTGATTCTGATTTGATTTCCTTCGACGCTCATCGACCGCAAGGTCGGTCCGAACGCGACGATGTTCTCGCCGTAGACGACTTTGGCAGCCGCCAATGCCAAGCGGTGCGCGACGTCCTGTTTGTTTCTGGGATGAACGTGGTTTTCATCGCAGAGATCGACCGCGGTCGCCATGCCGGTGTCGGGCAGCCCAAGCGCCAGGCCTTGCGCCTCCCGCAGTTCGGCCCGCGGATACTCGGCTGGTTCCGGTTGGTTCGACTCATAGCCCGCGAGCTGCACGAACAGAAACGGCACTGCGTAGCCCCACTGGCGGCGCCAATCGCCGATCAGCGCAGGAAACAGCGTGCGGTACTGCGCCGCTCGATCGACATTCGCATCGCCTTGGTACCAGAGGATGCCCTTGATTCGGTACGGCGTGAGCGGTGCAATCATGCCGTTGAATAACAGCGTCGGGCTATTGGGATCGATGGGCATTTGAATCGGCACCGGGGGATCGGTTGCGGGCGGCGCCGCAAGATTCCTCATGGACTCGATCGATGCGCGAAATTCCGGGAACCGCTTGAGCGACGCCGCACTCACCCATGCTTCTGCAACGGTTCCACCCCAGCTCGCTTCAATGAGTCCGATCGGAACTTGGTAGCGCTGCTGCAATTCCCGGCCGAACAAATAGCCGATCGCCGAGAAGCTCGCAACGCTCGCCGGGCTCGCGGCAGCCCAGGCATCGGCGTCCACGGGCGATTGCGGCGTCAATGCGATCGTGTGGTGAACGCGTAACAGCCGTGTTTGCGGGAAATCCGCGGCCGCAATTTCTTGTTCCGCATCCTCGCTGCCGCCCAAAGCGCGATTCGACTGGTTTGAGACGAGCCAAACATCGCCGATCAGGATGTCGTGAATCACCTGCCGGTTTAGGCCGGTCACGACGAGGTCAAAGGGCCCGCCGGCGGAGAACGGACCGACGGTCCTCGACCACTGGCCACCGCGGTCGGTGCGCGCTTCATAGAATCGACCGTGAAATTCGAGCTGCACGCGCTCGCCGGGATCGGCCCACCCCCAGAACACGATTTTCGCATCCCGCTGCAGCACCATATGATCGCCGATCAATGCCGGCAATTGGACGTTGGCAAATCCCGGATTGCATCCGAGCATGCCGATGAGCCCAAGCCATGCAGCGATCGGTCTCATCAAGCTTCTCCACCGCATTTTTTTCGTCACGGTTCGAGTTTCAGCGCGGCGGCGGCGCGCTTCGCAATCACATACGCGTCACCCCGCGGCCGATCGGAATAGGTTCCGGTACCGTGATTCCAGGTATCGCCGCGGGCGAACCAGTCGATCGAGTCGCGATGCCGACCGTCGCGCAGTTCGGCATCGAGCGATTCGAAATAGGCCTGCCATCGTGCTCGGTAGTAATCGCGCGTCAAGCCGGCCCAGTCCTTGTTGCCGTAGTCATGCAGGTCGGCTCCCTCGCTGGCGTTCCGGTCGCCCCAAGTCGTCAGGATCGAACGTGCATCCAGCTGCAGCTGCGCGTCTTCCTCGGGGCCGGACGCCCAGCCGCGCACATCGGCGAGCCAGGCGCCGACCAGGAAGCTGCGGTTGGTGGCGAGCAACTGATCCTGCAAGTCCATCAGTTGCAGCCAACGGCGCGTCTGCGACTCGAAGCGCAACGGATCCTTGGCGTCAAACGCGCTCTTGATCTGCGGCAGCAGCAGGCGACTCTCATTGGCCAAGGTCTGGCGCGCAACATCCACGAGATCGTACTGATAGGTCTCGCTGCCGCGCAGTGCCGGCGCGACTTGCAATAACAGCGGCAGCACGCGCTTGAAGCGGTCGGCATCGTAGCGCATGGCCTGCGGCGACCAATGCGACGCGCTGTGCACGTCGAGTCCGGGTTGCGCATCGAACAGAGACTCCTGAGCGGCATCGCGTTCGCTGTTGAAATTCACGTCGTCCGCGTGAATACCGTACGCGGTGCCGAGCAGAAGTCGCCACGCCTCCAGCGCGTGGTCATCGACGCCGCCATAGCGGCGCCGGACATAGTCGGCCGTCCACTGCTCGGCTTCGACCGGCTCGCCGCGCCAGGCCATCTCGGTGAACAGGTCGAACGCAAACGGATTGGTGTCCAAGCCCTCGGTAAAGACCGCGGTGCCGGCCATGTTGCCGTTGCGTCGGCCGAGGCGTTGCAGTCGTTCGGTGATGTTGGCGATGTTCGCGCCGAGCGTCGTGCGGCCGCCGAATTCCCAGATGCCGCCGAACAAAAACGGCGCAGCTTGGAAATCCGCGTTGCGATCATCGCGCGGCACACGGTCGTGATCGATGTCGATGATCAGCAGGTGGCGCCGGTCGACGCCTTCGAGCAGATCCTGGCGCGGATTGCCCTGCCACGCGAGCATCATCCAACTCGCGTCGGGGTGCGCGGTCCAGAGCGCCTGCTGCACGGCGCGCGCGGCTTGCGGCACGGGAACGTCGCCGGCGCCGCCGCCTTCCTGGAATACTTCCATGTCATAGAGGCTGCTGTCGCCGAAGAGCTCGTGCTGGTGGCGGTAGAAGCCGGCCGCGAGCCTCGCAAACAGCGGATCGCGCGGATCGAGCCAGCCCGGCCGCGTGAAGCCGGCCCACTCGCCCTGCGGTATCACGTGGGCCTGCGGAAATTTGGTTTGAAAATCGGCGGGCACGATGCCGTAGAAGCCGGGAAGCGCCGGCGTGATGCCAAGCTCGCGCAGGCGCCGAATGATGCGCTGTGCTGACGCGACGCGCTTGTGCAGCAGTGCGCTGCTGATCGGCCCGTTGAAGCAGCACAGGTTCCCCATGAGCTGCCAGTTCTGATGCGCGGGTTGGGTGATCCAGCGGCGGATCTCGAGGTCCGCATAGCCGAGATCCCGGAAGCTGCGATAGAGCACGCTATCCATGCCGCGCTCGACGATCATCGCATTGATCCCCGACAACGCGAGCACATCGATCTCGTGTTGCCAGCGCGGCCAGCGCCAATAGGGCGTCGTGTAGCCATCCGCGTTTTGATTCAGTGCATAGCGATAGGCATAGGGCGTTTCTTTTTCGATGATCGCGGACGGCAGCGGCCAGGTGCGCGCGGTTCCGAGCCTAATTCCGTTCGTGGAGATCTGGACCTGCGCGACGTACTTCAGATACCAGTTCACGCCGAACAGCACGGCGCTCGGCGTGCTGCCATCGACTGAAATGCGGCCGCGCGCCGCTGAAATGCGAAACCGTTCGTGGCCCTCGCCGCCGGCGATGCGTCCCAATTCGAATTGCGCGGCATGCGCACCCAACAGGCGTGACAGCACCTGCCGCTCGGGTTCGAGATCGAAGGCCGCCGGCGCCGCGGCCGAGGCGGCGGCCGACGCCGCGAGAAGCGCCGCGCAAAATGCCGGGATCGCGATCCGCCGGCCCGCGGGCACTCTCACATCGCGCCCAGCCTGACGATTCTCTGTTCGCGCCACGACTGCGTTGCCGCTTCCGCGAGTTCCAGCGCCTTGAGGCCGTCCGCGACCGTCGTGCGAACCGGTTTGCCGTGCTCGATCGCCTCGAAGAAATGGCCGATTTCGAGTGCATAAGCGGCCCGATACCGCTCGAGGAAGAACGCCTCGGGGACATCGCTCGAAACGGCAGTCCTCGAGTAGGCGGTGACTTGCGTCGGCCGCACATTGCCGGCCTGCAGCATGCCTAAACTTCCGAGCAATTCGAAACGCTGGTCGTAGCCGTAGGCCGCGCGCCGTGCCGTGTTGATTTGGCAGAGCCGGCCGCGCTTGGTGCGTATCGTGACCGCGGTCGAATCGATATCGCCGGCCTGCGCGATCGCCGGATCCGACAAGCAGCTCCCGGTCGCATGCAGCGTGTCGGCTTCATCGTCGAGCATCCAGCGGAAAATATCGAAATCGTGGATCAGCATGTCCTTGAATATGCCGCCCGAGTGCTTCAGGTATTCGATCGGCGGCGCGCCCGGATCGCGGCTCGTAATCAGGAGCATCTCCGGCTCGCCGATTTCGCCGGCGGCGACGCGCGCTTTGAGTGCCGAAAAGGTCGGATCGAATCGACGCTGGAAGCCGATCATGCAGACGATGCCCGCGCGAGTGACCGCCTCGGCGCACGCGCGCGCCCGTTCGAGCGTGAGGTCCACGGGCTTCTCGCAAAACACGTGCTTTTTTTGCGCGGCCGATTTTGTGATGAGCTCGGCGTGTGTATCCGTGCTCGAACAGATCACGGTCGCCGCAATCGCGGCGTCGCCGAGCGCAGCCTCGGTATCCGCAACGCGTGCGCCGTGTGCCGCGGCGAGCGCACGCGCCGCTGGTGCGTTGACATCGACGATGTACTTCAAGCGCACGCCCGGCAGCTTCACCAAATTCGCTGCATGGATCTTGCCGATGCGTCCGGCGCCAAACACTGCCACTTCAATCGTCATAGCCGCCAGCCTCCTTGGATTCTTCCACGTTCAGTTCGAGTCGGTACGCCAGCGCGATGAACAGCGCCTGGCAGAGGCAAATCGTGCTCGTGAGCGAACGGAACGCAAACGCACTGCCTTCCTTCACGAACAAATGCGCATTCGCGTGGCGCGCGAGCGGCGACAGTTGCCCGTCGGTGAGCACGAGCGTCTTGGCGCCGTGGCGCTGCGCCGCGCGTACGCAGTAGAGCGTCTCCTTGCCGTAGGGTGCGAAGCTGATCGCGATCACGACGTCGCCCTTGGCGACGCTGCGAATCTGCTCGCGATACATGCCGCCGAAACCGGAAATCAGGTGCACGCGCTTGGCGGTGTGCTGCATTGCGTAGACGATATAGGTCGCGACCGGAAATGAGCGGCGCACGCCGACCACGTAAATATTCTCAGCCTGCTGCAGCATCTTGACCGCGGCTTCGAATTGGCTGTCGTCGAGACTCGCCTCGAGCTCCGCGAGGCCGTTGCGGCTGGCCGCGATGAATTCGCGCGCGACCGATCCGCCCGAGAGCTTGCCGGTGTTCTCGTCGATGAGTTTGCGGATGCGCTGTTGATAGCTCTGAGGTGATGCGTTGCGGCCGGTGTAGGCCTGCCTGAACACGGTCTGTAAGCCGGAGAAACCCGTGAAGCCGAAGCGCTGCGCGAAGCGCACGACCGCGGAAGGGTGCACGCCGCAGGCGTTCGCGATGTCGCAGGTGCGATCCACCATGACCTGGCTGCGATGTTGCTCGACATAGGTCGCGACTCTTTTGAGCTGGCGCGGCAGCGAGTCGTAGGAGTCGGTGATCCGCTGGATCAAGGCATCGACGGTTTGGATGTCGCCGATCGCGTCGCGCATCAGGTGGGAATCTTGTTGCATGCCGCGCTCATGGTCGTGGTCGGGCGTCGATGCCACTCATTATATATGCGTCTCGCGGGCAAATAGAATTAATTTTCCAATATTGCAATGATTAAACAAATCGTTGCAGAGGTCGCGGGCTTGCCCTACTCTTGGCCGAGGGCAGGGGGCGTCATGGGCTGGACGGTCATTCACGACCACCTTCATCGGTGGGGACAATGAAACTTCGGGGTCGCCGAGCGGCGCTGCGCATGCTCGGCGCGATCGTGCTGATCGGCGCCGGGGCTTGCGGCGCCGGCGCGGCCGTGGCTGCAACCGACGCGCACTTCGTTCTGATCAGCCATGCACCGGATTCCGACCCGTGGTGGAACACGATCAAGAACGCGATCAAACAGGCCGACGAAGACTTCAACGTCGCGACCGACTATCGCAATCCGCCGAACGGCGATATCGCCGACATGGCGCGCCTGATCGAGCAGGCTGCGGCACGCAACTATGACGGCGTGATCGTCTCGATTGCCGACTTCGATGTGCTCAAGAGTTCGATCGCCAAGGTCACCGCCAAACACATCCCGCTGGTCACGATGAATTCCGGCACCGAACAGCAAAGCGCCCAGCTCGGCGCGATCATGCACGTCGGGCTGCCGGAATACGCGGCCGGCAAAGCCGCGGGCGAGAAAGCGAAGGCGGCGGGCATCCGCTCATTTCTGTGCGTCAATCATTACGCGACCAATCCGGCTTCGTTCGAGCGCTGTCGCGGCTTTGCCGATGCGATCGGCGTCGATTTCAAGTGCTGCACCTTGGACACCGGCCAGGATCCGACCACGGTCGAGTCGAAGGTCAGCGCCTACCTGCGCAATCACCCGGGGACGCAGGCCGTGCTGGCGCTGGGTCCCATCAGTGCCGCGGCGACGCTCAAGTCGCTGCGGCAGATGGGCCTTGCCGGAAAGATCTGGTTCGCTAGCTTCGACTTCTCGGATGACTATGCGCAAGGCATTCGCGACGGCACGATCCAATTCGCGATCGACCAGCAGCCCTATTTGCAGGGGTATATCCCGGTCGCGGTACTCGCGATCGCAAAGAAAAATCACACCACCGATCCGGTCAAGATCCGCGAAGCGCTCGAGGCGAATCCGAAATTTCAGCAACGGCTCGCGACCTACGGGCTCGTTCCGAGCTACGGGCCACGCGACATCAGCTCGGGTCCCGGCTTCGTCACGAAAGAAAATGTCGCCAAGGTGCTGCAGTATGCCGGGCAGTACCGCTGAAGCCCATGGCGGTGCGGCCTCGGCGCCGCCGCCGGCAGGTCCGGTGCCGGCCTCCGCCGACGAGCGTATCCGCGGGGAATCCCGGTTTCGGCGCCTGTTGAATCGCCCCGAATTCGCGGCGATCTCCGGAACCGTGCTGGTCTTCATCGTTTTCGGCCTCGCTGCGGGCGGGTCCGGTATGTTCAATCTCGACGGCATCATGAATTGGTCGCAAGTTTCGGCATACCTCGGCCTGCTCGCGGTCGGCGCCTGCCTGCTGATGATCGCGGGCGAGTTCGATTTATCGCTCGGCTCGATGATCGGCTTCGCCGGCATGATGGTCGCGATTCCCACGGTCTATTTCCACTGGCCGATCTCACTCGCGATTCTGTTCGCGTTCGCGGGTTCGATGGCGCTCGGCGCCGTCAACGGCTATCTGGTCGTGCGCACGCGGCTGCCCTCGTTCATCGTCACGCTGGCATCGCTATTTATCCTGCGCGGCCTCACGCTCGCGCTCTCGATCCTGTTCGCCGATCGCACGATCGTGTCGGGTGTGGGCGACATCGCCGCGCAGGACTGGCTCGCAAAGACGCTGTTCCAGGGCGTTGCGTTTCACGGCCTGTTTGTGTGGCTCGGCCACAGCGGCGTGCTGCAAACGCTCGACGACGGCCAGCCGCTCGTGCCCGGTGTTCCGAAAGTGCTGCTATGGTGGCTCGCATTGGCGCTCGTCGGCGCGTTCGTGCTCGCCAAGACGCGCTTTGGCAATTGGATCTTCGCGGTCGGCGGGGACGCGGTCGCGGCCAAGAACGTCGGCGTGCCGGTGCGGCGCGTCAAGATCACGCTGTTCATGCTCACGGCGTTCTGCGCCTGCCTGTTCGCGGTGTTGCAAGTATGCGATATCGGTTCGGCGGCGGCGGATCGCGGGCTCGAGAAGGAATTCGAGGCGATCATCGCCGCGGTGATCGGCGGCAGCCTGTTGACGGGCGGCTACGGCTCGGTCATCGGCGCGTGCTTCGGCGCGCTGATCTTCGGTGTGGTGCAGATCGGCATCGGCTACACCAGCGTGCCCTCCGACTGGTTCCGCGTGTTCCTCGGTGTGATGCTGCTGATTGCGGTGCTGTTCAACCATTACGTGCGCCGCCGCGTGCTGCAGGCCGCATAAATGCCGAGCGAGTCCCCAAGCGGCGCGGCAGCGGCCGACGACACGATCCTCTCGCTGGAAAATGTCAGCAAGTTCTTCGGCAAGGCGATCGCGCTCAGCGGGGTCTCGATGCGCTTGCGCCGCGGCGAGGTGCATTGCCTGCTCGGCGACAACGGCGCGGGTAAATCGACGCTGATCAAGATTCTTGCGGGCGTCCACGCGCCCTCGAGCGGCCGATATCTCGTCGACGGCCGGCCGGTGCAGTTCGACTCTCCGAAGGGTGCGCTCGATCTCGGCATTGCGACGGTCTATCAGGATTTGGCGCTCGTGCCGCTGCTCTCGGTTGCGCGCAATTTTTTTCTTGGCCGTGAACCGCAAAAGAGATGGTTGGGACTGGTCAAGGTCATGGACCTCGATGCCTGCGCATCGGCCGCGTGCAGCAAGCTTGGCGACATGGGTATCGAGGTGCGCGACCCCCACCAGCCGGTCGGCACGATGTCGGGCGGTGAGCGGCAATGCCTCGCGATCGCCCGCGCGGTTCACTTCGGCGCGCGTGTGCTGATTCTCGACGAACCGACCGCGGCCTTGGGGGTCAAGCAGAGCTTCAATGTGCTGAGGCTGATCCATGCGGTGCGCGCGCAAGGCATCTCGGTGATCTTCATCACGCACAATGTGAATCATGCCTACCCGATCGGCGATTCGTTCACGCTGCTCAATCGTGGCCGATCCTACGGGACCTTCACGAAGGCCGCGATCAGCAAGCAGCAAGTGCTCGACATGATGGCGGGGGGCGCTGAGATGCAGCAACTCCTGAGCAGCCTCGACGGCGAGCCGGCTTGAGCGCGACAGGATCGGCAATGGAATCGCATGGATCAATCGCACCACGCTTCGCCTCCGGGCGGCCGCTCGACGTCGTGTGCCTGGGGCGCTTGGCGGTGGATCTCTATGCGCAGCAGGTCGGCGCGCGCCTCGAAGACGTCTCGAGTTTCGCGAAATATCTCGGCGGTTCATCGGCGAATATCGCGTTCGGCTGCGCGCGCCTCGGCCTGAAGGCGGCGATGCTCTCGCGCGTCGGCAACGATCACATGGGCCGATTCCTCGTCGAGACGCTCGAGCGCGAGGGCTGCGACACGAGTCACGTGCGCGTCGATCATGAGCGGCTGACCGGCCTGGTGCTGCTCGGCATCGAGGATCGCGAGTCGTTTCCGCTGGTGTTCTACCGCAACGACTGCGCCGATATGGCCGTCGATGAAGGCGACTTCGACGAGGCATTCATCGCCTCGTCCAAGGCGCTGCTGATCACCGGTACGCATTTCTCGACCGCGCAGGTCGACCGCACGAGCCGTCGGGCGCTTAAGTTTGCGCGCCGCAATCAGGTGCGCACGATACTCGATATCGATTATCGTCCGGTGCTCTGGGGGCTCACCGGCAAGGCGGACGGCGCGACGCGCTTCGTCGCGAACGACGGTGTGACCGCGCACTTGCAAAGCATCCTGCCGCTGATCGATCTCGTGTTCGGGACCGAGGAGGAATTTCGGATCGCGGGCGGCAGCGAACGGCTCATCGATGCGCTCGCGCGCGTGCGCGGCGTGACCGGCGCGATCCTGGTCGTCAAGCGCGGACCGATCGGCTGCTCGATCATCGAGGGCGACGTGCCGGCGTCGATCGACGATGCGCCGATCCATCGCGGCGTCGAGGTCGAGGTGCTCAATGTGCTCGGCGCGGGCGATGCGTTTGCGGCCGGTTTTCTCTCGGGCTGGCTGCGCGGTGATTCGCCGCAGGCCTGCGCGCGAACCGCGAACGCCTGCGGCGCCCTCGTGGTCTCGCGTCACGGCTGCGCGCCGGCGATGCCGACTCCGGCCGAGCTCGCCTACTTTCTCGATGCCGCCGCCGCCGATCCGGTCCACATGCGCCGACCGGCCCTTGATGCGACGCTGTCACGCCTGCATCGCGTGACTCCGGCGCGAACAGCCTGGGACGACGTACTCGGCTTCGCGTTCGATCATCGCAATCAGTTTTTCGATCTGGCGCAGCAAGCCGGAGCGGATGAAGCGCGAATTTCGATACTCAAGGGCTTGTTCGTCGAAGCCGTCGCCGCGACCGAAGCACAGCGTGGGCTCAACGGGCGCATCGGCGTACTGATCGACGATCGCTATGGACAGGATGCGTTGAATTCGGCGACGGGACGCGGCTGGTGGCTCGGCCGGCCCGTGGAATTGCCGGGCTCGATGCCGCTGGTTTTCGACCGTGGCCGCTCGATCGGCACGGCGCTCGCCGCATGGCCGCGCGAGCATATCGCGAAATGTCTGGTTCATTATCATCCCGATCATCCGCACGATTTGCGCCTCGAACAAGAGGCGCAGATACGCGCGTTGTACGAGGCGGTGCAGGCCAGCGGCCACGAGTTGCTGCTCGAGGTGATCGTTCCAAAAAGCGGTCCCCCGATCGCGGCGGATACGGTGTTGCGGTCATTGAAGCGCCTCTATAACCTCGGCGTTTATCCCGAATGGTGGAAGCTCGAACCCATGAGCGCGATGCAGTGGCAAGCCATCGATGCGCTGATCGGCGAACGCGATCCGGCCTGCCGCGGCGTCGTGCTGCTGGGCTTGGCGGCGAGCCTCGATGAGCTCTCTGCAGGCTTCGAGGCGGCCGCGGCATCGAGGACTTGTCGGGGCTTTACGGTCGGCCGCACGATATTCCTGGAGCCGAGTCGCGCGTGGTTTGCAGGATCGATCGACGACGGCGAGCTGATTCTCCAGGTCCGGCGCAGGTTCGAAGCCTTGATCGATGCATGGGTCTCGACGCGCGGCCGCCGCGCGCAGCTCCGTTCTGCGCCGGGGCAGTCATCATGAGCCGCACGCTGCGCTTGACCGCCGCCCAGGCGCTGGTCCGGTATCTCATCGCGCAGCGCACCGTCTCCGGCGAGGCGCTGTTCGGCGGCATCTTCGCGATCTTCGGGCATGGCAATGTCGCAGGTCTCGGCGAGGCGCTCTATGAACATCGCGAGGCCCTGCCGGTCTATCGCGCCCACAACGAGCAGGCGATGGCGCACGCGGCAATCGGCTACGCAAAAGCGCATTTTCGACGCCGCATGATGGCGGTGACGACCTCGATCGGCCCGGGTGCGACCAATCTCGTGACCGCCGCTGCGCTCGCGCACGTGAATCGTTTGCCGGTACTGTTGCTGCCGGGCGATAGCTTCGTCTCGCGCGCACCCGATCCGGTGCTGCAGCAGCTCGAGGATTTCACCGATGGGGGCGTGACCGCAAACGATGCGTTGAAGCCGGTATCGCGCTACTTCGACCGCATCGTGCACCCGGCGCAACTGCTCGGCGCCCTGCCGCGCGCTGTACAGGTGCTCACCGATGCCGCGCAGTGCGGGCCGGTGACGCTCGCGCTGCCACAGGATGTCCAAACGATGGCGCACGACTATCCGCTGTCGTTCTTCGAGCCGCGCGTCGTCGCGTTCCATGCGCCGTCGCCGAACCCCGAGCAAATTGCGCGCGCCGCCGCCGCCTTGCGGGGCGCAGGGAAGCCGCTGCTCGTGGCCGGAGGCGGCGTGCTCTACGGCCTCGCCTCCGGTGCGCTACGCGCGTTCGCCGAACGGCACGGCGTTCCGGTCGCCGAAACGCAGGCCGGCAAGAGTTCCTTGCCATGGGACCACCGGCTCAATCTCGGCGGCATCGGCGTGACCGGCTCGGAGGCCGCCAACGAGCTCGCAGCCGCTGCCGATTGGGTGCTCGCGGTTGGAACGCGGCTGCAGGATTTCACCACCGGATCGAACGCCTTGTTCAATCAGGCCGGCCTCATCGGTATCAACGCCAATCGGTTCGACGCGTCGAAACAGGGCGCTTGGCCGGTCGAGGCCGATGCGGGACTCGCGCTCGATGCGCTGAGCGCGGCGCTCGCGGATTGGGCTGCGCCGTCGGCGTGGACCGCGAAGGCCATGGAACTCGCGGATCGCTGGCGCGCGACGGTCGAGCGCATCACGCGCACACCGCCGCCGCCGCCCGCACTGCCGCGCGAAGCCGATGTGATCGGCGCCGTGCAGCGTTCGAGTGCACAATCCGCGGCGCAGGACATCGTGGTTTGCGCGGCCGGAACCTTGCCCGCCGATCTGCAGAAACTCTGGCGCACGAGCACACCCGGCGGCTACCACGTCGAGTATGGGTATTCCTGCATGGGCTACGAGATCGCGGGCGGTCTCGGTGTCAAACTCGCGCGGCCGCAGAGCGAGGTGATCGTACTGCTCGGCGATGGCAGCTATCTGATGATGAACAGCGAGCTCGCGACCGCCGTGATGCTCGGCGCCAAGCTGATCGTCGTGCTGCTCGACAATCGCGGGTTTGGCTGCATCAATCGCTTGCAGCAGGCCTGCGGCGGCGCGCCGTTCAACAATCTGTTCGAACATTGCCGGCAAGCTGCCGAAGCCGTGCCCGGCATCGATTTTGCAATGCACGCGCGATCACTCGGCGCCGTCGCCGAGCATGTCGAGTCGATCGCAGCGCTCGAGGCCGCGATGCAGCGCGCCCGGGCATCGGCGCGGTCCACCCTGATCAGCATCGACACGGATCCGGCGAATCCCGCCAACCTGGGGGGATCGTGGTGGGAGGTGGCCGTGCCGGAAGTGTCGTCGCGCGAAGCCGTGCGCGCGGCGCGCGCGGCCTATGAACGTGAAGTCGCGGCTCGTTCGAAGCGCGACAAGGAATAAACCATGAGACCATTCGACGTCAGGATCGGCATCAATCCACTGACCTGGATGAACGACGATCTGCCGTCGCTTGGCGGGGAGACACCGCTCGGCACCGCACTGACCGAGGGCAAGCAAATCGGCTACGAAGGATTCGAACTCGGCAACAAATTTCCACGCGAGCCGCAAGCGCTGAAGGCGCTGCTCGCCGAGTATGATCTGGCGCTGGTCTCGGGCTGGTACTCCGGGCGGCTCGCCAAACGCAGCGCCGAGGAGGAGATCGAGGCCGCGCAATCGCATCTCGAGCTGCTCGCCGAGAATGGCGCGACCGTGCTGGTTTACGGGGAAGTCGCGGATTCGATTCAGGGCTTGCCGCGGCCGCTCTATCAGCGCCCGCGCTTCTTCTCCGACGATCGCTGGCGCGAGTATGCGAAGCGTCTCGATAGCTTCGCCGAATACACCTTGTCGCGCGGCATTCGCGTCGCCTATCACCATCACATGGGCGCGTATGTCGAGACGCCCGCCGACCTCGACCGCCTCATGACGCTCACCGGCGATGCGGTCGGACTGCTGTTCGACACCGGCCACATCACGTTCGCCGGCGGTGATCCGGTCGCGATCCTCGATCGCTACCTCGGGCGCGTCTGCCACGTGCATTGCAAGGACGTGCGGCCGGACGTCATCAAGCTCGCGCGCAACCGCGACTGGAGCTTTCTCGAGGCCGTGATCAACGGCGTGTTCACGGTTCCGGGCGACGGCGTGGTGAACTTTGCCGCGATCATCGCGCGTTTGCGGCGCCACGGTTATCGCGGCTGGCTGGTCGTCGAGGCCGAGCAGGATCCGGTCATTGCTACGAGCTATGCCTATGCCCAGAAAGGCTACGAGACGCTGCGCACGCTCGTCGATCGCAACAGCGAGGAGGCCGCATGAGTTTGCTCGTCAGGGCGCTGCGCGAGGGGCAGACCATCGTGCGCGTGACGCCGGAAACGGCCGGGTGGAAGCACGTCGGCTTCACGGCCTATCGGCTCGCGGCCGGCGAGAGCTTGCGGGTACGCGAGGAGCGGCGCGAGGTATGCATCGTCGTACTGTCGGGGACCGTGACGATCCAGGCCGGCCAGCACCATTGGGCGGAGCTCGGCGCGCGCGACAGCGTCTTCGACGACACGGCGCCCGCCGCGGTCTATCTGCCGCCGGCGCAGAGCGCGAGCGTGCGCGCGGATCGCGCTGCGGAAATCGGAGTCGCGAGTGCGCCGGCGACCGGTAAATTTCCGGCGCGCTTGATCGAGCCTCAACAAATGAAACGCTCGACGCGCGGCAAGGCGGCGAACACGCGGTACATCTGCGATATCTTGCCGGAGACCGAGCCGGCCGAGGCCTTGCTGGTCGTCGAGGTCCGCACGCCCGGCGGCCATGCGTCGAGCTATCCGCCGCATAAGCACGATACCGACCAGCTGCCCGCGGAAAGCGCGCTCGAGGAAATCTACTATCATCGGCTGCACCCGCGACAAGGATTCGCATTCCAGCGGGTTTACACCGATGAGCGCGATCTCGACGAAACCATGTCCGTCGCCGATCATGATCTCGTCATGGTGCCGCGCGGCTATCACCCGGTCGTCGTGCCCTATGGATACGATGACTATTATCTGAACGTGATGGCCGGAGAGAAGCGCACCTGGCGTATCACGAATGATCCGGATCATGCATGGATCGTCGAGAGGGACCGCAAGCTATGAAGTCTCTCTAGGATTGGCCACGACTAGGCAATTCGCCAGCGACTCCGAGGTTCGCAATCCGCGGAAATCCATCCCGGAGATCACCACATCGGTTGAGACGACACTTTTTTACTGAAACGCGCAGTGGCGGGCGCCGACTTTGTCGCGTGATGGGGATCCGCAGCGGGGCGGCTAGTCAGGGCCAGATCCTCATGTGGTCTGTGATGTGCTCGACGCCCGGAGTCTGGCGGGCCAGTTCGCGGACGCGGTCGCGCTGCCACCAGCCCGTCACTCTTCCCGACAAAGTTGCGCTCCCGCCGATCACGCTGACCACAATGTTCTGCGCATCGGCATTGAAGCGTCGCTTCAATGCGGCCTCGATATTCGATTTGATCGAGAGACCGGGGTCTTCGATGACATCGTCCCAATTGACCTCTTCGCTGATCGTTGCCATTGGATGTTCCGCGGATTACGAACGACAGCGTGAGGCTATGCCAGAACCGACGCTCGCACAGTTCGCTGCCGCACCGAAAAATGAACGGACCACAGATAATCGTCGGCCAGGAATCCCTTGACGTGGCCAATATCCCCATCACGGGCATGAATGTGATAACCCATGACGGCATTGCAGCTGCGCAAGTGCGCGTCTTCGGTTCCGCCCCAATAGTAGGGATAACCGTAGTATCCCAGGTAGCTACTCTCGTACTGTCGCGATATGGGTTCGTCGGTGTCGATGCTCGGACTGTTCTTGACCTGTTCTTTGGTGATCGTCACAGGCAGTACTTTTCCCTCCCAATCCGCCTGACCGATCGATTGAGGCGAAAGCAGCACTTCGCGGCCGAGCCAAACGTTCGTATTGGCGACGACGTAGCGGAAGACCCACGCTTCGACATCGAAATAAAAGTCTTTTACCTTTCCGATTGTTCCGTCGGCGGCTCCGATCGAAAACCCCTCCAAACTCTTTACGCTATGTAGCATTGTCAGATCTCCTCATGAATCTGTTGCTGATCGAGTGGGACGCAATGGCGTGGACCTGGACGCGTCCGTGCGCTGACACACAACAGTTATTCAAATGCGTCGCGGATAGGCTCGCGATTGAACGCGCCATGTGGCGACAGGATGGCATTCGTATGATGCAAAGCTTGACTGTTGGCTTGCAGACAGACGCTTAGCCCGAAGCGCATTAGGCTCCCCGGGTGATCACGGTGTTTGGCAACGATGGTGGCCATGAAAAGCATACTCAGGACCTGCGCCTTGTTGGCCGCGAGCGCCTTGCTTGCGGGCGGCCCCGAAGTCGCGGTCGCGACAGAGTACGCAATGGCTCGGATGTCGTCTGTTGGAATTTCCGAGCTCGATCTGCAGGTGCTCTTGGATCGCGCCGGATTCTCGCCCGGCGAGATCGACGGGGACGGCGGCAGCAACGGGGCGAAGGCGCTGACGGCGTTTCGCGAGGCGCATGGTATCCCCGCTGGTGCGCACGGCCGCAAATTGTTGCTGGCAGCGCTCGGCGCGGGAGATATCGATCCGCTCGTGGCGCATACGATCACCGCGGAAGAAGCCGCCGGACCTTTTAGCGCCAGCATTCCAAGCGACATGCTGGCGCAGTCGGCGCTTCCCGGACTCTACTACACCTCTGTGCTCCAGGAACTCGGCCAAGAATTTCACTCCTCGCCGGCGCTGCTCGAGCGGCTCAACCCGCGAGCGCGATTTACCGTCGGCGAGGAAATACGCGTGCCCAACCTGACCGAAGTGGAACATGAGGCCGATGCGGCCGGCGAAGCGGCTTCGACGCGCATGGCGGGCCACGAGCGCCTGCGCTCTCATGTCGGCCCCGTGAAAGTGGTCGTCTCGAAGCGCAAGGGAATACTCACCGTTTACGATAAGGACGATCAGATCCTCTTTCACGCGCCGGTCACGAGCGGCAGCGAGCATGACCCGCTGCCCTTGGGTCATTGGCACATTACCGCAGTCGTGCGAGATCCCACGTATAACTACAATCCGGATCTTTTTTGGGACGCTGATCCCGCCAATGCGAAGGTAACGATAGCGGCTGGTCCGAACAATCCGGTCGGGGACATTTGGATCGACATCAACAAGCCGCATTACGGAATACATGGTACGCCGGAACCGGCGCGCATCGGCTATGCGCAATCCCATGGCTGCGTGCGTCTCACGAATTGGGACGCATTGGAGCTCGCCGAACTCGTCAGGAAGGGCACGCCGGTCCTATTCGAGCCATGAGCAAGTCCAGTTCGATCGGACGGTTGTTGATTGCAATGGGTGCTTGCCTGAATTGCGCACTCGCCTCGCTCTACCCAGCGGCGGCTGCCGGCGAGAGCGCTCGGGATGCGTGGGTCGTACAAGCGAGTTCCGGCTTGCCGCCGCCGGCGCTCGATGCGCTGTCTCAAATCGCCGGCAGCGATCGGCGACTGCTGGCTTTGCGCGCTTACCTGCGAGCCGGCGACGCATTGTCGGAGCGCTGGAGCTGGTCGCAGGCCCAGCAATCGGCGTATGCGGGGACCGCGGAGGGCAGGGCGGCATCGTTTGAACTCGATGCAGTCGTTGCGGCGTTCGCTGCAGCCAACCGCGGATTCACGCTTCGGGTCAATCGGCGGCCGCGTAGTCTCGACGCGCAGATCACCAGCTGGAACGAGAATGCGTCCGTTGGGGCCGCGGCAGCCGCCTGCGCGAGCGCGCTCGAGCGGCGGTTCGGCGCGGGTCGCGCGCCACGCAGCGCAATGGAACTCCAAAAGGCGCTGATCGACTGGCAATCCGACAGCTCAGCGACGCTCGCCGCGCCGGGACTTTCTGCACATGGCCAGGCGCGTGCCTTCGATTTTCAAATCGAACGGGGCGGGGAGCTGATTGCGGGCACCGACGCTTCGTCGGCGCGCAGCCAATGGGATGCGGCGGGATGGACGCAAAAACTGCAGGCGGCCGTGAATAGCGCCGGGAACCATTTCACGGGGCCGCTACAATCACCCTACGAGCCATGGCACTATGCGTATCTACCCACCGCGGCGAACCTCAAAAATCAATGACGGCGGTTGGCGATCGAACGCGACATCGATCTCTGGGCGCGGCTTGGTCGAGGGGGGGGCTACCCCAGAAAATCCGAGCCCAAACCCCATGAAATCGTAATTTCCAAAGTTGGCAGGAGCGGTGATACTGAAGGGCATCAGTCTCAGCCTCGTCGGCCGGGTCCCCGGGTGCATTGCAAAGGTATAAAACATGCCGCTGGAAGAAGTGGAAACGCTCATCATCGGTGGCGGTCAGGCCGGCCTCGCGATGAGCGGGCATTTGGCCGAACACGGAGCGGGTCACCTGATCGTCGAGCGCAATCGGATCGCCGAACGCTGGCGCTCGGAGCGATGGGATTCTCTGGTTGCCAACGGCCCCGCATGGCATGACCGATTCCCGGTCAAGACGTTTTCCGGCATCGATCCCGACAGTTTTGCCGGCAAAGACCAGATCGTCGATTACCTGGTCGCGTATGCGCAGCAAATCGCGGCCCCGATCCGCTGTGGCATCGAGGTCAAGGCGCTGCACCGCAAACCCGATGGTGACGGATTCCGGGCGGATACCTCGAAGGGCACGATCGAAGCGCGCAATGTCGTCGTCGCCACGGGACCGTTTCAGCGGCCGCTCGTCCCGACCGTGATTCCGGCCGACAGCGGGATCGCGCAGATCCATTCGTCTGCTTACCGCAATCCCGGCCAGTTACGCGATGGCGCAGTTCTCGTGATCGGAGCAGGCTCCTCGGGTGTGCAGATCGCCGATGAGCTCGTGCGCGCGGGACGGCGCGTCTATCTTTCGGTCGGCCCGCACAACCGGCCGCCTCGGCGCTATCGTGGACGGGATTTCGTCTGGTGGTTGGGCGCGCTCGGCGAGTGGGACGCGAAGGCCGTCGCTCCCGGCATGGAGCACGTCACGATCGCGGTGAGCGGCGCGCATGGCGGCCACACAGTCGAGTTCCGGGACCTCGCTGCACGCGACATCGTCTTGCTGGGCAGTGCGGGAACCTATGAAAACGGTCTCCTGCATTTCAAGCCGGATCTTGCGAATAACATTGCGCGCGGCGACGCCAACTACCTCTCGGTGTTGGATGCGGCCGACGCCTACATCGCCGAGAGGGGCCTCGATTTTCCCGACGAGCCCAAGGCGCGCGAGATTGCGCCAGATCCGCAATGCATTAGCAATCCGCTGTTCGAGTTGAACCTCGCAGCGGCCGGGATCGCCTCGATCATTTGGGCGACCGGCTACGCGCTGGATTTTGACTGGCTCAAAGTCGACACGTTCGATGAAAAGGGTCGGCCAAAGCATCAACGCGGTGTCTCGGCCGTCCCCGGGCTGTATTTTCTGGGCTTGTCCTGGCTATCGCGCAGAGCGTCGCCGTTCATCTGGGGCGTCTGGCACGATGCCGAGTATCTGGCGAGCCAAATCCTAGGCAGCAGCGCGCAGCCTAATGCTCGCGCGCCGGCACCGGTCATGACGGCTGCGAATCGACGGTGTGAGCGGCCGGCCTGATCTACTGCGACAGCGGGTGCGTCGCCGGCGGCAGCTTGTTGCCATTGGCTTTGAATTTTTCCCCGAACGGCGTCAGTGCGCCGCCGCCGCTGGGATTGGTGTGGCAATCCCCGCAGGCTTTCCCGGTGTCCTTGCCGAATTGTGCGGTTGCGGCCGCGGGCCCTGAAACCAACAGTGCGGCGGTGCCCGCGAGTACGATAGCCGCAGACAGGCTGCATGCGATGGCGAGCGTTACACGTGCATTGACCTGCATAAAGAAATCTCCGGTGCCGATGTGGGTGCGATTCGCTAGTAGATAAAAATCCGACGTCGTCAGTCTGTACGGTGACGCACAGTGTACGTCGGGGTCGCTAAACCAAGATCGCAACGATCAGGGCGGCACAGCCGAGTGCATGAATCGCCAGCGTGAATTCAATGCTGCGCTTGAGCCGTGCGCGCCCGCGTGCTTGCGAGGATATGCCGCAAGCGGCCCAGAGACTTAAGGTCGCGACCCCGAGTGCCGCAACCGCGTACCAGACGGGCAGGGCGTGACGCGCGATCGCGGCTCCTGATGCCGCCAGCGCGACCACCGCCAGGCCCCAATAGATCCAACGCGCACCGCTTGCACCAAAGCGCACGACCAGCGTGCGCTTACCTGCGCGACGATCCGCCTCGATATCCGGAACTTCGTTGATCACCAGGATCGCGGCCGCCCATGCGCTCACCGGTATGCAGATCAATACCGCTCCGGCATCGATGGCCCCGGTGAACATCCATACGGTACCTAATAGCGGAAGCGCGCCGAAGCTGATCGCGACCGCTGCTTCACCGACGCCGCGTGCCGACAACTGCGCGCCGGGCAGCGAGTACAGAAGTCCGAGCCCGAGGCCCAGCAGCCCGAGCAACACCACGCCGGGTCCGCGCAGCAGCGCAAGCATCGCGCCGAGACAAAGCGCCGCTGCAGCGAGCCCCAGTGCGAGGCGCGTCATTTGGGTGCGTGACAGCAGGCCGGTCTGGATGAAGCGCGAGCCGCCGGTGTAGGGATAAATGCGCTCGGCATTGCCGGTGTCCGCGCCGATCACATCATCGCCGACATCGTTGTAAACATTGGCCGCCGCATGCGCGAGCAGCGTCGCGGCCAGCGCGAGACCGAACATCAGGCCGTCGAAGCGGTGAAACGCCGAGCCCGCCCAGGCGGCACCGATCACGACGGGCATCGCCGAGGCAATCATGAAGGGCGGGCGCGTCGCGAGAAACGCACGCCGTGCCGCGGCGCCGAACCCCGGGCCCGCGAGCGCCATCGAGGGCTGATCGATCGGTTTGGATATCTCGAGCATGGATTAGCCCTCACCGATTGGTAGATTGTCGCCGCCGCGCGTATGCTGGATCAAGTGAATATTGCCACCAAGCCCGAACCCGTGTTGATTGCCGATCGCGCCTGGTGGGAGCGTTTGTTTGCGGTCATCGATGCCGGCGACGTCGACGGATTCCTCGAATTTCTGACATCGGATGCCAAGTTTCGATTCGGCAATGCGCCGGTGCTCGCGGGCCATGCGGCCATTCGTGCGGGCGTGGCAGCGTTCTTTGCCGCGATCGGATCGAGCCGGCACCGGCTGCTCGGCACCTGGAGCGGCGCTACGACTGCGGTCTGCGAGGGAGAGGTGACCTATACGCGCCACGACGGCTCGACGGTCCGCATTCCGTTCGTCAATGTGTTTGAACTGCGCGCGGACAAGATCGCCGAGTATCGTATTTATATTGATAACTCGCCGCTGTTCAACGCGGCAGGCTAATCCTGCGCTCATTGTGATTTCTGCGCCGGTCCGTCGTCGCGCCCGAACGTGTAGCGTACCGTGAGGCCGAACAGATTCACGTTGTCGCGATACGGCTGCACGCCGAACGCCAGGAGGTTCGGCACCGTGGCCGGCCCCACGCCATTCAGTGCCCAATCGTTCGAGTTGTAAGTTTCGCGCGTATAGCGGAAATGGATCGCGAGCGCGCGCGTCCATTGGTAGGCAGCCTCGAGACGCGTCGAATCGAGCTTGGTCCACGACTGCGGAAAAGCCTGCGTGAGCCCGCCGATCGTGGAGTCCGTGTCCTGGTACGAAGGGGCAACCAGATAGTCCACGGTCAGAACCCAGCGCTGTTGCGGGACCCAGCGTGCGCCGATGTCGGCATTCCAAAAGCGCTCCGTATCCGCGGCCAGCCAAGGCGCCGTGTAGGGGTCCGTGTAGCCATTCTGCAGATTGATGAGTCGCTCGTATCCGCCGTTGAGATAGGCACTCAGCGTGTCGCGCGGCGTCCAGGTGAGCGTCGTGGACGCGCGCTGTTCGTGGACGGCGAGCAGGCCGAGCGGCGAGGAGCGGTAGTCGTCCTTGGCGAGCGAGCCTTCGACGGACCAGGTCAATGTCGGCGTTGCGCTCCACACTCCGGTGAGTGTCGAGAACACGCGATCGCGCGGCGCGTAGTCGTACGCGCGGACCAGCGGGTTCTCTTCGAGCGGCAGCGCGGCGGCGTCGAAGGCCGAGGCCTTGCGCAACGCGTTGCCGACCTTGAGCGTGAAACTCAAATTCGCGATCGGCGTGATCGTGCCGTGGCCCCAGCTTTCCGCATTCTGCGTCCAGGTGACGACCTGTCCGGGGCCATAGTGGATCTCGTCGAGCTTGCCGCCAACCCCGATCTTGAGCCAGCGCACGACCGCATAGTCTGCGCCGCCGTCGAGGCGCGCGTGATCTTCGCTATAGCGCGGCGTGACCGCGGTGCCGCCGGGGTAGGTGTCGGTGACGGTGTAAGCGATCGCGAGCGGATTGGTCTTGTCGTCGCGCCCATCATAGGTCGCGTTGCCGCGCAGGCTGAGCTTCGGCAGAGGACGCATCGCGAGTCCCATCGCGTAGTGCGATAAGTGCACATCGCCATCGAGTGAGCCCGGCGTCTGCATGCCGGCGCCGGCCAGCGTGCTCCCAGGCAGGAAGTCGTCGTTTTGGCGCAGCGTACCGAGCGATGCGGTGTAGCTCAGCGTGCTCGCCCACCAGGGAAATTGCACATTGCCGGTAGCTGCGAGTTGTTGCAGCGTGTTGCTGGGCGGTACGCCCAGACTTCCCTGGGTCGAACCCGGCACGATCGGCAAGTAAGGATTTGCGAAACTCAGTGCATCGCTTTGATCCTCGAACCAGGACCCCGTATAGGAGAGCCGCAAGCTCGCTTTGCGGCCGGCCCAGGCGACGCCCGTCTCGACCGAGTCCGTGATGTAATCGATCGGTTGCGGCAACTGCGCCGCCTCGGTCAGGAAGCTCGCGCTGCTCGGATCGGTACCGATCTTTTCCTGGCGTCGGAATTCACCGAACAAGGTCCAGCCGGGCGCCGCAAAAAAGCGCCCGAGCATTGCCACCGTGCGGCGCTCAAACCCCAAATCGACCGGCGAGAGGCTCTGGTTGAGCGTGCTCATGCCGCCCGTACTGCCCGCCGCGAGCCAGTTTGCCGGGAGCCCCAAACTCGAGCCATTACCTCGGAACGGCGTGTCCGCCGTATCGTAAAGCCGTGTCGGCTGCCCGTCGTAGCTGACGGTGAGCTCGTAGCGGCCTTCGCGGCCGCCCGTGACGGTGCCATCCCGTGAGGCAAGCCCAAGTCGTTCGAGATCGTAATTCGCGTAGTTGCCGTCGTCGCTACGCAGTTGACCGGAAGCGCTGATATCGGCATAGGTGCCGCTGTGATCGATGCCGGTGTAACGGCCGTAGCTGGCGTTGGCACCATCGGCGTAAAACGCGCCGACTTCTATTTCTCCCTCGGCGCCGTGCAGGAACGGACACTGCGTGCAAGTCCATGTGCTCGTGTCCGGTGTCGGCGGACTCGTCGATGGCGCATCGGCCGATGCAGTGGCGCCGAGCACCGCGGTCAGCGCCGATGCGAGCATTGCGTGAAAATGCCGGGCGCGTGCTTGCATGGGATGCCTCATCGCATCAACGCGCGGCCCGACGGATT
Source organism: Steroidobacteraceae bacterium (assembly GCA_049517075.1). Taxonomy (GTDB): domain Bacteria; phylum Pseudomonadota; class Gammaproteobacteria; order Steroidobacterales; family Steroidobacteraceae; genus Bog-1198. The sequence goes on along the minus strand of JBEKSM010000011.1, from coordinate 76,193 downwards.
ATTCGAACCGTGGACCTGGGAATGACAATTGATGCAGCCGCCTGCGAGTAGATACGCGCTCGGGCTCGCGCCCGCCAAGCCCTGGGGTGTATTCGCGATCGAGGGATGGCCTGCGCCCTCATGGCAGGTCTGGCAGAGGAATGGCGGCCGCAACTTCAGCAGCGCGGGTTGCGCAGAACCGTGGGGATCGTGACAGTTGGCGCAGTCTTCCGCGACCGGCTGGTGCTCCCACAAAAACGGCCCGCGATATTCGGCGTGACAGCTCGTGCAGGTTTCCGTGACGGTATTTTTGACGAGTTGCGCCGGCGCGGTCGAGCCGTGCGGCGAATGACAAGAGGTGCAGGCCATCTTTCCTTCGCGCAGCGGATGATGCGAAGGCTTGAACAGATCGACCCGCTGCGCTTGATGGCAGCTGGTGCAGACCTCGACCTGGCCGGCTGCGGTCCGAACCGCATCCTTGGCGGTATGCATCGTATGGCAGCTCGCGCAGGCGACGTCGTTCACCGCATGCGCGCTCGTGGCCCAATTATGCGCCGCGTTCGACAAATGGCAGCTCAAGCACTTGGCATTCTGCACGGGCGCGGTGGCGAGCGCTTTGGCGCCGAAATCCACCATGCCGGCCAAGGGCCCGCCGCCCGCTTTGACGTGCGCGCCACCGGGTCCGTGGCAGGCCTCGCACTGAAGTCCGCCGTGGCCGAACGGCCCGCGCGGATTGTCCGGCTCAGCATGCTTGGTGCGGAAGATACCGGTGACCGCCGAATTGTTGTGGCAGCCCAGGCAGGTGTCGGCGCCCCGCGGGCTATACGCAGAATCATCGGGCGCCGCCAGCGCGCCCGCGTTCAGCAGCAACGCCACTGCGGCAGTTACGCAAGCACGCGCAAACCCGCGCACTCAATCCGCCGTGGCAGGAATGTTGTGTACGACCGCCACATCGGCAACCGCACCCGCGCCGTGGCAGACACTGCAGGTCTCGATGTTGGCCGCGACTGAACTGAGAATCGTCCGGCCTTCCGCATCCTTCGTGACCGTGGTCAAACCGCCGTTCTGTTGCATGTGTGCGAGCGCGCTCGCATCGACATGGCAGGCGGAGCACACGGACATATTCGCGGACGTTGAGATCGGACTGCCGACCGTGTACGGATTCGACGGTTGCTTGGAAAGACCCGTGAAGAACGTCGTCGCCTGCACCGCACTGTCATCGACCGGATAGTAGCTCGTTCCGACATGGCAGGCATCGCAGCGATTGAGCTGGCCCGGGTAGACGACATCGGTGAAATCGTTGACTGAGCCGCCGTAGCCGTAGATCACGAACGGCGCGCCCGCGGCGCCGCGCACGCTGCCGTCGTGGATCGCATGGATCATGTGCTTGAAGTCGATCGTCTGCTCCCACAGGCCGTCGATGCCGGGAGCGGTCAGCGTTTGCCGCTCACTGACGTCGGTCGAGGCCGGGTTGTGGCAGGCAACGCAGACCTGGGTATTGTCATTGCGATTGGTTCCGTGCAGCGCCAGCAGGCTATGGCAGACATCGCATTTCGCGATGTCGACGACCACGCGGCGCGCCACGGGCGCTGCGCCCGAGACGTTGGCGTAGCTCACGGCGCTCGCGACCGGAATGGACGCCGCACCCGGACCGGTCGTGACGATGCCGGGATGCCCTTCGATGACGACGCCCACATTGGCGATCGGCGCGCAAGCCACTGCGCCCAACGGCGGGCAGTAGAGGGGCGGCAGCGGCGGGTTCGGCAGCGGGATCGCCGAGGTCATCGTAAACGCGCCGCTCGCATCGGGTCCGGTGAGTCCAGCCGCAGGCGTCGCCGTGCCGCAGCCGGCGAGCGGGTTCAGCGAAATCGGCTGGCCCCAGGTTGAGGGCGTCAAGCCGCTGCCCCAGTTGGTGTAGTCGCTCGTATCCCAGGCGATGTCGATCGCGAGTCGCGCGGTATCATCGGCGCAAACCGGTACGCCCGTACCGGGGTCGGTGCCGGCAAACGCCGCCGCCGTGAGAATGTTGTAAGGCGCATTGGCGTTGGTCGGATCGACGACCGAGAAATTCACGACTGGAAAGATGTTGCCGCCCGTGGTCGTGAATGTCACGCTGTTGACGACATAGTGAAAATGCGCGGCCAGCGCGACTTCCGGAATGACGTGGGCCGCCACGACCTGCAGCGCACCATTGTCGAGCGTCGACGTCGATCCATGGCAGGTCGTGCACTGCGAGTCGTTGGAGACGATGCCTCCCATACCGGCACCGGTCGCGAAGTTCACCGTGTCATGGCAGGAGCCGCAGGCCTCGGCCGTCGGTACCGTGGAGTAGTTCGCGGCCTCTGTCGCAGCCGGGATCGTCTGCACGTGGCAGGTCTGGCAGTTGCGCGTGTCCTGCGGGTAGAGCACGGTATTGAAATTATTGAGCGACTGCATGTAGCCGACAATCCAGTATCCGATGCCCAGCGTCGGCACCGTGTCCGGCGCACCCGCAGTCTTGATGCTCGGCAAGGTGCTGCCGGTATGAATCTTGTGAACCATCACTTTCATATCGAGCGAGTTGCCGCTGTACGGATCGGTGGTTCCCGGGTTGTGGCACATCACGCAGTACTGGACTTCGACGCGGGCGCCGCCGTGCGCGTTCAGGAACGTATGACAGGTGTCACAGGTCGCGGTCTCGACGATTTCGCGGCTGAAGATTCCGGTGGTCGCACCGGTCGACGGCTGAAAGGTATAGGCAGCATTGTTCGCCTGCGCGAGGCCGCGAATCTCGAAGGCGGCTCGATGCGTGAGACTCGCGTTGTAGACCACATTCGCGACTTTCGTGATGTCGGTCTTGAACGTGTATTCATAGGTGCCGTCGCCGTTGTCGACGAACGTGCCGCTTGTCGCACTCTCGACGCTCGCCTGCGTTTGCGGTGCTGTGTCGCAGATGGCAACACCGGCCGGGCATCCCGTCGGCGTGACGGTGCTGAAAATATAGGAGTTCCACTGGCTCGACATGCCGTTTTGGCCCGGCACGAGCTGCGCGATCGCCAGGCCTAAATCGGCGGCCGGCAACCCTTGCAGCGGATTGCCGTTTTGATCGGCGAGTTTGAATTTGACGACCGGCGGTCCGCTGATCGTGACGCTCGAAATGGTCCCGGTGATGCTCGTGGCGGTGCTGATATTGAGCGCCGATCCCGAGGTCGTCGTTCCCGGAGGACCCGTTGCGCCCGCGGGCCCTGCGGGCCCCGCCGAGCCGGTCGTGCCGCTGCATCCCGCGAGCAGTGCGCTCGCGAACAGGATGCAAACCGCGCCGAGGCGCGCACACGATGCGAGTGATTGCCGTTTCCCTGTGACACGCGACATCTGGCAATTCTCCCGCAGCATTGAGTGACCGCGCGGGTTGTCCGCTGCGGTGTGAGCGGGAAAGCTATCTTTTTAATTTGGCGGAGTCTGTACGCAACCGAACAGAATGCTGCCTCGCAATCAAGTAGGTTTTGTCCGCGCGCCGACGCGCTGTAATAATCTAAGGACTGTTCATGCCGGCATCGAGAGTTTGCAAGTGAACGCACCGGATCCGGCGAAGCACCCGCTCGCGGCGTGGCTGTGGCGGCGCCCGCAGCACTGGTTCCTGCTCGGCATACCGATCGGCGGCCTGATCGCGTTCATCGTCGGCGTCGGCTTTACGGGCGGCTTCTTCGAGAGCCTCAAGCTCGCAGAGACCGACCAGTTTTGCAGCTCCTGCCACGAGATGATTGCACCGTATCAGGAGCTTGCGCGCAGCCCGCATGGCTCGAACCCATTCGGTGTTGCCGCGAGCTGTGGCAATTGCCACGTGCCGCCCGCGTTCCTACCGGGCTTGTGGGTCCATATTCAGGCATCGACCGAGGTTTGGGGTCACATCCGAGGCGAACTCAATACGCCCGCGAAGTTCGAGGCGCACAAGCTCGAGCTCGCACAGAAAGTCTGGGCCGACCTCAAGGCGAATGATTCCGCCGAATGTCGCAGCTGTCACACGCCTGCCGCAATGGCGTTCGCACAGCAGCCCGTGGAGGCGGCCAAGGCGCACCAAGGTCTCGCGACCAACGGCATGACCTGCATCGACTGCCACCGGGGTGTCGCACACAGCTTGCCTCAGGGGGGTTGAGGCGCCTCGCGCAAGCGGCGTGTACGCCCACCGAGGTAGCGCCACAGGATGCGCAGGATTTCGGTCATTCTGAAATTGAAAACACGGCGTGGCCAAAACAGCTCGCGCTTGTCACAAACGGTTGAGATGCTGAAGCGGGTGATCTCTCCCTGGAGTACCTCGGCGGCAGCTCCTTGATCGCCTTGCGCGATGCCGGCATCGAGTCTCGAGCGCAGCGCTCGGGCCGCCGCAATACCGCGTGCCACACCGCGGCCGCGCCGCTTCGAGAGCCGTCCGTGCTGCATCTTGAGTTCGTTGAGGCGTTCCGCCGCATCATAAGTCGCATCGACGAGTTCGCGGCGCGTCATCCACCGGGTTTCATAATTGAGAATGTGCTCCCAGGTCGGCTGTATCAGCAGTTGTCGATGTTGCTCGAGCGTGCGCGCGAACAAGCGGTAGCCGAACCGCTCAGGGTCCTCGAAGCCGCGGCTGCCGGGGTCGATGAATGGTCCCATCGGTGAGATGAAGCAGGAGAGCCGCTTATCGCCGAGTTCGAACAAGTGTCCGCAATACTCGACCGTCTCGCGCACCGATGCGATGGTCTGCGCGGGCAGGCCGATCATGAAGAATATATCGATCCGCGAGCAGCGCAATGCCAAGGCCTCGCGGATGATCGCTTCCATGTCCTCGGTCGTATAGCCGGATTCGCCTTCCTGCGCATCGCGCACCGCTTGCTCGTGGCTTTCGGGGCTGAACTCCATGCTCCAATGGCGCACGCAACGGTCGATTTCCCGCAGGAACGAGGCCGGGGGCAGCGCGAAGAACTCGAACATGATCATGTTCGGCAAGTCCGCCAAAGCCAAGCGCTCGAGAACCTCGGCTGCGTGTTCGGGCCCTGCCATCAGAAGGTCGCCGACCAACACGATGGGGCCGTGCGCCAAGCGGCAGATATCCTGCATGTTGGTGACCAGGCTCGCCGGGCTGCGATACACCGGTTTCTGCCGCTTCGTCAGATGCGTGCAGGTCGTATGCGAGCTGCCGCAGGTAACGCATTCGAATGCGCAGCCCTTGACCGTGAACACCGTCGTGATCGGGTTGCTCCACCAACCGTTGAACGGCAGCGTGCTCTCCAGATCGCGATAGCGCATCACCATCTCGACCATGAGATCCGGCCGCAGATCGACGTAGTCCAGCGCCTCGGGCACGAATGCGAGCGGATTGACATGAATCCCCGCGGCATCCTTCCAGGTCAGATTCGCGATCTTATCGACCGGTTTGCCGTGCGCGAGCGCGAGCAGCAACTCGTGCAGCGGCGGCTCGGTGCTGTCGCCGCGCAGCACATAGTCGACTTGGGGGTAGGCGATGAGCTCGCGGTGATAGTAGGTCGATGACAACCCGCCCATGATGATCGGCACGTCGGGGTGCAGCTGCTTCGCGATGCGCGCGACCTCCAAGGCGCCGTGCGCGTGCGGCATCCAATGCAGATCGATGCCGATCGCCTTGGGTCTCTGCTTTGCGAGGAAGCGGGGCACGTCGAAGCGGCGGTTATTCATCATGCGCAGCGCGAGATTGACGATCCGTACGCGCATGCCGCGATCGTGCAGATAGCTCGCGATCGTGAGAAATCCCAAGGGATACATCTCGAACACGGTCGAAGAGGGCACCATGTCGCTGACGGGCCCGTACAGAATCGCGCGTTTCCGAAAGTCGTAGACGCTCGGCGCATGCAGCAGCAGCAGATCGGCTTCCGCGTGGGAGGTTCCAAACATACGGCTGAGGACTATTGGACGCGAACCCGAATCAACTCCTCGCCGTCCGTATCGATCACGTGCACCGCGCAGGCGAGGCAGGGATCGAAGCTGTGGATCGTGCGCAGGATCTCGAGCGGTTGCTTCGGGTCTTTGATGCTCTGACCTTTGAGCGCGGCTTCATAGGGGCCTTCAATACCCGCGGCGTCACGGGGTCCGGCGTTCCATGTCGACGGCACCACCGCCTGATAGTTGGATATTTTTCCGTCGTCGATGACGATCCAGTGTGCCAGGGCGCCGCGGGGCGCTTCGAGAAATCCCACGCCTTGCGCATGGCGCGGCCAGGTTGCTGGTTCCCATAGCGCTTCGTTGAACGTGCGCACATCGCCGGCCTTGATGTTCGCCATGAGGCTCGCGTACCAGCCGGGCATCGCGTCGGCGAGGATCTTGCTTTCGAGCGCCCGGGCCGCGGTACGGCCCATCGTCGAGAACAGGGCCTCGACCGGAAGACCGAGTTGTCCGAGTGCCTTGGCGGCGAGTTCTTTGGTCGGCTCATGACCGCTCGCATAGAGCATGAGCACGCGCGCGAGCGGACCCACCTCCATGGCATTTCCCTTCCAACGCGGCGACTTGAGAAAGGAATAACTCGCGGATGTGTCCAGATGCTCATAGGGCGGCGCCGGCCCCGAATAGTTCAGCTGTGTCTCGCCTTTGTACGGATGCAAGCCCGTATCCTTGCCGCCGCTGTAGTCGTACCAGGAATGTGCCACGAATTCTTGGATGCCCTCGTCCGCGGTCAGATCGACTTCCTGGATATGGGACAGATCGCGACCCAAAAAGGCGCCGCGCGGTACCAGGAAGGTTTTTGGATCCTGGCTGCCCATCGCGGGAAAATCCCCGTAGGTCATGAAATTGCCGGTGCCTTCGCCGCAGCCCGGCTTGAACCAGTCCTTGTAGAACGAAGCGATCGCGAGCACATCGGGTAAATAGACTTGATCGACGAAATTCTGCATTTGTTCGATGAGATCGGCGACCTTTTGCAGGCCGACCACGTTGACCGCGGTCGAGCTGGTTCCCGCGCCGGCGTGAACGCTGATCGCGGAGGGGACCCCGCCGACCAGCACATTCGGGTGCGGATTTTTGCCGCCGAAGATCGTCTGCACTTGGACGACCTGCCGCTGCCACGCGAGCGCATCCAGATAGTGCGCCACGGCCATCAAGTTGGCCTCGGGCGGCAGCTTGTAGAGCACATTGCCCCAGTAGGCGTTCGAAAAGATGCCGAGCTGACCCGACTCGACCAGCCCCTTGACGCGTGATTGCACGTCGGAGAAATAACCCGGCGAGGAGCGCGCATAGCTCGAGATCGATTGCGCGAGCACTGAAGTCGCCTTCGGGTCGGCCTTGAGCGCAGACACCACGTCGACCCAGTCGAGCGCGTGCAAGTGATAGAAATGCATCACGTGATCGTGGACGAACTGCGTCGCAATCATGAGATTGCGGATCAACTGGGCATTCGCGGGTATCGTATATTTCAACGCATCTTCGACCGCACGCACCGAGGCGATGCCGTGCACCAGCGTGCAGACGCCGCAAATGCGCTGCGCAAAAGCCCAGGCGTCGCGCGGATCGCGGCCTTTGAGAATGATCTCGATGCCGCGCACCATGGTGCCGGAGCTCGATGCCTGCGTGATCACCGAGCCGTCGAATTGCGCTTCGATGCGCAGGTGCCCTTCGATGCGGGTGACGGGATCGACGACGATCGTCTGTGCGCTCATCGGGGTCCCGCAGTTTCAATCAAGTTGGCGGCCACGAGCTCCAACAAGCTCTGCGGCTTCTTGTTCCACGCGAAGTGGGCTTGGGCGTCATCGAAGCTGCGCCGGCAATCCGAACAGCTCGTCAGCAAGTGATCGGCGCCGCTATCGTCGATTTCGCGCAATTTGATCTCCATGGTTCGATAGCGCAGCGGTGCAGCCCTCTCGATGTCGAGCACGCCGCCTCCGCCGCCGCAACAAAAACTGAAACCGCCGCTATCTTCCATTTCGCGCAAGTCGACACCCATGGCCTTCATGAGTGCGCGCGGCGCGTCGATGACACCGCCTTTGCGCGCCGATTCGCACGGATCTTGGAACGTGGTCGCGCCGGCCGCCGCGGTTCCCAAGCGCAAATGCCCCGCAGCGAGCTGCTCGGCGAGAAATTCGGTCACTTGAAGCACGCGAAAGGGCAGCGGTTGGCCATAGAGGTCCGCCGCTTCCCAGCGCAGCGCGGCATAGGCGTGGCCGCATTCGGGGACCAGCAATATCTTGGCCTTGCAGGCAATCGCCTGATCGATCAGGCGCAGGCTGATCTCGCGCTGCCACTGCTTGCCGCCGGCGTAATAGCCGTAATTTTCGGCGACGAGCGCATCGCTGCGGAATGTGCAGGCGACGCCCAGCTGTTGCATCACCTTCGCGAGTGCGGCAACGGCACTCGGGTAATGCTCGATATCGGTCCTCGGCACGCAGAGCATGACGTCCACTTCGGGCTTGTCGAGCGGCATGTCGACCTTGAATCGCGCGCCGATCGCGAGCAGCTGCTCGCGATAGGGTTCCGTGCTCACCTCCGGTTGCCCCGTGAGTCGTTGGTGTGCGGCCTTCTCATAGAGCTCTTTGGGCGCGAGCCCTGCATCGAACATTGCGTGACGCGCCTGCTCGATGAGTGCCGCCACGTCGATGCCCATGGGGCAGATCAGGCTGCAGCGCCCGCACATATTGCAGCTGTCGAACAACAAATGCTGCCACTGCGCCAGTTGATCTGCTTTGACCTCGCGCTTCAGGCCGAGCAGCCGCACCAGCGGAGCGAACGCGCTGGCCTCGCGCTTATAGGCTTGTTTGAAGGGCTCCACTTTCCAGATCGGCGTGTACTGCGGATCTTCGGTCGCGATGTAGAAGTGGCAGGCGTCGGCGCAAATGCCGCAGTGGATGCAGGATTCGAGCCGAAACGCACTGAGCGCGCCGATCTCATGCGCGAATCCGGTCATCGCGCCGGCAACACGGGCCTCGGGCGTCCTCGCTTCGGCGGGCGCGAGATTAGCGCCCGGCATCACGGCGGCCTTGCTCACGAGGCGGCTCCTTTGCGGGCGAGCAGCGCGCCATTGAGTGCACGCGAGGGAAAGATATAGAAGGCATGCATGAGCTTGCCGAATGGGAACCAAACGAGCAGCGCATCGACGCTGAGAATGTGTATGCCGAGCAGCGTTTCGTATGGCGCACCGATGTGCGCGGTGGCAGCGATACCCGTGACCATCACCAACATCGTGATGCACCAGCTGAAGTAATCATCGAAATTCGAGAGCATTCTCATCACGCGATTGGTCACGCGCCGAAACAAAACCGCCGCGAACAAGGTGATCGTGAGCGCGGAGATCACGGTGATCACGCTGCTCGGCAGGCCCGGCCAGGTGAAACCGAACAAACTGCCGAGAAATAAAATGTGCGGTGTGAACAGCAAGACGACCGCAAACAGACCGATATGGTAGCTGTAACCGAGGGCCTCGCCCGGGCCGGTGCGCCCGATGAACTCGCGGTGCGGCCAGGAGCGGGTTCCGATCGCGAGCAATCCGCTCGCGATATATTTCAACGGCGAAGCGCGCGGCGTGCTGTGATCGCGGCGGATGCGCAGCAGCACGAAACCGACGATTCGCCAGGTTGCTCCGAGGCAAAATATCGCAATCGCCGTCTTGAGCGCCGGCCCGCGCGCGAAGTCCAATAGAGTCATGATTGGCCTTCCTTTTCATTGCTGCCGGCCGCGTCCCGTTCGGTGCGATGTTGGCGCAAGCGGCTGGTGCCGGCGGATGCCACGCCGAGTACCGCACCCACGGCCACGGCTGCCCCGCCCAATTCCAGCGCGCGCAGCGGTGAGGCTGCGCCCGCCTTGCCCCACTCGGCGCTCGACTGGGCGGCGTAGAAGCTGCCTTTGTCCCAGAATCCAGGCTCGGAACAGCCCAGGCATCCATGTCCCGACTCGATCGGGAAGCTCGTGCCGCCGTTCCACTTGATCGTCGCGCAAGCGTTGTGCGTGGTCGGACCCTTGCAGCCGAGTTCGTAGAGGCACCAGCCATTGCGCGCGCCTTCATCGTCGAAGGATTTGGCGAACTTTCCTTCGTCATAGAATGGCCGCCGATAGCAGCGGTCATGAATCGTGTTGCCGAAGAAGGCCTTTGGGCGCAGATGTTCATCGAGATCCGGCAGTTCGCCGGTGCTCACGAATTGCAGCAGCGTGCCGGTAATGACTTCCGGAATCGGCGGACATCCGGAGACATTGATGATGGGCTTATCTCCCACGATCGCGCTGACCGGCCACGCGCCGGTCGGGTTGGGATCGGCGAACGGGATGCCGCCAAAAGCCGAGCAGGTGCCGACGCAAACGATCGCGGCTGCGCCTTGGGCGGCTTCGCGCAAGGTGTCGACGGCGCTGCGGCCGCCGGCGGTGCAATATGCGCCGCCCGCTCCGGTCGGAATCGAGCCGTCAATGACCAGCACGTACTTGCCGAAATTCGCCTTCATGGCCGCATCGAGCGCGGTTTGAGCATTTTCGCCGGCGGCCGCCATCAGCGTGTCGTCGTAATCCAGCGAAATCACGTTGAAGATCAGGCTCTCGATGGTCGGTGAGAAGGATCGCGTCAAGGACTCGAAGCAGCCGGTGCACTCCTGAAACGACAGATACACGACCGACGGCCTGGCCGCATGGCGCAGCTGTTCGGCCATCGCGACGCCCATCCATGGCGGCAGCGCCATCGCCGAAGCGATTGCGGTGCAATACTTGACGAAGCCGCGTCGACTGATGCCGGCCTTGCGTAAGGCCTCGCCGACGGTCAGCTCCTCAGTGAGCGGCATGGTTGCCTCCGCGAAAAGTGGCGCCGACGCCGCTGATTTGCGCGCGCAGCGCGCGCGCGCCGGCGGCGATCTCGTCAGGTGCGCAGAGCAGGATATCCGGCATGCGACAGACTTCGAGCAATTCGGCGATCAGTGCGCCCGCAGGATCAAAGTGCTCCACCCACCAAACACCCGCCACGCGAGTTTCTCGCATTTTGGACAGTCCCTGCGCATTGCAGGTCGCCTGCACTTCGCCCTCGCCGAGCACCTGCTGCAGTTCCGCGCGGTCTTGCGGGCTCATCGGCAGGCTGCGCAGATCGATCGAGGCCGGCGATTGGCCGTCGGCGAGCCGCTCCAGTAAGCTGACCAGCTCGCTCAGTATCGCGGCGACGCCGCCGCCCAAGCCGCCGCTTGCCGCGGGTGGTTCCGTGTTCGCCAACGGCTCGACGCGGATCGGGATCTCGGTCAGTCGACTCATGGGGTTCTCCATTGCTCGAGCATTGATCGCGCCTGCCGCGCGGCATCGGGCATTGCCGCTGCGACCGGCGCCGATAGGTCCTCGCACCAGTCGATGCGGCCCGGCTGAATACAGAGCAGCGCCCGCCGGTTCGGCAGACAGTCCTGCAGCCGCGCCATATCGAGCAGATCGATGAGTCCGACTTCGTGCACCGTGCGCCGACGCGCCGTCAGCAAGAACTCGTCCATCGCGGCGCCCTCGAACAGGCTCACGGTGCCGGGCGGCCGGCCGAGTTCCGCGGCATCGACAATGAGCATCGAATCCACTGCCTCTATATAAGAGAGGAGGCTGAAGCTCAGCGTGCCGCCGTCGACGCACTCCGCCTCAGCGCCGAGTTCGGACCGCAGCCGCTCAATGAGCCGAACACCCGCGCCGTCGTCACTGAGCAGGATGTTGCCGAATCCGAGTACCAGCGCGGGTGAATGTGCCGCGTGACCCCGCGCAGCCCCACCGGCGCCGGGTCGGCTTGGGCTGTCCTGTGTCGTTTGCTGCCCGGGCCTGATCGTCAACGTGCATCCTCGCGTAAGGCCGCAAATCTGATCACTCCCAACCTGCATCGTCTGTGCGTTTTCGTACATAAGGAACTGCGCGAATTTGCTAGCTTCGCCGAGTGCACGAGTTATCCGTCTGCCAAGCGCTGTTGCGGCAAGTCGCCGAGATCGCGGACGCACGCGGCGCGCACATCGTCGAGCGAATCACGATCGAAGTCGGTCCGCTCTGCGGTCTCGAGCCCGAGCTGCTCGCCGGCGCATTTGCGGTGGCGCGCGCGGGAGGCTGTGCGGCCGGCGCTGCGCTCGATATCGAATCGACGCCGCTGATCATCAGCTGCTTGAGCTGCGGCGCGCGATCGGAAGCCAAGCCGAACCGGCTGATATGCTCGGCATGCGGCGGATTTCGCGCACGAATCGTGGCCGGCGACGAGCTGCGGCTGCGCCGCGTGGAGCTGACAATGCCGCAGCCCGAAGCGGTGCCGGCACCTTGACACGCTGAGGAGAACAACGACGATGTGCCAAACTTGCGGATGCTCGGTCACGCCGGGAAACGACACCAGCAAGGTCGTGGTCGATGTGTTGCAAGATTTGCTATCGGCCAACAACGAGGTCGCCGCGCACAACCGCGAGCATTTCGATGCGCATGGTGTGCTGGTCATCAATCTGATGTCATCGCCGGGCGCAGGAAAGACCGCGTTGCTGGAGGCGACCATCGTCGCGCTGCGCGATCGCTATCGGATCGCCGTCATCGAGGGCGATCTGCAGACCGATAACGACGCGGCGCGCATCCGTGCACACGGCGTGCCCGCCATACAAATCACGACCGGAACCGCCTGCCATCTGGATGCACACCTCGTGCATCGGGCTCTGCACGATTTGCCGCTCGCGGGTCTCGATTTGCTGTTCATCGAAAACGTCGGAAATCTGGTCTGCCCGGCGAGCTTCGATCTCGGCCAACACCGTAACGTGACCTTGCTCAGCGTCACCGAGGGCGACGACAAGCCGGCGAAATACCCGGTGATTTTCCTCGCGAGCGATCTCGTGGTCTTGAGCAAAACGGACCTGCTCGAGGTGTTGACGGATTTCGACCCCGAGCGAGCGGCCGGCCATTTGCGCGCGCTCGGCCGCGAGACGCCGATGATCCAGACGGCGGCGCGGCGCGCCCCGGCGCTCGGGCCCTGGCTCAACTGGTTGGAGCAGCAGCTTGGCGCATGGCGGCCGGTAGCGCAGGCCCCGCGATCGATGATCGCAGCGCGCGCCGGGGCCTGACGCATGTGCCTCGCCGTTCCGGTGCGTGTCGTTGCGGTATTCGACAACCAATGGGTCGAAACCGAAGTCGGTGGCATCCACAATCGCATATCGGTCGCACTCATCGAGGACGTCGCGGTCGGCGACTACGTGATCGTCCACGCCGGCTTTGCGATCACACGCCTCGACGTCGAGGAGGCGGAGAAGACCTTGGCGTTGTTCGATGAGATCGCCGCGCACCTCGAGATGCCCACCGATGCGCTACATCCGCGGCTTCCGTGAGGGCGCTGCGGCTGCAGCTCTCGCGGAGCTGCTCGCCGCGGAGGTCGACCCGAATCGCGACTACCACCTGATGGAATTCTGCGGCGGTCACACGCATGCGATCTTTCGCTATGGGGTCGAGGATTTGCTGCCGCCCAACATCCGCCTCGTACATGGCCCGGGATGTCCGGTTTGCGTGCTTGCGGTGCCGCGGCTCGACGCCGCGATCGAGCTTGCGCGCCAGCCCAACGTCACGCTCGTCAGTTACGGCGACATGCTGCGCGTACCGGCTTCGCGTCGGCAGAGCTTGCTCAAAGCCCGCGCCCAGGGCGCTGATGTGCGCATGGCCTATTCGGCACTCGAGGCGCTCACGGTCGCGGCGGAAAATCCGCAGCGCGAAGTCGTATTCTTCGCGATCGGATTCGAAACGACGACGCCGGCGACCGCGCACCTGATCCTCGAGGCGCAGCGGCTGAAATTGGCGAACTTCAGCGTCTACTGCAACCATGTCGTCACGCCTGCAGCGATTCAAAGCATTCTCGATTCACCGGAGGTGCGCGAATGGGGGCAGGTGCGCGTCGACGGATTCATCGGGCCCTCGCACGTGAGTGCGGTGATCGGCAGCAGGCCTTATGAGTATTTTGCGCAAGAATACCAGCGCCCCGTGGTCATTGCCGGATTCGAACCGCTCGACGTATTGCAGGCGATCCGCATGCTGGTGCAGCAACTCAACACCGGCCGGGCCTCGGTCGAAAATCAGTTCACGCGCGGTGTCTCTCGTGAAGGCAATCGCAAGGCGCAGCGTCTCGTCGCCGAGGTGTTCGAGTTGGCCAGGAGCTTCGAGTGGCGCGGCCTCGGCGCGCTGCCCTACAGCGGGTTGCGCATCAAGTCCGCATTTGCCGAGTTCGACGCCGAACGTCGCTTCGCGATGCAATTCGAACCGGTGCAGGAAAACGCGGCATGCCAGTGTCCGGCAATCATCCGCGGGGTCAAGAAGCCCACCGATTGCACGATTTTCGGAACCGCATGTACGCCGCGCAACCCGATCGGATCCTGCATGGTGTCCGCCGAGGGCGCTTGCGCCGCCTATTATAAGTATCGTCGCGGTGCGGCGCAGGTGGCCGTCTGATGCGCATTCTGTTGCTCGTGCATGCGTTCAACAGCCTCGCGCAACGCCTGCACGTCGAACTGACCCGCGACGGCCACGAGCTTTCCGTCGAACTCGATATTCATGACCGCGTCACGTGCGAAGCGGCGAATTTGTTCGCGCCGGACGTGATCCTCGCGCCCTATCTGCGGCGCGCGATTCCGCCAGCGGTCTGGCAGCGATTTCTGTGTCTGATCGTGCATCCGGGTCCGCCCGGCGATCGCGGACCGTCGGCACTCGACTGGGCGATTCTGCGCGGCGTCGACACCTGGGGAGTCACCGTGCTCCAAGCCGCGGCCGAGTGGGACGCAGGACCCGTGTGGGCCAGCGCCGCATTTTCGATGCGCGATGCGCGCAAGAGCAGCCTCTACCATCACGAGGTCAGTGAAGGCGCGGTCGGCGCCGTGCGCGAAGCGCTTGCGCGCGTAGCGGCGGGTCTCGGCCCACAGCCGGGCGCTGTGGCCGGATCGGCTCACGGCTGGCAGCCGGCGCTGCCGCAGGCGACCCGCGTGATCGACTGGCACCGCGACGATGCAGCCAGCATCGTGCGCAAGATTCGCTCGGCCGACGGCTTTCCCGGTGTCTTGGATACCCTGTTCAGCCAGCGCTACCGGCTCTACGACGCGCATCCGGAAACCCGGCTCGCCGGTGAGCCGGGCACGCTGATTGCGCGCCGTCACGGCGCGGTTGCCCGTGCGACGCGCGATGGCGCCGTGTGGATCGGCCAATTGCAGCCCGAGTCGGAGCCGCAGCGCCGCTTCAAGCATCCGGCGGTATTGGCACTCGGCGCAAAAGCCCAAGATTTGCCGTGCGTCGATGAGGACCCGACGGCGGCGAGCAGCGCTGCCGGCAGCGGCGAAATTCGCTACGATGAGCGCGGTGCAATTGGATTTCTGCATTTTGACTTCTACAACGGCGCACTGAGCAGCGAGCAATGCCAGCGATTGCGCGCCGCCTACGCAGACGCCTGCGGGCGTCCGACGCGAGTGATCGTGCTCATGGGCGGGCCTGATTTCTGGTGCAACGGCATGCATCTGCACTGTATCGAGGCTGCCGACAGTCCCGCCGACGCTTCGTGGGCCAATATCAACAGCATCGACGATCTAACACGCGATATTTTGCTGACCGAGTCCCATCTGACGATCGCCGCATTGCACGGCAACGCCGCTGCGGGCGGCGTATTCCTCGCACTTGCGGCCGACCGGGTGCTTGCGCGCAGCGGCGTCGTTCTGAATCCTCATTATCGCAACATGGGTAATCTTTACGGGTCGGAGTACTGGACTTATCTGTTGCCGCGGCGTGTCGGACAAGCCGTCGCGCAGCAGATCATGGAACGCCGCCTGCCGCTCGGTGCGCCGGAGGCCGTCGCTCTCGGGCTCATCGATGCGCACGACGGGCCGGAGACCGGCAGGTTCCAACGGCTCATCGACGCGCAGGCCGCGCTGCTCGTGAACGACTTCGCACAGATGCGAGCACAGAAAAAGGCGCGACGGGAGCGCGACGAGCGAGATCGGCCGCTCGAGGAATACCGGGCCGCGGAACTCGCGCTGATGCGCATGAATTTCTACGGGTTCGACCCGAGCTACCACATCGCGCGCCATCGCTTCGTCCACCGTGCTCCGCATGCCTGGACGCCGCGGCATCTGGCTGGTCACCGTCGCCTCGGCGTTGCGGCGCCACGTGAGCCGGCTCCCGCATGAGCGTGAGTCAGAGAATTCCTCCGGCGGCGCGTCGTTGGCGCATCGGCGGTCGTGTCCAAGGCGTCGGCTTTCGCCCCTTCGTGTATCGCCTCGCACACCAGTACGCACTCGTGGGCTGGGTGCGCAATGCCGGCGGCGTCGTCGAGATTCACGCCCAGGGACGCGCTGATCAACTGAGCGAGTTCGGCGACGCGCTGCTGAGGCAAGCGCCACCCGCCGCGCGCGCGAAATTGCTCGATGAGCAAACGGCGCGTATCGAGATCGACAGCGGGTTTAGGATTCTGTCGAGCACGCAAGGCCTGGAGCCGCAGATCCACGTGCCCATGGATCTCTACACCTGCGACGATTGCTTGTCCGAGCTGCGCGACCCGGCCGCGAGGCGCTACCGCTATCCGTTCATCAATTGTACGCAGTGCGGGCCGCGGTACACGCTGATTCGCTCGATGCCCTACGACCGGCCGAACACGACGCTCGACGCGTTCACGCTCTGCCGTGATTGTGCCGCTGAGTATTCGGATCCGCTCGATCGGCGCTTTCACGCGCAACCGCTCGCCTGCCCGGCATGCGGGCCCCGGCTCGAGTGGAATGGCGGCGGGCAGCGGATTGTCGGCAATGAGCCGGCGCTCGCCGCCGCGCTGACCGCGCTACGCGACGGGCGAATCGTCGCGGTGCGCGGCGTCGGCGGCTATCACTTGCTCTGTGATGCGGCAAACGAGAGTGCAGTCATGCGACTGCGGGCGCGCAAGGGGCGTCCGGCTAAACCGTTGGCCGTGATGGTACCGTGGCGGGGTTCCGACGGCCTCGACGCCGTGCGCTGCTTGGGCAACCCGTCGCCGCTCGAGGCCGCCGCGCTCGCAGACGCCACGCGCCCGATCGTGTTGATCGGGCGCGACGCGCAGGCGCCGGTTGCCGCGGCCGTCGCGCCGGGTCTGCGCGAGTTGGCGCTGATGCTGCCCTATAGTCCGCTGCATCATCTTCTCCTCGAAGATTTCGGCGCGCCGCTGATTGCAACGTCCGCGAATTTGAGCGGCGAGCCGGTTTTGATTGAGCCCGACGACGTGAGCAGTCGGCTAGGCGAGGTCGCCGACGGCTTTTTGCATCATGATCGCGTCATCGCGCGGCCGGCCGATGACCCGGTGGTTCGGGTCATCGCGGGTGCCGCAAGGCCGCTGCGACTGGGACGCGGCAGTGCACCGCTCGAGCTCGCGCTGCCGCTGAGCGTCCCCGTCCCGACACTCGCGGTCGGCGCTTACCTGAAAAACACCGTGGCTCTCGCGTGGGGCCGGCGCGCTGTCGTATCGCCGCACATCGGCGATCTGTCGAGCCCGCGCGGCCGCGAGGTGTTCGCGCAAGTCGCGCAGGATTTGCAGCATCTGTATGGCATTCGCGCCGAGCGTCTGGTGCATGACGCGCATCCGCAGTTCCCCAATACGCGCTGGGCGCGCGACTCGGGGCTGCCGACCGAGGCGGTCTGGCATCATTGCGCGCATGCGTCGGCGGTCGCCGGTGAATTTCCGGGCGAGACGCCGCTGCTGTGTTTCACTTGGGACGGCGTAGGCCTAGGCCCGGACGATACGCTGTGGGGCGGTGAGGCGTTGTTGGGTGGACCCGGCTGCTGGCGGCGGGTTGCGAGCTTTCGTCCCTTCCGGCTGCCCGGCGGTGAGCGCGCCGCGCGCGAGCCCTGGCGCTCGGCGCTCGCACTTTGCTGGGAGGGCGGCTCTGCATGGCCGCACGGCGCGCATCTGGATACCGGTGCGTTGCGCTGCGCCTTCGATCACGGCGTCAATGCACCACCGACGAGCGCGGTCGGCCGCCTATTCGATGCCGCCGCCGCGCTGCTCGGGGTCTGCACACAGACGAGTTACGAGGGCGAAGCGCCGATGAGGCTCGAAGCGCTCTGCCTGCGCAGCGCGCCACCCGTGTCGATGCCGCTGGCGCGCGATGCCTTGGGTGTCTGGCGCAGCGACTGGGCGCCGCTCGTCGCAGCCATGCTCGACGCACGGCGTGATACGGCAGAGCGAGCCGAGGTGTTTCACTCGAGTCTTGCGCTCGCTCTTTGCGATCAGGCACGCGCCGTGCGCGAACTCACGGGGGCCGACCGGGTGGGGCTTGGCGGCGGCGTCTTCCAGAATCGCGTATTGACCGAGCAGGCATCTCTGCTGTTGGCCGACGCGGGATTTCAAGTGCTGATACCTGCGCGCCTGCCGGTCAATGATGCCGCGATCAGCTACGGGCAGCTCGTCGAGTCGGCCGCCGTCCAGCGCGGCGGCGCAAAGCGCGAAGCCGATGCGCGCGCTTAAGTTTCGCGATACCCACGTGAGCCTGGCGCACGGTAACGGCGGGCGGATGATGCGCGAGTTGGTCGAGCAGCTATTCGCCCCCGCGTTTGCGAACCCGCAGCTCGATACGAACGCGGATGCGGTGCCGCTGCCAATTCCCGCCGACCAAGAGCTCGTCGTGACCACCGATGGATTCACCGTGCAGCCGCTCGAGTTCCCCGGCGGCAATATCGGCTCGCTCGCGGTTCACGGCACGGTCAATGACCTTGCGGTCAGTGGAGCGGTTCCGCGCTTCATGACACTCAGTGTGTTCCTCGAAGAGGGCCTGGAGATTGCGCTGCTGCGCAGGGTCATCGACGCTCTGGCGAGCGCGGCGCGCGCTTGCGGCGTCGCGATCGTCGCCGGCGATACCAAGGTCGTCGGCCGCGGGGACTGCGACGGAATCTACCTGTCCGCGACCGGAATCGGCTTTCGGCCGCGTGGAACTTGTTTGGCGCTCAACCGCGCGCGCGTCGGCGACCGTATATTGGTCAGCGGCCCGATCGGCGAGCATGGCGCCGCGGTCATGCTGGCGCGCGAGGAATTCGGGCTGCGCGGCGACCTCAAGTCGGATGCCGGCAGCGTGCTCCGCGAGGCGCAGACACTGACGGCAGTAGAAGGGCTGCGGTTCATGCGCGACCCCACACGCGGTGGGCTCGCGACCGTCGCACATGAGCTCGCCCGCGCCGCGGGTCTCACGGTGCGCCTCTCGGAGGCGCGAATTCCGGTCAACGATGCCGTGCAATCGGTCTGCGAGTTGCTGGGCTTCGATCCCTTGTATCTGGCGTGCGAGGGCCGGCTCGTTGCGGTCGTCGCGCCGGAAACGGCGGAGGCCGCGCTGGCCGCGCTACGCAGCGTCGCACCGCGGGCCGCGCTCATCGGAGCGATAACCGTCGGCCCTGCTCAAGTCATTTTGGACACGGCGTTCGGCGGTCAACGTTCGCTCGATGAACTCGAAGACGATCCACTGCCGCGAATTTGCTGATAGGCATTCTGTGCACATTGGCGCACTTCGATCGAACCCGCATCCTCATGCGCTCGCGGCATCCAATTGTTCGATTGCAGCTCGGTCCAATTCCAGTTGCGCGGCGGCCAGCAAGTCACGGAGTTGATTGACGCTTGTCGCGCTGGCGATCGGCGCGGTGATGCCGGGCCGCGCGATTTGCCATGCGAGCGCCACACTCGCGGGCGCGGTTTTGTAGCGCCGCGCGACCTCATCGAGCGCCGCCAGAATTCGCGAGCCGCGCTCGTTGAGATACTTCTCGACGATGACCTTTCCCCGCACGCTCTTTGGCGCGTCCGCGGCCGTGCGGTATTTGCCGCTCAAAAATCCGGAGGCGAGCGCGTAGTAGGACACGACGCCGACTTGCTCCTTCAAGCACAGCGGCTCGAGAGCCGCTTCGTAGTCGGACCGCGTATATAGATTGAACTCGGTTTGCAGCACTTCATATCGGGGCAGGCCGTTCTTGCGGCTGATCTCGAGCGCTTCGGCGAGACGCGGTGCCTGGTAGTTCGAAGCGCCGATGGCGCGCACCTTGCCCTGGGCAATGAGCTTCTGATATGCCCCGAGGGTTTCCTCCAATGGCACGCTCATATCGTCGCAGTGCGAAAAATACAGATCAATCGCGTCGGTCTGCAATCGTTTCAGGGATTCTTCGGCGGAGCGCACGATGTGGGCCGCAGAGAGGCCCTTGCGGTCCGGCGCCATCTCCATGCCGACTTTGGTCGCAATCACGAGGCCCTGGCGTTTCGCGCCGCGCTTCAACCAGTTGCCGATGACCGTTTCTGATTCTCCGCCCCGGTGTCCGGGGACCCAGCGGGAATAGACATCCGCAGTGTCGATGAAGTTGAGTCCGGCACCGACTGCGGCATCCAGCACGGCAAACGACGCGGGCTCGGCCGCAGTCCATCCAAACACGTTGCCGCCGAGGCAGAGCGGTGACACCCGCAGACTGGAGCGGCCTAAGGTGCGCAGTTGCATGGAACTCTCCGAAGTGGGGAATAGCATAAGTCGCTAAGCATATACGCACTCGTGATTGGCATCAGACTCGAGGCGCCTCTATGATCAGCCGCAATGGTCACCGACTTTGTCGATCGATAACGTGCGCGGCAGTAGGAGTGCTGTATGGCTGGCGAAAACCTTCTCATCGATTCCGGTGGAACCGAGCCGGCAACGGATAGCCGGCGGTCGCGCACATTCTTTGGTTTGGGGCGTAACGAAGCTTCGGCCTCGAGGCACAGTCCCGGCGAGCAGTTCTATAGCGCTCCGCACGAGGTGCCCGAGAAGTTGACCGAAGCCTGGTCATGGCGGGTCGCTTCACATTTGCGATAATTGTCGCACTGCACGATGCACATCCAATTCAGTTGAATAGAGCCGACGAATGGATTCGTCGATTCGACGCGGAAATCGTCAGATACCGAGTCTCGTAACCCCGCGCCCGCGGCGACGGCTCCGCACCTTATTTGCAGCTCTCCCGCCGCGATTTGGCTTGCCAAAATCAAAGGCCGCACGGATGATTTCGCTCCGCATATCAACGCCCGTCCGGAGTTCGCGATGCAAAGCGCGCAGGCAATTGTGGTTGGGACGTCGATCAGCGCGGTTCTCATTTGCCTGGTCATTCTCGGCGATCGAGTGTGGAAACGAGAAAACGAGCGCTATCCGCAATCGATTGAGGAGCGCGCCGCCGCTGCCAAACGCGTCAGGCACACTCGGGTTGCGGTGTATTGTGTCGCCTCGATTTGCTGTGTACCACTGACAGCCGTCGGCTGGTTATATTTGGCGCCGCACATCCCAGTGCTCTCGACTATTCTTGGTGGAGCCAGTGGTTGTCTTCTCGCAATCGGACTAATCAAAAACGCCAAAGATCTCAAGTGGGATGATTTGTTTCCTCCACGCAGGTCTCCGGCCGCTGTATTGAAGCTTGCGGCTCTAGGATTACTCCTATGCAGCACGATCGTGTTGCTATATCCCGCTGCTGTTGATCCCGCGATCCGCCAGCAGGTACTCCATCACTTGTCCCAATCCAAGGAGGAAAAGAACTGATGTGGGACCAACTAATCGGCGTGAAACTCACGTTTTCGGACTTCGTGCTCATTGGGATACTGTGCGCAATTCTCTACGGACTTTCGTCCCTCGAAGTCCAATCCGCGGAATTCGACAAGTCAGCCACTGATCAGCAGATGGCGGACATGAAGTTCGCGACTTTGAATGCGTTCCTGGGAATTCCGCTGTCTCTGATTTGCGGTGTCGTCGCAGAATCCGGTGCGCTTGGGCACTTCGCCGGTTTGCTTTCTCTGGCGCCCATGATTTTCATCATCGCGTTTTGGGTCAAGCATCATCGTTTCGGATCCCGGTTGATCGATGCGGACGCCTTTTCGAAATATGCGATCAACTACCATCGGAACAACGTGGTCAATTTCATCGGGAATCATCAGATATCGCGGAACGAATTGCTGACAGAAGATCAGATCTTCGAGGGATGCAGCCGAAATCTCGTTCCGGAAACCGCTTTGAAGATGATTGCCTTGATGGGCGCAGGCGAGAGATTGTCGATCCAAATGGGAATTCAAGATCTTCTGGACACCCTCGTGTTTGACCGCAAAAAACTCGGGGAAATCCTCGAGGTTCTGGTCGCCAGCCGAGTCCTGCGGAAAGAAGACATCGGCAATATCGCATGCTATAGGCTCGTCGACTGGACCCCGCCGACCAAGCAGTGACGGCCCGCATGGAAAGGTCGCCGTCGCAATTCGGGCGACCCGAGAATCGGCTCTGGCTTCAATGGCTTGAGACATCGATTTCTGCCGCAAAGGTCTCCGCGATGGCGATCACCGCTGCGTGAATCGGACCGGATGGAATTGACGGAATCACCGATGCATCGACCACGAAGAGTCGTTCGCATCCGCGCAGCCTCAGATCTGCGTCCACGACGCTCTCCGCCGAACGGCCCATGCGGCAGGTACCGACGGGGTGGTGATGCGTCATCACGGCGTGTTGGAGAAAGGTGTCGAGATCTGCGTTGCTGCGGCAGTCGATTCCGGGATAAATTTCCTCGGCCCGCCACTCCGCGAGCGCGGCCTGGTGGCCCACCATGCGGGCGAGGTCGAGCGCCCGCCTCACCAGGCGGCGATCATGGTCAGTGGAGAGGTACGCGGGATCGATTTCGGCTGGGTCATTCACGTCGGGACCGGTGAGCCTGATCCGGCCGCGGCTCGTCGGATGCGTCACGCCGGAGAGAATCGTGTAGGCAGTTCCGATCGCTGGTCGCGCAAAATGCTCCGTGACCGTGGGCGCGGCGACACAGCCCAGTACGACATCCGGCGTGCCATCGACGCAAGTCAGGTCGTCGCTATGGAAATAGCTCAGGGATTCCGAGTGCTGCAATCGCGAGGGAGGTACGGGCTTTTTGGCACGGTAGACGTTGCCGGCGGTCAGCAGATGGTCATGCAAATTTTCGCCGACCCCGGCGTGGTCGGTGATGCACCGCACGCCGGCGCGCTCGAGGCTCTTGGCTGGCCCAATGCCCGAACGCATCAGCAGCAACGGACTTGCAATCGCGCCGGCGCATAAAATCACGGTGTCCGCCTCGAGTGTCGCGGCCTCGCCCCCGATCACGGCCGTCACGCCAGTCGCCGCCGTGTCTGACAGGGTCAGCCGGTGCACGACGGCCTCGCTGATGACCGTCAAATTGGCGCGTTCCCGCAGGCCTTTGAGATAGGCATCGGCAACCGTGACGCGGCGCCCGCCGCGGATCGTCAGCGAATTCGGTGCGACCCCGATGAGTCGGCCGGCGTTGTGGTCACCGACCCAGGGGATGCCCGACGCCATCGCGGCCGCCATATATCCGCGCACGACCGGGCTCAACTCAGCGTCGGGCAGCCATACCGGCAGCGGGCCGCCGGCACCATGGTGCTCGCTCGGTCCGCCGGAAAAGTTCTCGAGCCGCCGGAATGCTGGGAGCAGCCGTTCGTAGGACCAGCGCGTGGAGCCGGTCGCATCGCTCCAGGCTCGGAAATCCTCCTGTGATCCGCGCACGTGAGCCATCGCATGCAGGCAACTGGATCCGCCGATGATGCGCCCCCGCGGCCAGTCATGTGCCCGGCCGGCAGTTCCGGCCTGAGGCGTCGTGCGATATCGCCAGTCATAGGCGCGTCCCGCGAGCAGCGGCCATTGCTGCGGAATTGCGATATCTGGGTCGGTCGCAGGGCCGCCCGCCTCGATTAGACCGACGCGCAAATTCGGATTCTCGCTCAAGCGTGCGGCGAGAACGCAACCGGCCGAACCGGCGCCGACGATCAGCACATCGAAATTCATGTTCACGGGTTGAACCAATTGGACGAATGGTTCATCAGCGCGCGGCGGCGCCTTGGCCGCGGATCAGGTCGGCGGCCTTTTCCGCGATCATGATGACCGCGGCGTTGATGTTTCCGCTGACCAGATCCGGCATCACCGAGGCGTCGACGATGCGAAGCGCCGCGATGCCGTGCAGCCGCAACTCGGGATCCACGACCGCCGACGCGTCGGATTCTTTGCCCATCTTGCAGGTGCCCGCCGGGTGATGGACCGTGATCGCGGTCTTGCGGATGTGCGCATCGATATCCGCGTCCGAGTTCTTGTCGCTGCCCGGCGAGATTTCCCGCCCGACAAAGTCGCGCATGGCCGGCTGCGCCGCGATCTCGCGCGCGATGCGAACGCCGGCGCGCAGCGCGCGCCAATCGGCGTCCGTCGATAAGAACCGTTGCAGGATGCGCGGATGGCTCTTCGGATCCCGCGATTGCAGGCTCACCTCGCCGCGGCTCTCGGGGTGCAGCATCACGATTCGGCTCGCAAATCCATCGGTGAATGGCGCCTTGAATGGCTTGAAATAAGGCCAAGCTCCGAGCGGCGCCGCCGTCAGTAAGATCTGCGTGTCGGGTAATGCGAGTTGCGCAGTGCTCTTCAGGAACGCGACAATGCCACCGGGCACGTCGGCGGCGAAGCCCTTGCCGAAAAGGTACGCCTTCGCGAGTTCGCGTGCGATACGGTCGTAGCGCATCATCGCCAAAAACGGTCCTGGTTCGCGCCGCTGGTACATGATGATCGCAGAGGCATGGTCCTGCAGATTGCGCCCGACGCCGCACAGCGCGGCCTTGACCGGAATTTGGTGGCGCTCGAGCTGACTGGGGTCGCCGACGCCTGAGAGCATCAAGAGTTGCGGCGAATTGATGACGCCGCCCGAGATAATGACCTCGCCGCGTGCGCGCGCCGTGTGCGTGACTCCCGCCTGCAGAAACTCGACCCCGGTCGCACGGCCGTTCTCGATGAGGATCCGGCTTGTCAGAGCTTGGACCTTGACCGTCAGATTGGGCCGGCCCAGTGCCGGCCGCAGGTAGGCGGTTGCCGTACTGCAGCGCCGGCCATTGCCGATCGTCATCTGCAGCCGGGAAAATCCTTGCTGGATCTCGCCGTTGTAGTCATCGGTCCATGTGTGCCCCGCAGTCCGTCCCGACTCGGCGTAGGCCTCGAGCAGCGGATCCTGATAACCGCAGGTTTTGACCGCGAGCGGTCCGCCGCCGCCGCGGTAAGCGCTCGGTCCGCCTTCCCAATTTTCCTGTTTGCGAAAATAGGGCAGCACGGCCTCATAGGACCAATCCGTCGCTCCCACCGCCGCGCCCCAACGATCGTAGTCGACGCGATTGCCGCGCACATAGGCCATCGCGTTCGTCGAGGAGCAGCCGCCGATCACCTTGCCGCGCGCACACTCGATGCGCCGGCCGGCGACCGATTCTTCAGGCTCGCAGAAATAGTCCCAGTCATGCAGGCGCTTCTGCAGTATCTGGCCCCAGCCGAGCGGGATGTGAATCCACGGGTCGCGGTCCCAGCCGCCGGCCTCCAATAGCAGAACGGCAACATCCGGATCGGCGCTCAGGCGGTTTGCGAGCACGCATCCGGCCGAGCCCGCGCCGACGATGATGTAGTCGAACTCAGCGATCTTATCCAACGGAGATAGAACCTATTGAGCCGTTTCCGATCGCGGAAATGCCTGCTCATAAATGTACTGCTGGACGTCGCCGAGATGGCGCAGCATTTGCGCGTAGGCTTCCTGTCCATTGCGGGCGGCGATCGCCGCGGCAATCGATTCATGAAATCCGGCGTAAACCGCCTGGCGCTTGAAGCAATGCGCATGCTCACCCAAGCGCCGCCAGCCGGCGTCACGCTGCTGCGCACACATGGTATCGAAAAACGCCAGAAACAACGTATTGCGCGCGGCCTCGGCGATGGTGCGGTGAAATAGGCCATCGGCGCGTTCATAAGTTTCCGGGTTGCTCGCGGCGCGAGTTTTTCCCGCGAGGGTTTGCAGCCTTTTGATCTCGGCTGTGGACGCCCGCAGCGCGGCGAGGCGTGCCATCGCGGGTTCCGTCGCGAGCCGCACTTCGATGACCTCGAGCGGATTGGTGTAATCCAGAATGTTGCCGAGCGCGCTCGCGGGCTTGCCGGTCGCCGCGCCGTTCGCCGCCGCATCCGGTGCCGCCGTGACGGCCCCGTAGGTCGGTGGCGAGTAAATGAAGGTCCCGCGTCCCTGGTGGCGATAGATGCGGCCTTCTTGTTCAAGTACTTCGAGCGCTTTGCGCAGCGAGCGGCGCCCGACTCGCAGTTCGGTCGCGAGAGTCCTCTCCGGTGGGATGCGTCCGTCGACGGCGAAATCGCGTTTCTCGATGAACGCGCGCACTTTGCTGAGAGCTTGATCGGTACTATCCATGGTGCTGCAGCCAGTGTAGTTGTATGCATTACGATACCACAGCAGCTCAAGCAATTGCGCCGCCGGAGCCGCGTGCCGCGGTTGACGTAGGCGTTGGCTCCGGGCAGACTCGATCCGGATGGAACCACTTGGCAGTATTGGTTCGTGGGGGTCTTAAGATGCGCGTCGAAACTCACAGCGCTGGGGCGCCGAACGCCGAATTGACGGCTGCGCTCGATGCATTGCACCGTGATGTCTATGCGAACAACATGGCGCCGTATTGGGTCGTCGATCGCAGCGTCGCCCACGACGAAGACCGCCAGGTCCAGCAAGGCCGCAAGGCGGTACCTTTCATCTGGAAATACCAGCGGCAAATCGAACCCCTGCTGCGTCGCTCGGCGGCGCTGATCAAGACCGAGACTTCAGAGCGGCGCTCCTTGGTGCTCGTCAATCCGGGCTTGGCGCCGCAGCGGGCGACCGCGACGACCTTGTACGTCGCCTACCGGGTTAACGATCCGCGCGAGATCATGCCGCCGCACCGCCATTCGCCGAACGCGATCCGGCTGGGGCTCACCGGTGTCACGAATTTCACAGGAGTCGAGGGCGAGAACATCGTGTTCGGGCCCGGCGATCTCGTGCTGACGCCGCACGACACTTGGCACAACCACGGCAACGAGGGCGATGAGCCCGCGATCAATCTCAGCGTGCTCGATCTGCCGTTGGCAGAGACCCTGAATTCCCTGTATTTCGAACATGATTACACTGAGGAAGAGGAGGGCGTGCGCATTCGCCGGGCGATGCAGACCGAGCGCTACCCGCCGAACTACTCACAGCGAATCTACGGCAGCGGCGGCTTCCTGCCTCGTTTCGTCTCGCACCATCGCGGCGCGGGCGCCGCCTCGCCGATGTATGTCTACCGCTATGAGGCGATGCGCGAGTTTCTCGAGAAATGCCGCGACTGGGACGGCGACCGTCACGAAGCGTTGATGCTGGAGTACATCAATCCGACGACCGGGGGAGCGGTTTACAAGACGATGACTTTTTTCATGCAAATGCTGCGTCCCGGTGAGCGAACACTGCCGCTCAAGCAAAGCGCGAACTTGGTCTTTTCGCCGTTCGAGGGCGCGGGCTACAGCGTGATCGGCGACAAACGCGTCGACTGGGAGCGATTCGATACGGTCGTCGTGCCGGGCGGAACCTGGTGCCAGCACGTGAACGCATCCGACAACCAGCCTGCGATTCTGTTCGTGGCCAGCGATGAGCCCACGCTCAAGGCGCTGTCTTTCTATCAGAAGCATGGCAAGAACGATAACGGCGATATCATCCGACTCACTTAAGAAGGCACGCTCGAGCGGGCGTTCGTCGGGGCTTTAGGATTCATCAAGAATGGCAGATTCGAAGAACACGCGGCTCGTCGCGCATATTGACTGTCCCGGCGGCGGACAGGTCTGGGTCGACGGTAAGACGCTCTACATCGGCCACATGCGTGAACCGACCGGTACGACGATCGTCGACGTCGCGGACCCGAAGAACCCGGTCGTGCTCGCCCGCGTCGATCTACCGCCGGGTTGGCACTCGCACAAGGTGCGTGTCGCCAACGGCATCATGGTCGTCAATCACGAACGCCAGGGCAAGGACGGCGATCCGTCTTTCGGGGGCGGCCTCGGCATCTACGATGTCTCGACGCCGGCGCGACCCGAGCTGCTCTGCAAGTGGCGGACCCACGGAAAAGGCGTGCACCGTTACGATTTCGACGGCCGCTACGCGTACATTTCGCCGACCGCCGAAGGCTACGTCGGCAATATCATGATGATTCTCGACCTGAAGGACCCGAGGCGACCCGAGGAGGTCGGGCGCTGGTGGATTCCGGGTCAATGGCAGGCGGGCGGAGAGGCCTATCCTTGGGCCGATGGTCCGGCGCCGCGATGTCACCACCCGATGCGCATGGGCGATCGCCTGTATGTGAGCTACTGGCACCACGGCTACCACATTCTCGACATCGCCGACATGCGCAAGCCGAAGCTCATCGCGAGCGGCAATACCTCTCCTGCGTTTCCGCATCCGACACATACCTGTTTACCGATCCCACAGTTACTGAAGGGACGCAAGGTCATGGTGGTTGCCGACGAGGATGTCGCCAAGCTTTGGCCGGCGGCGCCCGCATTCACGTGGATTTATGACATCACCAACGAGCACTGCCCCGTGCCGATCTCGACGTTCCAGGTCGCGGGCCTCGATCCCGACGGCGCACCGCAGCCGCCGTTCATGGGCTGCCACCAACCCTCGGAACGCTTCAAGGGCAGCATCATACCGTTCGCATGGTTCGCGAAGGGATTGCGAATCCTGGATATCGCCGATCCGTTCGCGCCGCGCGAGGTGGCGTATTACGAAACCGACGCGCCGCAGGGATTTTCGCTTGCGTCTTCGAACGACGTCACGATCGACGACCGCGGGCTTTGCTACTTGATCGATCGCCAGCGCGGCGTCGACATCATCGAAACGTCGGTACTTTGATTCAACACCACGGCAGGACCGCAGTGAACGACAAAATCATCACGATAGGAAAGCGCAACCCGAATCTCCCGTTTCACCCGGGAGTGCGGGCCGGCGACTTCATTTACATCTCGGGGCAGGTTGCCAAAGACGAGAATGGCAACATGTCGAGCGGCAACATCGAGGAAGAAACGCGTTGGACGATCGAGAGCATCCGGCGGATTCTGCAACTCGATGGCGCGGACTTGAGCGATGTCGTCAAGGTCACCGTGTATCTCGCCGATGCGCGCAATTTTGGGCGCTACAACAAGGTTTTCGGCGAGTACTTTGCGGACGGCCGAATCTCGCGCACCACGGTCGAAGCGCGTGCGGTCATCGAATGCAAGATCGAAATGGACGCGGTCGCCTACAAGCCGCGCGGTTGATTCCAATAATTCAAGCTGAGGCCGCGGTGCCGGAGAAAAGAACATGGTAAAAATTCTTGGTCGCAGCACATCGGGCAATGTGCAAAAAGTCGTCTGGCTGCTTGAGGAGTTGGGGCAACCCTACACCCGAGAGGACTACGGCCGGCAGTTCAACAATACACAGACCGAGGCGTATCTCGCTCTGAATCCAAGCGGTAAGGTGCCGACGCTCGTCGATGGCGACCTGGCCGTCTGGGAATCGAATACGATTTTGCGCTATATCTGCAACAAGTCGGCCGGCGGCGCGGCACTGTATCCTACCGACCCCGCGGCGCGAACCCAGGTCGAACGCTGGATGGATTGGCAGCTCGCTTCACTGAACGGGCCCTACCTCGGCGTCTTTCGAGAGGCCAAGAAGAAGGAGGAAGAGCGCGCCGCGAGCTTCGCCGCGGACTCCAAGGAATTGGTCGCACAGCTCGAACTCCTCGAGAAGGGATGCGCGGGACGCCCTTGGATCGCAGGTGCGAATTTTTCAATTGCCGACATTTGTCTCGGACCGATCGTCGATCGTTGCCTGGGCTTCCCGGTGACGCTGCCGGCGATTCCGGGCGTCAGGGCCTGGCGCGACAAATTCGCGTCCCGACCCGCCTATCAGAAGTCGAAATCCTAAATCGCGCTTATTGCCGGGGGGTCCGATGAAGAACGCCGCTGTGATCGGTCTCGGCACGATGGGGCCGGGCATTGCCGCGACGCTGGCACGCGCCGGCATGAGTGTCGCCGCGTTCGATGCCGACCCGGACAAGCGCGCTAAGGCCGGCCAGGGATTCGCAGCCGCGGCAGCGGTGCTGTCGGCGCTCGCGGTCCCCGATCAAAGCAACGCCGAGATTGCGGTCCACGATAATTTGCCGCAGGCGGTTGTGGGCGCCGATCTCGTGATCGAGACGGTGCCCGAAAATCTCGAGCTCAAGATCCAGGTTTTTCGCGAGATCGAGGCGCAGGTAGCCGACGATTGCATGCTTGCCTCCGACACTTCCGGGATCCCGATCACCAAGATCCAAGCCGGCACGCGTGTGCCGGGCCGCGTCGTCGGCATGCATTGGTCGAACCCGCCCCATATCATACCGATGATCGAAGTCATTGCCGGCGAGCAGACCGCGCCCGGTGTGGTGAAGTCGCTCGCGGAACTGATCCGACGCATCGGGCATTTGCCGATCATCATTCGCAAGGATGTCGCGGGATTCGTCGAGAATCGCGTGTTGTATGCCGTCATGCGCGAATGCCTGGATCTCGTCGAACAGGGCGTGATCGAGCCGCAAGACCTCGATGCCTGCGTCTCCTGGGGCATCGGCTACAAGCTCGCAGTCGTGGGACCGATGGCCTTGCTCGACATGGCGGGCCTCGACATCTATGCCGCGGTCGCGGGATATCTCAACAAGGAATTGTCGACCCGCCAGGACGTCGCCGCCTACATCACCGAGCGCACCGGGCAGCGCAAACTCGGCATCAAGAGCGCCGCCGGCATCTACAGCTACAACCCCGCGCAAATCCAGGAGCTGCAGAAAGAGCGCGCGCGCAAATTGGTCGCAGTGCGCAAGGCGCTGCAGTCATGACACGCAATCTGCGGCTTCAGCGTTTTGCCTTGATCGGTACGCTCGCATGGTCGCTTGGCGCGAGCGCCTCGGCCGCCGAGCTGCATGCGCTCGCGATCATGATGCCGGAGGAGCCCACCGATTACGGTTGGAACCAGCAAGGCTTCGAAGCGGCAAAGACGGTCGCCGCGAAGTATCACTTGAAGTTCATGCCGGCAACCGGACTCGGCTACGGCGACGTGCGTGCGCAGCTGCGGGAATTGGCCGATGACGGCGCGAGTCTGATCATTGCTCACGCCGCCGGCTACAACACGGCGGCGCCCGAGATCGGCGCCGAGCTGCATGTGCCCGTGGCGATCGTCGATCGTCCCAAGGACAGCAAGCCCGGGGCGGTCGCTGATTACACCTTGTCCGGCCACCAGGGTGCGTATCTCGCCGGTGTGCTCGCGGCGAAGACCACCGCAACCAAAGTCGTCGGCATCGTCGTGACCGGCGAGCCGCCGTCGTGGAACTCTCAGTCGGCCGCTTTCGCCCAAGGTGTGCGTGCGACCGATCCGGCACTCAGGATCGTTTATGCGGTGATCGGGCCGGCCGCGTATGCCGACGCGGCCGGAGGGCGCCGGGTAACGGAGTCGGTGATTGGGGCGGGTGCCGATGTGATCTTCGGCCAGGGAGACGGGGCGAGTTTCGGGATGCTGCAGGCCGTCGAGACCCGCAAGTCCACCGGCGGCGGCACGGTCTGGTTTATCGACGTGATCGGCGACAAGACGCCGATCGACAAGGGAAATTTGCTCTCGTCGGTGGTCTGGAACTTGGTCCCGGTATATTCCGCGATGATCGAGGATCTCGAGGCCAACAAGTTCGGCACGCATGCCTATCCACTGCAACTCGTCGACGACTCGGTTCGCTTGCTGCACTCCAAGCACATTCCCGACAAGATCTGGTCGGAGGTTGCCGAAGTGCGCCAGCAGATCATCGACGGCAAGCTCAACGTCGAGCCGACCTTCGACGCCGCCAAAGTTCGTGCGCTCATGAATTCGGTGGCGGCACCGCCGAAGTAGCCGACGGCAATCGCCGCCGGATGGGCACCGTGCAATCACGCGTATGATCAACGACGCAACGCAAGCAGGGCAGTCGGCCGAACCGCCACGGGGTACCCCGATCGCGGTGGCAGCACTGCGGCAGGTCACGAAGCGCTTTCCAGGAATCGTCGCTCTCGATCACGTGTCGCTCGAGTTCCACGCCGGCGAGATCCATGTCTTGCTCGGCGAAAACGGCGCCGGCAAATCCACGCTCGTGAGTCTGCTCGCCGGCATGCAGCGGCCCGATCAGGGTGAGATTCTGATCGGCGGACTCCCGGTGAGCGTCGATTCCCCGCGGCGCAGCATGGATCTTGGCATTGGCGCGGTTTTCCAGCGTGTGTTGCTGGTCCCCAGCCTGACCGTCATCGAGAATTTGATGCTCGGCGGATCGTGGCTGCGTTCGCTTGCGCGCGGCGCCGCGCTGCGCCGCTTCGATGAGCTGTCGACCTTGCTCGGCACGCGCATCGATCCGCAAGCACCGGTGTCCGGTTTGTCGCTCGGCGAGCAGCAGCAGGTCGAGATCATGCGTGCGCTCTGGCGCGACGAGAAATTATTGCTGCTCGACGAACCGACCTCGATGCTGACGCCGCAAGGCGTTGCGGATCTGGGCCGGATGATGCGCCGTCTCAAGGAGAAGGGCGTCGCGCTGATTCTAGTCACGCACAAGCTGCTCGAAGCCTTTGAGTTCGGCGACCGCATCTCGGTTCTGCGCCTGGGCAAGGTCGCGGGCAACATCGAGCCGCACCGGCTTCAGGCGATGAGTGAAGCCGAAAGGACCGAGACCGTAATTCGCATGATGTTCGGCGCGGCCGGCGCCGGCACCCAGCATACTTCGAGCCATGAAGGCGAACTCGATATCCTCCTGGGACGCAAACTGCGTCGCGCAGGTTGCGCCGATCGCGGCAAGCCTCCGACCCTGTCGGCGCGCGCGCTCGTGACCGTGCCAGACTTTGCTGAGACGCCGCTGCATGCGGTGAGCTTCGAGCTCTGGGCGGGAGAAGTGCTCGGGATTGCGGGCGTCGATGGTAACGGCCAGAAGCACCTCGCGGAAGTGCTCGCGGGCCAGCGCGCGCTGCGCCAAGGTCGGCTCGAGTTGGCGGGCTCCGACATCACGCGGGGGCGCGTGCCGGAGCGGCGGGAGCGCGGAATCCGCTACGTAACCGACGACCGACTTGGCGAAGGCACGGTCGGCGGTTTTTCGGTTGCGACAAACCTCGTGCTCAAGGAGATCGGCGCATTGCCGTATTGGCGCCATGGCATCAGCAATTGGCCGCTCATCCACCAGAGTGCGCGCGAGCAGATTTTGCGCAACGATATCCGCACGCCGTCGGAACTCACGCCGGTCGGCAAGCTCTCGGGCGGCAACGTCCAGAAAGTGCTGCTGGCGCGCGAACTCGACGCCGATGCGAACGTTGCGATTCTCAACAAGCCCACCTACGGGCTCGACCTGCACAATCAGCGCGTTGCGCTCGACCGGATCGTCGCAGCCGCGGCTCGCGGCGTTGCGGTCATCGTGATCTCGACCGATCTCGATGAACTGCTCGAGATCAGCGACCGGATCGGCGTGATGTTCCAAGGTTCGCTCGCTGGCATCGTCGACAACGACGATGCCGCGGGCGACAAGATCCGGCGCCTCATGACCGGCGCCGCGGCGGCATGAGCACCCGCAGCGACATGCTTGCGGGGCTCAAGGCCACGCTGCAGCGCGTGTTGATTCCGGTCGCGCTGGCGCTCGTCGTCGGCGGTCTCATCCTGGTGGTGCTCGGCAAGGACCCGATCGATTATTACGGGTTCGTTTTGCAGCGCAGCCTGCTGCGTTGGGGCGGCATTCAGGAGACCGTGACTCGCATGGCGCCGCTGCTGCTGATTGCTGCGGGCCTGATCGTCGCATTTCGCGCGGGAATCTGGAATCTCGGCGGCGACGGCCAGTTCCTATTGGCGGCAGTCGCGAGCGCCGCGCTCGCGCCGGTGCTCGCCGCGGATTTGCCTCGCGCGTTGACTCTCCTCGTCTGCATGGTCGTCGGCACCCTAGTGGGCGCGCTGTGGTCTGTAATACCTGCGATGCTCAAGGCGCGCTATGGAATCAATGAGATCATAACGACGCTGATGATGAGCTTTCTCGGCACGAGTCTTGCCAACGTGCTCATCAAGCTCGCGCTGCGCGATCCCGATACCACCGTGCCGCAGACCCGCAGCCTCGGGGTCGATGACCGCCTGCCGCGGCTCTTCGGCACGACGATTCACAGCGGACTCGCTCTCGCGATTCTCGCCGTCGTTCTCGTGCACCTCATGATGACTCGCACGGCGTTCGGGCTGAAACTCCAGGTACTCGGTGCCAACCGTGCCGCGGCGGTCCATGCGGGCCTGCGCGTGGAACGGCTCACGATCGTCGCTTTTGCATTGAGCGCCGGCCTCATCGGCCTCGCGGGCGCGGTCGAAGTGCTGGGCGTTTGGGGCTCGGTGCGCGCAGACTGGAACCCCGCGTTCGGACTGCTGGTGGTGCCGCTCGTGTTTCTTGCGCGCTTCAATGGCTATGCGGTCATCGGTTTCACGTTGTTCTTCTCGGCGCTCATGGTGGGTGGCGAGAGCGCCGCGCGCAGGGTCGGTGTTCCGCAGCACTACGTGCTCGTGCTCGTGGCGCTGCTGCTGCTGTTCCTCGCGCTCGTCGAATATCTGGATCAATCGCGCCGCAAACCGAGCACCGCCTGAACATGAGCGCTTTGTTCACCGCACCCTTCTTGGTCTCGCTGCTGTTCGGCGCGGTCACGGCCGGCCTGCCGTTGCTACTCGCGGGTCTCGGCGAGCAAATCTCGGAGAAGGCCGGGGTGCTCAACATAGGCCTCGAAGGCATGATGCTGGTCGGGGCCTATACCGGCTTCCTCGCGACCTACCACACGGGCTCGTTCTGGCTCGGCTTTCTCGCCGGCGGTGCCGGCGGTATGAGCGCGGCGCTCGTCGTGCTGCTGCTTTGCATACGCAGAGGGCTGAATCAGATCGTGATCGGCATCGCGATTACGATCGGGGCCGAGGGCCTGACATCGCTGCTACATTACGTGCAGTTCAGCCGATCCTATCCGCGCTTGGCTGCGGCGCCGATACTCGCGCTGCCTGGCTTGAGCCGCATCCCGGTGATCGGGGCGGCGCTGTTCAGCCACAACGCGCTCGTCTACCTCGCGATGGTCCTCGTGGGACTGCTGACTTGGGTGTTTCGCTCGACCTACCTCGGCATCAGCTTGGAGGCCGCGGGCAACAGGCCCGCGGCGCTCGATGCCGCCGGCGTCGACGTCGTGCGCACGCGTTCGTTCGCGGTGCTGTGCACTGGATTTTTAGCCGGGCTCGGTGGCGCCTACATGGCGAACGTCGGTGCCGGTCTGTTCGTGCCCTTCATGACCGGCGGTGCCGGTGTCATCGGCATCGTACTCGCGATGCTCGCGCGCGGACGTCCGCTGTGGGTATTGATCGGCGCCGCACTGTTCGGCGCCAGCCTTGCAATGACGACGGCGCTGCAGGTCGCGGGCATCGACGTGCCGACCGACGTGGTGCAGATGCTTCCTTTTGCGGTGGTGATGCTCGTGCTGGTGATCTTCGCACGGCACAGCATGATGCCGACCGCATTGGGCACGCATTATGTGCGCGGCGAGCGCTGAACGAATGACCACTCCAAGGAGATCGCCGATGTCGATCGCACCCGATCAAGACCCGATTTTCACGCTGACGACCGGACCGGTGGATGCCTACCCCGAAGTGCTGCGCGGCTTGGCGAGGCCTGTGCTGTATGACTACGACCCGGCGTTTCTCGGTTTCTACGCAAAAGTCGAGGGCAAGCTGCGCTCGGCGCTGCGGACAGCGCACCTGCCGGTGATTCTGCAGGGCGAGCCGGTGCTCGCGCTCGAGGCGGGTGCGGCGTCGCTGATTGCCAAGAAAGACGTTGTGCTCAATCTCGTCTCCGGTGTCTACGGCGCGGGGTTCGGCTTTTGGGCGCGGCGCTACTGCGCCGAGTTGCTCGAGATCTGCGTGCCTTACGACGAAGTCGTCGATCCGGCGAGCGTCGCGGCGCAGCTCGCGGCGCGACCGGATATCCGCGTGGTCGCCGTCTGCCACCACGACACTCCCTCAGGGACCATCAATCCGGTCGCCGAGATCGGCCGGATCGTCGCCGCGCACGGCGCCTATTTGCTCGTCGACGCGGTTTCGTCGTTCGGCGGCATGGATGTCGGTCCCGATTCTTGTTCCGCCGATCTATTCATAACCGGACCCAACAAGTGTCTCGGCTGCCCGCCGGGTCTCTCGCTCGTCGGGGTGACGCCGCGCGCTTGGGAGAAGATGAAGCAAAATCTTGACGCGCCGCGCGATTCAATCTTGAGCTTTCTCGACTGGGAGCATGCCTGGCGCCCCGACCGGCCGTTCCCGTTCACGCCATCGGTCGCGGAAATCAACGGGCTAGATGCCGCGCTCGACCGGTATCTCGGCGAGGGACCGGAGCGCGTCTGGGCACGGCATGCGCTGACTGCCGCGGCCTGCCGGGCCGGTGTGCTCGCGATGGGCCTGAGCCTTTGGCCGGCCGACGTGCGGACCGCATCTCCGACCGCGACGGCTATTCGCATCCCGGCAGGTATCGACGATGCGGCCCTGCGGGCGGCGGCGCGTGCGCGCTACGGTGTCGTGTTCTCGTCGGGGCGCGGCGAGACGCTCGGCAAACTCGTACGCATCGGCCATATGGGTCCGACCGCCAGGCCCATCTACTCCGTCGTCGCCGTCACCGCGCTCGGCGGCGCGTTGCAAGCGCTCGGCTCTCGGGTCGACGTGGCTGCCGGTGTCGCGGCGGCGCTCAGAGTTATCGACGACGGTGTCGACGGCGAACCGACCGCGTGATCGCGGTGTTGACCTTCCGGTTGGTACCCGGCAGACTCGAATCAAATGAAGCGAGCCGGAACCAATTCGGGACAGTGGTTCACTGAGGTGCTGGTGCACGCCAGATCATCGAGTTTCGTCGGTTTAGCGCTATTGGTCGGACTCGGTCTCACCGTTAGAGCGGCCGCTAGTGATTTCGTCCTGCTGCACGGGCACATCTATACCGGTGCGCCGAATTCGCCATGGACCGATGCACTTTCCGTTGCCGGTTCGCGCATCGATGCGCTCGGAGCCGAGGCGCAATCTCTCGCGCGGCGCGGCCCCGGGACGCGCGTCATCGATCTGCACGGCCGCACGGTGATTCCCGGGATCGTCGATGCGCATATCCACGTCTGGCTCGGTGCGGTCGCGCTGCATGGATTCAATTTATCGACGTCCGGAGCGAGCATCACACCGGCAAAGCCCAAGCTTCTGATCGCGCGCATTCGAGACTATGCTGCGCGATATCCGGACGAGAAAATATTGTTCGGGCGCGCCGACTTCAGTCCGACACCGCCGTTCGCGCCGACACATGTGCTGCTCGATGAGGCCGTCAGCGACCGGCCGATCATCGTTCACAACATCTCCGAGCACGCGATGTGGCTCAACGCCAAGGCCATGGCACTTGCGGGAATCACCGATGAGCCGCTGCCCGATCCCGTGGAAGAGCGCAACGTGGTTCGGGACGCGAGCGGACATCCGACCGGCATATTGATCGAGGCGGCGCTCGAGAAGGTCGAGCGATACGTGAAGGCGACGCTCACCGTTGAAGAGCAGCTCGCGATGATTCAGGTGGCGACGCGCGAGCTGAACCGCTACGGAATCACGAGCGTCGTCAATGCGACCGGCGACCTCGCCGAGATCAAATTGTATGCGGCGCTGCGCGATCGCGGCGCGCTGACCGTGCGCACACGCACCGCATTCGGTGCAGTCGCGACGCCGCATCGGCTCACGCCGCAATTTCTTGAGGATCTCGATGAGGCGCGTACCAACTACCACGACGAATGGGTGTCGGCGAATCTCGTCAAGTTCTTTGCCGATGGATTCACGGGCCTGCTGGCGCCACTCGTCTACCGGCCTGAGCAGTTCAAGAGTCTGGTTGTGGAGCTGGATCGGCGCGGCTATCAGCTCATGACGCATGCGACGCGCTTCGATACGGTCCACATGGTATTGGACGCATACGAGGAGGCGGAGCGCAGCAACGGCCCACGCGACCGGCGGCTGCGCATCGAGCACAGCTCCTCGGTACGCGAAGCCGATTTCCCGCGCTACGCGCAGCTCTCGGTGATCGACGTCACGTCGCCTGCCTTTTGTTGCGGTGATTCGGGCACGAATGCCGACCCCAAGGAGCCGACACCGAGCGATCAGTGGCAGACTTTCCTCAAGGACGGCATCGCCCTGGGGTTCAGTAGCGATTGGCCCTGTTCATGGCCGCCGAATGCATTTATCGGCATTGAACAAGCAACGACGCGGGAGATTTGGCATTCCGCGGACACGGCCGACATCATCGATCTGCCGCTCGACGGGGCCGCGATGGCCGGTGCGCACCCCACCGGCAAATTCTACACGCCGGAACAACGAGTGACTGTGATGCAGGCCGTCGACGCCTATACGCGGGGTTCTGCCTACGCCGAGTTCGCCGACGACCAAGTGGGAACCCTCGAGCTTGGAAAATTCGCCGATCTCGCGGTGCTGTCTCAGGATATTTTCTCGGTGCCGCCGAAGGCGATCGGAAAGACGGAGGTTGTCATGACCATGGTCGGCGGGCGGATCGTCCACGGGGAAATTCCATGATCCGTCGCGACCGGACCGCCCGATGCCCAATGCGGTGCGCAGGCCGCCGCGCGACGCCCCGAAGTGGAGCGCCGGGTCGAACCAATATCCGGACAACGAAAGCCGGAATGTTATTGTCATGACCATTGCTTAGTGACACTATTGAACCAAGGGCAGAACTTGGTTCGCTGACCAAACCACTTCAATGCCGGTCGCGGCATGAGTACAAGAAAGGGGATCCTCATAATGCGCCGGACCGGGAACCAGAAGATATCGTCGATCATTGGTGGAATTCTGCTCGCGCCCGTTGTTGCAGCGGCCACCACGGAAACGTCGGACCAGCTCGAAAGCATCGTTGTGGTCGGTCAGAAGGAAAACCTCGGAATTCAGCAGGCGCCGGAGGCGATCTCGGCCTTGCCGACCGATTTCCTCAAAGACAACAACATCAAGAATGCCGAGGATTTGATCGGCATGGTTCCGAGCCTGGTCATCGGCGAGAGCGACGGCTACAACTTCGACCTCACCATTCGCGGCATCGGGCTCAATTCACCGCAGGACGATGGTTCGCCGGCATCCGTATCGCTGCACCAGAACGGCATTTTCATCCCGAGCTCGCTTTCCTTGAGCATGAGCTTCCTCGATGTTGATCATATCGAGGTGTTGCGCGGTCCCCAGGGCACGGTATTCGGACAGAACGCCGTCGGTGGCACGGTCAACATCATCACCGTGCAGCCGACGTTCGACGCGGTCAAGGGATTCACCGAGGCGGAGTTCGGTTCCTTCGATCTGGTCCACGTTCGCACCGCCGTCAATCTGCCGCTCTCCAGCACGTTTGCGGTCCGCCTTGCCGGCGATTTTCTGGATCAGAACGGCTACGTGCAGGCAACCGGCATTCCCGGCGATTACACGCTCTCCAATAAACATAATTATCACCTGCGCGAGACGGCGCTGTTCCAACCCAATGACGACTTCTCGATCGTCAGCAGCTTGGATTATGCGAAAGCCGTGCAACACGAGCCGGAAAGCAAGAACATCCTCGATCCGAATCCGAGTCCCTACTACGAATCGAGCGACTGGCCGGGCCAATACAACCTCCAATATACAACCGGCACGTTGATCGCGGCCTACAATTTCGACGCGATGACCGTCAAGTCGCTTTCGAGCGTGCAGTACATGGATCAAGGCGGATCGAATTCGGAGAGCGGGCTCGATTTGGCGCTCGCGACGCAGCTCTACGGCGGCGAGAACGATCAGTTTGTCAAACATACTGACTACGTAGTGACGCAGGAATTCGACTTGAGCTCAAAGCCCGGCGGGCCGGTCGACTGGGTGGTAGGCGTTTTCTATCTGCATAGCCGCACGTCCGACGCCTATGCCCAGTACTTGCGCAATCCGCAGGAGCCGGGCGCACCCGACACGATCGGCATCCCGGATCCGCAAGCGGAGATCATTGCTACACCCGAGATCAATGCCGGCACGCTCTACTTCGAAACTGCGAACACGTTCTGGCGCGACTCGGAATCCGGCTTCGGCCAGGCTACTTATCACATCAACGATGCGCTGCGCGCGACCGCTGGATTTCGCTACACGGTCGATAAGAACTCGACTTTTCTCGACAATTATTATGGCGACGTAGATCTTGGCGGCGGCCTCGTGCATTTGGCGCAACGCTCGGACAAGCTCACCTGGAAGGCAGGGCTCGATTATCAGCTCACTCCCGAGAATCTCTTCTATGGAAGCGTTTCCACGGGCTTCAAACCGGGCGGCGGCAACCCTGGCACGGCGCCGGCCGTGGTTCCGGCGAATTACGCGCCGGAAACAATCACCGCGTTCGAGGTGGGTTCGAAGAATACGTCCGCCGACAAGACGCTGATCGCGAATGTCTCTGCGTTCTACTACATCGACAAGAACATGCAGTATCACGCTGAGGATCTGATCAATTTTGACGGCGGCGTCGACAATCTGCCCGAGGTTGATGTCTACGGGCTCGAGGGCGAGTTCACGGCTCTGCTGCCTTACCACTTTCGATTCGACGGCACGGCGACTGCGGAAAAAGGCAGGATCGAGACGCATATTTCGACGATCGACAATCTGGCGGGCAATGCAGCCAACGCCCAATTCGCAGCGGAATATGGCGAGACGGCTTTCATTG
Organism: Steroidobacteraceae bacterium; assembly: GCA_049517075.1. GTDB lineage: Bacteria > Pseudomonadota > Gammaproteobacteria > Steroidobacterales > Steroidobacteraceae > Bog-1198. Next base: position 35,725 of record JBEKSM010000011.1, on the reverse strand, counting down.
ACGCGGAATTCGGCATATACAATCCCGCTCTGCCGAACGGATTGGCGCTGCTGAGTGCACTGAGAGCCAAGGGTTATCGCGACGTCTACGGCAATTCGCCGCCAAACCTGCCGACATTTACGGTTTCTCTGGCGCTATCCCAAACCTCGCAGTTCAGCAACGGCTCGAGCTTGCTCTCGCGGCTGCAAGGAAACTATCGGGATCATTTTGCGGATACCGTGTTCGGCAATTCGCCGATCTACACGACTCCGAGCTACGTCATGATGAACCTGTTTTTCGATTACACGTTCCCGAACCGCCGGCTGGATCTGACGTTCGCGGTCACGAACCTCGCCAACCGGGAGGAGGTCAGCTATCGATTCACCAACCAGTACGGTGGCGAGACCACGCAGTCGTGGTTTCCGCCGCGCGAGTACGTGATCGGCATCGGCTACAAGTTCTAGGAGCGCGAGTCGCGGACATGTGGTGGAGCATCGGGCCGGCGGCGAGGGCGATAGCGGCAGTAGCGCTGGTCGGCGCGTGGGCGCTCGTCGCAGCGCCCTGCGTCTCGGCTGCCGAAATCAAGGCGCTCGCGATCATGTTGCCGGAGGAGCCGACGGACTTCGGCTGGAATCAGCAGGCTTATGAGGCCGCCAAGGCCGTCGCGACAAAGTATCACCTTAAATTCATGCCTGCCTCGGGGCTCGGCTACGGCGACGTGCGTTCGGAATTACGCGAACTCGCCGACGACGGTGCAAGCCTCATCATCGCGCACGCGAGCGGCTACAACACCGCTGCGCCGGAGATCGGTGCGGAAAAGCACGTGCCGGTCGCGATCGTCGATCGCCCCAAGGACAGCAAGCCGGGCGCCGTCGCGGATTACACCTTGTCGGGACGCGAGGGCGCGTATCTTGCGGGCGTACTCGCCGGAAAAACGACGCGGACTCATGTCGTGGCCATCGTCGTCGCGGCCGAATCGCCGCCGTGGAACACGCAATCGGCGGCGTTCGCGCAGGGCGTTCGGGCGACGGACCCGGGCGTCAAGGTGCTTTATGCAGTGATCGGACCCGCAGCGTATGCCGACGTCGCCGGCGGTCGCCGCGTCACGGAGACCGCGATCGGCGCCGGCGCGGACATCATTTTTGGCCAAGGAGACCGCGCGAGTTTCGGCATGATGCAAGCGGTCGAAACCAAGCAGTCGGTCAATGGCGGTAAGGTCTGGTTCATCGACGAGATCGGCGACAAGTCGTCGATCGACAAAGGCCACCTGCTCTCATCGGTAATCTGGAATCTGGTGCCGGTATATTCAGCGATGATTGAGGATCTCAAGACCGACAGATTCGGTACGCATGCCTACGCGATTCAGCTCAGCGACGACTCGGTGCGCCTGCTGCACTCCAAGTACATTCCCGACCAGGTCTGGTCGGCCATCGACAGCGTGCGGGCCCAAATCGTCGGCGGGAAGATTAAGGTCGATCCGATTTGGGACGCGCTCTCGGTGCGTGCGATGATGACCTCGGTGACCGCGCCGCCGCCGAAATGAGAGGATTCGATTTATGAGCGACACCAAGGTTCATCTGCTCGACGGCGGCACGCTCGTGATCGACGGATTCCACGCGTTCTGGAATCGCGGCCCCGCCGGCGAGGTGCGATTTCCCTGCTACAGCGTGCTCATCGAGCACGCCGATGGCCGCTATATATTCGATACCGGCTACGATTTCGACCACGTGATGCGCGTGCTGCCGTTCGAGAAGCCCATCCAGGACAAATCGCAGACCCTGCCCGGGCAGCTAGCGAAGCTGGGCTTGAAAAGCCGCGACATCAACTACGTGATCAACTCGCACTATCACTTCGATCATTGCGGCGGCAATAAGTATTTCGGCGAGGCCTGCACGCTGTGCCACGCCAAGGAACTCGAGGCCAGCGGCAACTGTCAGCCGTTCGAACACTTGGGCTATTCGGACATGAGTTTTGCGCCGAGCCTCGCGGCCAAGCGCGGCCTAAAGCTGCCTCCCGATCCGCAACTCGATATGTACACGCCGAAGTTCGAAACGCTGACCGGCGACCAAGAGATTGCCAAGGGCCTGTGGCTGTTCGAGACGCCGGGCCACACCGCCGGCCACTACAGCTTGATGGTCGAGCTCAAAAATAGGCGCCCGATGCTGTTCACAGCAGACGCCTGCTACAGCAAGAAAAACATGGACATGATGTGTATCTCGAGCTTCCACCTGGATCCGACGGCAAGCCTTGCTTCGATGAGGCGACTCAAGGCACTCGCGGAGCAGCACGACGCCGAGCTCTTTTATTCGCACGACCTGGAGAGCTTTGCGAGCTATCGGACCGGCGCCGACTACTACTCCTGACCGCTTCTACCAGCGGACCATGCCGGCGTCGACGTTGAGCGCCTGGCCCGTGATCCAATGGGCCTCCTCCGATGCAAGAAATGCGACCGCCGGAACTACGTCCGCCGGAACCCCGTGACCCTTGATCGCCTGCAGCATTTCGACGAAACCAAACGCATCCTTGTGCGCGGTCTGTTGCACGCCCTCGGTGTCGATGAGACCCGGGCAAACCGAATTGGCCGTGATCTTATAGGGACCGAGCTCGGTCGCGAGCGCGCGTGTAAACGTCAGTACGCCGCCTTTCGATGCCACGTAGTGCGCCATGTTTGGTGTACCCGCAAAAATAGAGTTTGAGCTGAAGTTGACGATTCGGCCATAACCGCCGACGCGCATCATGTCGGAGCCGGCCCGGCACATCAGATAGAGCCCGTCGAGATTGACGCGCATCACACGGCGCCATTCATCGAAACTGAGTTCATCCCATTTGACGAACGGAACAATCGCCGCGACGTTGACCAGAATGTCGAGCTTTCCCGCCTTGGCGGCAACTACCGAAAACAGCTTCGCAACCGAGTCCGGATCGCCGATGTCGGATTGCACGGACAGAGATGTTCCGCCGATCTGCTTGGCCGTGGCCGCCGCGCCGTCGCCATTGACGTCGACCGCAATCACGGTCGCACCCTCGTCGGCCAGCCGCAAGGCTACCGCTTTGCCCATGCCGCGGGCCGCACCGCTGACGACCGCCACGCGTCCTGTAAATCTGTGCATCGAATATTCCCCATAATGAACCGCAACGGCAGAATGATAACCCGCCAACACACGGACTTGCAGTAATCGCAGCTAGCCGCAGAATCGATTCTTATGAACCACGTGGGATGCGCCGAGGTCTTTCCACTCGTAACGCGGCACTTGGACCCACTGGCCATCTTTGAACTGAGGAACCTTGTGGACCTTCGTTTGATCCACGGTCATCTTGCCGTCTTTATCTCTGACCCAGAAGCCGATGTCGTAAATCTCGTCCTTGGTTCCGGCAACTCGAAAATCGGTGCAGGCAAAATAATGGCCATCGTTGTCGAGTTGCCTCACCGGTTGATTCGTGTCGACGAACTCTAGATCTAGATCCTTGCCGCTCTTGTCGTCCTTGAGCTTGAATATCCCGCGGTTCTGCGCGCTTTTATTGACCACATCCTGTTCGACGGCCGACATCACTTCCCAACCGCGTTTCGTCTCGAGATGCCCCGGATGTTCGGACGCCGGAATCCACCACCATGGCATCGGTTGACGCGCCTTCAAGGTCCAAGCGCCATCCACTTTCAGCGGAGCCTTGTAAATGCGGACCTCCTGTACCTGCAGCTGCCCATTGGCCGGGACCACCCAGAAATCGATGAGGTATCGCTTTTGCGGATCCTGAGAATCGTGAAACTTGACGTCGGAGAAGAAACCGTAGCCGTCGACGGTACGCGTGAAATCGACATCATCGAAGACCAGTTTGAGCTGCTCCGCATCGCCTTTTCGGTCGAGGCCACGCTGCTCGCAGCGATGAATTCGCGCGCGCTGCAGATTCTGATCCGGATTGTCGAGGAACAAGTTCTTGGCAGCTTCGCTATTGAAGCAATAGGTCTTGCGGTCCTTTCCGATCCAGTTGACCGCGCATTTCGTCATCACGTGACGGCTTTCGGCGAGCGCCTCCGCGCACTGGCCGCCAACGCGCCGGTGATGCCGGCGAGGGCTGCAATAGCGCCGGCGCGCAGAACGACCTGCCGAGCGCTGCGAATTACCGGCGAAGAAAGTCCCTGCATGTTGCGTGGCATCATGATGGGCTCCGGGGCGCGGACGGTTGGGCGTATTATATGACGGTCGATCGTCGAGACACGCGCCCGCCGATTGCCGAATCACGCCGTTGCGCATGGGATCTCAAAGGCCTGGTGTCCGCGACGCCCCTGAAGAGCCGCACCCGCCCTCGACGGATTGGAGCCTCATCGGGGCGCCGCAGACGATTCGATCAGAATTTGTATTGAACACCCGCGGTCCGCAGATCCACTCTCTCGCTCCCGGTCACGCCGCCACCCTTTGCGCACACGGAAAAGAATCGGTCGATCGGCGCATTGAGGATCCAACTCAAATCTGCGCCGACCGCGGTACGGATTGCTGCGTCAGAAGTTCCTGACATCGGTTCAATCGAAATGGCAATGGATCGGAATAAGAATCGCAAGCAGAGTGCTTTTGAGGATCGAGACTTGCAGGGCGGGTCTCGAATTCAACAACAACACGAAGGAATCCAAATTATGGCTCGCGGAATTCTACTTTGGATGCTAGGCGTTCCACTCCCGATCATTCTTCTGCTGGCGATGTGTTCGCACGGCTAATTGAGGGGATGTGTCGTGGATCAAACCATGGAATCGCGCTCGGACAATCTAATCGCCGATCCCGCGGCATCTCGGGCGAAGTCTGCTGCATCGTGGCCGGCAATCGCCGCGGGCGCTGTCGTTGCGGCGTCAGCCTCCTCGATTTTGCTCGCCTTGGGGTCAGGGCTGGGATTCGCGTCGATTTCGCCGTGGCCGAGCCGCGGCGTATCAGCGACGACCTTCACGGTGACGGCCGCCATCTGGCTCGTCGTGATGCAATGGGTATCCGCCGGTCTCGGAGGATATATCGCGGGTCGTCTTCGCGTCAGATGGGTCGGCACGCATACACATGAGGTATTTTTCCGCGACACGGCACACGGACTGGTGACTTGGGCCGTCGCGACCGTGCTGATCGCGATCTCTGCGCTGACAACGTTCGATGCCGCATCGAATCGCGCCCCTGTGGAAGTCGAAGGCACGGCATCGCACTCGCCGGCGGCCGCCTACCGGCTGGACAAGCTGTTTCGAACCGCGGATACCACCGTGAGCGCGGTGGGAACGGCTGAAGCAAGACTCGAAGCGGGCCACATCGCGGCTGAGGCGGCAATTACCGGCGGGATGCCGGACGCCGATCGCACTTACTTGGCAGATTTGATCGCCGTACGGACCGGTGTTGCGCCAGCGGAATCCCAGAGGCGCGTCGATGAGTTCGCTAAGAGTGCGATGCAAGCGCAGACGAAGGCCAGGAATGTCGCAACGCAGATAGCGATCTACACGGCACTGTCCATGTTGATTGGCGCTTTCATTGCAAGCGTCTCGGCCGCTCTTGGCGGCCGGCAACGCGACATGCATCTGTAGGGGCGGACGCACGCGGGAACCGAGCGACCCATCAACGGCGCGCGGCTTGGGCGAAATTGGCATCGCTTTGCAGAAATCGTTGAGTGGCCGCCTTCACGAGCATTTCAAGAGACCCCGCGCGATCCAACTCAGCGCGCAGCCACGATGAATCATTGCCCCGCGTGAGACAATGCTCGAGGTCGACGAGCGCAGGCTCGGCGAGGCCGGGCTCGAGCGCGTTGATGCGTTCAATGGTCGAGCGTACGTCATTATCGAGGCGCACTCGCGCGCGCGTCTCGGGATCGACGATTTCTCCGCGCAACCCGAAGCGGCACGCCTGGAACCGATTGAACGAATAGACGAGGTAGGCGTCCTCGTCGATCACGGCATCCGAATTGGCGAGCACGAGCCGCGCAACACCTTGCACGTAGCTCGCGAGCGTCGCGGCACGCTCAATCGACAACGGCGTGTCGAATACACGCACCTCGACGGTGCCGAATTCGGGTTTCGGGCGAATGTCCCAATAGAAGTCCTTCATGCTTTGGACGACCCCGGTGGAGCGCATCTTTTCGAAATAAACATTGAATTGCTCCCAGTCGAGCACGAACGGCATACGGCCGCTCAAAGGAAACGCAGCGACCGTGTTCATCCGCGCGCAATCGAACGCGGTATCGGTGCCGCGCAGAAACGGCGAACTCGCCGCGAGTGCGATGAACTGCGGGATGTATCGCGAGAGTCCATGCACTAAGCGAATCGCGGCGTCGCCGTCCGGACAACCGACGTGCACATGCTGCCCGAAGACCGTGAATTGTTTGGCGAGGTAGCCATAGAGATCCGAGATGTAATTCATGCGGGGTGCCGCGACGATATGACGCTCGGTCCAAGACTGGAACGGATGCGCGCCGCCCCCGCAAACCCCGACGTTCAAGAGCGCGGCGCACTCGCAGACCGCATCACGCAAGGCCCGCAAGTCGCCGAGTACGCCCGCATATCCGCGTTGAATGCCCGTCGCGACCTCTATCATGCTCTCGGTAATTTCGAGCTTGATATCGAGCTGCGGATAGCGTGCTTGGGTAATCGTGACCAGATCCGACGCGGCGCGCGTCAAGTCACCGTCGCGATGATCGACCAATTGCAGTTCGAGCTCGACTCCGAGAGTGAGCCGCTCCGATCGATGAAACTCGAGCGACTGAGTCATTGCGAATGCCTCGTGGGCTCCTTGGCGCGCCGCAACGCCCATTCGGTCAACAGCGGGCCGAACACGGCCATCATGAGGATGACCATGACGGCGAGTTCCGAGGCCTGCTCCAGTCCCGGATGCTGAGATACGCTGATCGCCATAATCAGTGCGAGGCTGGACAGCGGTGCCAGTGCCAGTCCGACCAGAGCGCCTCGTTCGGGTTGGAGCGCCGCCGGACGAGCCAGTGCCGCATTGGCGGCCACTTTGGCGCCGATTCTCACGATCGATATCGCGGTTGCGATTACGGCGGCCAATGCGGAGCCGCTCCAGTGGAGCGATGCCCCGAGGATCACGAAATAGCCGATCGAGATCATGAACCCGACCTCCGAGGTTTGATGGGCGAGCAGTCGCTGCGTGCGGTCGGTCGCGCGCACCGTGAGCCCGAAAAACAGCGCCGAGAGCACCGGCGAAATGCCGAGCGGCGGGGCCGCGGCGTACAGCAGCAGGCAGAGACAAACGATGCCGATCGTGAGCATCGCACCTGCCGCATCCGTGAGGAGTACATATACGCGCAGCGCGCCGGCCGCACAGGCACCCAGCAAGAATGAACCGAGCAGTTGAACAACGGGCTGTATGGCGCGTTCCAGCTCCGCGTGATTCGCGGCCATGTAGCCCGAGAGCAGAAATTGAATCGCGAGCACCGAGTACACGCTGGACAGCGTCGATAGCAGCAAGGCGCGTTCAGAAATCTGGCCGCGCGCCGCGAGATCCTTGCCGACACACATCACGACGATCGGCGAACTTGCCATGCAGATCGCGCTCACAAAGACGCTGTCGATCACTGGAATCCGGCACACCAAGACCAAAACCAACAACACCCCGAAGAACGCCAGTGCGCTCTCGGCCACGCTCGTCACCAGGAGCCAGGGATTGCGTCGCAGCCAGCTCAAGGGGACGCGTTGACCGACCTCAAAAATGAGTACCAGTGCGAGCACTTCGAGCAGGGAAGTCGGCAGCGGCATCAACGAGGCGGTCGCGCTCGCGTTGCGCAGCCAGCCGATGGCGGCACCTGCGATCACGAGCGCCACGATCCGCGGGACACGCAGCAAGCGCACGGTCACTTCGGCTGCGAGCAGGGCCGCGAGAAACAGCAACACCGTTATCGTGAACGGGTTGATCAAGCCGGACTTGAGTCCCTCGAGCAGGCCGTCAATATCGGGCACGAACTACCTCCCTGAAAATCGCGGCCAAGGGGCTCATGCTACCGCACTCTTTTTGCCACCTCACGCGTATGATAAAGCATAGATCGGGGAGTTCAGTCGGTCAGGCGCAACGTCAATTGTGCCGCCACGCGGTTTTGTAAATTCTGCAATTTCCCGCGGTCACTGATCGTATTCGAAGCCCTGCTGCTTTTCCTTGAGCGTTGAGCCGAACGAGTAGACCACACCCACATAGACAATTCGACCATAGATAAATCGGGAATATTCCTGCGTGAACGCCGGAGTCACGGCGACTCGCTCGAACCGCTGGCCATTGAACACATTCGACTCCGTGATCACGGCGGTCAGGTCCTGCCGGAGCTGCCGTCGATAGCCGATGTTCACGATGTTGATTGCACCCACGTATCCTTGGGGAGTCAGGCGCTTGTCGGTTCGTGTAACGGTCGTCTGGAACGCATCCCTCGCCGTCGGCCGATAGTCGAGCTTGATCTTTGCGTTGATACCCGTGGTCGACTGCAGTCCGATTGCCCCGAGCGCCGTGGCATCGATCTGGCTATAGAACAGGTTGCTGCTGATGCTGTAGGCGAGTTTTGGGACGAGGTGCCCGTTCGCGCTCAGCTCAACGCCTGCCGAGTCGCTGCTCGGCAGGTTCGCCTTGGTCGTGAGCGTCAGACCGCCGGAGAGCGGTTCGGTGACGGTCGTGACGGCGTCCGTGTTGCGACGGAAGTAGCCGGTGATGGTGTAGCTCTGCCCCGGGGGATCGAAGCCGTAACCGATTTCATAGGATTGCGTGAACTGTGGCTTGAGGCCGGGGTTGCCTGCGACCAGATTCGGCGAATATTCATAGTCGATGTAGGGATTCAGATTGTCGGGATCCGGCCGCGTCACCCGGCGGCTCGCGGCGAAGGATAGCGTCGACTCGTCCGATAGGCTGCGATCGACATGCAGGCTCGGATACAGCTTCAAATACCGATAATCCGTCGAAATGCCGTAGGTGACCTGGCGCGTCTCGGTGCTCGCGAGTTCTGCGCGCAGACCACCGAGCCAGTTCCAGGCGCCCGCACCGGTCTGGTAACTCATATAGGCGGCGTTGATTTGTTGTCGAACATTGAATGCATCGGTGAGATTCGGGTCCGGCATCTGCCCGCCGGTCCCGATTTCGACGTTGTTGCCGCCGGCGCCGTAGGCATAGCCGTCACGTTCATAGGAATAACCCAGCTTGAGCGTCGTCATCTTCGAGACCGGCAGCGTGTAATCCGCGGTGAGGTCCGTCGACTGATTGTCCTCGGAGAAGCCAAGGTTGTCATAAAAGCTCGCCGCCGGCGGTACGAAGGAGTCGTTGATATAGTCGTAGTGCTCGTGATCATTGGAGGACGAGTGGTGCACCGAGACGTCCAACAATTCGCCGGGCCGCGCAAGTTTCTGCGCGATCCCGATTCGTTCATCGCCATCGATCTCACGATCGTGCCCAGCGCTCAGCCGTTCGGTGGAGCCGGTCACGATCCCCGGCGGCAGGCTGCTGTCGTTGAGTTCCGTATAGGTGCGAAGACCCGCGCGTCCCGAGCGACTGAGCTCGACGCTCAAGGTCTGGCGGTCGTTGAGCGCGTACTGTACCGAGGCGTTCAAGTTCGGCACATTGCGCCGGATGATCTCGTCGATGGAGCTTTGGTTGCTCACGAGCGGGCCGCCGGCCGTGTCCGGCGCCACCAGATCCGCGTCGGTCAAGCGGTGCCTGATATCTTGGCGGTAGCCCGCCGTCAATGATGCCGTCAAGGGTCCGGAACCGTAGCTCGCGCTCGTGCCGACCGTCGACCGTCCGCCGCTGCCGCGACTGCCCTGCAAGGTGCCGGCAATTCCTCGCGGCCGCTTCTTGCGCATGATGATGTTGATGACGCCGGCGGCACCGTCGGCCTTGAATTGTGCCGGCGGGTTGGTCATCACCTCGATGCGCTCGATGTCTTTGGCGGGAATCGACTGCAGATTGTCGCCCGCTGCGGGCCCCGAAAACTGCGCCGACGGCCGGCCATCGATGAGGATCAAGACGTTGCTGTCGCCGCGCAAGGAGACGACGCCGTCGCCATCGACGTCAACCGACGGAATCACGCTGAGCACGTCGCTCAGTGAACCGAACGTGGACTGCACGTCGGATTGGACGCTGTAAACCTTGCGATCGATGAGCGTCTCGACCTCGAGTTTGTTGCTCGAGACGACGACCGCATCGAGCGTCGTGGTTGGGCCGGCCGATGGCGGGTCGTCGGCGCGCACGGCCGACTTCGGAAAGACAACCGCCAGAACGAGCAGGCCGAGCCCAATCCGCAATTGCGATGACGGCGCAGCGGCCGCGGTGTGCCCGACACCCGAATGAAATGACATGGAGGCCCTTGATGCGACGCGACGACCCGGCATTGTTATGCATCATCGTGCATTAAGCTTAATATTTCTTTAATTGCGCGCTGTTCACGCAGTGCTTGCGCGCCTATGCTGGCCGCATGCCTTGGCAGCACCTCAGCATTTCACGATACGGTGGTCCCGAAGTCCTCCAAGTGGTCGAGGAGCCGACGATTCCTGAGCCAGGCCCCGGGGAGGTTCGCGTTCGAGTCCTCGCCGCCGGCACCGGCTTTACCGACACGATGATTCGGCGCGGGCGTTATCCGGACTATAAGGGACCATTGCCGTTCACTCCCGGCTACGAGACCGTCGGCGTCGTCGAGAAATGCGGTGCGGGTGTGGCCGCGGCGCTCGAGGGCCGGATCGTCGCCGACTTGTCTACGGTTGGCGGCTATGCGCAGTATGCGATCCGACCGGCACGCTTCCTCGTCGAGGTTCCTGAGGGCATCGATCTCGCCGAAGCGGTGTGTATTCCACTGGCCTACCTCACCGCGTTCCAGATGCTGACTCGCTATCGCAAGTTGGCGCCGGGCGCGCTGATTCTGGTGATCGGGGCTTCCGGGACCGTCGGTACCGCGCTGCTCGATCTCGCGCGTCATCTCGGCCTCAAGGCGATCGGCACGTGTTCCGCCGCCAATCTGCCGGTGGTCAGCCGATTCGGGGCGGTGGCAATCGATTATCGTGAGGGCGACTTCGTAGCGGCCGTGCGGCGCCAAACCGCGGATCGCCCGGGCGGCGCCGGTGTGGACGTGGTCTTCGATGCCATCGGCGGCGCGCATTTCGGGCGTTCATTTGCTTCTCTTGCACCGGGCGGATTGCTCGTGGGTTACGGGTCGCAAACCATGGCAGTCGGCGATGAGAGCCTGATTGCCGCCGGACTCGGACTGCTGCGCCTCAAGTTCTGGAATACGTTGAGCTTACTGTTCGGCGGGCGGCGCGCAGTCTTTTTCAGCATTACGTCGCGCCGATCGACGCACCCCGAGGAATTCAAGGCCGATATGGCCGCATTATTCGAGATGCTCAGGGCCGGCGTGCTGCATCCGGTCGTGATCGACCGGCTACCGCTCGCGGCCGCTGCCCAAGTCCATGCCCGTATCGACGGCGGCGGACTCGGCGGCAAGATCGTGCTGCTGCCGTGGTCCCAAGTGCCCATCGCTTGAAGCGGCACTCTCACGGCGTCGAACGCGTCAACGCATCCGCTGCGCTGGCCGCCAGAATAAAGGTGCTCGCCGCATCGACAACGTATTCATTCTCGTACCAGAGGAACGGCCAAGCGTCCTTGAGCTCGGGATAGTCGGGTTCCATGATCACGACACCGGGAATCATGCCGCCCGGGATGAAGGTGTAATCGGCTCGATTATTGCCGTAGGCAATGAGCTTCGAGACGGTACCGACGGTCGACACGTACGAGACACTGTTGACCGGATGCCTGCCGAGTACATAGTCGAATCCCCGAAGCGTCTGTTCGATGCCGAAGAACTCGGGGAACGCACGGTGCAAAAAATACAGTTGGGCCGCAAAGGATGCGGCTGTCGACGAGCCGCCCCAAGTGCCTCGGCGGATCGGTACGCCGTAGGGATTATCCGATAGATTCTTCGACAATTGCGCCGCGAAGTCGTGCGCGGCCGCGGCCAGCGCGGATTTGAATTCGGACGGCATCCACGGCAACGCGCGAGTCGCGGTCCACCCGAGCTCGGCGAAATGCTGCTGAATAACCGGCAGCAGCGCGAGCAGGCGAGTCTGGTAGACGGCCTCACCATGGGTCGCGATCAGCAGTTCGATCGCCGCCTTGACTTCCTCATCGTCGAGCGCGCCGCCGGTCGTGTTGAATGATCGAAAGATCACCGGCGGATGGGCGTGCTCGTCGTTCCAGACTTGAATCGCGATCTGCAGGCATTGATCGGCGAGCGCATCGTCGAAACCGCGCAGCACGCGGCTCGCGGCGGCGAGCGATCCGGCAGCCGCATAATTGAGCGGCGTGGTGTGCGACGTGAATGCCCAGCGATCGTCCGGAATTCCGGAGTAAATGCCGTCGCTCTCCAATGCGCCGAACTTCGGGTCGTAAATCTTGCCGTCGGTCTTGGACGCCGCGTCGCCCAAGTGCGTGTACTCCTCGAGCGTGGGTTCGACGATACCCGGGATTGCATGTCCGAATGCCGTGTACTGTGCGAGCAGCGCGAGGACGCCATGCTTGATTTGCTGCAGCACGTCCGGCACGCCGTCGGGCCGGCGGATCTGCACGAGCCGTGCCTGCTCATCGACGGTCGTTTGATCCCAGTCGATCTGGAAGGTCTCGCGCGCGAGCGTGAGTTCTGTGATCACACGGGCCTGCGTCTCGGTGCGAATGTCGTAGTCGCCGGCGTCGTACCAGCCGCCGACGTTGAGCCCGGGAACGTGCTCGCCCGCGGCAAATCGCGAATCGGATACCGCCGGCATCGCATAGCCGTCGAAGTGCGTGTAATTGACCGGCGCCTGGCGCGCATCGTCCATGTGCGAGACGCCGTGCCAGACCCGATAGTTCTCGCGCACTTTGATGTGGTCCATCTGCACGGCGAGATAGGTGTCCAAGGTCGGTTGCCAGACGCCTTTGGCATAAAGATTGGCCGCAATGCGAAACGGTGTGGTGATTTGCCCCGCATAGTCGATCGCGTAAATGCCGGGCTCGCGTACCGACGAGAAATCGAACGACGCATACCGGTAGCGCAGCCAACGGCCCCAGGGCTTGATCTTGCCGCGAAAAACCTCTCGATAGCGCCCCGCGGCCGTCAAGCGCAAGACGCGTGCGGTCTGTTGCGGAACATCATGCGGGTCGAGTTCGAGCACGGCGAGCTTGTCACGCGCGGGCGTGTAGCCGACTTGGTTATAAGAGACCACGGGCGGCCGGATCCAATTCGGGATTACGTTCGGGCGGACGTGCCAGACGAGCGCGTTATCGGTGCGGCCGGCCGGCAGCAGGCTGCGCAGCACGAACCAGCCGTTCTGGGCCCGATTGCGCGCATCGATGAGCTGCAGCGGTTCGCCATCGGAGAGGATCGACACGCGCGTCCGTGGGTCCTCCGGTGCGAGTACGATGCGATGCCCGGAGGCCAGAGGCTCTGGCTCCGCGATGCCGTCGGCACCGCGCCGCATGGGACCGCCGGGGTGGCGCGGAAAAATGCCGGGTGTGTCGTCGCACAGATAGCTCTTGCCGAAGTAGGCGGTCGGCAGGAAATCCAGATTGAAACCGGCCTTGCCGACGAGGCCGGGCGGCAGCGTTTGATCGAGATGCACGGCGATCCGAAAGCCGTCCGCTTCCGCGCTCACTTCGATACGGTAGCGCAGCCCGAGATCGGGGTAGCCCGAAAAGGCCAACAACTGCTCAGCCTGCGTGCCATGCGTACGCGCGGTGAACTTGGGCACCGCATCCCATTGTTCCGGTGCGGGCAGCAAGCGCACCTCGCCGTCGGTGGCGATTCGCTCGCCATGCAGGATCATTTCGACGCCGCCGAGCTTTTGGTCGCGGAACACGTCGTGAAACTGATTCTGATAGACGAGCACGCTCAATCCCTGCGTATCCAGGTAATCGAGTTGGTTGATGTGCAATTCGGCGGCCGATGCGCCGAGTCCGACGAGTCCCGCAAGGGCGGCGAGGGCCAATGGGTTGCGCATGATTCCTCGGGATGTTGCTGCGGCTAATGCAGTGGATCTGCTGCGGTGAACGGCGAGCAGCAAGGCTTGCCGATCGCATGCAGCTCCATGATTTCGGCGCGCGTGCCATCGGGATCGAGCAGGTTGAGCTGCCATTTGGCATCGCGACCGATCTTCGGGGTATTGGTCTGGCCCGCGAGTCGATCGCCGTTCCACAGCAAGGTGTAGGCGGCCTCCGCGTTCGCGACCCCGAGCGAAAAATGATTGAGGATCCCAAGATCGCCGGGATTCATGTCCGGCGGTATGCCGCGGCCGTCCGGGGTGCCGACGACCATATATTCGAGCCAATCGGTGCCGTCGGGGACTTGCAGCGAGATCCAGGTCGGCTTGTCGTCACGCATGCCGCCGAACCAGTACGGCCGAAAGCCCAGCATGGATCGAAAGAACGCGTCCTCTCGAGCGCGATTGTGGATGATGAAACCCACATGAATCAGGTGGCTCGACAAGGGATTCGGCGGAACCGCCGGCAGGACCGCCGCGCTCTGTACGAATTGAATTCGATTGCCTTCCGGATCGGTCACGTCGATCCACGCGCTGCCGTCGCGGCCTCGGGTGGCGCGGCTCGCAACCGCAATGCCCTGCGCCGCGAGATAAGCGCGCAAGGCGTCGACATTCGGCGTTGCGAACGCGACGTGATCGAGCCGATTGATCGATTGAGGTCCACTTGGCAGCGGCCGCACTTCGACATACTGTGTCGGTGAAAAGTAATAGCGCCGGCCGTCGGCATTCTCGGCATCGTCCGCCTTGAACGCCCCGAGGTCGTGGACATAGAACCGTTCGCTTGCGTGCGGATCGGCCGCGTAGAGCGCGATGTGAGAAACTCCGGTGATCGGCGGTCGCGGCAGTTCGGCGCCCAACGCGGCCGCGGCGGCGCATGCGCCGACGGCGCCGAGACAAAGCTGCCGGCGCGTGATTCGTGGTCGTGAGTTCATCGTCAGGGTTGCCTTTCGTAGCTGATGAATGCGAGGTGATTGAGATCGCCCCAGCTGTACATCGCGAAACTGTCCCGATTTCCCTGGAAATGAACCAGGCTGCGAATGAGTCCATCATGGAAGGCGATGATTCTGAGTTCTGCGTCGCCGACGCCGGTGCGTACGTCTGCGGGCTGACTCAGGAACGCGAGGTATTTGCCGTCGGGCGAAACGTGTGGCGAGGAGTTCTCATACGCATCGTCGGTGATCTGCTCGGGCTGCGTTCCGTCCACATGCATGCGCCAGATCTGGCTCGCACCGGAACGCGATGAATCGAAGTAGACGTAGACGCCGTCGGGTGAGAAATCCGGCCCGTCATTGAGCGTATCGCGCGTCAGCCGCGACTCGGCGCCGCCGTCGGCTGCGATCGTATAAATGTCGGCCTTCGATGCGCTGCCGCGGGTGAATGCGATCGTGCGGCTATCGGCGGACCAAGCATGAAAAAAGCTCGACTGCGCGCCGTGCGTGAGCGGGCCCACGGGATCGCCGCCGCCGGCCGGCAGCATATAAATCTGGTGCAGGGCTTGCAGCGATTCGCGGCAGCTCACAGCCAGCCACTTACCATCGGGCGACATGCCGTCGTTGCCGGAGCAGCCCACGAGCTTGCCGGTCGCGACGGCTTGCGGCGCCGCTTCAGTGGGCGGGTCCAGGACCGCAATCTTGTTCAAATGGCCGTCCTCAGCGACATAGAGGGCTTTCGCGTCTGCGGCCCAGTTGACCGATTGCATCAGGCCGGGCACATGGCGGATCAGGCTCGCACGCCGAAACTGATCCTCAATTTGCAGCGTCTGCAGTGTGCTATAGAGCACCGGAGGCGAGCGCTTGGCGGCGTCCGGGCGGCGCAGCGAGACGTGCACGAATTGCACCGTGTCGGTCGTGCCGATGTCATGGGACAGGGCGCCGAGCCCGACGTAATACGGACTCCGAAGATGAATCCGCGTCGAGGCGCCGACTGCATGCAGCGGCTCGCCGTGCCTGGATACGAACGCGGTCACGAGATCGCCGCGCTTCTCGATGCGCACCGTCTTCGGCAGGTCGATATTGATCTCGACGTCTTGAGTGTTCTCTCCGCGACCCTGCCGATACTGCAACGCGGTCATCCCCGAGCCGTGGACCGCGAGCGCTGCGTTGGCGGAACCGGCATCGAGCGACTGACGGAACATCAGGATGCCCTTGCGATGCGGGTTCGGCTCATGGCCATAGGCGGGCGGCGGGAAGCGGATCTCGGCCGTCAAAGTCCAGTCGCCGGATGCCGTGAGCCAAACGTAGTGAAATGCATCGACGTGGTACCAGGTGTTGGCGCCGGCCGAGCTCAGTGTGTAGCAATCGGCCGCTGCATCGTAGTGGCCGCCGCCGGGCGTGGCTGCGGCGCCCACGTCGGATTGCGCGCGAAAAACGCCGATCGGATCCGCCGCGATTCGCGGCACGGCGAATGCGCTCGACCCGAGCTGCGCGAGAAGCAGTGCAAGGTACGTGAGCGAAGAGCGGCGGCGACTGAACCCACTTGCGGCTCTCATGCGCTTGGTACCACGATCGGCCGTCCGGATCGCGCCGACTCATAGAGCGCCATCATGATTCGAACGTCGCGCAAACCCTCCTCGCCGGGCACCTTGGTCGCCCTCTGATCCAAGATGCATTGCGCGAAGTCGTCCATCTCCACCGCGAATTGATCGGTGGATTGTGGGTCGATTGCCTTGCCGTCGCTGCGCATGCCGTGGATCCCGTCGTAGTTGAACGCCGGATCGAGGGCAAACCAGCCGCGCTCGGCGATCGCCCGCAGATAACCGATCGGAGATGCGTTGTAGCTGCTGCCGCAATGGCTCACGGCGCCGCCGGGAAACTTGGCCTGCCAGATGATGGATTCCTCGACTTCCGAAAATCTCGCTGGGTCGCCCTGAGTCGTCGTTGCCGAGAGCCACGCCGGCTCTTCGCCGGTCAAATAGCGGGTCGCTTGCAGCGCATAGATCCCGACATCCATGAGCGGGCCGCCGCCGGCCAAGGCCCGGTTCAAGCGCCACACGCCCGCTGGGATGTTGAAGCCGAAATGCGCGTCGATCATTTTGAGCGTGCCGAAGTCCCGCTCGCGGGCGATGCGCACGCACTCCAGGTGGTGCGGCTCGAAGCGGCATCGATAGCCGATCGCGAGCAGCCGCTTGGCGGAGCGGACCGCGGCAATCATCTGCTCGCAGCGATCGACGGAGATTTCCATCGGCTTCTCGCACAACACGTGCTTGCCGGCCTCGGCCGCAATCAACGCGTAGTCCAAGTGCAACGCATTCGGCGTCACGACATAGACCACATCGATATCCGGATCGTCGGCGATGCGGTGCATGGTCTCGTAGCTGTAGCAATTGCGCTCGGCGATACCGTACTGCGCGCGCCATCGAACGGCTTTCGCCGGCGTGCCGGTGATGATCCCGGCCAACCGGCAGTGCTCGGTCTTCTGCAGCGCGGGCGCAATTTGGAACGTGCTCAAACTGCCGAGTCCGCAGAGCGCGAAGCCGATTTTCTTGCGCGATACGGACGCCAATGCGCGCGTCACGCGCGTGCTGATGAACGGCGCGGTGGCGATCACCGCGGCTCCCGCAGTGAATGCGCGTCGAGTGATCATGGTCGAGACTCCGGCGGCGGTGGACCGCGCGCACGTTGCTGTTCAACGATCGCGGGCTGCGATAGGGTAGAGAGCATGTCGACGAAACACACTCTGCGAATCGTTTGTGGCGCGATGCTCATCGTCATGTTCGGATCGGCGCCGGCGCAAGTCACGCCGCCGCTCGACAAGGCAAAGATCGATGCGAGTCTGCGCGGATTCATCGACTCAGGCGCCCTCGTCGGAGTTTCCGCGCTGGTCTTCAAGAACGGACGCGAGGCTTACTTCGGTGCGTTCGGCCAGGCGGATCGCGAGGCCGCGAAGCCGATGACGCGCGATACGCTCGTGCAGATTTTCTCGATGACCAAACCGATCACCGGTGTGGCGCTGATGTCGCTCTATGAGCAAGGAAAATTCCGGCTCGACGATCCGCTCGCCCGATTCGCGCCCGAGTTCGAGCACCTGCGTGTCTACGCGGGAAGCGATGCGCACGGCAATCCCGTCTACGAGTCGCCGCGGCGCGCGGTGACGATTCGCGACCTGACGCGCCACACCGCGGGTTTTTATTCGGCATCGGTGCCCACGCCGATCGACGCGATCGTCAAAGCGGCCGATCCGACCGACCTGCATCACAGCCTGGCGCAGGAGGCCGAGATCCTCGGTTCGCTGCCGCTCGTGTTTCAGCCGGGCACGCGCTGGCTCTATGGTCCTTCGGTCGATGTGCAGGCCCTGCTGGTCGAACGCCTCTCGGGTATGCGCTTCGACCGCTATCTCGAGAAGGTGATTTTCAAGCCGCTCGGCATGCACAACACGCGCTATGTCTTGCGGCCGCAAGACCTGCCGCGCATGGCCGCGCTCTACGACCGGCACGAGGATGGCAGCCTGTCTCGGGTGCCGGACCGCGAGTCGCTCGAGTTCAACGGCCGCGATTGGCCGATGAAGCCCGGCAGCTACGGACTCGTTTCGACGCTCGACGATTACATGCGCTTTGCGAGAATGCTCCAAGCGGGCGGTTCGCTCGGCGGCCGGCGGATTCTCAAATGCGAGACCGTCAAGCTCATGGCGACCGATGCGATGCCGGCGGAAGTCAAAGACACGTCCTGGCTTCCGAGCAAGGGCCGGGTCGGCTTCGGAATCGATTTTGCGGTGCGCACGCTGCCGCCCGCCGATGCGAGCGAGGCCTCCGGCGCAGTCGGCGAATTCTTCTGGGACGGCGCAGCCGACACGCTGTTTTGGGTCGATCCCAAGAACCGGATTACGGCGGTGCTGTTCACGCAGTATCGACCGTTCGGCAAGGTTCCGTTGCACAAGGCGTTTCGCGACGCGATCTACAGCGCAATTCCCGAAGCCTTGGCGCATTGATTGCAGCGGCACCCAATCGCTGATTGCGCGCAGGACCTCGGCCTCATTGATCGGCGTCGTCATGGATTCACCCACGCGTTACTCCAAAGCCTGCCGACCCGCCGTTGCCCCATGCAACCGGCCCCGGACGGATGATAGCGCTACCATTCATTTTCTGGAAGTGCCGCCGGCGGCCGCGCCGCTACCGGCGGCATCGCGGGAAGACGGCATGGTCCGGGCTTGGTAGGCTTGGGCCCTCGATGGGCAGGAGAGGCAGATTGATCGATGCCGGTAGTACGCCGATCTCGAGCACGGTTCACGCATGAGCGGCGGCACGTTCTCGTTCTCGGAGCGCCGCAATGTCGTCGCGTTTTGGCTGGGATCGGCGATCGTGACCGTCGGGGTCGGGCTGCATCTGCCGATGTTCTGGATGGGTCGAACCGCGGGCTTCGCACTGGCGGGCATGCCCATGGACAGCGCAATGCTCTGGGGCATGGCGCTGATCGTGCTCGGCATCCTCGCCGCGGGCTACGGCTTGCTGCCCAAGACCGCAATCAACGGCAACGTCCACGATGTCGTCGCGCCGCCCGAGGACGCGCCGCTGTCCGCCGCGCATTGGAAACTCATGGGAGTGCTGGTCGTTGCGCTGATCATCGATGTGATGAAGCCGGCGAGCTTAGGGTTCGTGACGCCCGGCATGCGCATCGAATACGGTGTCGACTCTGCGACGGTGGCGCTGCTGCCCTTGTCCGCGTTGATCGGCACCGCGAGCGGATCATTCATCTGGGGAGCGCTCGCGGATTTTTACGGCCGGCGCGCCTCGATCCTGCTTTCATCGGTGATGTTCGTGGGCACCTCGATCTGCGGTGCGATGCCGTCGTTCTGGTGGAACGTTGCGATGTGCTTTCTGATGGGAGCAGCTGCCGGCGGCATGCTGCCGATCGCTTATGCGCTGTTGGCCGAGATCATGCCCACGAGGCACCGAGGCTGGAGCTTGGTACTCGTCGGCGGCATCGGCACGATCGGCGGATATTTCGCCGCGAGCGAGTTGTCGGCGCTGCTGCAGCCATTCTTCGGCTGGCGCATCATGTGGTTTCTGAATCTGCCGACCGGGCTGCTCCTCATCGCGCTGAGTCCGTTGATTCCTGAATCGGCGCGGTTTCTACAGCATGTGGGCCGGTTCGACGAGGCGCGCGCCACCTTGGCGCGCTTCGGCGCGGTGATCAAGCGAAAACCGGAGGAGGCCCAGAGCGACGCCGCCGGCGCCCGTGAGGCGGTCGTCGCGGCGACGACGCACGGCCTGCTCGGCACGACGATTGCGCTGACCTTGGCCGCACTCGCCTGGGGCTTCGTCAATTTCGGTGTCTTGTTGTGGTTGCCGAGTTCTCTGGTGGCAGAAGGCCGCAGCGTCGGTCTCGCGAGCACGATCATCGCGCGATCGACGCTGATTGCGGCCCCGACCGTGATCATCACCGCCTATCTTTATAGTACCTGGAGCACCAAGTATTCCCTGCTGACCGCAATTGGAATCACGACGCTCGGATTGTTCGCAGTGCTGTTGCGCGGCACCGGACTCGTACCGCTGCTCAACAATCCCGTCGTGCCGTTGTCGCTGCTGATCGTCGGTTCGACCGCCGTCATATCGATTCTGCTGCCGTATGCGGCCGAAAATTACTCCGTGCGAATACGTGGTCGGGCAACGGGATGGGTGGCCGGGTGGAGCAAGATCGGCGGACTCGTTGCCCAAGGCTTGAGTGCCTTGGCGCTGGTACCGACGCTCGGCGTCGCGGCGGCGGTGGTCGCGCTGCCGGCCTTGATTTCGTTGCTGCTGATTGCCGTGTCCGGGCGTGAGACGCGCGGACACGATTTGCGGGAACTGGAACCACCGCCGGCTGCGCCTGCGGCCGAGAGTTAAGCAACTCGCGATCGAGACAGTCTGTGGCAGAATGACGATCCAGTTCGCGGCCGGAGAGTCGTTCCATGATTGGCAGACCAGCGCCGACAGCCAAAAAACAGGTCCCTTGTTTAGTTTTCGCGCTCGCGCTCGGCGGAACAGCCGCGGTCGCGGCAGCAGCGGCTACGCCATCGCCGGTGATCGACAACGACCGCGTGACGGTTTGGGATGTCACGACCACCTTGCCGCCGGCCGCGCACGATTTTCTTGCGCTTTCTTATCCCGGCAAAGGCTCGGTCACTGTTGGACATCCCGGTGAAACCCCGGGCCACGCCGACCAACACACGGTCGTGATTGAGCTCAAGAATGCGGCGGTTACGCCGCTCGCCAATGCGTCCGGTTATCCAAATGCATTTCCGCGTCCACGCGTCGAAAAGGTGCTGGAGACCGACAAGCTCATCGTCTGGCGCTACCGGTGGAATCCCGGCGAGATCACGCCGATGCATTTTCATGACAAGGACGTCGTGGTCGTCTATGGCGAGGACACCGTGCTCGAATCGACGACGCCCGACGGAAAAAGCACGGTCAATAGCTACAAGGCGGGCGAGATCCGCTTCAACAAACGCGATCGCGTGCATAGCGAACGGCTCATGAACGGCGCCGGCAGCGCAATGATCACGGAGCTCAAATAAACGGCAAACGCCGCGGCCGGCCTGCTGTCGCCGGCCTAGATGAAACCGATCGTGCTCGGACTGAACGCCGATAGATTCGGCAACACGCTCGCGAGCGCGGTCGCATCCGCACCAAACCACGTTGCCAAGGTCGCGGCGAATTGATCGACTGCGATCGTCGGAATCCAGCGTCCCAAGTCGCTCGCATCGTCGGGCCCCGACAGTTGCAGCGTCGGCATCGTCCCATAGATGCTGCCGCCCTTGACGGCGTCTCCGATGACCAGCGGATGGCTCCCCCACGCATGGTCGGTTCCGCCGCCGGTGTTCGGCAGAAAATTGCGCGAGAAATCCGACAGCGTGAACGAGGTGACGCTCGAGCCTGCGCCAATATCGGCCATCGCGCCGTGAAATGCCGTGAGCCCCGCGTCCAAATCGCTCAGCAAGGTTTGCTGCGTGTTGAGTTGGTCCGTATGGGTGTCGAACGATCCGAGCGTCGCGAGAAACACCTGTCGACTCGCGCCGAGCGCGCTGCGGGCCTCGATGACCTTGGCGATCGCCAGCAGCTGCGCCGAGAAATTACTCGTAAGCCCGGTGAACCGGGCCGAGAGCGTCGCATCGGTCGTCGTCAAGATCGGATTTAGTATGGCGCTGCTGCTGAGCGCGCCGCTCATGACGGTCTGCGCGGCCTGCGTCAGATTGATGCTCTGATCGACGCCGAGCAGCTGCTCGAGCGCCGAGCGTCGCAACGCATCGGCACTGCTGTCCGAAAAGCCGTTCAGGCCGAATGAACCGCTGGTCGGAATCACGAGCGCTTGCGACGCGGCGCCGGTCACGAACAGATTGTTGCCGCCGGTCGATACCATCGGCGGCACCATCGAGTTGATATTCAGGGCGGCCAGCTGGTCCGAGAGCCGCCCACCCCATCCGCTATTCGAAGAAGAGGTGCTCGAGATCGACGCTTGCCACTGATGCTGCTGATCGATATGCGAGAACAGGCTCTCCGGCTTTACGGTCGTCGTCGACAGGTACTGTGCTTTGGTCAGCGGTTGCACGAGCGTGCCGACGTTTGCGACGACCGCGAGATTGCCGGATGCCCAGAGCGATTGCATGCCCACCAATGCTGGATGCAGCCCATAGGCGGGTACACCGCCGGGCACGGCGAGCGGCAGCAGCTGCGCCTGGGACAATGCGAGATAGCTGCGCGTCTGCGCGTAGTTGGCGTAACCTGCGGTGTCGAGCGGCACGATCATGTTGTTGGTGTCGTTGCCGCCATACAAGAATATGCAGACGAGCGCCTTGTAATCGGTGGCCGATGCGGAGCGCGCAGCAAAGACGCCGAGTTGACTCAATGCCGCGCCGCCTGCGAGCGCGCCGGCATGGCGCAAAAAACTTCGACGTTTCATATCACCGCTCCACTTGGTATTGCGCGGAAGTCAAGATCAAGTAACTCGCGGCACGTACCGCCGCGAGCGGATCGAGCGAGCCCGCCGCGATCGGGTTGACGGCCGCCAAAATGATGTTGCTGGCGTCGCTCGGCAGGCTGCCGTGCAGCAGTGTTTGGTTGAGTTCGGATATCAGCACGGCATTGCTGGATGTGCCTGCGAGCGGCGTCAGATTGATGCTGGTGCCGGTGCTGCCGGTAACCGTCGGATCCGGCAATGCGCCGCCCTGCATGATCACGGTATTGACGAAATTGGCACGCGCGAGCGCCGTCGCCGCATTGTCGATTCCGAATTCGGGGGCGAGTGTAGAAGTGCCCGGTATCTGGTAGCTCGGCGGAAAGAAACTGAATACGGTGTCCGGCGAGAAGATCGGCTGGCCCATCGCGGAGCTCGCGTTGCGCAGCAATACGCCGTCCGATTGGCCGCCGAGACTGCGCAACATGCCGGTGATGAACAGCGCGGGCTCGCGCAGACGCCCAAAGACGTTGCTCGCCGGTGCGACACCGCGCGCCTCGGTGTCGGTGAGGATTGCGCGCACCACGGCGCTGAGATCACCGCGCACGCCTTGACCGTTGTTGGCAAAAATCGCAGCGACGCGCGCGACATACGCCGGGCTCGGGTTGCTCGTGACCAGATGCTGTATGAGCTGCTGACTGATGAAGGGTCCGACGTTCGGATGATTGAAGATGTCGTCGAGCGCGTTGGCAAGATCCTGGGCCGGTGTTTGACCGGCCGGTACGGTATAGCCGTTGAGCAGTAACTTCGTTCCGGGCTCGTGGTGATTGGGGAATGCGACCATCGTGCCATCGAAGTTGATGGGGTTGGTCCACTGCGAAGTGGCGCCGGACAGCGGTGGGTAGGTCCAGCCCGTGAAAATCGACGCAAATCCCTCGATCGTGTCTCCGTCAAACGTCGGAATCGGCGCACCGTTGGCGTCGAGCTGTTGCGTGCCGTCGGGATTCAATTCGACGAGGCCGATCGAGAACAATTGCAGGACCTCGCGCGCGTAATTTTGATTGGGGACCGTGCCGTTTTGCGCGTTCGTCTCGTCGCTGTTCGCCATGTCGAGGTAGTGACCCATCGTCGGACTCAAGGTCACGTCCTGCAGCAAGGTTCGATAGTTGCCGAGTGCATCGTTGAGCAGGATGTTCTGGTAGTCGGCGAGTCCGTAGGCTTCATAGATCTCGACGCTCGAAACCACCATGATCTGCGAGAGCGCGAACGCGACGCGCTGGCGCAGTTGATCAGGGTTATTGAGCGCGTGGGTGAAGAAATCGCGCTGCACCTGAAATGGCGAGTACTGTGCGCGTGCGCAAAGGCTCGCTGCATCGGGAGGATTCGAACCATCGCCGATGCAACCGGCCGGCGCGGTATGGGGTGTGTAGCTGTATCCGGTGTACTGGGTCGGCGAATATGCGATTTGCTCGGTGATGTAGGCATCGATGCCGATACTCTGCACGTGCGCGATATCGCTCGCCGTGACGCCGAACGTTGCCTGATCGAGCAGCCGCGCCGCATCCGCGGCGGCGACCGATGGCGTGGTCGGCGGCGTCGTTGGGGGCGTCGGTGATGTTGGTGACGTCGAGACCGGCGCCGTGTTGCCGCCGCCTCCGCAGGCCGCGAGGCCCAGCAAAGCAATTAGAGGCCCCGCGATTCGCCAGCAGCGAAGAGCTCGACGGATTCCAGAGATACGCATGCGCGGCTGATTCATCGTTTGACTCTTGTAGTGCCAATCGCACTACAGACAACGCCCGGCCGCCATAAGGGTTGACGCGCTCGAACAAAACCGGCTCTGGGCGCCGGCATGTTCGGCGCAGCAGGAACTCAGCCAGCTGTGTGGATTGTGATGGATCTCGAGGCAGTCGCGGCAATTCTGCCGCCGCCGGAGGCTCGAGGGGTCGCGCGAATCTGCAACGAACGGCCGGCCGGCGACAGTGACATACTAGCCAGCGGTCGGCCGCAGGCGGCGAGCGCTGACCCGCGATTCCCCCAACGAGCCGGCATAGGAAGCTTTCGTTATGACTGATACCGTTCGCGACGAGATAACCGAAATAGCCGCATCGATTCGCGGCCTCGAGCGACAATTGGAGACCGCGCTTGCGAAGCGGCGCATCGAGCTGAATTACAAGGTGCAGGACGGCGTGATTCAATTCGAACAGGCTATCGTCGAGAAGCACCGTCTGCTCAAGGCGCGCTTGTTGAAATATGTGTTTGGGGCGCGTCCGGCGATGATTCTGAGTGCACCGGCAATCTATGCGCTGATCATTCCATTTGTGCTGCTGGATCTGTTCGTGATCGTCTATCAGACGGTCTGTTTTCCGGTCTATGGAATCCCGCGCGTGCGCCGCGCCGATTATCTGGCGTTCGATCGCGGACAGCTCGCGTTTCTCAACGCGATCGAGAAGATCAATTGCGCGTACTGCTCCTATGCAAACGGTGTGCTCGGGCTCGTGCGCGAGGTCGCCTCGCGTACCGAGGAGTATTGGTGCCCGATCAAGCACGCGCGCCGGGTGCTCGGGGTTCACGCGCGTTATGGCAGCTTTGTCGACTATGGCGATGCCGATGCCTACCGGCACGACCTCGAGCGCCTGCGGGCACAGGCAAGAATCGAACAGCCCGACTGAGGACGCGCAACGCGAATTGATTTAGATTGCGATCGTGCAATCGCCCCCTGCCAATGATCCCGCCAATTCGGTCGATTTGCCGGCCGACGCTGCACGCCCGCTGCTGGTCTACGACGGCGATTGCGGGTTCTGCACCTACTGGGCGCGCTATTGGCGCGCGCTCACGGGCACGCTGGTCGATTACCGGCCGTATCAAGAAGTTGCGTCGCAACATCCCGGCGTGCCGGTCGCGGAATTCCAGCGCGCCGTGCAGTATTTTGGCGCCGACGGAAGCCGTGCGAGCGCCGCGGAGGCGAGTTTTCTCACCCTAAGCCACGCACGCGGCAAGGGTCATTGGCTTGCGCTCTATAGAAGGGTGCCCGGTTTCGCCGCGCTCTCGGAGTGGGCGTACGCGTTCATTGCCGCGCGCCGCCCGGGCTTCCACCGGATCAGCTTGACTCTCTGGGGCAGGGATTTCGTACCTCCGCGCCATGAACTCGTCTCCTTCTTGTTCTTGCGCCTGTTCGGGCTGATTTATCTCGCGGCGTTTGTCTCGTTCGCCGTCCAGGCTCAGGGTCTGATCGGGAGTCATGGCATTTTGCCGCTCGCCGAACTCATCGATGCGATCGGTGCCAGCAATGGTCCCGAACGCTTCTGGTTGATGCCGATGGTGTTCTGGTGGGACGCGAGCGATGCCGCGATCCAGGCCGTCTGCTGGGCGGGAGCGGGGCTCTCGCTGCTGCTGATCTTCAATCGGCTTTCGCGCCTGAGTCTGCTGCTGCTCTATGGGCTGTATCTCTCGCTGCTCTACGGCGGGCAGACCTTCATGACGTATCAGTGGGACACGTTCCTGCTGGAGGGCGGATTTCTCGCGTGGGTCATGAGCGTCGCCAGAACGCCGGGCCTGTGGTTGCTGCGCTGGCTGCTGTTTCGTTTCATGTTCATGTCGGGCGTCGTGAAGTTGCTGAGCGGCGATCCCAACTGGTGGAACCTCACGGCACTGTCGTATCACTTTGTGACCGAGCCGCTGCCGACGCCGCTCGCCTGGTATGCGGCGCATCTGCCGGCGGCCGTGCTGAAAGGCGCGACCGCGGCCACGTTCGTCGTCGAACTGGGGTTGCCATTTTTGATATTTTGCCCGCGCCGGCTGCGATTCCTCGGCGCCTTCGGCATCCTGCTGCTGCAGAGCCTGATCTTGATCACCGGCAATTACAATTGGTTCAATCTGCAGACGATGTTGCTGTGCTTGCTGCTGTTCGACGACGCGGCGTTACAGCAGTTGTTACCGCGGCGCTGGCGGGAATACTTGTTGGCTCGCGCACCCGCTCGCGCACCGCCTCGCTCGCCACCGCGCATCGCCACTGCCGCGGTCGGCGCCTTCAGTGTGCTGATCGTGGTCTGCAGCCTCGTCGAAATGGACCAACGCTTCGGCGGTGATCCGCCGGCGCTTGCCGCGGCGATCGATCGCTGGATCGAACCGCTGCACATCGTCAATGCCTATGGCCTGTTCGCGGTCATGACGACGCAGCGGGATGAAATCGTGATCGAGGGCTCGAATGACGGCATCGATTGGCGCGCGTATGAATTTCGCTACAAACCCGGCGAGCTCGGGCGCCGCCCGCGCTGGAACATCCCGCACCAACCGCGCCTCGATTGGCAGCTATGGTTCGCGGCGCTCGATGATCCGCGGCGGCTGCCGTGGTTCTCGCGTTTCCTCGCGGCCGTGCTCAAGGATGAACCCGCGGTCATGGCGCTGCTGGAGAAGAATCCGTTTCCGGACAGGCCGCCGGTCTACGTGCGTGCCCAGTTCTACGAGTACACCTACGCCGACGATGCGGATCGGGCCAGAGGTCTTTGGTGGAACCGCCGGCCGCTCGGGCTCTACTTTCCTGCGGTACGTCTCAGGAACGAATGACGCGCGACGCAAGCAAAGCGGCGGGTTGTGAAGCGGAGGCGCGCGGCCACGCATCCTCGGCCTCGTTGAATTCAGCGCGAACCGGCTCGGCGTGGGTATCGACCGAGACCGTGACGCGACAGCCGCGTCCCGGCGCCGAATCGATCTGGAATCGGCCGCCGACCGCGCGCACGCGGTCGGCGATACTCCAGAGACCGAAGCGATGGCCGGCGGCGCTCAGGCCCTCGGGTGGAACCGCGAAGCCGATGCCGTCGTCGACGACCAAGATCTGCAGCTGTGCACGCTCGAGCGTAACGCTGACCGCGACCGCCGACGTCCGGGCGTGCTTGATCACGTTCTGAACGAGTTCGCGCACGATTTTGAACACGAATATCCGCCACCCGATGTCGAGCGCGTCGTTTGCAACATCGACCGCGAGATGCATATCGAGCGCGCTTTGCTGCCGAACGCGCGCGGCCTGCCATTCGAGCGCGACCTGCAAGCCGAGGTCGTACAGTCCGGGAGGACTCAAATCCGCGATCACCTCGCGGGCGCTCGCCTGGATCTCGCCGAGAATGGACTCGGACTCGGCGAGCAGCGTGTCGGTGTCGTCGCGCTTCGACTGGCGCGCGGCGGCCAGATTCAGTTTCAGCGCAGCGAGCAGCTGCCCGACCCCATCGTGCAAGTCGACCGCTGCATCGCGCCGACCACGCTCTTCGGCCAAACCCAGCTCCCAGGCATACTCACGCAGCCGCGCGCGTTCCCGCAGCAGATTCTCGTTCATCTGCACGAGTTCGGTTATATCGCGCGCAACTCCCCAGATTCTCTCGAGCCGCCCATTGCGCACGACGCCGCTGAACGCCGTGAGGTACGTCGCTGTTCGGCCATCGGCAACCAGACTGAAACGCAGGCCGTCCATCGAATAGCTTTGTCGAGCCGCCTGCTGCAGATTTCGCAGCAGTATCGCCGACCAGGGAACGTCGGCCCTCCAGAGCTGAGCCTCGGTCTCCGAAAGCCCGGCTTGCCGGCCCAGCCGGTGGTAGGCCAGATTGCACTCCGCGACCAGCGTCTGTTCGCGCAGCCATTCGACTTGGCCGTCGATCGGCAGGTCGAGCGGCATCGGCGATCGCAATTCGATACGCCAGACGGCTTCGGTGCTGAGCTGAACAAAATGCTGGTAGCGCTCTTCGCTCGCCTTCAACTGGCCGAGCGTCCCCTGCATTTCCAGCAGCACGACGGTCAGCATGTACGTCACGATGACGATCGTTGCGAGGTAGACCTGTAGTGCGCCCACGCGTGCGAACGCATCGACGCCGGCTGCGAACGGGCCCAGATGATGGCCGGAAAAATAGGCGGCCACGAGCACCACCAATGCGGTCAGCAACGCAACCGAGCGCGGCGGCAAGCGGAACGCGGCCAGGATCAACAATGCCAAGATCGACGAGGGAACGTCGACGATCGTCGGTAAGCCGCCCGGAGCCGCGGCGAATACCCAGACGGTGACGGCGAGCAGTCCGCCGCCGATGATCAGCGCCTCGGCATAGGAGCGATGCCGGACCGACAGTGTGGGGGTCCGATGGCGGATCCACCAGAGCAACACGACCGGGGCCGTGCACAAGGAACCGAGCCAATTTCCGGCCCACCAGATCTGCCAGTCGTGCCAATAACGCGGATCGCCGAGCGCGCGACTCGATATCAGGGCGCCGAGACAGGCGCCGGCCGCGGCGCCGAGCGCCGTGGAACCCAGAAACTGCAGCACTTGATGAATCCGCGGCAGCGCCGGATTTGCGACCCAACGCCGTTGCAGTGAAGCGCCGACAAGTGCGTCGATGGAATTGGCGACCGCGAACAGAAACCACCAGGGCTTGTTCGTCTGCGCGTAGAAACTCAGATTGACGAGGCTCTCGACGAGGAGCTGTGCGGCGATGATCCAGGGCCAGCTGCGCCGCGGTGTCAGCCACAAGACCACGAACAACAGGCCGCTCGCAGGCCAAACGATCGCGAGCTGCTGCAGTTCCTCGCGCAGTGCGTGACCGCCGGCAACGAGCAGCAAGTAGGCCACCGCAAAAGCTAGCAGCAGGGCCGCGCGCAGCGACGGTCGCAGCGTGCCGGGATCCAGCAGGAGTCCGCTGCGCGCGATCTGCGCCGACGATTTATCCAGCTTCGCCATCGATGGCTCCCAATCCTTGGACGTCCACCGAAGGATGTTACGCCTTATGCGCCGGGTTTGCGGCTTCCGGTCCGACGACGAACGATTGACGACTGTACTAATGCAGCGCTGTAATATGTATTACCGACCGGAACGCCGCGATGCTGGGCAACACAGACGAGGCAGACCATGAACGACGATGAATCGGCGACTTCTCCATCGCGTCGCGAGCTAATCAAGAAACTGAGCCTGATCCCGCTGTCGGCGGCCGCTGTTGCAGGCTGTGCGCAACAGGCCGACAATCCTGCGGCCTACACACCGACGTTTTTCAGTGCCGCGGAGTGGGCATTTCTCAACTCCGCCTGTGATCGATTGATACCGCCCGATGCGATCGGACCGAGTGCCGCGCAGGCCGGCGTGCCCGAATTCATCGATCGGCATATGCAGACGCCATATGCCGCCGGCGACATCTGGTATATGCAAGGGCCATTCGTCGAAGCGGCGCCGCAATTCGGCTATCAGGGCCGGCTGCCGCTGCGGGATATTCTTCGGGTCGGCATCAAGGCGTTCGACGCACATTGCCAGCGCACCTTAAGCGGCAAGACCTTCGCGCAACTGGATCATGCGCAGCAAGAAACGCTGCTCAAGGCCGCCGAGGCCGGCGCACTCAAGCTGGAGCAGATATCGGCCAAGGAATTCTTCGGCCAGCTGCTCGCTGAGACGCGCATGGGGTACTTTTCGGATCCCAAGCACGGCGGCAACAAGCACATGGCCGCGTGGAAAATGATCGGCTACCCTGGCGCGCGAGCAGACTACGCCGATTGGGTCGAGGTCCGCGACCGGCCCTATCCGCTGCCGCCCGTGGATCTGTCGGGCAAGCGAGGCTGAGACGATGGCGCTCGTCAAACCGAAGACCGATGCAGTCATCGTCGGCATGGGCTGGACCGGCGCGATCATGGCCAAGGAACTGACCGATGCGGGCCTGCGCGTCGTCGCATTGGAGCGCGGCCCGGATCGCGATACCCAGCCGGACTTCAGCTATCCGCGCGTTGCGGACGAGCTCGAAGGGTCGGTGCATCGCAAGTTCCTGCAGAGCTTATCGAAGGAAACGGTCACGGCGCGACACGGCCTGAGAGATTCTGCGGTCCCTTATCGACAGATCGGCTCGTTCAAGCCCGGCACCGGTGTCGGCGGCGCGGGCACGCACTGGTCCGGCTGCCACTTTCGTGCGCTGCCCGAAGACTTCACTCTGCGCAGCAGCCTCCAGCAACGCTACGGCAAGAAATTCATCCCTGAGCTCATGACGATTGCCGATTTCCCGGTGGGCTATGAGGAACTCGAGCCGCACTTCGACCACTTCGAGTACGTCTGCGGTACGTCGGGCAAAGCGGGCGTGATCCAAGGTGCCAAGGTATCCGGCGGCAATCCGTTCGAAGGTTCGCGCTCACGCGAATTTCCGTTGGGACCGACGCGCAATTATCTGGGCGCGGAGATGTTCTACAAAGCGGCCCGCGAAATGGGCTACAGCCCGTATCCAATTCCGGCCTCGAATGCATCGGCACCCTATGTCAATCCCTACGGTTGCCAGATGGGCCCTTGCAACTTCTGCGGCTTTTGCAGCGATTACGGGTGCATCAATTATTCCAAGGCAACGCCCAACATCAGCATTCTGCCGATCCTGCGGCTTCGCAAGGAATTCGAGTTGCGCGCCGATTCGCAGGTGCTGCGCGTCAACCTCGATGCTGCCCGCACGCGCGCGACCGGTGTGAGCTATCTCGATGCGCAGGGCCGAGAGATCGAACAGCCGGCCGACCTCGTGTTGTTGTGTGCATTCTCGCTCTACAACGTCCACCTGATGTTGCTCTCGGGCGTAGGTCCGGCTTATGACCCGGTGGCGGACACCGGCACCGTCGGGCGCAATTACTCGTATCAGAATCTCAATCGCGTCAACTTGTTCTTCGACGAGAGCGTTCAAGCCAATGGATTCATCGGCATCGGCGGCGGGGGTGCCGTATTCGACGACCTCAACGGCAAACAACTCGACAACGCCAAGGCCGGCTTCGTCGGCGGCGGCGTCATTTGGGCGCGCCAACCCGGCGCAGGTCCGGTCCGCGGAATCACGACCGCACCGGGCGTGCCGGCGTGGGGCAGTGCGTGGAAGCAAGGCGTCAAAGACGCGTTCCGCCATTCGTTTTATTTTGAAGTGCAGGGCGCGTGCATGTCGTACCGCGATCACTATTTGGATCTCGATCCGACTTATCGCGACGCGTTCGGCCGGCCGCTGCTGCGCATGACGTTCGATTGGAACGACAACGAGATCCGCGCCTCGCAATTCCTCGTCGGCAAGGCTTTGGAAATGGCCAAAGTGTTGAACCCGAAAGCGGTTTCGGGCGATGCAAAAAAGGCCGGCGAACACTACAACATCACGCGCTATCAGAGCACTCACACCTGCGGCGGCGCGATCATGGGCGCGAACCCGAAGACCTCGGCGTTGAATCGCTATTTGCAGTCTTGGGATGTGCCGAACGTGTTCGCGCCGGGCGCCAACGCATTTCCGCAAAACAACGGCTACAACCCGACGGGCATGGTCGGCGCCTTGACCTACTGGGCCGCGAAGGCAATTCGCGAGCAATACCTCAAGAGCCCCGGCGCCCTGGTGCACGTGTGAGCGGGCCTGCATGAGTCGATCGGCGCGGCTTTGGATTTCCGTACTCGCGATCCTCGCGCTGATCGTTGCCGTCACGCTGGGCTTTGCGTTGTGGCCGACGCGAACCCGCATGATCGCCGAGAGTCAGCCGGGGCAACGGGATGACGCATCGATCGAGCGCGGCCGGTATCTTGCGGTCGTCGCGGACTGCACCGCGTGTCATACCGCGGCCGGCGGCAAGGAATTTGCGGGCGGCCGTCCGATCGCCTCGCCGATCGGCGCGATTTACAGCACGAACATCACTCCGGACCGGGATTTCGGCATCGGTGGTTTCACGCTCGATCAATTCGATCGCGCGGTCCGCCACGGGATCGGAAAGTCCGGCGCGAGCTTGTACCCGGCGATGCCGTATCCATCGTATTCACGCATTCGCGACCAAGATCTCACCGATTTGTACCACTACTTCATGCAGGGCGTGGACCCGGTTTCGGACCGGCCGCACGCAACTGCCATTCCCTGGCCCTTGTCGATCCGCTGGCCGGTGGCCATTTGGCGTAAGCTCTTTACGCCCGCCGATACGGTCGTCTTCGATGCATCGCGCTACGCCGATCCGGGGGTCGCGCGCGGCGCCTATCTCGTGCAGGGGCTCGGCCATTGCGGCGCTTGCCATACACCGCGGGCATTTAGCGCCGAGGAGAAGGCGCTCGACGAGTCGTCGGAGTTCTATCTTGCCGGCGGGCAGCTCATCGATGGCTGGGTCGCGGTGAACCTCCGTGGCAACCCGGCCGACGGCCTCGGCAGCTGGCCAAGAGATCAAATCGTCGCGACGCTGCGCATGGGGCACAACCGCGCGCACGCGGTCATTGGGTCAGCGATGGGCGACGTCGTGCAGCATAGTACGCAGTACTTCAGCGACGCGGATCTTACGGCCGTCGCCGCGTACTTGAAAACCCTGCCGCCGACGCGCGGCGATGGATCGAGCTTTGCCGCGAATCCGGCGACCGCGGCGGCGCTCGCATCCGGCCATGAGGCCGATCGCGGCGCCGAGTTGTACATGGACAATTGTGCCGCTTGTCATCGCACCAACGGCGAGGGCAGTGCGGAGGTGTTTCCCGCGATTGCGGGGAATTCATCGGTGCTAACGCCGGATCCTGCGTCGCTGATTCGTCTCGTATTGCAGGGTAGCGCCGTTCCGCCGACGGCTGCGGCGCCGTCCAAGCTCGGTATGCCGAGCTTCGGCTGGAGGCTCTCGAATGAAGAAGCCGCGCAACTCCTGAGCTTCATTCGCTCCAGTTGGGGTAATCAGGCGCCGAGCGTCTCCGCGTCTGAGATCGCGCGTGTCCGCGCCGCGATTGACGCGGCGTCGGACACGCGGTCGTCAGCTCAGAACTGGAACGAAGCGCCGACCGTGAAGGTTCGGCCGTAGGAACTGTAGCCCGCGCCGACGCCGCTCGCGCTCTGGCCGATACTCTGTCCCGGCGCCCAGGGCAACAGCGGATTGCCGTTGAGGTAGGTGCGCGCGATCGCATCCGTGAGATTTTTGCCCTCGGCGTAGATCTGGAACTGCTTCGTGATCTTGTAGTGCAGGCTCGCGGTCAGCCACTGGAACGAATCGGAAACCGCGGGCCAGCCCGGCACTTCCGTGCATTGCGTGCATGCGTACTGAAAACTCGCTGCATAGTCCCAGTTGACGTCGGCGCTGATCGCGCCTTTTTCATAGAGCAGTCCGGTCGAGATCGTCGTGGGGGGTACGGCGTTCACGGGGCCGATGCTGTTGCCGTCCTGGTCGTAGCTCTTGTTCACGGTGTGCGTGAACTGCATGGTGACGCCGAAGCCGTTTTCCATGATGTGCTGCCACGCAAGTTCGACGCCGTAGAACAGGCTCTTGTAGCCGTTTGCCGGAGCCTGGACCGTCCATGGGAAGGGCGTCCCGGGTACGGTGCCTGGCGGTCCGCCAACATACTGCAGCGTTCCCAGATTGACGTTGGCTTGAGTGCCCGAATAGATATCGTCACGGATTTTCTTGCCGAACAGCGCCAGCGTCAGCGCCGAGTGTGGCTGGTAATACCATTCCGCTGAAAAATCGATCTGAGTCGCCTTGATCGGCTTCAGCCCGGCGGTGCCGTTATAATAGAGCTGCGGCTGCCCGTTGATCGCGTTGTTGCTCGAGGTCGGCGCCATCTGACTGAGATCGGGACGCGACATCGTTTCCGCAAGCGCGGCGCGCAGTTGCAGCTCATTTGGGATCGCCCAGAAATTGAAATTCGCGGACGGTAGCGGCAGCAGGTAGGAGCCCGTTGAGTCGACCGGCTGCAGCGTCGAGTATTGCACGTTCCAAGTTTGGGTCGATCCTACGGTCGATGGTGTCCACAGCGAGCTCGGCACGGCTTCGGCGGTCGAGGCGGTCGTGTTGGTGCGCACGAGCCGCAAGCCGACATTGCCGGACCAGTTTGTACCCGCGAACGTCAGCTCTCCGTAGGCGGATATCGATCGTTCCGTGACGTCGTAGGAATTGTATGGATTGACCTGCGGCAGCGTTTGGGAAAAGTCGAACGGCGTAGAGCAGGGCAGGCTCGAGCAGAAAAACGGATTTGGTTTGCCATTCAAGCTCTTGAGGAATGCGAGCAGCTGACTCGCGTTGAGCTGCGGCAGCACGGTCGGATACGACCCGCCGGCGCCTTGCATGAAGTTCGGCAAGCTCACCAGTGAAATCACGTCGAACCCTTGCGAGCCAAACGAGTAGGGGCTGCATTGAACCGGACAGCCTTGCGTATTGTAGAGCGTTCCATACTGACCGGATCCATTGGTCCAATCGTTGCTGCTGTCGTAGCGGCTCTTGTCGCGGTCGCTGTAGCCGGCACCGAACAGGACCTTGTCGAACCAGCCGGAGCCGACGTCATAGGCGCCGTCGAGTGTGAAGCCGGTGACCTGGTCGTGAACCGTGTAGCCGTTGAGGCCGACGTAATGCGTCGACCAGTAATTGTTGTTGTTGAGAAATCCGGAGTTCATGAGCGCGGTGTACGAGCAGGAACCCGGATTGGTCGTACTCGCGGTGCCCTTGGGGCAGGCCGCGAGTCCGAACTGGCTCGGCGGGATCACGACATTGATGTTCGGCAGGCTGTTCGGCACATCCGTGAGGTTCAAGGTGTCGATCGGGTAGGGCCCATTGGTGACGAGGCCCGCGGTCACGAAGGTATCGGCGCCGCCCTCGGGCCGGTCGGCCCTCGAGCGATACAGATCACCGGTGATGCTCCACCGGTCGGCGGGTTTCCAGACCGCATTCAAGCCGAACACCGAGGTCGTGACCACGCGATCGGTCGTGTTGTTGACCATCTCCGGCTGAAAGTCGCTTGCCGTGAGGGCGCTCACCAAGCCGCCCTTCTGCACGACGTTGCTCCACTCGGGGTTGTTGTTCTGGTCGAAGCCGTACGGGAAGTAATACGACTCGTTGTAGCCGGTCTGCGGATCGTTGAGGTGGGTCCACAACCCGTCCGCGACCAACTTGAAGTCCGAATTCGGGTGCCACTCGAGGCTGCCGGAAAGCG
>JBEKSM010000010.1:0-144220 GCA_049517075.1 Steroidobacteraceae bacterium | reverse complement strand
CCCGGGGACAACATCAAGATCGTGGTGGAGCTGATCGCGCCGATTGCGATGGAGCAGGGGCTGCGCTTTGCGATCCGTGAAGGCGGCAAAACCGTCGGCGCAGGTGTGGTTGCCAAGGTAATAGCGTAATATCCGGCACCCTTTAAGGGCGGGGCCATGTCGGCCCCGTTTATTTCGGCGCGAAGCGCCTGGGAACACAGTTTTATGGCTAACCAAAATATACGTATCCGGCTCAAGGCCTTCGATCACCGGCTGATCGACAAGTCGGCGCGCGAGATCGTCGATACCGCCAAGCGCACCGGCGCGACCGTCAAGGGTCCCGTGCCCCTGCCGATCAAAATGGAGCGTTTTACGGTGCTGACCGCGCCCCATGGCGATAAGGACGCCCGTGACCAATTCGAAATCCGGACGCACAAGCGCCTCATGGATATCCTGAATCCGACCGACAAGACCGTCGATGCGCTCATGAAACTCGAGCTCCCGGCCGGCGTGGACGTCCAAATCAAGCTCAATTAGGGGTTTCAGCTCTCGGACGGGGTCGCTTCGGCCCCGTAAATCCTGCGCGAAGCGCATGGAAAAACTTGAAAGCGGCGGGGATTCCCGTATACTTCGCCGTCCAATTTTACGAGGTCGGAGCGAGTGGGCTCAGACGCCAGTCACCCGTGAGGGTCCTGGGGTGCTGCGTGCCCAAACCGCCGGCTGATTGCAAAAACGCGTGAGCCTCGTTGCTCTCGCAGTATGAGGATTGACAATGACCATTGGTCTGGTTGGCCGCAAATGCGGCATGACCCGCGTTTTCACGGACGCCGGGGTCACGGTGCCTGTCACCGTGATCGAGGCGCTTCCGAATCGCGTGTCGCAAATCAAGAGCGAAAAAGTGGACGGCTATCGTGCCGTTCAGGTGACCGTTGGGTCCCGCCGCCCCTCGCGTGTGCCGAAGGCGCTTGCCGGCCATTTCGCGAAAGCCAATGTCGCCGCAGGCTACACCTCCCAGGAATTCCGCCTCAAGCCGGGTGAGGGCGAAGCGCTGGGCTCAGGCGCCGAACTCAAGGTCGACATGTTCACGGCGGGCCAAAGCGTCGACGTCACCGGCACGACGGTCGGCAAGGGCTTTGCCGGCACGATGAAGCGCCATAACTTCGCGGGCGGCATGAAGACCCACGGCAACTCGGTTTCGCACCGCGCACCCGGTTCGATTGGCCAGCGCCAGACGCCGGGCCGCGTTTTCAAGGGCAAACGCATGTCGGGTCACATGGGCGTGCGTAACCGTACGATCGAAAATTTACGCGTCGTCGAGATCGACGTCGCCCGTAATCTGCTGTTGATCAGCGGCGCGGTTCCCGGATCCGAGGGCGGGCGCGTCGTCGTGCGGCCGTCGGTGAAGGCCGCGTCGCTGACGCGACGCAGAAAATTGATGCCGAACAAGGCCCCGGCGGCTGCCGCGAAGTCCGCCCCAGCCTCCAAGGCCGCAGCACCCAAGCCGGCCAAGAAGTAGACGCCATGAAGCTCCAGCTCAAGAACGCGAAGCCCGGCAGCGAAATCCAGTTATCGGATGCCGCTTTTGACCGCGCCTACAACGAAACCCTGATCCATCAGGTCGTCACGGCTTACCAGGCCGCTGGACGCGCCGGCACCAAGGCGCAAAAGACGCGCGCCGAGGTCCGTGGCGGCGGCAAGAAGCCGTGGAGCCAAAAAGGCACGGGCCAGGCGCGTGTCGGCTCGATTCGCAGCCCGATCTGGGTCGGCGGCGGCCGCGCATTTGCTGCGAAGCCGCGCGATTTCACGCAAAAGGTCAATCGCAAGATGTATCGCGCCGCGATGCAGTCGATGGTGTCCGAATTGGCGCGCACCGATCGCCTGTTCGCGATCGAATCGATCGAGTTGGCGGCGCCGAAGACGAAGCTGCTGATCAGCAAGCTCGCCGAATACGGCTTGACGCGCGCGCTGATTCTCGTCGAGGCCTACGAGGAGAAGTTGTTCCTCGCGGCCCGCAACGTCCCGTATGTGGATGTCATGCCGGTCGCCTCGCTCGACCCGTTGAGCTTGATCAAACACGACAAGGTCGTCGCGACGGTCGGGGCATTGAAATTGCTCGATCAGCGCCTCGGAGGCACCTCGTGAGCAGTAAAGAACGTTTGATGACCGTGCTGATTCAGCCGCATGTGTCGGAGAAGGCCGCGACCGTGACTGAGAAGGCGAATCAATACGTCTTCCGTGTGCGCGACGATGCCTCGAAGTCTGAAGTCAAAGAGGCCGTCGAACTGATGTTCGAGGTCAAGGTCGAGGGCGTCAATCTGCTCAACAAGCCGGGCAAGACGCGCCGCTTCCGCAACGTCGCGGGCAAGCGCAACGGTTACAAAAAGGCTTATGTACGTTTGGAGACCGGGCAGTCGATCGACTTCACCGGCGGCTCCGCGAAGTAAGGATACCCGTCATGGCACTCATCAAAATGAAGCCGACTTCTCCGGGTACGCGCTTCGTCGTCAAAATCGATCGTTCGCATCTGCACAAGGGCGGCCCGATCGAGGCGCTGACGACCAAGAAGAATCGCACAGGAGCGCGCAACCATTTCGGCCGTCAAACCACGCGCCACATCGGCGGCGGTCACAAGCAGCGCTATCGCATCGTCGATTTCAAGCGCGACAAGGATGGCGTGCCGGGCGTCGTCGAGCGCTTGGAGTACGATCCGAACCGCACCTCGCACCTCGCATTGGTGCTCTACAAGGACGGTGAGCGCCGCTACATCCTCGCGCCCAAGGGCGTGAAGGCCGGCGACGAAATCCGCTCGGGCGCCGATGCGCCGATCAAGCCGGGCAACGCGCTTCCGCTGCGGCACATTCCGGTCGGCAGCACCGTGCACAACATTGAGCTGAAAGTCGGCAAGGGCGGCCAGCTGGTGCGCAGCGCCGGCGGTTCGGCGCAGTTCGCGGCGCGCGAGGGCCTCTACGCAAGCGTTCGCCTGAAGTCGGGCGAAATGCGCAAGATCCACGTGGATTGCCGCGCGACGATCGGCGAAATCGGCAACGACGAGCACAATTTGCGGGTATTCGGCAAGGCCGGCGCGGTGCGCTGGCTCGGCGTACGGCCGACGGTGCGCGGCGTCGTCATGAACCCGGTCGATCACCCGCACGGCGGCGGCGAAGGCAAGTCCGGCCAGGGCAACCCGCATCCGGTGAGTCCGTGGGGTTTGCAGACCAAGGGCAAGAAGACGCGTCGCAACAAGCGCACTGACGGCATGATCGTTCAGCGCAGAAAGAACAAACGACAGTAGTCAACGACTGGAGAATCATCAGTGCCTCGTTCGCTAAAGAAAGGACCGTTCGTGGATTTGCCGCTTGCCAAGAAAGTGCAGGTCGCCAGTTCCAAGAACGATCGCCGTCCGATCAAAACCTGGTCGCGCCGTTCCATGGTCATTCCCGATATGGTCGGGCTGACGATCGCAGTTCACAACGGCCGGCTGCATGTGCCGATTCTGGTCTCGGAGAACATGGTCGGGCACAAGCTCGGCGAGTTCGCGCCCACGCGCACGTTCAAAGCCCATTCAGGCGACAAAAAAGTGACGGCTGCGGAGTAAATCATGGAGACCAACGCAATTTTACGGTACGCACGCATTTCGCCGCAGAAATGCCGTCTCGTCGTCGACACCATTCGCGGCAAGTCGGCGACGCTCGCGGTCAATACGCTCAAGTTCATGCCGAAGAAGGGCGCCAAAATCGTTTTGAAAGTGTTGGATAGCGCGATTGCGAATGCCTACAACAACTTCAATGCCGACGTCGACGATCTGAAGGTGACGCGGATCGAGGTCGATCCTGCGCCGATGTTGAAGCGCTTCCATGCGCGCGCCAAGGGGCGCGGCGTGCGTATCGCCAAACGCAGCAGCCATATCCTCGTCCAAGTATCCGACGGAAAGCGAGAAGCCTAATGGGTCAGAAAGTCAATCCGATCGGCATACGGCTCGGCATCACGCGCGACTGGTCGTCGAAGTGGTACGCCCACTCGAAGAATTTTGCGTCGAACATCCACACCGACTTTTTGGTGCGGCAATATCTGAACAAGAAGCTCAGCGACGCCTCCGTGAGCAACATTCATATCGAGCGCGCCGCACGCCGCGCCAACATCACGATCCATACGGCGCGTCCGGGCATCGTGATCGGCAAGAAGGGCGAGGACATCGAGAAGCTCCGCACGGCGGTGGCGAAGATTTTGGGCATGACGATGAACGACGTGCGCCTGAACATTGCCGAGATCCGCAAGCCCGAGCTCGACGCGAAGCTGGTCGCCGAAGGGATCTCGCAGCAGCTCGAAAAGCGCGTGATGTTCCGTCGTGCGATGAAGCGCGCCGTGACCAACACGATGCGCTCCGGGGCCTTGGGGATCAAAGTGCGCATCAGCGGCCGTCTGAACGGGTCGGAGATCGCGCGTACCGAGACGAATCGCGAGGGCCGCGTGCCGCTGCACACGTTTCGCGCGGACATCGACTATGGCCTCGCGGAGGCGCAGACCACGTATGGCGTGATCGGCATCAAGGTTTGGATTTTCAAGGGCGAAGTATTCGATAAGCCCGCGGTCGAGTCCGCCGAGACCGATGCGGAAGTGCAAAAAGCGCCAGAGGCCGCAGCGCCTGTGGCGGGTTGATAGGTAACGACACATGATGCAGCCGAAGCGGACCAAGTTCCGCAAACAGTTCAAGGGCAAGATCGCCGGCAAGGCGCAGCGCGGTAATTTCGTCGCGTTCGGCGAGTACGGCCTGAAGGCGACCGACCGATGCCGCATGACCGCGCGCGAGATCGAGGCAGCCCGC
Organism: Steroidobacteraceae bacterium; assembly: GCA_049517075.1. Taxonomy (GTDB): domain Bacteria; phylum Pseudomonadota; class Gammaproteobacteria; order Steroidobacterales; family Steroidobacteraceae; genus Bog-1198. The sequence goes on along the minus strand of JBEKSM010000010.1, from coordinate 139,419 downwards.
CGTGCGATTTCGCGTCACGTGAAGCGCGGCGGTCGCATTTGGATCCGCGTTTTTCCGGACGTGCCCATCACTCAGAAGCCGCTCGAGGTTCGCATGGGCAGCGGCAAGGGCAATGTTGAATATTGGGTTGCGCGAGTTCTGCCCGGCAAAGTGCTGTTCGAGATGGAAGGCATGAGTGAAGAAATCGCCCGCGAGGCGTTCCGGCTCGCGGCCGCCAAACTCTCTGTATCTACGACGTTCGTGAAGCGTCAGGTGCGCACATGAAGGCTAAAGACTTACGCACGAAGAATCCGAAGGATCTCGGCGAGGAGCTGCTCAAGTTGCGCCGCGAACAATTCAATTTGCGCATGGCGCGTGCGACCGGTCAGGCGGCGAAGCCGGATCAATTCGCGAAGGTGCGCAAGAACATTGCGCGCGTGAAGACGGTGCTTGCAAGCGGAGGTAAGGCCTGATGTCGACCGAGACACAAGCGGTAGCGGTCGCCCAAACGGCGCCGGTTCCCGGACATACGATTCCCGGACAGCGACTGCTGACCGGCAAGGTGGTCAGCACCAAGATGGACAAGACGATCGCCGTGTCGGTGGAGCGGCTCGTCAAGCATCCGACCTACGGCAAGTACATTCGTCGCACGACCAAGCTGCTGGCGCACGACGCCAACAACGAGTGCAAGGAAGGCGACACGGTTTCGATCAAGCCGTGCCGGCCGATGTCGCGCCGTAAATCTTGGACACTGGTCCGCGTCGTTGAACGCGCTCAGGCCGAATAAAGGACCGACATGATCCAGCTTCGAACAATGCTGAATGTGGCCGACAACAGCGGCGCCAAGCGCTTGATGTGCATCAAGGTTCTCGGCGGCTCGAAGCGCCGCTATGCCGCTGTCGGCGATGTCATCAAGGTGAGCGTCAAAGACGCCATTCCGCGCGGCAAAGTGAAGAAAGGCGAGGTCTACGACGCGGTTGTCGTACGTACCCGCAGCGGCGTGCGCCGGGCCGACGGTTCGCTGATTCGGTTCGACACCAATGCGGCGGTACTGCTCACCAACAAGCTCGAGCCGATCGGCACGCGTATTTTTGGACCGGTGACGCGTGAGCTGCGCAATGTGCAGTTCATGAAGATCATCTCGCTCGCGCCTGAAGTTCTTTAATTGGGTCTGGAAAAGTTAGGAAAGCGCTGATGAAAAAGATTCGCAAAGGCGACACGGTGGTGCTGATCACCGGCCGCGACAAGGGGCGCAGAGGCGCCGTCATCGAGGTGCTCGCCGACGATCGCGTGCGCGTCGAGGGTTTGAACATTTCCAAGAAGCACCAGAAGCCCAATCCGCAGATGGGACAGCAGGGCGGCATCATCGAGCGCGAAGCGCCGCTGCATGTCTCGAACGTGCTGCTCTACAACCCGGCCACCCAGAAGGGCGACCGCGTCGGGTTCAAGTCGCTCGCGGACGGTCGCAAGGTGCGCGTGTTCAAGTCGAACAACGAAGTGGTCGACGCTAAATAAGGTTCGAGTGACGTAAACATGGCAAGACTGCAACAAATTTATCGCGAGAAGATCGTGCCGGAGCTCAAGCAAAGCTTGGGGCTCAAGAACACGATGCAGGTTCCTCGCATCCTCAAGATCACGGTCAACATGGGCGTGGGCGAGGCCGTGGCCGACAAGAAAGTCATGGACGCCGCAACCGCCGATATGGCCAAGATCACCGGCCAGAAGCCCGCGATCACCAAGGCCAAGAAGTCGGTCGCGACTTTCAAGGTGCGCGACGGCCAGGCGATCGGCTGCAAAGTGACGCTGCGCGGCGCGCGCATGTACGAATTTCTGGACCGCCTCGTGAACATCGCGATCCCGCGTATTCGCGATTTTCGCGGAATCAGCACGCGCTCTTTCGATGGCCGCGGCAATTACAGCCTCGGCGTAAAGGAACAGATCATTTTCCCCGAGATTCAGTACGACCAGATCGATCAAATACGTGGCATGGATATCACCATTTCCACGTCGGCCGCAGACGACAAGCACGGCCGCGCACTGCTCGAAGCCTTCAACTTTCCGTTTCGTAAGTAGGGTAAGCCCATGGCAAAGACGAACATGCTCATGCGCGAGAAGCGCCGCCTCAAGGTCGCAAAGAAGTTTGCGGCTCGCCGCGCCGAACTCAAGGAGCTGATCCGCGACCCGAAAACGCCGCACGAGGAGCGCGAGAAGGCTCAGGTCGAGCTGCAACAGCAGCCGCGCGATGCGGCCGCAACACGGCAGCGGAATCGGTGCTCGATTACCGGCCGTTCACGCGGCGTGTACCGCAAATTCGGCCTGGCGCGCACCAAACTGCGCGAAGCGGCCAACAAGGGTGAGATTCCCGGCCTGTCCAAGGCGAGCTGGTGAGGCGCGCACAATGAGTATGACCGATCCGATCGCCGATCTTTTGACCCGCATCCGCAATGCGCAATCCGCGGGCAAGCCCACGGTTGGCGTGGGCGCGTCGAAACTGAAAATCTCCATCCTCAAGGTTCTCAAGGATGAGGGCTACATCGGCGCCTATGGCGTCGAGACGACCGGTGCGAAGAGCACGCTGTCGATCGAGCTCAAGTACCATGATGGGCGTCCCGTCATCGATCGCATCGAGCGGATCAGCCGTCCGGGGCTGCGCATTTATCGCGGCAAGGACGAATTGCCGAAGGTGCTTGGCGGGCTCGGCGTCGCCGTCGTTTCCACGCCGCAAGGTATCATGACCGACCGTCAAGCCCGCGCAGCAGGTACCGGCGGCGAAGTATTGTTCGTCGTTCAATAAAGGTTTCAATCATGTCTCGAGTTGCAAAAATGCCGGTCGATCTTCCGCAGGGCGTCAGCGCCACGATTGCGGCGGACGCGGTCACGGTCAAGGGCGGCAAGGGCTCCTTAAGCCTCGGGCTGAAGAGCGGCATCAAGGTCGTTCAGGTCGACAAACATTTGTCGGTCGAGGCGACCTCGAATGCGGAAGGCTTGAATGCGATCGCGGGCGCGACGCGTGCGCATCTCGCGAACATGGTTGCGGGCGTATCGAAGGGCTATGAAAAGAAGCTCGAACTCGTCGGCGTCGGCTACCGCGCCGCGGTTGCCGGCAAGAGCCTGACGCTCACCCTGGGTTATTCGCACCTGATCAACTACCCGGTTCCCGACGGCATCAGCATCGAGACGCCGACGCAGACCGAGATCGTGGTCAAGGGCATCGATCGGCAGCGCGTCGGTCAGACCGCGGCCGAGATCCGCGGATTCCGTCCGCCCGAGCCCTACAAGGGCAAGGGCGTGAAGTACAGCGACGAGAAAATTTCGCTCAAGGAAGCGAAGAAGAAGTAAGCCTATGAAACTGGACAAAAGAGACACTCGCTTGCGCCGCGCTCTGCGTGGCCGCGTCAAAATCAAAGAGCTCGCGGCCGTGCGCCTTTCGGTGCACCGCACGCCGCAGCACATCTACGCGCAAATATTCGCGGCCGAAGGCGACAAGGTGTTGGTCGCGGCGTCGACGCTGCAAAAGGACGTGCGCGGCGCGCTGAAGACGACCGGCAACATCGAGGCTGCGAAGGCCGTCGGCCGCGCGATTGCGGAACGAGCCCGCGCCAAGGGGATCTCGAAGGTCGCATTCGACCGCTCGGGCTTCATGTATCACGGGCGCGTCAAAGCGCTGGCAGATGCCGCTCGAGAAGCGGGTCTCGAGTTCTAACCGAAGGTCTGAGGGCGCTATGGCAAGAGTAGAAAAACCAATGTCCGGCGATGACCTGCTCGAGAAGCTGGTCGCGGTTAACCGCGTCGCCAAGGTCGTCAAGGGCGGCAAGCAGTTCGGCTTCACTGCGCTGACCGTCGTCGGTGATGGCGCGGGCCGGGTCGGCTTCGGCTACGGCAAGGCGCGCGAAGTGCCGGTCGCGATATCGAAGGCGATGATGCAGGCACGCAAGAGCCTCGTGAACGTCTCTTTGAAGAACGACACGCTGTTCTACGCGGTCAAGGGCCGCCACGGCACGACGCGCGTGTACATGCAGCCGGCGGCCGACGGCACCGGCGTGATCGCGGGCGGCGGCATGCGTGCGGTGTTCGAGTGCGCCGGCGTGCGCAACGTGCTCGCCAAGAGCTACGGCTCGCGCAATCCGATCAATGTGGTACGCGCGACGATGGACGCCTTGGCCAAGCTGCGCACCCCCGATGATATCGCGGCCAAGCGCGGCAAGACCGTCGCCGAGATCGTGGGCTAGAACGTCATGACAGACAAACTTATCAAGGTAACGCTGGTCAAAAGCCTGTTTGGGCAATTGGCCAATATTGCGAATTCGGCGCGCGGTTTGGGTTTGCGCAGGATCGGCCACACGGTCGTGGTTGCGGATACGCCGTCGAACCGCGGTATGGTAAACACCGCCAGCCATCTGCTCGCAGTGGAATCGGCATCGGGCGCGGAGAAGCACTAATGCGATTGAATACGATCAAGCCGGCCGCGGGCGCCAAGCGGGAGCATTTGCGCGTCGGGCGCGGCGCCTCGGCGGGCCAGGGCAAGACCTGCGGCCGCGGCGTCAAGGGACAGCGCGCACGCAAGGGCGGCTACCACAAGGTCGGGTTCGAGGGCGGTCAGATGCCCTTGCAGCGCCGGCTGCCGAAGATCGGCTTCCGGTCCGCGATGAAGGCGTCGCGCGCGGAACTCACGCTCGGCGATCTTTCGCGGGTGAGCGGCGCCGATGTCACGATCGCATTGCTCGTCGAAGCGAACCTCGTGCCGGAGTACACCAAGCGCGTCAAAATCATCTTGTCCGGTAAGGTCTCGAAGCCTTACGCGATCAAGGATAAGTCCATCACGGCGACCAAAGGCGCGAAGAGCGCCGTCGAAGCGGCCGGAGGCCGTTTCGAGGCCTGAGCGGCCGCCCTCCAGAGATTTCAAGCAGTACCGTGTCGACATCCACCAGCAACGCAGCCGCCGCCCTTACGGACATGCCGCGATTCGCAGAAATGCGAAAGCGCCTGCTGTTTCTGCTGGGTGCGCTCGTCGTTTACCGAATCGGCACGTTCATTCCGGTTCCGGGAATCGATGCGGCGAAGTTCGCCCAATTCTTCTCGACCCAGCAGGGCACGCTGCTCGGCATTTTCAACATGTTCTCGGGCGGCGCGTTGCAGCGATTCAGCATTTTCGCGCTCAACGTGATGCCCTACATCACCGCCTCGATCATCATCCAGATGGCCTCGATGGTGTATCCGCCGTGGGCGCAAATTCGCAAGGACGGCGAATCGGGACGGCGCAAACTCATGCAATACACGCGCTACGGCACGGTATTTCTCGCGGCGTTCCAGGGGTTCGGCGCGGCGCTCGCGATCCAGAATTCCGGCGGCCACCTGGTATCGAACCCGGGTCCGCAATTCCTGTTCGTCGCGACGATCTCGATCACGACGGGCACGATGTTCGTCATGTGGCTCGGCGAGCAGATCACCGAACGCGGCGTCGGCAACGGCATCACGATGATCATCGTCGCCGGCATCGTCGCGGGCCTGCCACGGGCGATTGGCAACACTCTGGAAATGGTGCGATCGGGCGAAATGAACCCCTTGATCGTGCTGTTGATCTTGGTCGTCGTCGTTCTCGTGACCTTGTTTTGCGTCTTCGTCGAGAAGGCACAGCGCAAAATTCAGGTCAATTACGCGAAGCGCCAGGTCGGACGGCGCATGATGCAGGGCCAGAGCACCCACCTGCCGTTCAAGCTCAACATGGCCGGCGTCATTCCGCCGATTTTCGCATCCAGCATCCTGGTGTTTCCGGCCACGATCGCGCAGTTCTTCGGCAACAGCCCGAACCCCAATTCGCTGCAGCGCGGGCTCCAGCGGGTTGCCTCGATACTCAATTACGGCCAGCCGCTGCATGTCGTGCTGTTTGCACTGCTGATCATCGGCTTCTCGTTCTTCTACGTCGCGCTGGTCTATGACGCCCGCGACACGGCGGAGAACCTCAAGAAGGCCGGTGCGTTCATCCCGGGCATCCGCCCCGGGCAGCAGACCGGCGAGTATCTGGACAAGGTGCTGACGCGGCTCACTCTCTGGGGCGGCCTGTACATCATGGCCGTCTGCCTGCTGCCGGAAATCATCCGCATGGCGAATCCGGCCATCCCGTTTCAATTCGGCGGCACTTCGCTGCTCATTATCGTGGTCGGCGTCATGGATTTCGTCGCGCAGGCCTATTCGCACATGATGTCGCACCAATACGAGGGCCTCATGAAAAAGGCCAGCCTACGGGGCATCGGGAGTAAGAAATGAAAGTACGTCCTTCGGTCAAGAAGATCTGCAAGAACTGCAAAGTTGTGCGGCGCCGCGGTGTCGTCTACATCATTTGCTCCGATCCACGGCACAAGCAGCGGCAGGGCTAATGATGGCCTCACCCACCGCTAATGTCTTGATCCCCGGGGGAGTTTTCTATACACTTGCGCGCCTTTTTCGCGTGCGCCGTAGCTTAACTGCAGGGGAGAGATAGATGGCGCGTATCGCCGGCATCAATATTCCGATGAACAAGCATGTCGTCATCGGTCTGACCCATATTTTCGGCATCGGCAACAGCCGTGCGCAGCAGATCTGCGACGCTGCCGGAGTCAAGCACAGCGTCAAGGTCAAGGATTTGACCGACGCCGAAGTGGCGTCGTTGCGGTCCCAAGTCGCCAAGTTCGCGGTCGAGGGCGACCTGCGCCGCGAAGTTTCCATGAACATCAAGCGCTTGATGGACTTGGGCTGCTATCGCGGCATCCGCCACCGCAAGGGGCTTCCGATGCGCGGCCAGCGCACCCGCACCAACGCCCGCACCCGCAAGGGCCCGCGCAAGCAGGCGGTCAAGATGAACGCACCGCCTGGTAAAGCGTAAGAGGACTTAAAGAGAACCTATGGCTGATCAAAAGCAAAATGCCGGTCAAGCGGCCGCCACGACCCAGGGCGGCAAGCCCGTTCGCAAAAAAGTGCGCAAGAATGTGCTCGATGCGATCGCGCATGTGCACGCGTCCTTCAACAACACGATCATCACGATCACCGACCGGCAGGGCAACACGCTGTCGTGGGCGACTTCGGGCGGCTGCGGCTTTCGCGGTTCGCGCAAGTCGACGCCGTTCGCGGCCCAGGTCGCCGCCGAACGTGCCGGAAATGCGGCGCAGGAGCATGGCGTGAAGAACGTCGAGGTGCGCGTCATGGGCCCCGGGCCCGGCCGCGAATCCGCGGTTCGTGCGTTGAACGGTTGCGGCTTGAAGATCACGAATATCGAAGACGTGACGCCGATTCCCCATAATGGTTGCCGTCCGCCCAAAAAGCGTCGCGTCTAAAACTTCAAGGGTTTGTAATGGCAAAATATACCGGTCCCAAGTGCAAGCTGTCGCGTCGCGAAGGCACTGATTTGTTTTTGAAGAGCGGCGTGAAGCCGCTCGAGTCGAAGTGCAAGCTCGAAGTTCCGCCGGGCGGCGTCAAGAGTGAGCGCAAGCAGCGGCTCTCCGAGTACGGCTTGCAGTTGCGCGAGAAGCAGAAGCTGCGTCGTATGTACGGCGTGCTCGAGCGCCAGTTCCGCAACTATTATCAGAAGGCCGCGGGCCGTCCCGGGGCGACCGGCGAGACCCTGCTGCAGTTCCTCGAGTGCCGCCTCGACAACGTCGTCTACCGCATGGGCTTCGCCTCGACGCGCGCCGAAGCGCGCCAGCTGGTCAGCCACAAGGCCATTTCGGTCAACGACAAGCTCGTGAACATCGCGTCCTACCAGTGTAAGGCCGGCGACGTGATCAACTTGCGCGAGAAAGCCAAGAAGCAGACGCGCGTAGTGGCGGCCCTGACGATTGCGGCCCAAGTCGGATTCCCGGATTGGGTCGAAGTAGACGACAAGAAGATGTCGGGCATTCTCAAATCGGTACCGGATCGGCAGGAAATACTGCCCGATATCAACGAGAGCCTGGTCGTCGAGTTGTACTCCAAGTAACACCTGAGCGGCCGGTGAACGGCCGCTTTTGTGACCGCGATTATCGCGATTAGTAAACGTAGGTGATATCCATGCAAGGATCGATCAACGAATTTTTGAAGCCCCGGGTCGTCAAGGTCCAGCCGGTCTCGCCGAGACACGCGCGTATCGTGATCGAGCCGTTCGAGCGCGGCTTTGGCCATACGCTGGGCAATGCGCTGCGGCGCGTGCTGCTGTCGTCGTTGCCGGGCGCCGCGATCACGGAAATCGAGATCGAGGGCGTGCTGCACGAGTACACCGCGATCGAAGGGGTACAGGAAGATGTCGTCGACATTTTGCTGAATCTCAAGGCGGTTGCGATTCGCATGCACACGCGCGACGTCGCCGAGATCCGGCTTCACAAGAAGGGTCCCGGACCCGTCACGGCCGGCGATATCTCCACGGATCACGATATCGAGATCCTGAATCCCGATCTCGTAATCGCGAATCTGACCAAGGCCGGCGAGCTGTCGATGTCGCTCAAGGTCGAACGCGGCCGCGGCTATCGCCCCGCCGCACAGCGCCTCGCGTTCGAAGAGCAGTCGCGCGCGATCGGGCGCCTCCAGCTCGACGCATCCTTCAGCCCGGTACGCAAAGTCACGTACAACGTCGAAAGCGCTCGCGTCGAGCAGCGTACCGACCTCGACAAGCTGATTCTCGACATCGAGACCAACGGCACGATCGATCCCGAAGAGGCGATTCGCCGGGCGGGCGGCATCCTCAAGGATCAGCTCTCGGTGTTCGTCGACCTCCAGGGTCAGGACGAGTCGACCGCCAAGGCGACCGAAACGCAGTTCGACCCGATCCTGCTGCGCCCGGTCGACGAGCTCGAGCTCACGGTCCGCAGTGCGAATTGCCTCAAGGCCGAGAACATTCACTACATCGGCGATCTGGTACAGCGAACCGAAGTCGAGCTGCTGCGCACACCGAACCTCGGCAAGAAATCACTGACCGAAATCAAGGAAGTGCTCGAGAGCCATGGCTTGACCCTAGGCATGCGCATCGACAACTGGCCGCCGCCGGGCTTGAAGCGCGACGACGAGCGCGACAGCATCTGAACAGCGAAAGTAAGGCTTTAGAATATGCGTCATAGAAATAGCGGTCGGCAGTTATCGCGCAACTCCTCGCACCGTCATGCAATGCTTCGGAACATGGCGGCGTCATTGCTGCGTCATGAGACGATTCGTACGACCGTGCCGAAGGCAAAGGAGCTGCGCCGGGTCATCGAACCGTTGATCACGCTCGCGAAAATCGACTCGCTCGCGAAGCGCCGGCTCGCGTATTCGCGCCTGCGCGACGAGTCGGTCGTCGAAAAGCTGTTTGCCGAGTTGGGGCCGCGATTCAAGACGCGCGCCGGTGGTTACACGCGGATTCTGAAGATGGAAGCGCGACCGGGCGACGCCGCCGACATGGCGCTGATGCAGCTCGTCGAGGCCGCAGCCGTTGCAGCCGCGGGCGACAAGGATGCCAAGGAAACGAAGGCGAAGGGCAAGAAGGCCGCAAAGGGCGCGAAAGATTCGGACGAGACCGTTGCGCCGAAGCGCCGCAAGGCGAAAGCGGCCGCTTGAGGCGATGACGGATCAGTCAGAATTGCATTGAGGGAGCGGCGATGAGTTTAGCAAGCGAATTCAAAGAATTTGCGATGAAGGGAAGTGTCGTGGATTTGGCGGTCGGCGTCATCGTCGGTGCCGCTTTCGGCAAGATCGTCTCCTCGCTCGTCGGCGACGTGTTCATGCCGCTGCTCGGCAGGGCCATCGGCGGGTTCAACTTCACCGATCTTGCGATCAGCTTGGGCAATGATCCCAAGGGCGCTCCGGTGCTGGTCAAATACGGCGCGTTCTTGCAGTCGATTTTGGATTTTTTGATCATCGCGGCCGTGTTGTTCGTCGCGCTGCGCGCGATCAACAAGCTCAAGAAACCGGCACCCGCGCCGGTGGATGCGCCGCCCCCGCCCCCGACCCGTACCGAAGTGCTGCTCGAAGAGATTCGCGACTCGCTGCGCAAGTAGCCGTCAGGCGTCGAGCCTCGAAAAGGCGTCTCTGGTCATGTTCTCGGGCGTCGTTGCGGTCGTGACGACGTTGTCCTCGATTCTCACGCCCCCGTAGGGACGCAAGTTTTCGACCATCGGCCAATCGATGTGCGCACGCCGCGGGTCCGCGTATGCGGCCGCAAGCAGCGAATCGATGAAATATATTCCCGGTTCCACGGTCACGACGACGCCCGGCTCGAGTAGCCGCGTGAGCCGCAGATGCGGGTGTCCCTTGGGCCGTTGGCGCTCATGGCCGGCCGAGTCGGCAAGAACGCCACCCACGTCGTGTACTTGGAGGCCGAGCAGATGCCCGATCCCATGCGGAAAGAACGTACTCGTGATTCCGAGTTCGACGGCCGCTTGACCGCCCTGCTTGATCAGCCCGAGGCGGTGCATCGCATCGCCGAGAATGCGGTGTGCCGACAAATGGACCTCGCGATAATCGCGCCCCGCGACGATTTCGTCGCACAACAGTAATTGCGCCTCATCGGTCGCGGCAACCAGGTCGGCATAGACGCCCGCGGCCGCGGCATGGCTGCGCGTGATGTCCGCGGCGTAGCCGCGGACTTGCGCGCCGGCGTCGATCAGGAATGATCGCAGCGGCCGGGGCGCAACGCGGTCCAAGTGCTGGTAGTGGAGGATTGCCGCGTGTTCGTTGTAGGCGACGATATTGTTGTAAGGCATTTCTTCTTCACGCTGCTCGCAAGCCTCCAAATAGCGCATATGCGCGATGTATTCAGAGGCGCCCTCGCGAAACGCCTGGAGTGCCGCGCGGTGTCCCCGCGCGCCCAAATCATTGGCGCGGCGCATGCACTCGAGTTCATAGTCCGTCTTGACCGCGCGGTCGTAATGCAATCGAGTCAACAACTCGGCCGGATTGACCGCTAGCTGGTCCTCGTTGCCGAACAGCTCCGCGGGCCCGACGAAGGCGAACCGACCGAGCTTCGGGCACTCGCGGCGCGCCTCTGCCGGGTCGCGGATCGGCGTCACCTCGAGCGCTTCGGTCCAACTCGCCCGTGGTATGGCCGCCGCTTGATGCCAATAGTCGTTCGCCTGATAAAACAGCAGCTTAGGGCGCTTGCCCGGAGTATAGATCAGCGTGCATTTCGGATTATCGAGCACCGGCACCCAGGCTTTGAAATGCGGATTTACCTTGTATGGGTAATCCTGGTCGTCGAGAAAATGGATCGGCGGAACACCGGAGTGGATCACCAAGCCGTCGAAGCCGGTGGCTGCGAGCGCCCGATCTGCACGTTGCGTCAGCGTATTCAGGTGTGCCGCATATTGCGCATCGAGATTGTCTTGATCCACATGTCCTCCGGGGTGAAATTACCGACAAATTATGCGCCAGAGCACGGCGCAGCTACAGGGCGGAGACTCCGGAGCGGCGGCCCGCGACGTTAATTGGCGTTAAGGTCCGGCGAAAGAGATATGAAAATCGGGTAAAACCCTCTAAAATCCTAAATGACCTCTTGGCGTAGGCCCAAGACGAACCAGTGTCGCTATGTCCGTTTAATCCATAAATATTTTTGGGGTATCGATAGATGAAGACCAAACTTGCTCTATGCGCCTTTGCCGCTGCAGTCGTCCTGAGTGCCTGCGGCAGCAAGACCGAAGCGCCTCCCGCTCCGGCTGCTGACACGACTCCTCCTGCTGCGATGGCTCCTGCTCCTGCCGCGTCCAGTGATGCGAGCGCTGCCAGCGCTGCCTCCGATATGGCCGCCTCTGCGGCCTCAGCTGCGAAGCCGTAATACGCTTCGATAGTCGGTTGTACTAGCCCGGGCGAGCGCTCCATCATGGCGCGTTCACCCGGGCTGTGCTTTTGAAGGCACAAGGAAGTTGACCCCGTGCCCATCAGCATCCGGGATTGCAAGCGCTCCAGCAAAGATCGACGATGGATTGAGGAGGTCTACGGCGAGTACGTGGAATCTCTCTCCGACCTCAATACCGGCTACTTCCTGGGCTTGAGCCCCAATAACAGCCAGCAAGACGAGATTTTCGCGAATTGGTTCGCGAATGATCACTCGCACCCGCTATTGATATCGAAGGGTGTGAATGCCGTCGGCTTTGCGCTCGTCACGCGACCGCGAATCCCGGCCGCAGGGGCGACCGCGGTGGATTTCTTGATGTCGGAGTTCTTCGTGCGCGAGAAGTACCGCCACATCGGTATCGGGCGCAATGCCGCGACACTGATTTTCGACCGCTTTGCGGGAGACTGGGAAATCGTCGAATATCAGCGCAATCCCGGTTCGGTCGAGTTTTGGCGCAAAGTCGTCGCCTCCTACTCTTTGGGGCACTACACCGAGCGTTCCCGTAATGGTGAGGTACATCACCGGTTTCGGAGCCGGCCGAGGGCTTTCCCGGTCCCCTGATTGCCGGCACATTACGGTAAATGCGCGGCCCCTCACATTGCCCGGGAAGTGGACTCAAGTATTGCCCCGCGCGGTCGATTTATTTCGTTGGATGGAGCATGACGCCAGCGAGGGGCAAATTGAGCAATACTCAGCCGCAATCCGCCAATGAAGTCGCGTTTGGATTCGTACGCTCGTTAGCGGCAGAATTATCAGCCGGGCGCGTCGATCTGCCGTCGTTTCCAGAAATCGTCGTTCGCGTCAGAAGGGTGCTGTCGGACCAGAACTCGACGCTCGAAAAGGTCGTTCGAGTCGTCGGCTCGGAGCCCGCCTTGGCGGCCCGTTTGATGCGCATATCGAATTCCGCGTCGCTCAATACGACCGGCAAGCCGATCACCGAGTTGCGCACGGCGATCAATCGCATGGGCTACAACATGGTTCGCAGCGCCTCGATGTCGTTTGCGATGGCGCAAATTCGCGGCAACGCGAAGCTCGTGAGCGTCAAACCGTTTCTCGACGAACTGTGGCAGCGCAGCACGCTGGTGGCCGCTTTCGCCTATGTCGTCGCGCGCAACTGCACCAAGATCAACCCCGACGAAGCGATGTTGACCGGGATGATGCACGCGATCGGCAAACTCTATATTTTGACCCGGGTCGCCGACCATCCGGAATTGTTCAGCGACACCGCGACCTTGCACCAAATCATCGAGGACTGGCATGCCGAGATCGGCAAGGCGATCCTGGAGAATTGGGAATTCTCCGAGCCCATGGTCAAGGCGGTCGCCGAGCAGAACGATATCGGCAGAGACGGCGAGGAAATGGAAATTCCGGATCTCAGCGATATCATCGTGGTCGCGCTGTTGATGGCGTCGTTCTCGACGGACCCGACTGCGTTGCAGGTGGCAATGGAAGGTGTGCCCGCCGTCTTTCGCCTGCGGCTCAACGAAAAGAAGACCGCCGGCATCATCAAGGAATTCGCCGCCGAAGTCAGCGCGCTGCGCAGTGCGCTAGGCTCTTAAAACAGACGAGATCGACGCGGCGACGTAGCGGACGTTGTGCGGCGTGACGCCCGCGACGTTCATGCGGCTGTCTGCCAGCATGTAAATATGGTGTTGCTCGCGCAGGCGCGCGACCGCCTCGCCCGAAACCCCCAGCTGCGAAAACATGCCGTGCTGCCGTTCGAGAAAGTCGAATTCGTCGCCACCGGTCGTCTCGCGCAGATTCGCCGCGAGCAGCTTGCGCATCGCCTCGATGCGCGCTCGCATGCCCTCGAGTTCCTGTATCCAGGCCGCACGCAGCGGTGCATGCGCGAAAATATGCGCGGCGATCGCTGCTCCGTGGTCCGGCGGCATCGAATAGATGCCTCTGGCGATCTGCAGCACGTGGCTCTGCATCGTCTGCGCACCCGAATCACTCTCGCCGATGGCGATCAGCGCACCCAAGCGCTCGCGATACACGCCGAGGTTCTTCGAAAACGACACGGCGACCAGTGACTCGGGCAGACTCGAAGTCACGAGGCGCACGCCGGCGACGTCCGCATCCAGGCCCGCGCCAAAGCCCTGATAGGCGAGATCTAGAAACGGCATGAGCCGCCGCCGCAGCAGCACCTCGGTGAGCGCACGCCATTGCTCGATCGTCAGATCTGCACCGGTCGGGTTGTGGCAGCACGCGTGCAGAAGCACGACGCTGCCCGGGGCGGCCAAATCCAATTTTTCGAGCATTGCATCGAAGCGCAGGCGATGGGCTGCAGTGTCGTAGTATGGATAGGGTTCGAGCCGCAACCCGCAATTGCCCAGCAACGGCGCATGGTTTCCCCAGGTTGGATCGCTCAAATAGACCGTGCTCGCCGGCGCCGCCGCGCGTATCAATTCGGCGCCCACGCGCAGAGCGCCGCAGCCGCCCGGGGCCTGGACGATGCGCACGCGGCTGCGTTCGGCCGCGGACCGCGAGTCGCCGAGCACGAGGTCGCCGACCGCCTCGTTGAATTCTGCGCGGCCGGCCGCCGCGACATAGGATTTCGTCGTCTGCATCGAGAGCACCGCGAGTTCTGCGCTGCGCACGCAATCGAGCACCGGAGTATTGCCGCTCAAGTCTCTGAATACGCCGACACCGAGATCGACTTTCTGCGCCGAGATGTCGGCGCGGAATGCCGCCATGACTCCCAGAATCGCATCCTCTTTCAAGCGGACGAGGTGTTCAAACAAATCGGCATCCCCAGCGGCTCTAAACAACCATTATAGCGGCGGCAGGCAAGCCGCATGGCGGAGAATAACTCCCAGACAATTGCTAAGATTCGCGCGCTGCTGACAAGGAGAGGTCCCTGTGAAAGCCCTAAAACGCGCGCGTGCCGACGTCGTTGCCATGATTGCTGCGGCGGGCTTGGGGATTTTTCCGCTGGTCGCGCTGCGACCCGCGAACGCGGATCCGGCCGGTGGTGTCGCGAGTTCCGACGCCGGGTCGGGCGCAGCCGATGCCGGGCTGGAGGAGGTAGTCGTGTATGCGCGCCGCCGTAGCGAGAAGCTCGCGGACGTTCCGCTTGCCGAAACTGTCGTGAGCGCCGCGGACATCGCGGGTCAAAACGCGATCACCGTCGAGGACGCGCTGCGCGAAGTGCCCAATACGATGGCTTTCCAATCCGCACGCTCGGTCTCTGCGCTCGAGGTTACGATGCGCGGCCAAACTGCGATTCCGTCGGCGATCGTCTACGATCCCGCCGTGGGGCTTTACGTCGACGGCGTTTATGTCGCCGGTGGTCAAGGAGCGCTCTCCACGATGCTCGACATCGACAATATCGAGGTGGTGCGCGGTGCACAGGGAACCCTGTTCGGTCGCAACAACACCGGCGGGTCGATATCGGTCAACACGCGCCGGCCATCCACGGATGCCTACAGCGCGGAATTCTCGGGTTCGGCGGGCAATGAGGACCTCATCGGCGCGCGCGCGATTGTCAATTTCCCGATCAGCTCCACGTTCGCGGTACGTTTTGCATATCAAAACAACCAGCACGAAGGTTGGGGCAGTAGTGTGGCGACCGGCCAAACGAATTTCATGAATCAGCACCGCAACGAATTTCGCGCCGGCGCGCTGTGGCAGCCGTCGACCGATTTCGACGCGTATTTCACCTACGACCGCTTCAGCGCGAACGAGGTCGGAGCGCTGCTGCATCCGCTGCCCGGCACGATCGCCGCCGAGATTCCCGGCGACGTCGTGCCTGCGAATTTCTATCAGACGGATACCGGAGTGCCGGGCCATTACGACGACGCGGTGACCGAGGCCTACCATTTGATCCTGCGGGAGCATTTCAGCGATGCCTTGAACGCCAAGTTGATCCTGGGCTATCGCGATTTGCTCGCGACCAACAATTACGACGCCGATGCGATGGCGGCCTCTATCGCCGACGTGATCTTGAGCAATACCTCGTATCAGAAGTCCATGGAGCTGCAGTTGTCGGGCGCCGCGCTCGAACAGCGCCTCGATTGGGTCGGCGGTCTCTATTGGTTTCGCGACAACGGCAGCGTGCCCTCGGACCTCGCGCCCGGGTTGTCGTCGCCGTACCCGACGCTCGAGACCAACGCGGTCGAAAACCAATCGACAGCCGGCTTCCTGCACGGCGAGTATCATTTCACGCGCGACTGGAGTCTCGCGGCGGGCCTGCGGCGCACCGAAGACAAGCGCGTGGTCGAAGACGACTCCTACCAGCAGATACCTGTCCCGGGAGGCGGCAACTTTCAGGTCTGCACGATTTTGGATGCGAGCACGGGACTTCCGCTCGGCTACCCGCCGGGCGGCCCGTGCCCGAACATCGACAAGGAAGTCGAGTATGGATACTGGTCCTGGGAGGCGAGCCTGCGCCATCGGATCGACGATGACGTGACCACGTATTTCCGGTCCGGCCGCGCGCAGCGTTCCGGCGGCTGGAATCTCCCGCTGAGTTCCTTGCAGGACGCACCTTATCGCCCCGAGACGTTGACCGACTTCGAGCTGGGCCTGAAGGCGCGAATTCTCGACGGGGCCGGCGCGATCAATGCGGCCGCGTTTACAGGCAATTATGACGATATGCAACGCCTGCTCGCGAAGCTCGTCGACGGTACACCGGTGACCGTCGTGATCAATGCGGGCCGGGCACGCGTCAGCGGGGTCGAGCTCGAGGGCGATGCGCATCTGTCGGAGCCAGTTTCGCTGCAAGCGAGCGTTGGATATACGGACGCCCGCTATCTGCAATTCACCGACACGTTTGGCAACAACGCGTCGAACAACAAGTTCTATATGACGCCGGAATTTCAGGCAAGTCTCGCGGGCATGCTCGGTATCCCGCTGCCTGACGGAAAACTACTGCTGCGCACCGACTTTACGTGGCGCGATACCGTCCAATTCAACGTCATCAACGACAATAATGCTTCCGGACCCGTCGGCCTGCTGGGCGCTCGCGCGGCCTACACAGCGCGTGATGAGGTTTGGGAACTCGCACTGTTCGGCACGAACCTGCTGGACAAACAATACGCCTACAACGGCGGCACGATTCTCAACGCGGCCGGCGCGGCGGTCGCGAGCTGGCAAGCGGCCGCCGACCGGCGCCTATTCGGCATCGAGTTCAGCTATCGCATACGCGCTGCGGCTCGATAGCGATCGCCGGTAGGCCTGGCGCCTTCGCGCGCGACGATTGCCCGTCAACTTGCGATGCGTTATATGGCTGGGACGAATGCACGACCGAAGCTCATTCCACCGATTCGGAACCTTCGTGGCTCGCGCACGATGTCGGCGGGAGGTCCGTCTATTACAACGACTTCGATGAGTACATGTGGCGGAGCTTTCCAAAGGTGTTCGGTTCAGTCGTGATCGCGACGCTCGTACTCTTGTTCGCCGCGTTCCGTTCATATCTGCTGCCAGTCAAGGCCGTGGTCGCAAATTTGCTCGCGATTGCGGCGGGCTACGTCATCGCAGTCGCAATCTTCCAGTTCGGATGGCTCCACAGCTTGGTCGGCCTGGAGCGGCCGTTCGCGGCGATCGCGCTGGAAGTGCCGCTGATGATTTTTTGTTTGAGCTTCGGGCTATCCATGGACTACGAGTTGTTCCTGCCGTTTCGCATTCAGCGTGAATATCTGCTCGATGGTGACAACGATCGTGCGACGGTTGGCGGCCTATCCGCAGTCGCGCCCGCGATCACCGGCGCAGGCCTGATCATGGCCGTCGTGTTCGGCGCATTCGTGGTGCCGGCCTTCATGAGCATCGCCGGCCGCTGGAATTGGTATCCGGGCCGCCGGCAGGCGCCTCAGCCTCGGCGGCGGTCGCCATTTGAAGACAGTGCACCAAGTGACATTTGACGGAGTTAAGGTTTAGGCTGTGAGGCTTGCCTGACCTTCAAACCACTGATCACGGGAGACAGATCTCATGGCGCTTTGGAAAGAAACGACTACGCCCGCCACCACGGGCACGGTAACTCCTCCGGCGGCAGCGGCAGCCACACCACCGGAGCGCAGTTCTGTTGACGCCAACGCGGCGATCGCAATGCGTCGGCCCCCGCCGCCGCGTCCCGATACGCCGGCGGTGCGTGCCGAGGCCGGTGAATCGGTGATCGCAGCCAACCTCTCGATCGAGGGAAAGATCGAAGGGACCGGCAACGTGCGCATCGCGGGCCGCTTCAAGGGCGACGTCAAAATCGACGGAAACTTCAACATCGAGCCTGGCGCGCATCTGACGGGCCAAGTCTTGGCCGCCGTCGTAATCGTCGGCGGCGAGTTGCAGGGCAACATCGGCTCCGCCAAGCGCATCGACGTGCTCGACGGTGGGGTCATTGTCGGCGACGTCAAAGCAGGCGCGATCACCGTCGCCGCGGGCTCACGCATGCGCGGGCACGTGGAATTCGGCTGGGGTGACGAGAAAATCGCCGGCAGCGTCGAAACCAAGAAATACGGCGCTACCGGTGAAGGCAACTAGCGATGAATGCGGCTCGTCAGGGTTCGGTCGGTGCAACGCGGATTTGCCCGCACTGCAAGGCGACCGTTCTGGTGAGCGCCAACATTTGCCCTGGTTGCCAGCATCATCTGCGCTTCAACGCGGCCGTCACTGAGCCACAGACCGCCGCTATTTCCGCGATGCGCGTCGATGGAAGCATCGAGCATATCGGCGCGGCGGATGAGCAGTGCGAATACTGCGTCGTCGTGGCGATCACCAACGAGCGGGGCGAGAAGATCGCGAGGCAGGTCGTCGGCGTCGGCGCCCTGCAACCCGGGGAGCGCCATTTGTACACATTTTCCGTAGACCTCATGCCGTCGCGCGGCGGCGTCGAGAGAAAGCGCGGTTGAACGATCGTGCCCAGTGTCAGCCGGAGATCTTGCGTTCGATGTCGATGAAGCGCAGGAATTCCGCGCGCGTGCTGGCGTCGTCGCGAAAAGTGCCGAGCATTTTGCTCGTCACCATCGACACACCGCGCTTGTGAACGCCGCGGGTCGTCATGCATTGATGCACGGCGTCGATCACGACGCCGACGCCGCGAGGCTGCAGCACGTCGTTGATGCACCCTGCGATCTGCGCCGTGAGCTTTTCCTGAACTTGAAAGCGGCGCGCAAAGCCCTCTACGACGCGTGCGAGTTTGCTGATGCCGACGACCCGGTCGGTGGGCAGATAGCCGACGTGGGCTCGTCCGATGATGGGCGCCATATGATGTTCGCAAAACGACTCGAACGAGATGTCGCGCAACACGACCATCTCATCGTAGCCGTCGACTTCCTCGAAGGTGCGCCGCATGTACTCGCCGGGGTCGCTGCGATACCCCGAAAACCAGTCGGCGTACGCGTTCACGACGCGTTTAGGCGTCTCCTGCAGTCCTTCGCGATCCGGGTCTTCACCGGCCCAAAGCAGCAGCGTTTTCACGGCCGCCTCGGCTGCCGTGCGCGATACCTTGCGATTGACGGCGCGATTCTTGGTTTTTATCATCGTTATCCTTCCGATCCTGCGGCTGCGATCAAACACCGAGAATACCACCGCGGGGTGCGCGGGTCCCGCCGGGCGTGTCGTGAGGCCGCGCCATGAATTCTTGTGACGGCGGCGAGGGCCGAACCCTGAACATATTGGACGGTGTTTGATGATTACAAGGAGGTAATGACAAATTCGTGTGATGACCGCGGCCGCTCGGCACGTCTAGTATCGTTTTCAATCGGCTGGCTTGGAATCGTTAACAACTGGAAAGGAGAATCTATGCGTATTCAATTGTTGAGGTTGGTTGCTGTGAGCGCACTCGGCCTCGTCGCGACGTCGCCCTCGTGGGCCGACAACCCGGGACATCACCCTGCGTATCTGCACGCGCTCTCGGATTTGCGCGACGCGCGCGCCCATTTGCAGCACTTTGCCTCCGAGCAGGTCATCGACGATGAGCTGCGTGCGATCGACGAAATCGACAAGGCGATTGGCGAGGTCAAGCGCGCCGCGATTGAAGACGGCAAGAACATCGAAGATCACGTGCCGGTCGATGCCCATATGAACCGCACGGGCCGCTTCCACAAGGCTTTGGAATTGCTCGACAAGGCACGTCGCGATGCGTCCGGCGAGGAAGACCAGCCGAGCACGCAGGGTCTGCAGCTGCGCGTGATCCATCACATTGATGAAGCTCATCATGCCATCGAGCATGCGCTGCGCGATGTGTTCCGCGGCCAGTGAGCTGCCTTCGTATCTGAGCTGATATCTTCTGCTGATGTGCGGCCCGCCCAAGCTTGGGCGGGCCGATTTAACCCGCGCACGCAGCGTATGATTCGCATCTAATGAGTTCCACATTTGTTTGTCGTCGGACGGCGGCGGCGGCCGGCGTGGCCTTGGCGGGATTGCTTTCGCTCACATGCCGCGCCGGTCAAGCGCCCGAGACCTCGCCGCCGGCCGAGACCGCCGCGCCCGACACCACGATCGACGAACTCGTCGTGACCGGCGAGCGCACCGGACCGGGGCTGTGGCATGTGCACGGCGCCACCGGCGAAGCGTGGATCATGGGTACGGTCTCGCCTTTGCCGAAGGACATCACCTGGCGCTCGCGGCAGCTCGAGCAGATACTCACGGGAGCCAAGGTCGTCCTCGTCGGCAAACCCTTCGAAATCGGCATCCTCAGGGCATTGTGGCTGTTCATCACGCAGCGCGACCTGTTGATGGTTCCGGGCGGCCGCACCTTGAAAGATGTGATGGCACCCGATCTGTACAACCGATTCGAAACGCTGCGCGCGAGATACAACAGCGACCCCGACAAGTGGGCGCGCTACCGCCCGATCATCGCGACGGCGTTTCTCGAGCAGGCAGCGCTGCGCCAGGTCGGGCTCTCCGCTCACCTGGATATCGGCAACGAAGTCCGTGCGCTCGCGCGCAAGCACGATGTGCGGATCGAGGAGCTCAAGATCGCCGGGGTTCGCGATTTTCTCGACGCGCTCAAGGCAATGCCGCCCGCGACCGAGAACACTTGCGTCGTCGCGGCATTGGCGACCATCGAGACCGGGCTGCCGCGGCTGGTCGCGCGAGCACAGGCGTGGGTGACCGGCGATCTCGAGCGCATCGAAAGCTTGCCCGAGTCGGCCGAAGTCGAGGCATGTCTCGCATCCTTGAGCGGCGATGCACGCGCGAGCGACTTGCTCGCGCAGATACGGCGCACCTGGCTCGAGAGTCTCGATGCGCATATGCGCGCTGGGGATGTGACGGTCGCGGTCATCAACATGGATTTATTGCTCGAGCGCGGCGGATTGCTGGCGCAGCTCAAGGAACGCGGCTACTCGGTCGATGCACCCTGATCGGTCTTTGCCGCCAGCGCGTCGAGTATCTCCTCGACGAGAGCCGCCCCGTGGTATGCAAAGCCGGTATAAACCTGCAGCAAATTCGCACCGGCGCGCAAAGTCGCCAAGGCAGTCTCCGCGCTCGTGATGCCGCCGACGCCGATGATCGGAAATCCCGCTCCGAGCGCGTCGCGCAGTTGCGCGATCACCGAAATCGAACGCGCGTGCAGCGGTTCGCCGCTGAGGCCGCCCAATTGGTTGGGCGGCAATTGGGCCGCAAAGGCGCGAAGATCCGATGAGGTATTGGTGGCAATGACGCCGTCGACTTGCAGCGCGCGCAGATGCACTGCGAGCGCCGAGATTTGATCGGCGTCGAGATCGGGCGCAATCTTGACGAGCAGCGGCACGCGCGAGCCTGAACCACGGGCGAGCTCTTCGCGCGTATCCAGCAGCGCTCCGACGATCCGATCGAGCCCATCTCGGCCCTGGAGCTCACGCAGCCTCGCGGTATTCGGTGAGGACACGTTGATCGCGACGTAATCGGCGTGTGCGTAGACCTTTCGCAGGCAGGCCACGTAATCTTCGGCGGCACTCTCGATCGGGGTATCGAAATTCTTTCCGATGCTCACGCCGCGAACGCCGAGGTAACGGCTGCGGGCCAGCTGTGCGACGAGATGATCGACGCCCTTGTTGTTGAAGCCCATGCGATTGACGATCGCATGCGCGCCACGCAAGCGAAACATGCGCGGCTTCGGATTGCCGGGTTGTGGCCGCGGCGTCACGGTTCCGAGCTCGATGTGACTGAAACCGAGCGCTCCCAGGGCATCCAGGTAGTCGCCGTTCTTGTCGAATCCGGCAGCAAGCCCGAGCGGATGCGCGAATGACAGGCCGAAGCAGTGTACGCCCAACCCAGCCGCGACCTCGGGGGCGCGCCAGCAGGGACTCACGAGTTTCAATCCGGTCAGCGCGAGCCGATGCGAAAGCTCCGGATTCAGGCGCGTCAGAATCGGCATCGAGGCGCGCGCAAGCGCGGCCGGTGCGCGCCATTTCATGCGGCCGTTCGCGCCGTCAGCAGCGGCGCGACCGCGGCCGCGAGAGCAGTTCCCAAAACGACATGCTGCGGGGCATCGAGATGGATACCGTCTACAGCACTGGATTGCGTGACGCTGCCTGCGTCAAAAAAATGGGCGCCGAGGTCTTTGGCGGTTTCCCGGTAGGCCTCGGCGAGACCGGCGGATTTGCCTTCGGCGTTGCTGAACTTTCGCGCGAGCGGGCCGCGCGGATTGCGGATCGGCGGTGGCGCGACGACCAAGATCGGCGGCACCGGCATGCCGGGTTCGATCGGCGCCTGCCGAATTGCGCCGATCAGGCTTGCGATTCCCTGCGCCGAATGCCAGATGTCGTGCGGATGCACGGACTGAAAGTCGTTGGTGCCCAGCATCAAGATCACGAGCGCCAACGGCGAATGGATCTCGATGCGCTGTGCGAGCCCAACGATGCCGCTGCGCCCCGCTTTGAAAGGGTCTTCCCAGACCGTGCGTCGTCCATTGAGGCAGTCCTCGATGACCCGCACCTGGCGCGCAGCTTCGTTCAACTCGAGCTCGAGCACACCCGGCCATCTCTGCGAGAACGGCAGGCGATTGCGTGTGGTGGGCACGATGCCCCAGGACAGGGAGTCCGAATAAACGAGTATCTGTTGCATGGTTCCGTCAACTTACGCGCGCCGTTCGTGCGGGGCAATATGCGCGGCCATTCCGGCGGCGCGCTTCAGCGGTTAGCGAAGTCCAGCCGCCAACCGCCCGTGGAGTCCGATAGTTTGGCGAAGCCGCCGTAGTCCAAGTGGAATCGCAGCGAGGAATCCACAGGCAATTCCAAGGCGATCGCGATCAATGCGCGCAGCGGTCCCGCGGTCCCGACGACCATCAAGCTTTCCGCTTGCGACTGCAGCAGCGATTCCCACGCGGCGCCGAGTCGCGCGAACAATTCCGCGTAGGTTTCGCCGCCGGGCGGTGACAGGCCCCAGACGTCCCGCGCCCAGACATCGGTTTGCACGCGGGGAATGTCGGCCCACAGGCGACCCTCCCACTGGCCGAAATTGAGCTCCTGCAGGCGCGCGTCAACCCGTAGCGGCGAGCCGAGTTCGACCGAAAGGTAGGCTGCGAGGCGCATGCAGCGCTGCGCATCGGTCGTCACGATCGGCGCCTGCTTGGGCAGATGCGGCGGCAGGCGTTCGGCCGCTGCTGCAAAGTCCGGCCCCACGCCGAGGTCGAGGCGGCCATAGCACAGGCCCGCCGAATTCTCGGGCTTAGTATGCCGAATTAGAAATACGTCCATGCCGCGAGCGCTCCCAAATAAAATCCTACCTCGGTCAGCTGCTGTGTGGCGCCTAGATAATCCGCCGCGTACCCACCGAGGTACTTCTTGACGTAAGGGACGAAGGCGATCCGAATGACGATCGCGGCGGCAAGTCCGATGAGGCCGGCTGTACCCAGCAGGGTCGCCGGCAGAAAGCCCGTGAGCAAGGCAAAACAGAGTTCACCGACGGACACGTGCGGTCGCGCCGCCTCGCGCCCGTGCGGGGCCGGTGTTTGGATCGCAATTGCGGTGACCACGAGCGCGCGGCTCGCCGTGTGCGCGGCGATCATGATGACGCCGAGCCCGATAGTTGGCGGCAGCGCGAACACGAGGCTCGCGGCAGACAGAGCCATCAGCGCGTTGTATTTGGTGAACAGGAAAAATACGACGATCAACATTCCGAAACTTCCCAGCCGGTTCGCCGCTTTGGCATCCGGCGGTTTCTCCGCGGGTTTGGCCGAACTCAGCAAGCAGCAGGTATCGGCCAGCCCGAGCTCGTGGACCGCCCCGGTGATCAGCATCGTTGCGAGCATCGACAAGACCACGGCGACGCTCGTGGGCCAAAACGCGGCGGCGCCCCAATAGGCGGCGCCGCCCGCGGCACCGACCACCGCGCCGACGAGCGGCAAAAAACGCGCTGCCGAATCGACGCGGGTTTTGCCGCGAATGACCCATGGCGGCACCGGAATGCGCGTGAAATAGCGCAGCGCCAACAAAAACAAGCGCCACTGCGCGATCATGCGCGTTTGCGTCGGCTCGATTGGACCGCGAGAGGCGGCGTCTGCGCGAGCGCGGCCCGCAAATAGCCGCCGGTGTGCGAAGCCGGATTGGCCGCGATGCTCTCCGGCGTGCCGGTCGCGACGATTCGTCCGCCGCCGTCGCCGCCCTCGGGGCCAAGATCGACGACCCAGTCGGCGGTCTTGATCACGTCCAAGTTGTGTTCGATGACGATCACGGTATTGCCTTCGTCGCGCAGCCGATGCAGCACGGTCAGCAGCAGCGCAATGTCGGCGAAGTGCAGCCCGGTGGTCGGTTCGTCGAGAATATAGAGCGTGCGTCCTGTGGCGCGCTTGGACAGCTCCTTCGCGAGCTTGACGCGTTGTGCCTCGCCTCCCGACAAGGTCGTCGCGCTTTGGCCGAGACGCACGTAGGAGAGTCCGACATCGAGCAGCGTCTGCAGCTTCGGCTGCACGGTCGGCACCGCGGCGAAGAACGGCAGCGCCTCTTCGATCGTCATTTCCAGGACTTCCTGGATATTTTTTCCCTTGAATCGTATCTCGAGGGTTTCCCGGTTGTAGCGCTTGCCCTTGCAGACGTCGCAAGGCACGTAGACGTCGGCAAGAAAATGCATTTCGACTTTGATGACGCCGTCGCCCTGACAGGCTTCGCAGCGGCCGCCCTTGACGTTGAAGCTGAAGCGGCCGGGTTGATAGCCGCGCGCGCGCGACTCCGGCACGCTCGAGAAAATTTCGCGGATCGGCGCGAACAATCCCGTATAGGTCGCCGGGTTCGAGCGCGGCGTACGTCCGATCGGGCTCTGGTCGATCTCGATGACCCGGTCGATGTAATCGAGTCCCTCGATGCGCTCGAAGTGCGCAGTGCCGGGCGAGGCATGATTGAGCTGGGTCGCGACCGCGCGAAACAGCGTGTCATTGATCAGTGTGGACTTGCCGGATCCCGATACTCCCGTGACACAGGTCATGAGCCCCAACGGGAACTCGGCGGTCACGTTTTTCAGATTGTTGGCGGTCGCACCCGAGATACGCAGCAGCCGTTTGGAATCCACCGCTCGGCGCTGCTCTGGGACCTCGATGCGCCGCCGCCCGCTCAAGTATTGGCCGGTGATCGAATCGGGATGCGCCGCGATTTCGTCCGCCGTGCCTTGTGCGACGACGCGGCCGCCATGTACGCCTGCGCCGGGTCCCAGGTCGACGACGTAATCGGCCTGGCGGATCGCGTCTTCGTCGTGTTCGACGACGATCACGGTATTTCCGAGATCGCGTAAATTGACGAGCGTGTCGAGCAGGCGCTGGTTGTCACGCTGGTGCAGTCCGATCGAAGGTTCGTCGAGGATATACATGACGCCGACGAGCCCCGATCCGATCTGGCTCGCGAGCCGGATGCGCTGGGCCTCGCCGCCCGAGAGCGTGTCGGCACTCCGATCGAGCGTCAGGTATCCCAGCCCGACGTTCGAGAGGAAGCCGAGCCGATCGCCGATTTCCTTGACGATCTTGACCGCGATTTCGCCGCGCCAGCCGGCCAGTGCGAGATCGCGGAAGAAATCGATCGCACGTGCGACCGACAGCGCCGAGATATCCGGCAGGCACTTGCCGTCGACGAACACGTTTCTTGCGGCGCGATTGAGCCGCGTCCCATGGCATTCGGGGCAAGCGCGCGACGAGCGGTACTTGGCGAGTTCCTCACGTACCGTGACCGACTCGGTTTCCTTGTAGCGGCGCTCGAGGTTGTTCACGATGCCCTCGAACGCATGTTTGCGTTTGACCGTTCCTCCCTTGCCGTCGAAATATTTGAATTCGATCTGCTCATCGCCGCTGCCGAACAGCACGAGTTTCTGAATGTCCGCGGAGAGACTCTCGAACGGCGCTTCGATTTCGAATTGGGTGTGCCGCGCGAGCGACTGGATCAGCTGGAAATAATAGGCATTGCGCCGGTCCCAGCCGCGCACCGCCCCTCCCGCGAGCGACAAATGCGGGTTGGCGACGATTTTCGAGGGATCAAAAAAATCCTGGGTGCCGAGCCCATCACAGGTCGGGCAGGCGCCGGCCGGGCCATTGAACGAGAACAACCGCGGTTCGAGCTCGCTCAGCGAGTAATTGCAGATCGGGCAGGCGAACTTGTCGGAAAACACCAACTCGGTACGGTCGGATTCCTCCATGAAGGCGACGCGGGCGACGCCGGACCCCAGCCGCAGCGCGGTTTCGAATGATTCGGCGAGGCGCTGGCCGAGATCGGCGCGCACCTTGAAGCGGTCGACGATCGCTTCGACGGTGTGCTTGCGGCGCACGTCGAGCTTCGGCGCCTGGTCGAGCTCGACCACCTTGCCATCGATGCGCGCGCGAAGGAACCCGCCCGCCTGCAGTTCATCGATGATCTCGGCGTGCTCGCCTTTGCGCTCCGCGACCGCGGGCGCGAGCAGCATCATCGCGGTTCCCTCGGGATGGCTCAGCACGGCATCCACCATCTGACTCACGGTCTGGGCGGCGAGATCGATATGGTGGTCGGGACATCGAGGCGTGCCCGCGCGCGCGTAGAGCAGTCGCAGATAGTCGTGGATTTCGGTCACCGTGCCGACCGTCGAGCGCGGATTGTGCGAAGTTGATTTTTGCTCGATCGAAATGGCTGGCGAGAGTCCTTCGATCGTATCCACGTCCGGCTTTTCCATCATCGACAGAAATTGGCGTGCGTAGGTCGACAGCGACTCGACATAGCGGCGCTGGCCTTCCGCATAGATCGTATCGAATGCTAGCGATGACTTGCCCGACCCGGATAGGCCAGTGAGCACGATCAGTTTGTCGCGCGGCAAATCCAGATCGATATTTTTCAGATTGTGCGTCCGGGCGCCCCGGATACGAATATATTGCATGTAACCGATCACTATACGCGTGAGGTCCAGCCGCGGTAAAACCGCGCCGGACAAGTGGGTGGCCCCGGCCGAGGCTCCGCTGGGGCCCGCGTTTCTCGGGAAACGCGCAGGCTAAGGTGCATCTTGGGGGCTTGCGGCCCGTGTACAATGGACCCATCAATGAAATTGGGGGTTCGTCATGTCTCGCGGGGTCAACAAGGTAATTTTAGTCGGCAATCTCGGAGCGGATCCGGAAACCCGTTCGATGCCGAGCGGCATGACCGTCACCAACATTCGCATTGCCACGAGTGAGTCATGGAAGGACAAGTCGTCCGGCGCCCAACAGGAGCGCACTGAGTGGCACAGCATCGCGCTATTCGGCCGTTTGGGTGAAATCGCCGCCGAGTACCTGCGTAAGGGATCCCAGGTCTTCGTCGAAGGCAAGCTGAGAACCCGAAAATGGCAGGATAAGCAGGGAAATGACCGCTATACCACCGAGATCATCGCCGATAACATGCAAATGTTAGGCGCCCGTGGTGGCGCAGCCGGCGGTGCCGACAGGTCCGCAGGTGCAAATGCTGCGCCGCCTCGCGACGACTACGATCAGTCCGCCGCACCGGCCGCCAGCGGCGGATCCGGCAAAGAGGATTTCGACGACGATATCCCGTTCTAGGGTCGAGTCCTACTGGCTCACGAGCTTTTGGCCCGTGTACGGATTGTAGTTGTAGCGCTCCGGAAACTCCTCGCCCGACGTCGGATCGATTTTCCGGCGCTGTACGGGGATTGGGGCTGCTGCCGGACCCGGTGAGGACGCAGCCGGCAGCGGCAAGGCCACCGGCGCTCGTGTGGCGGTCGCATTCACCGGTGCGGGCATCGGCGCCGGGGAAGTCGCTGGCGGCGCCATCGGCATGGGCGCGGTCGCGGGCGTCGCCGCCACAGCCATTGCCGGCGCAGCAGGCGCCCAAACGGGCAGCTGCCAGCTGAATCGCATGTGATAGAGCTTGTAGTTGATCGTCCCAACCAAGGTCGGATCCGGCAGGGCCATGCCGGACTGAGGCCGATACAGCACGAATTCGATACCGCGGTTGAACCTACCCAACATGGCGGTGAGTGCGGGCTTGATCAATGCCAGTGCGGCCTGGGCGCCCGGGTCATTTTGGTCGGCCGAAACGGCCTCGAGCACCTGACCGTTGATCGTCAGCCGTGAATGCAGCAATAGATCCGCCTTGTCATGCAGATCGACGAGACCATTTTCGCCGACTTGCGCCCGCGCGAGCGCGAACACGATATAGGGGTCGAGTGCTTGGAGAGCGTCGGCACGTCCGGCATTCGGAGTATCCCGCAATATCGCCTGGGCCAGCGCCGGCGGGATCCACCACACGAGGTAGAACTGTCCCGCGTCATTGGCCAAATGCTGCGTTTGGTGTGCCAAGGCTTCGGTGGCGGTGCTGACGGCGTCGGCGTCCGCGGCGCGAGAATCCCACGCAGGTGCGGCAAGCAGCGCAAGCCCAACGATCAGCGCGCCCGCCGCAGCGCGCGCTCCCCGCATGACGGCCCGAAATTCTGCCCTTTGACGCATTGATTGCCCCCTAACCGTGGATGTACGCGAGCGCATGGTTTTTATTGTGAAATCTCACCGGCCGCCACTATAGCTGCGATGCCGCCGCCCCTCATAGGGGGGGCGCGGCCGACTACTCGTCGACGACGTCCTCGCCGGGGAACAACGCGTCACTGAAACCGAACTGGGTCAGGTCACGGATGCGCCGTGGATAAAGAATACCGTCGAGGTGGTCGACCTCGTGCTGGACCACGCGGGCATGGAAGTCTTGTACCGTGCGATCAATGGGCTGCCCAGCCGCATCGTAGCCCGTATAGTGCAGGTGGCGATAGCGCGGTACGACGCCGCGCATGCCGGGCACCGACAGACAGCCTTCCCAGGCCTCGTCCTGCTCGGCGCCGAGCGCGGTCAGGACCGGATTGATCAATACCGTGAACGGCACGAGCTCGGCGTCCGGATAGCGCGGATTTTGATCGATCCCGAAAATGACGACCCGCAATGGCACGCCGATTTGCGGTGCAGCAAGCCCGGCGCCACTCAGGTGCCGCATGGTGTCCTGCATGTCGATCAGCAGCTGATCGAGTTCCGGTGTGCCGAATGCCTTGACGGGCTCGCTGACCCCGAGCAGCCGGGGATCGCCCATCTTGAGAACTTCGCGTATTGCCATGGTTCCGGTTATCTTATCGGCCTTTTCAAGTTGAGCCTATGCCCGGTCTCTTATACATAAAAACGTTCGGCTGCCAAATGAACGAGTACGATTCCGACAAGATGCGGGACGTACTCGAAGCTGCGCACGGCATGGCGCTCACCGATGATCCGGCGGCGGCGGACGTTCTGCTCGTGAATACCTGCTCGGTGCGCGAAAAGGCGCAGGAGAAGGTGTTTTCGCTGCTCGGGCAGTGGCGCCTGCTCAAGCAGGAGCGGCCGCAGGTCGTCATCGGCGTCGGGGGCTGTGTCGCAAGCCAAGAAGGCGAGGGCATCACGGCACGTGCACCATTCGTGGACCTCGTGTTCGGCCCGCAGACGCTGCATCGCTTGCCCGAGATGCTGCGCGGCCTGAAGGAGACCGGGCGATCGCAGATCGACATCAGTTTTCCCGAAATCGAGAAATTTGACCGTCTGCCCGATCCGCGCGCGAGCGGGGCGACAGCCTTCGTTTCGATCATGGAGGGTTGCAGCAAGTACTGCAGTTTCTGCGTTGTTCCCTACACCCGCGGCGAGGAGATCAGCCGGCCGTTCCAGCAAGTCATGTTGGAGGTGCGCCGGTTGGCAGACCAAGGTGTGCGCGAAATTACGCTGCTCGGGCAAAACGTCAACGCATATGCCGGACCGATGGCCGACGGCGCGCTCGCGGACCTCGCGACGCTGATCCATAGCGTCGCCGCAGTTGATGAAATTGAGCGCATCCGATTCACGACTTCGCATCCGCTCGACTTCAATGACAGCCTGATCGAAGCCTATGCGAACGTGCCGAAGCTCAATGATTTTATGCATTTGCCGGTGCAGAGCGGATCCGATCGTATATTGGCCGCAATGAAGCGCGGCCACACGGTGCTCGAGTACAAGCAGAAATTGCGGCGGCTCCGCGCGGTTCGCCCGCGCATTTGCATCTCCACGGATATCATCGTCGGATTTCCCGGCGAGACCGACGCTGATTTCACGGCGACGATGAATCTGGTCGGCGAGATCGGGTTCGATCAGTCGTTTACCTTCCTCTACAGTCGCCGGCCGGGAACGCCGGCCGCGGCACTCGCCGATGAGGTGCCGCAGGAAGTGAAGCAACAGCGCCTGTTTTTGCTGCAGCAGCGGCTCAATGCGCAGGCGCGCGCCATTTCCGAATCGATGGTCGGCAGCACGCAGCGCGTGCTCGTCGAGCGGCCCTCGAAACGCAATTCGCGGCAACTCGCGGGGCGCACCGACAACAATCGCTGGGTCAATTTCGACGGCTCGCAAGCCTTGATCAACCGCTTTGTCGACGTGACGATCACCGAAGCGATGCCCAATTCGCTGCGCGGCCGGCTCGTCGCAGATCAACGATTGTGAGTTCCGTTCCGTCCACGCGCGACGTTTTTCTGGACCCTTCGGACAACGTGCGCCTCGTCGAACTGTGCGGGCCGCTCGACGAACATCTGCGCCTGATCGAGACACGGCTCGGTGTCGAAATCCGGCGGCGCGGCAATCGCTTTCAGATCGTCGGCCCGGTGCTTGCCGGCAAGCGCGCGGAAGCGGTGCTGCAAAGTCTCTACGCCCGCGCGCAGCGCGAGCCCGTCGATGGTGAGCGCGTACACATTGCGTTGCAGGAGATGGGCATGGAAGGCAGTCCCGTGGAGGTTGGCGCGACGGATGCGCTCGACGAACTCAAGGTCCACACGTCGCGCGGCGCGGTGCGCGCGCGCGGTTCCAACCAGATGGAATATCTCGTGAACGTGCGCACGCACGACCTGACCTTCGGCATCGGTCCGGCGGGCACCGGCAAGACCTATCTAGCGGTTGCCTGCGCGGTCGAGGCGCTGCAGTCGGAGAAAGTCCGGCGCATCGTGCTGGTTCGACCTGCCGTGGAGGCCGGCGAGCGGCTCGGTTTCCTGCCCGGCGACCTGTCGCAAAAGGTCGATCCGTACTTGCGGCCGATGTATGACGCGCTCTACGAGATGCTCGGCTTCGAGCGCGTCGCCAAACTGATCGAGCGCAACGTCATCGAAGTGGCGCCGCTCGCCTTTATGCGCGGCCGCTCGCTCAACGACTCGTTCGTGATTCTCGACGAGGCTCAGAACACGACCAACGAGCAGATGAAGATGTTCCTGACTCGCATCGGCTTCGGCTCCAAGGCGGTCGTCACAGGCGATATCACCCAGGTCGACTTGCCGAGCGCAAAGCAATCGGGATTGCGGACGGTCATCGATATTTTGCGCGGCGTGCGCGGCATCGCATTCACGATGTTCACTTCGCGCGACGTCGTGCGCCACCCGCTCGTCCAACGAATCGTACAGGCCTACGAGGCCCACTCTCCCGACGAAAGCACGTGACGCCGGCCGCCGCGGACAGGCTGGATCTCGATGTGACCTACGCGGCGCTGCGCCCCTGGGTTCCGCGCCGCGCACAGTTCCGGACCTGGGCCGCAGCGACACTCGCGATCGCGTCCAGTCGCGCGCCGCCGCGGCGCGCTGTACATGCCGCGGCGCTCTCGATTCGCGTCGTCGGCGCGGCGCGCAGCCGCAGCTTGAATGGTCGCTATCGGGGTAAGCACAAACCGACCAACGTGCTCTCCTTTGCAGGACCTGGTCGCCTGCCCGACGGGCGCAAGCGGCTCGGCGAACTCGTGATCTGTGCGCCGGTGGTCGCTGCCGAGGCGCATGCACAGCGCAAAACGCGCAACCAGCATTGGGCCCACATGACCGTTCACGGCCTGCTGCATTTGCTCGGCTTCGATCACGAACGCGCCGACGAGGCCCTCAAAATGGAGAAGATCGAGGTTCAAATCCTTGATCGGCTTGGATTTTCGAACCCCTATGCGTGATCGAGTATCCTGATGGCTTATGTCTGAACAGCCACAAGGCGGCACCGGCCGCTGGTTAAAGCGAATCACCAAGTCGATGTCTGGCGTGCCCCGAGATCTCGCCGACCTCATCGATGGGCTGCGCGCCGCGAGCGAGCGCGGTTTGTTCGACGGCGACGCCCTGGTCATGCTCGAGGGGGTTTTGTCGGTCGCCGACATGCAAGTTCGCGACATCATGGTGCCGCGATCGCAAATGGTGTTCGTCGAGCGCGATGAACCGCCGGACCGACTCGTGGCGCTCGTGGTCGAGTCGGGTCACTCGCGATTCCCGGTCATCGGCGAGGACCGCGATCAAATCCTCGGCATATTGCTCGCGAAGGACCTGCTGCGCTTGCACGCGGCCGGCGAAGAATCGTTCGAGATTCGCGAATACATGCGACCGGTCGTATTCGTGCCCGAAAGCAAACGGCTCAACGTCTTGCTCAAGGAATTCCGGCGCAGCCACAATCACATTGCAATGGTCGTCGACGAGTATGGCGGTGTTTGCGGATTGGTGACGATCGAGGATGTCATCGAGCAAATCGTCGGCGAGATCGACGATGAACATGACGTCGAAGACGATCAGACGATCCGCCGCGAAGGTCCGCGCGAGTTCACCGTGCATGCGCTCACGTCGATCGCCGATTTCAATCGCTATTTCGGCACCGAATTCCCCGACGAGGAATTCGATACGATCAGCGGCCTGCTGATGCACGAATTCGGCCGATTGCCACGGCGCGGCGAGAGCATCAAAATCGGTCAACTGGAATTTCGGATCATTCGCGCCGATCGGCGCCGCATCGACATGCTGCGAGTGTTCACGCCGACCGATATCGCGGCTCCGAGCCACGACGAGTCGAGTACTTGACGCTGAGCATGCGCGGCATCGGAGCCGCATTGCAGACTCATGCGCTCGGCCGACTGCTGCTCTGTTTCGCGATCGGTGCGGCGCTCAACCTGAGTTTTGCACCCTTCGGCTGGTGGCCGGTCGGCATTGTCGCGCCGTCGGCGTTGTTCGCATTGATCCGAGGACTGCCGCCGCGCCGGGCCGCGGCGGCGGGTTTGGCATTCGGTACGGGGCTGTTCGCGTGCGGAACCTACTGGCTGTACACCTGCATCCACGGCTTTGGATTGGCGCCCATTTGGCTCACGCTGTTCCTGCAAGCCGCGCTGGTCGCGATCATGGCGAGCTATTTCGCGGTACTGTGCTTTTTGGCCAATCGATTTTGGCTCAAGGGCGGAGCGACACGCGACTGGCTCGTTCTGCCCGCGCTATGGGTCGTGCTCGAATGGCTCCGCGGATGGCTATTCAGTGGGTTTCCGTGGCTGTCGAGCGGTTATGCATTCATCGATTCTCCGCTGGCCGGATGGGCGCCGCTGTTTGGTGTCTACGGAATCACCTGGGCGGCGGCCTATGCGGCGGTTGCTCTCCAGGTGATGCTCGCGCCCGGCGCGGGGCATGCTCGACGAGTCGTTGCGCTTGGCGTCATCGGCGCGCTGTTCATCGCGCCGACCTTGGCCTCGAGAATCGAATGGACGCATCCAGACGGTGCGGCATTTCAAGTTGCGGCCGTGCAGGGCGCGATTCCCCAGGATCTGAAATGGCAGCAGAACAATCGCGACGCGACGATCGCAAGGTACTCGCAATTGACGTCCCAGGCCTGGGGAGCGCGCTTGATCGTGTGGCCCGAGGCGGCGCTACCTGTCCTCGCGAACAACATTGAAGACTATTTGAAATGGCTGCAAGCGGCCGGCCGCAGTCACGATGCGGATTTTGCGATTGGGCTCGTCAATTACGATCCGACGACGCACGCGTATTTCAACGGCTTGCGAGTGCTCAGCGACACCGGCGGAGGCTGGTACTACAAGCGGCATCTGGTGCCGTTCGGCGAATATTTTCCCGTGCCGGGATTCGTGCGCAGCTGGATGCGCTTGATGAGCTTGCCGTTCGATGACTTGACCGCCGGTGCCGAGAACCAACCGGTGCTGAGCGCAGCCGGGCAAAAGCTCGGTTTGACCATCTGCTACGAGGACGCCTATGGCAGCCGTCAATTGCGGGTGCTGCGCGAAGCGACGCTGCTCATCAACGTCACCAACAACGCCTGGTACGGCGATTCGACAGCGCCTCATCAGCACCTGCAGATTTCCCGCGTTCGCGCGCTCGAGGCAGGCCGCTACTTGGTGCGGGCCGCAAACGATGGCATCACCGCGCTGATTGGACCTCGCGGACAGATCATTGCGCGCCTGCCGCAGTTCCAGCCGGCCGTATTGCGCGGCGAGGTCCAGCCCAGGAGCGGACTGACTCCGTACGCACGTTGCGGTAATTATCCCGTCGTTGGCGGAGCAGGCGTGCTGCTCGCCTGGGCGGTTTGGCGTCGCCGGCGCGCCGCGTAGGGCGACGCCGCGCCGATCAAGCCGTCGTATTGACGGTGCCGCCCAGCGCGGTCAACGAAGTGCTGCCGCCGTTGTTCTGCAGGTCGGAAAGCAGGTTCGTCAAAAAAGACTGCAGGGCCGCGGTGCCCGAACTCGCTGCAGTCGTCGTGCCAGCCGTGGATGCGGCCGTTGTTGTCGAGGCGGGCGTAGATGCCGTGGCGGCCGTCGTCGAAGACGGCGAACTCGCGGCGGTGTTGCCACCCAGCGCACTGATCAACTGCGTAAAGGCCGTATTGAGTGTCGAGATCGCATTCGACGATAGGTTGGAGCCCGTCGTGCTCGTGACTATTTGACTGTTGGTCAGGTCCTTGACGAGCGCTTGGAGTGCGCCGATCAGGCCCTGCTGGCCATATAGATTCGCGGCGCTGCTCGAGGTCGGGCCCGGGGTCGCGGCCGTCGCTGAGGTGCTGGTCGACGCCGTGTTCGTGGCAGCGCCGTTCGCCGGGGCGCTCGTCGCCGTGACCGGCGTGGTCGCCGCGGCTGCGCTCGTGACGGGTGTGGTCGTCACGGGCGCGGTGTTGACGGACGCACCGGAAGTCACTGGCACCGTGACTGGCGTCGTCGACGCCGGTGCGGTCGCAGCCGGTTGCGACGAACGCAGTTGATCGAATCTAGCTCCGTCCCCATGGTCCTGGCCGCCCTGACCGCCTTGGCTGGCCTGGCCGCCTTGGCTGGCCTGGCGCAGAGCGCCGAACAAGTCGTGCAGAAATGCATGCAGATCTTGGGCAATATTGGAATTGGGTGCCGCAGCGCTGCCGGCGGCGGTACTCGTGGCCGTTGCAGACGCGGTGCTTGCGGTCGAACTTGCGGCGCCGGTCGCCGTCGCGGTGCTTGCGGTCGTCGAAGCGGCGCTCGAGGTGCCTGCGGTCGTGGCGGTGCCGTTCGACTGGGAGACTGCCTGGGTCAAGGCCTGGAGCAGCGCGGTAAACAAACTATTGCCGCTGCTGCTGTTGGTGCCGCTGCTGCCGCTCGTAGCGCCGGTAGAGCCGGAATAGCCATGATCGCCGCCCCCGTGGTGGCCTCTGCGGCTGGTTGGGCGAACCAGGTCGACGATCGAAGAAAGACTGGATCCCTGGCTGGGTCCCGAGACGGCGTTATTTGACATAATATTCCCCGAGCTTCCACATAAGTGAAATCCGTGTCGGCAGCCGCGGGTGAATCTTTAGGAAGTTCTAAAACCGGCTTGGCACGGATCCTGCTTTATTCATCGTGAGCACAGATCCACCAGCCCCGGCGACGCCGGGGTTTGACCGCAAAGAGGCAGGCAATGCCGAAATTCCCTCGGCTATTTCGAAATCGCTTTGCAATATCGCGCGGCCGCGGTGGCACATCCTGGCCGTGCCTGCCGGCGGCAGCGGCAAGCGCTTGCCGCGCAGCCGCCTCGATCGGCGTTTGAAACTTGCCGGCGAATTTCTTCATCAAGGAGTCAACATGTCTTTACTCGGAATTACCTCGGCCGCATCCGCATCGGCGGCACAACCAGTCAACTTCCTTGGGCACGCCCGCAAGAAGCCGTCGCTCGGAGACAGTGCGAGCAATGCCGGCGGTATCGGCCAGATACCCGCGGGTGCCGGCCAGAATCTGCTGAGCAATGCGCTGCAAGCGCTCGAGCAAGCGATCGGCAGCCAGTCCGCCAGTGCGATTCCCGGCGCGGGAACCACAACTCCGGCTGTCGGCGCGGCGACGACTGCAGGCGCGTCCAGCGGGGCGACTGCCGCGGCAGCATCCGCGACCGGCGCTACCGGCACAACCAACGTGAAGCAGGAATTGCAGGGATTCTTACACTCGCTGTTTCAGGCGCTGAAGCAGCAGGGATTAGGCGGCGGCGCAGGCGCCGCGACGGCATCGACTGCGGCGACGAGCAGCGCATCGGCTGCGGTGGCCGGCGCGGGTGCTGCTGGCGGCGGCCCGAGCCAGTACGCCGGGAGCCTCGAGTCCTCGCTTCAAACTCTGATCCAGCAGCTTGGATCTAATGGCGCGGCGACACCGGCGACCGCAAAACTCACGGCCTCGTTCAATAACTTAGTCCAGGGCTTGGGCGGCAGCGGTGCGACTGCGGCAACCGCGGGTGCGTCGGCGAACTCGGCTACGGCGACTGCGACTGCATCGACCGCGGAGCTGAAAAATTTCCTCAGCAATTTCATGCAGAATCTGCAACATAATGGTGTACAGACACCCGGCCTCGTCGGCAGCAACGTGAACGCCAGCGCTTAGCGCTCGCCTTGCGTTGCCGCGCGGATCCTCCGGGTCGAACGGGGGGTCGATGCGCGCAAGTACCTGGATTTCAGCCATCGGCGTCTTGTCGGCGTCTGCGGCGATCGGCGCTTCGGTGAGCGGAACGCCTGCAACCTCACTCGACGTCGCGGCGGCCGCGCGTTTCGCGGGGCTCGCGCTCAAGTGCTTGCACGAGGAATATCCGAACCACATCTCGTCGACACTCGAAAGCGACGGCGACGCGCGGCCGCCGCGTTTGCTGTACCCCGCGTTCTATGGATGTTACGACTGGCATTCCGACGTGCATGGGCATTGGCTGCTGGTGCGCCTGCTGCGGATGTTTCCGGATGCCGCGTTCGCACCGGTTGCGCGAGCGGAACTCGCTCGCAGCTTGACTCCCGAGCACATCGCCGATGAGGTCCGCTATCTGCAGCACCCCGGACGCGCTTCGTTCGAGCGCCCCTATGGCCTTGCTTGGCTGCTTCAGTTGTCGGCAGAACTCGCCGATTGGCGCGACCCGGATGCCGAGCGCTGGTCGCGCGCGCTGCTGCCGTTGCAGAACGAAGCCGCCGCGCGGCTCAAGGCTTGGCTGCCGAAGCTGCATTATCCGATTCGAATCGGCGAACACGATCAGACCGCATTCTCATTCGGCCTGATCTGGGACTGGGCGGCGCTCGCCGGTGATTCCGAAATGACGCGCCTGCTGGCCGACGCTGCGCGGCGATTCTATTTGCACGACCGCAACTGTCCATTGGAATACGAGCCGTCCGGAGAGGACTTCCTCTCACCGTGTCTCGCCGAGGCCGACTTCATGCGCCGAGTACTGCCCGCGAAAGAATACGCGGACTGGCTCACGGCGTTCTTGCCGGGAATTCCCCGCGGCGCCGCGCGACCCTGGCTGCAGCCGGCAGTCGTGACCGACCGATCGGATCCGAAACTCGCGCACATCGACGGGTTGAATTTGAGCCGTGCGTGGATGCTCGAAGGCATTGCCTACGGGCTCGGCAATCGCGACCGGCGGATCGCGACACTGTTGGATACCGCCGCTCGACATCGCGACGCGGCGCTCCCGGCGGTCACCGGCGAGCATTACGAGGGCGGCCATTGGCTCGGCACCTTCGCGCTGTACTTGACCAGTGAAGCGGGACTGCCGCCTCCCTGTGACCTCGCAAATCAAGCGGCGCACCTCGATTCCGCGGGGGCTCCGCAGCGCTGTCGCCATTCGACTCGATGAAGAATTGGCACGCTGTAGCGCGCTCTTCGGCGAGTTTTGCGCAAGGCGCTTGCCATGCGGCAATGGCGGCACTCACACCGCAATAGCATCAACGGTCCGCGCATCCGCGCAGGCGCGCCGCAGCCGATTCGGGCGTAATGTCTCGTTGCGGACCCGCGAGCATCTCGTAGCCGACCATGAATTTGCGCACGGTCGCCGAGCGCAGCAGCGGCGGAAAGAAGTGCGCATGCAGATGCGTCTCGGGGTAGTGCCGGCCGTCGCAGGCTCGTTGGTGGAGTCCCATCGTATAGGGAAACGAAATCTCGAACAGCGCGTCGTAGCGGCGCGTCAGCGATTGGAGCATCTGCGCGAAGCCGTCGCGCGCGGCCGTATCGAGATCGACCAGCGAGGACGCGTGCCGGCGCGGCACGACGAGTACCTCGTAGGGCCACGTCGCCCAGAACGGCACGACCGCGAGGCAGTGGTCGTTGGCGGCAACCACGCGCTCGGCCAAGCGGTCCTCGAGAGCCGCGTAATCGCAGAGCAGGCAGGTGCCACGCTCGCGGTGATACTGGCGCTGGGCTCGCGTCTCCTTGGCCATCTCGTTTGGAATCGTTTCGTTGCCCCAAATCTGTCCATGCGGATGCGGATTGCTCGCGCCCATTATCGCGCCGCGGTTTTCGAAGATCGTCACCGCGTTGATCTGCGGATCGGCAGCGAGGATCGCCGACTCCTCGGCCCAGGTATCAACGACACGCCGAATGCCCTCGAGCGGCATGTGCCCGAGCGTCAGGTTGTGCAGCGGCGAATAACAAATGACGCGGCAGCGCCCAGCTTCGCTGCGCGCGAGCAGCAAATGCTGTTGTTCGAACTGTGCCGCGGGGGCGGCCGGCACCAGCGCGGCGAAATCGTTATCGAACACGAGGACCGATTCGTAACGCGGATTACGGGTGCCCCCGGCGCGTGCATTTCCCGGACAAAGATAACAACTGGGATCGTAGTCGATCGACGGCAGCTCGTTCGGCACCTCGGTCTGCCCCTGCCACGGCCGGACATTGCGGTGAGGCGAGACGAGCACCCATTCACCGTTCAGTGGATTGAAGCGGCGGTGCACCTCGGTTCGCAGATTCAATCGTGCTGGACGCATCGGTATCAGGCTCCCAAAACAGCAGCGCCATCGGCCGCCGTGCACACGTAGATGTCAGCGCGGTGTCCCGTCGCCGCGAAATACTGCTCACGAATGCTCGCCGTGAATTGCGCGACCGCATCGCTGCGCACGAGGTTCACGGTGCAGCCTCCGAAGCCGCCGCCGGTCATTCGCGCGCCGTAGACTCCTTCGATGCTCTCGGCAATTCGCACCATCAAATCGAGCTCAACGCAGCTCACCGCGAAATCGTCGCGCATGCTGCGATGGGATTCGGCCATGAGCCGCCCGAATGAGCGCAAATCCGCTGCGCCGAGCGCCTCTGCCGCCGCCCGCACACGCTGATTTTCCGTGACGACGTGCAGGCAGCGCCGAAAAATCGTCGGGTCGAACGCACTTTCGTGCCGCCGCAACAGAGATTCCGAGACATCGCGCAAGGCCCCGACGCCGGGTTCGAATTGCGCAATTACACGCACGCCCTGCTCGCATTCCTCGCGCCGGCGATTGTATTCGCCGCCGGCCAACCGATGGCGAACCATCGAGTTGCAGATCACGATCTGCGCGATCGGGCGCTGATCGACCAAAGACGCATTGATCGGCACCAAGCGGTGTTCGAGCGATCGGCAATCGATGAGCACGGCGTGCCCAGCGCGGCCGAAAATGGAGGCGAACTGATCCATGATCCCGCACTTCATGCCGACGTAGTCGTGCTCCGCGCGCTGACAAAGTTTTGCGAGCATGAGCTTCTCGAGCGGGGCGCCGCCGCCGAGCGTCGCGAGCGCGAGCGCGACCGCTACTTCGAGCGCGGCCGAGGAGCTAAGACCCGATCCGAGCGGCACCTCGCCGTGAATCAGCAGGTCCGCGCCGCGCAGCGGCGTGCCATGCGCCTGCAGTGCCTGCGCAACACCTAGCACGTAATCAATCCAATGCACGCCGGCGCCGCTCCGTTGGGGCGCGGCGCCGGCCGCCGGCACGGAGACCGTCAGGGTCTCGGCATAGTTCGTCGATCGAACGCGCAGCCGACGATCAGGCCGAGCGGCGGCGGCCACGAACGTGTAAAACGGGATTGCCGCCGGAAGCACGAAGCCGGCGTTGTAGTCGGTGTGCTCGCCGATCAGATTGACGCGGCCCGGCGCCCGAAACAACGTCGGCACCGCCGCGTACCGCTCGGTGAATTCCGTGCGCAACTGCTCGAGATTCGGCGTACTCATGGGCGTCACTGGGTTCCCTCGGAGCCTTCAGTGTGCGGTCCGCAGAGGCCAGAAGTCGAGACGCCGCAACAGCGCTTCGCCGCCTTCCGAATAGACCTCGATGCGGTCGCTATGTGGAGATGGAAACAGTTGCTCGGTCATGACGACCGCGCCGTCGTCAGCGAATACCTCGATCGAGGACCAATCGAGCAGCAGATGCAGGCGGATCAGGCCGTCGCGCGGCGCGAGCGCCACCGCCTTGCGCTCGGCGAAGATCGGCGCGGGGATCTTGCCGGACCGCGAGCGGTCGATGAACAAGCTTTGCGTTGCCACATCGTAGCCGATCCGTGTTCGCTCGCCGCCGCCGACGTCGACCGCGAGGCCGAATTCCCGCGCCGACTGCGGCGAGAACTCGGCGATGATCTCGGCGGCCTTGCCGGCGCCACGCGGCAGCGGCAGGCGATAAGGGTCGGCGCCGAGGGTCCGCGCCGCAATCAGCAATCTGGTGCCGCGCAGGGCTGCAAGCTCCAGCACCGGCGACTGAATCAATTCGATGCGCCCATGGTCTCGGTGCAGCCGCAATTCGCGCGGCACGCTCATCGCGCCGCGCCATGGAGCCGTTGGAATCTGCTCGGCATAGTGGTGACTGTTCATCCAGGCGATCCAGATGCTGCGGTGTTCGTCGGGTCGCAAGTTGGCCCAGGTCTCGGCCGCATAGAAGTCCATGCCGTAGTCGACCCATTGCGCTTCGGTGGCCGTGTCCTGCGTGAAGGCTTGACCGTCGAATCGGCCGACGAAGTACTGCGTCCCCGAGCCCGCAGCGACGGCGCTGCGAAACACGTCGACCTTCAACACCCAGCGTGCATCCGCGGCGTCGCCGTCGACGGATAACTCGAACAGATCGGGACACTCCCATGCGCCGTCGGTCGCACCCGCAGGACCAAAGTCACTCAGATGCGTCCAATGTTTGAGGTCCGGCGAGGAAAACAGTCCGACCTGATGGCGATCCGAATAGACCGCGGCCATGATCCAGCTATGGCGCGGTTCGTACCAAAAGACCTTGGGGTCGCGGAAATTGCGCAGCCCTAAGTCGAGTACCGGGTTGCCCACGAACTTGGTCCAAGTGCGGCCCCGATCGTTGCTGTAGGCGAGCGCCTGAGACTGCAGGCCGCCGGCGCGGTGCTCGGCGGCCGTGTAAACGGCGACGAGCGGCGTGCCTCCGTGCGCAGCGAAGCCGCTGGTGTCGTGCTCGTCGACGACAATGCTGCCCGAGAAGATCATTGCACGTTCGTCCTCCGCGATCGCGACGGGGAGTTCGTGCCAATGAACGAGGTCGGTGCTCACCGCATGCCCCCAGCTCATGTGGCCCCAGGTGTCGCCCTGCGGGTTGTACTGGAAGAACAGATGATATTCATGTTTGAAATACACGAGCCCATTCGGGTCGTTGATCCAATGTGCAGCGGGCGAGAAGTGGTACTGCGGACGCAACGGCTCAGCGAACGAGCGTGGCTCGCCGGCGGCTGCGGCGGCGAAGGTCATGAGCACGGAAACGAAGAGCAGGTGTCTGACCATGGTCCGTGATTCCCTTGCGAGGATCGGTCTTTCAGCGGACCGCTACGGCTTTGCCTGACTGAGCGCCGCCTCAGCCCAGGTGACGACCGTGGGCGCGGATTCCCTGCCGATTTCACGTGCGACCAGTTCGATCGTCTTCACGCCGGCCACCGTGGCGTCGAGCGCAAACGGGGCATCGTTCGCCCCGAGCGCCGGCGATCGGGCCAGCAGGCGTCCGTCGCCGTAGACTTCAAAACGCGCTTTCGTCGAGCGTTCGAGACTGCTGTCGTCGATGCCGACTTGCGCGGAAAACCGCCGGAACAATGCATCCGCCTTGAGCTGCAGGCGCGAATTTGCCAATGCTCCGATCCCGGAGGTGTAAACATTGCCACGCAAGCGCAGTTCGTTGTTGTAGGGCGTGGAGTCCGCGCGCGGTCCTCCCCATCCGGCAAGCGCCGGCCGCGGTCCCGTGCCGCGGGTCGCGCCATCATCGATGTTCACCGGCCTGTGGATTTGCGGATCGGCCTGCAATGCATGGATGCCGTCGGCGGCGACGTATAGCCGTGCGGGCATTTCCGAGAGGTACATTCCATGGCTGAGCAGCGGGCGCCCTTTGACACGCAAGATAACGGATTCGCGTGGCGCGAGCGAAAACGAGACCTCGTCAGTAAACGCAGGCAGATCGCGCTGCTGCCGGAGGTCCCTCACTTGGATTGGGGTTGCTGACTGGAACTTCAGGTGCGCAGCCGTGAGCTTCGCATCCACCGACTCGGTGCCTCGATTGAAAATGACCACCGCCTTTTCATCGCGCGCCGACAATTGCTTGACGATGATCTGCAGGTCATCGCTCGTGTAAGCGAGCACGCCCTGGTTGCCCGCTGGATCCTGATTGACCGCGACGATCTCCGCCGCACCCAGAATATCGAGCAGCGGCTTCGGCGCCTGACGCAGGTCGTAGCCGATGATCAGCGGTGCGTCGACGATGGCCCACAATGCGAAATGTGTTCGCGCCTCGGGCAGGTGGTTGGCGTCGAACTCGCCCTGGCCGATGTAGAGCATATCCGGATCGTTCCAGTGTCCTGGGCCGGAATAGAGCTCGCGCGTCACCACCGAATCGAAGTTGTAGAGCATCCGAGCCCAGCGCGGCTCGATGTCGTCGCTGGTGCGCCACAAGTTGCCGTAGTCGCGGCCCCAGGCACGCACGTTGGCCGTGCCCCAATTGCAGATCGAGAACACAAAATCTTGCAAAGGGCGCACGCGGATCAGCTCATCACGCACCTGACCGTAGAGCTCGCGAATTGCCGATACGCGCGTCTGGTTGACTGAGTCGGAGACCACGTAGGCCGGAAAGGGCCGGAATTGGCCGGTCTTGACCGCGGGCTTGTCGGGACTGAATGCGTTCAAGCCGCAGCCGTCTACCTTGATGTAATCGAAACCCCATTCGCGAAAGTACAGTGCGATGTCCTGCGCGAGATGGTCATACAGACCCACCTCGCGTTCGGCCACGCTGCCGGTCGGCAGCAGCGAGTCGGGTTGCGGGTAAGCCTGCGAGCAGGCATTGCGTCCGATGTCGGAATAGATGCCGGCCTTGAGCCCGAGTCCGTGCAGTCGTTCGACGAGCGGCCTGAAGCTCGTTTGCTCGGGGTCCGGCCCCTGCGCGCTTGGGAAAATACTGGTCCGCACGACCATGCGGCCATCGGGTTGGCGGCGCTTCTGCCACCAGCCATCATCGATGTTGATATAGCGATATCCCAAATCGCGCAGC
Source organism: Steroidobacteraceae bacterium (assembly GCA_049517075.1). Lineage (GTDB taxonomy): Bacteria > Pseudomonadota > Gammaproteobacteria > Steroidobacterales > Steroidobacteraceae > Bog-1198. The sequence goes on along the minus strand of JBEKSM010000010.1, from coordinate 95,815 downwards.
CCGGAGTTCACGATGGCCTGCGCCGAACCCAGCAGCTTCGCCTCGTCGATCTGGGTATGAAATGCGTTCCAGCTGTTCCACCCCATGGGCGGAAGCGGCGCATTGCCGAATGAGCGCTCCATCCAATGGCCAGTCGGCTCCAGCGAGTCTGCGAAACCGCCGTCCGCCCGCGCCGGCACGGCGGCGCACAGAACGCAGAGTGAGCCCGCGCAGGCCATCGCGCGATACGAAGCCTTGATCGTCATAGCCACAATTCACCGTACAGCGTTCACGCCGCCTTGCAATGCCGGTCGATATAGGCCTGGTGTGTCGGCATCGCCTGCGCCGACTTCTCCAGGCTACGGCGCAGCTGCTCGAGATAAGCCGTGCCATTGAAATTTCGGTAGCCGAGCAGCGGATCGTTGCGCTCGGGCCAGTTCATCTGACCGATGTGCACCGCAAGCCAACTGCTGGGTCCGAAGATGTCGAGTTCCCCGGGCAGGATGCGCCCGTAGTGGCGAAAGTGGTCGACCTTGTACTGGAGTGTTTCGGGGATCGACATGTGAGCACAGTAGCGCCACATCTCGCTGTCGTCGCGATTCGTGAGGTGGTAGTGCAGGATGATGAAGTCGCGAATGCGCTCAACCTCGGCGATTGCGACGCGGTTGAACTCCCGCGTCACGATGGGATCGAAATCCCGGTCGGGGAAGTAGGCCAATAGTTTGGAGATCCCGGCCTGGATCAGGTGTATCGAAGTCGATTCCAGGGGTTCGAGAAAGCCGCTGGAAAGGCCGATCGCAATCACGTTCTTATTCCAGTGTAATTTTCGGCGGCCTGCGGTAAACCGGATTGGCCGCGGGTCGGCGAGCGCCTTGCCGTCGAGATTGCGAAGCAAGACCGCCGCCGCCTCATCGTCGCCAAGGAAATTCGAGCAATACACGTGACCATTGCCGGTCCGATGCTGCAGCGGAATGCGCCACTGCCAGCCGGCGGCGTGCGCGGTCGAGCGTGTATAGGGAGTCAAATCGGTGTTCTCGCAAGGCACCGCGAACGCACGATTGCAGGGCAGCCAGTGCGACCAGTCTTCGAATCCCGTTTTCAATGTCTGTTCGATCAGCAGCGCGCGCATCCCCGAGCAATCGATGAACAGCTCGCCCTCGGCGACAACACCGTTTTCCATGCGCAGCCGCTCGACGAAACCGGTGACCGGATGCTGTTCGACTGCCTGGACTTTGCCCTCGAGGCGTTTGACACCCCGTGCCTCGGAGAACTCGCGCAAGAAGCGCGCGTAGAGCGACGCGTCGAATTGGTAGGCGTATAGGAACGTGGAGAGCACGCTGCGAGGATCCTGCGTCGGCCGATCGAACCGCCCCAGTTTGGCAGCTGCCCAGGCCATGCAGTACTCATCGAGACTCGCGGCCTTGTCTTCCTGCTGCGCTCGCAGCCAGTGATGTTGCATTTGCACGAGATCGAATGGCCGGCCGTAGCTGCCGAACGGATGAAAGTAACGATGACCGAGCTTGCTCCAGTTGACGAACTCGATACCAAGCTTGAACGTGCCCTTGGTACGGCGGACGAAATCGTTTTCGTCGAGGCCCAGCATATCGTTGAACAGCTTGATCGGCGGGATCGTCGCTTCGCCGACGCCGATGATGCCGATCTCCTCGGACTCGACCAGCGTGATCATGCAATCGCGGTCGATCGAGCGGCTCAGGGCCGCTGCGGTCATCCAGCCCGCCGTACCGCCGCCGAGGATGACGATTCGTTGAATCTTGCGACTATCGTCCGGCACTGACCGCCTCGAATAGTTATTTCGTACTGGACCGCCGAATATGGAGTCAGGTCCCGGCGCCGCGCACTCTAGCAGAATGGCTGATCGGCGGCGTCCTTGCCCCCGATCCGCCGTGCTCGGCCTTAGAACTTCACCGTCACGTCTGCCAATACCGTACGACCCGGTTCGGCGCTCGCGCCGATCACGCCCGGACCGGTCGTGACCGAACCACCGCCGCCGAGACCCAGGGTGTTGAACAGGTTGTTGGCGTGCACGCCGACGGAGACCGCATCGGTGATCCGGTACATCGCGAACAGATCGACGAAGGTGTTTGCCGGCGAGTAATACGGCGGGTAGCCGTTGATGTTTTCTTGGCTCTGACCTTGCACCACGAAGCCGCCGCTGACCGGGCCCCACGTATAGGAGGGCACGATCGCGTACATGACCTTCGCCGTGCCACCCGGCAGGTAACCCGTGCCACCACTGACCAAAGTCGACGGGCTCGAGCCGACCTCGTTCGCATCGACGGTCGGATTCTGGAACGTTGCTTGTGCGTACAACGTGAAGCCGCCAAAGCGCAACGTGCCGTTCAATTCGATGCCTTTCGCCGAATATTTGTCGTCGAAGTAGCGATCCGCGGCCGGCTTCGTCAAGTCGTAACTCGACTCACCGAAGCTCGTTTGGAAGTACGCGGCCGTGAAGTTGTAGCTGCCGTCGAGGATCTGCCCCTTGTGCTTGATGCCGACTTCCTGCTGCAGAACGATATCGACGGCCTGATTCTGACCGGACTGGTTCAGCGAACCATCGGGGTTCGTATAGCCGGACAGGATGTTGCGGTCCGTGTTGGCCTTGCCGCCGCGGCTCGCGCGCGCATACACGCTCGTGTCGCTGCCGAACTGGTAGAGGGCACCGGCCGACCACGAGTTGTAGCTGAGGCCGTAGTTCAGTGGCTCGTACGTGCTCGGATCCAGCGTCATGTAAGAAACCAGCGGCGTCGTCAGCGAGCCGGTGGGGCTGAAGGTCCCGCCGGAGAGGTAGCCGATGTTGGTCGTCGCCGCGCTCGCGCTTTCGGCCCAGCCGGTCACTCGATAATCGTCCCGGCGCAAGCTGCCTTCGAGCTGCAGGGCGTCCAGATCCCAGGTGAGATCGAGGTACGGCGCGGTGTCGGCCACATTCATCGCGTAGGTGCGGTCGTTGCCCGCTCCCCAATTCGTGTTGTAGCCCGAGATGCCGGCGTTGCTCAGCAACTGGCCCGAGCTGCTGATCAGGTTCAAAGGCGCCGGATTGGAACCGCTCACGGTCGCGAGTGAAACGTTCGGATGCCAGTTCTGATCGATGGTCTGGTTCATGTAAAACAGGCCGGCCCTGGCCGAGAGCTTGTTCGCACCGATGATCCACTTGTCCGACAACGCGAAGTCGTTGACCACACTGCCCATGTCCGACATGTTGGTGTAAATCTGGGCGCTGCTGTCGGTCAGTCCGCTATACGCCTGACCGGCGTTCGGCCCGGCGCCGTACACGACGCTGCCGACCTTCTGGCCGTTGACGGTTGTACCGATGACGCTCGCAGTGTTCGAAAGCCCAAAGAACTGGGCCGCAAAATTTCCGGACATCTGCGTGAGCCGAAATTTGTTGTCGATCGCCAGGTCGCCGGCCGGCGTAAAGTGCAATTCGGCGCCGAAGGAGTGCACGACGGGGTGAACGCCGTCGTTCGGGACCTGTGCAAATGTGCCGGTGGTGCTGTTGAGGTAGCTGATGGATTGGTTGTAGATGCCGACCGTAGTCCCGGTGCGAATATCGTTGCCGGGGTAGGGAGAGATGCTCGACAGAGTGTTGCTGCTGCCGACCGCATTCACCGGGCCGCCCGCGTTGTATTCTTCCTGATCATCCAGCAATTTCACGTAAAAGCGGATGTAGCCTTTGTCGTCGCTGAGATCGTGCGTGAGGTTGGCTTTGATCTGATAGCCGTTCTCGCCGATCGAGCCCTGATCGCGCAGACCGGTGCCGTAGACGTAGAAACCGTCCATGTGATAGCGCCAGGTATCGCTGATCGGGCCGCCGACCGCGAAGGTCGCTTTCGACTCGTTGAAACCGACGCCCTCGGAGAGCGTGAATACGCCAGCTTGCTTGATGCCGGTATCGCTGATGTAGTTGATGACCGCTCCGGGCGCGCCGGCTGCGAGCGTCGCGGCGCTGCCGCCGACGGTCGCTTCGATCGTGTTCGAGACGTCAAAGCGCGTCCAGTAGTCGTTGTTGCCGAAATTCATGTCGCCGAACAAAACCTGCGGCAGGCCGTCTTCCTGCAGCTGCACGAAGGGTGCGCCGCCCGTCGTCACCGGCAGACCGCGGACGGAGAAGTTGGCGTTACCGCCACCACCCGCCATGTCAGTCACGGACATACCGGGGATCAATTTGAGCGTTTCGGCCGTGGAGCGCGGTGCCATGTCCTGGACGAGCTCGCTCGAAATGTCGGTGACTTGCAGCGAGCTGCGCAGCTGGGTCTTGTCGCCCGTCGAGGCCGTGACGACGATTTGATCCAGCGTATCGGCATCATTCGAGGACGACTGGCCGGAAGTTGGCGCCGGTGTGCTCGCGCTCGGATTCGCGCTGTCCGCGAGCGCCGGCACGGCGGTCGCCATCGATAGCGCCGCTAAGATGCTCAGGCGCAGCTTGTCGTTCGATAATTCTCCCATCGGTACTACTCCCCTTTTCTTCTACGCGTAAAAGCGCCTCTTGTTTTTTTCAGAGGCAGAAATTCCAGCCGCGACGAGTACAACAGAAAATGAGAACGTTTGCAATAAGATGAGATTACATGCCTTTGTGCGATGCAGATTGATGATTTATATCGGTAAATGCAGGTTTTAGTCAACTTCGTTGCTGCAATGCAACCGTTTGCATGTCGATTTCAATAAAGCGACCGGGCGCCGCAGCGAAACTGCGGCGCAGGCGCGTCGGTTGCGTTCGAGCAGATCAATTCATGGCCGGCGTCAACCAGGTTTACACGCAGCTCGACGAAGTGATCTGCGATCTCCCAACGCAGTACGAGCATGGTCGCGGGCGACTCGACGAGCCGAAAGCTCCCGTTGAAGGCCGGATGGCGGTTGCGGAACCGGATCAAGGCCAGCAAATCCTGAACCACGGGCCGCTCGAGTTCGGTCTCGATGTCGGCACGCGAGTAATAGCGGCGATTGATATCCCGGCCGACGCCGGTGCGGGCCAGCAGCTCCATGTCGTTGTGCCCGGCGAGCAGTCCCACGTAATAGACTTGCGGAATTCCCGGCAGGAAAAACTGGATCGCGCGGGCGAGCAGGTAGCGGCGCTCATCCCCGCCGAGCGCATCGAAGAACGTGCAATTGACCTGATAGAGGTCGAGATTGGATGCTGCCGCACCGGTCGCCTGGCGACTCTGGCCAAGGCTACGCTGATGAATTCCCTCGACGAGCTGATCGATTTCGTGCGGTGGCACGAGGCCGGGCAATCCGGCGCGGTCGGACGGATCCGCGCCGATGTCGATGATTCCGACGCCATCGTGGGTATCGAGCACGGTGATGGCGTTGGTAGGCCGAATCAGGATCCACTGCTTGAGGGCTGCGGCGGTCGCGAATGCAAAGGCATGCAAAACCAGGGGCGGCAGCGCGAAATCGTAGACCCAATCGACGTGCGCGGCGATCGCGATCTGACGCCGGTAATGCGCGTGCACCTCGACCAGCACTTCGATGCCGAACTCGCGGCCGCGCGCGGCAAAATCGCGGATAAAGGTAAAGGTCTCGGGCAACATGAAACAGCTGGTGCCGGCTCTCTTGATCGCATATCCGACCGCGTCTAGCCGGACCATGCTCACCCCGTTGGCGGCGAGCTTGGCTAAGATACGCTCGAGATACTCGCGTCCCTTCGGATGCGTGACGTCGATGTCGAGCTGCTGCTGCGTGAAGGTAGTCCACAGCGTCAAGCGATCACCGGTCGCGAGCCTGATTTCCCGAAAGGGCTGGCTCGGCCGCGGCCGGTATATCTTGGCGAGGTCGGCGGCGCTGGCGCCGGCCGGATAGACGCTCTCGCGCGTCAAGAACATGCCATTGAACGCAGATGCCGAGCCGCGCTCGTAGAAATCGAGGAATTGCGGCGAGCGATCCGACACGTGATTGACGATCACATCGGCCATGACGTCGAGCTGGTGCGATAGGGTGTCGACGTCACTCCATCTGCCGAGGCGCGGGTCGACGCGGGTGTGATCGATCGGGTCGAAGCCGGCGTCGGCACCGTCGATCGGATCGAAAAACGGCAATAAATGCACTGCGCCGAACACATCCTGCAGCGGTCCGGCTAGCAGGCGCCCGAGGTCCGCGAGCGTTCCTAGGCCGAAACGATCGGCGTAGGCAATCAATTGAACTTGATTTTTCATCGCGTCGATTGGTTCTTCTGGCTCCCGCTTCGGGGCGGGCATTATATGCAAACGATTGCTATAAAGGTAGCAACGACGGTTTGATCGCAAATCAATGGCTTGCCGGCGGCAGCGGCGGGGTTGCTATGATGACCCTCCGCCGCAACCCCTTCGCGAACCATTCATGTCACGACCGATCGCCCGCAGCCGCACCGCCAAGAAGAGCAAACAGACCAAACCGCGTGAGCCGGTGCCGAGCAACCGCAAGTTACAGATGGAGGATGTCGCGCGGCTTGCAGGCGTCTCGGTGTCGACCGTCTCGAGAGCGCTCAATCAAAGTCCGCTCGTGAACGAAGAAACGCGTGCGCGGATCGCCGAGCTCGCCCGTTCGCTCAATTATTCGATCAACGTCGGGGCGAGCAACTTGCGATTGCAGCGCAATCAGACCGTTGCTGTCGTGGTTCCGTACGATGCGCGAACACGCCAGCACATATCGGACCCTTTTTTCGTCAGCATTCTCGGCAGTCTTGCCGACGCGCTCACCGAACGCGGCTACGACATGCTGCTCTCGCGCGTCGACGCCGAGCGGCTCGATTTGGCCGCACAGCTCGAGGCCTCCGGACGGGCCATCGGCGTGATTCTGATCGGGCAGTGGCATCATCATGACCAGCTCAACGAACTGGCGGCACGCCGCATTCCGATCGTCGTTTGGGGCGCTCGCCTGCCACAGCAAATCTACTGCACGATCGGCAGCGACAACATCACCGGCGGCATGCTCGCAACGGAGCACTTGATCAGCACCGGTCGCCGCAACATTGCGTTCTTCGGCGACCCGGAATTGCCCGAGGTGGGCCATCGTCACGAGGGCTATCGACGCGCACTCAAGGAACATTCGATCGCCTACGAGGCGCGTCTGGTGCGTCCGACGGCATTCGCAGAGGGTAGTGCCCGGCGCGCCGTTCAGGAGTTGATCGAAGAGAAAATTCGCTTCGATGCGATTTTCGCCAGCAGCGACCTTTTGGCGATGCGCGCGGTGCGCACTCTGCGCGAGGTCGGCCTGCTGGTGCCGGCCGACGTGGCCGTGGTCGGCTACGATGACATCGAACTTGCACAATATTTTCACCCGTCGCTGACCACCATTCGTCAGCCCATCGACAAAGGCGGCGAAGCCCTGGTCGATGCCCTGTTGGCGATCATCGAAGGCAAGCATCCAAGCCCGCTGATGCTGCCGACGGAACTGATCGTCCGCGAAAGCAGCGCGCCGCGCCCCCGCGACCCCTGAGCGGAGGGGCTCAGGAGCGTCATTTGCAATGTCGTTCGCAATCGATTGTACTGGCGCCGGCCCAAGGGAGTGCCAACATGCAAGAAAATGCGGCGGTGGACGGCCACCAAGTCGGCGCGAACTCGAGCATCGTGCTGATTCGATGGCTGACCTATTTGATGTTCATGATGTTTGCAATGACCACCGATTCGATCGGCGTGATCATTCCGCAGGTCATTCGCCAATTCGGCCTCAGCATGGCGCAAGCGGCGTCGTTCCAGTACGCGACGATGATCGGCATCGCTGCTGCCGGGATTTTGTTGGGCTTTCTCGCCGATAAAATCGGCCGCAAGCGCTCGATCATTCTGGGTTTGGCGCTGTTTACCGTGAATTCTTATTTATTCGCCGTCGGCCATGCGGTCGCGTTCTTTATCTCGCTGCTGTTGGTCTCGGGTTGCGCGATCGGCATCTTCAAGACCGGCGCGCTTGCGCTGATCGGGGACATTTCGAGTTCGACGAGACAGCACACTTCGATCATGAACATGGTCGAAGGATTCTTCGGCGTCGGCGCGATCATCGGTCCGGCGATCGTCGCCCGCCTGCTGAGCGCGGGCCTGTCGTGGCAATGGCTCTATCTGATTGTCGGCACGGTTTGCGCATCGTTGATCGTGATTGCCGCGCTGCTGCGATATCCGACGGTTCAGAAAATCTCGGCCGAGCCGATCGATCTGTCGCACACGTTGGCGATGATGAAAAACCCCTATGCGCTCGGCTTCAGTCTCGGCGCTTTTTTCTATGTCGCGACCGAGTGCGCGATCTATGTTTGGATGCCGACACTGTTGCAGGACTATCACGGTCCTGCGCTGCTCATTGCAAGCTACGCGATATCGATATTCTTCGTATTGCGCGCCGCCGGACGCTTCCTGGGGGCTTGGTTGCTCGCCCGGTTCAATTGGGCCGCGATCCTGACCTCGTTCAGTGCGGCTATATTGGCCTGTTTTCTCGCGAGCGCACTCGGTGGGTCCGCGGTCGCCGTATATTCCTTGCCGCTCACGGGTTTGTTCATGTCAGTGATCTATCCGACGCTGAATTCGAAGGGTATCAGCTGCTTTCACAAGTCCGAACACGGGACCATCGCCGGCGTGATTCTGTTTTTCACATGCGCCGGCGCCGCGCTGGGCCCCTTGGCAATGGGGATCGTGAGCGACCATTTTGGTCACGCGCGATATGGCTTCCTGTTGGCGACCGGCTATTCAGCGGCGCTGTTCGCAGGCCTCGCAGTCAATTGGATCTGCAATCCGGCGCGCAGCCGGCTGTCCGCCCGGGATGCGGACGATTATGCCGTCGCAAGTTTGCGCGGCTGACGAGACCGGGTGCCGGCGATTACGTGCGCGCAATTTCCGGCGAGCGAGCAATCTTGGCGCTGCGCCTGCTAGCATAGAACAATGGCTGCAACGCTGATGCGCTGAGACGAGAAGAGCCGTGACGGTCCCCTTGACGCTCGAAGGTGACGGCGGCCATTGGCGACTCGTATTGAACGGTGATTGGTCGCTGGCGGCGATCGCAGGCGTCCAAGATCAGCTCGAGACTTTGCCGCCGACGCTCTCTGGCGAACTCCAATGCGATTGGAGCGGCGCCAAAACACCGGGAATCGGCACGACCTGGGCCTTGCTGACGCGTCTTGCCGAGTTGAATCGTGGCGGCTTGGCGATTCGACATGGCGGCGATCCGCCGCATTTTCTGGAGTTTCTCCAAAAACTGCAGGTCCAGCAGACGGCCGGCGGCACAGGCGCGCAGCCGCATCCCCGCAACTTCGGCGATCTGCTTGCCGAGGTGGGCCACTGGGCGATCCGTCAGGGAATCGGCGCGCGCGGCGCCGTCGCGTTCTTTGGCCGCACGGTGTCGGTTGTCGGGCAGATGTTCACCCGGCTGCGCGCGCTGCGCATCTCGTCGCTGGTCCGGCACACCTATGAAACCGGGATCACAGCGATACCGATCGTCGCATTGATCGCATTTCTGATCAGCGTGATCGTCGCCTATCTCGGTGCACAGCAGCTGGGCCAATTCGGGGCCGAGATCTACGTCGTCGACCTCGTGACGATCGCGGTATTGAGGGAATTGGGTGTGCTCTTGACGGCGATCATCGTTGCCGGCCGTTCCGGCAGCGCATTCGCGGCGGAGATCGGCGTCATGCAACTCAACGAGGAAACCGATGCACTGCGGGCGATGGGCATGAACCCGATCGAGTTGCTCGTGGTCCCGCGCGTGATCGCGCTCGTCGTTGCACTGCCACTGCTCACGATCGTCGCGGACGCCATGGGGCTGGCCGGCGGCGGACTCTTGTCGGTGTTCGAACTCAACATTTCGCTCCCACAATTTACGGCGCGCATGCGCGAGGCGATATCCGCGACGACATTCTGGGCCGGTTTGATCAAGGCGCCGGTGTTTGCGTTGCTGATCGGGATGGTCGGCACCTATCGAGGCATGCAGGTTCGAAACACGGCGCGCGAACTCGGCCGCCTGACCACGCTCGCGGTCGTTCAGTCGATCTTCATGGTGATTCTCGCGGACGCTCTGTTCGCCGTGATGTATCAAAAGTTGGGCTTCTGATGGCGATCCAGGATTCCGATCCGGTCATTCGCGTAACGGGACTCGTCAATCGTTTCGGCGCACAAGTGGTGCACGACGGCCTCGATCTCGAGGTTCGCCGTGGCGAAATCTTCGGCGTGGTCGGCGGGTCCGGTGCGGGAAAAACCGTTCTGCTGCGATCGATCTTGGGGCTGCATCACCCCGATGCGGGCAGCGTCGAGATGTACGGCACGAAAATCGAGGACCTCGCGCGCGCCGATCGGATCGCGTTCGTCCAGAGTTACGGCGTGTTGTTTCAGAACGGCGCGTTGATCAGTTCCTTGAGGGTCTCCGAAAATATCCAATTGCCGCTGCGCGAATATCGCCGCTTGAGCGAAGCGACGCTCGACGCGCTCGCCGAACTGAATCTGTTGATGGTGGGGCTGACGCCCGACGCGGCCGGCAAATATCCATCGCAGCTGTCGGGGGGGATGGTCAAGCGGGCGGCTCTCGCCAGAGCGCTGGCGCTCGAGCCCAAGCTGTTGTTCCTCGACGAACCTACCGCGGGACTCGACCCGATTTCCGCTGCGGCCATCGATGAGCTACTGTTATACCTGCATTCACAACTGCAGCTCACCGTGGTCATGATCACGCACGACCTGAATACGCTGTTTCACACCTGCAATCGAGTCGGCGTCATCGTCGACCATCGGATGATTACCGACACGCTCGACGGCATGATGCAGAATCCGAATCCTTGGGTCCAAGAATATTTCCAGGGTCCGCGGGCGCGAGCCGCCGAGAGGGACCGGCATGGATAGGGATGCAAACTACGTCGCGGTCGGCGCGTTCGTCCTGCTCGTCATCGCGATGGCGGTCGCGTTCGTGTATTGGTATACGGATCAACGGGATAAACGCACTTATCAGCGCTACGAGATCTACTTCGAAGGGTCGGTCAGCGGACTGACCGACGGGGGCACGGTTCGCTACCTAGGCGTCAATGTCGGCAAGGTTAAACGCATGGTGATCGAGCCCGATCATCGCGACCGCGTGCTGGTGATCACCGACATTGATTCCACGGCCCCGATCGACAACCGCACGCTCGCCTCCCTAACCCTGCAGGGTGTCACGGGTCTGTTGTTCATCGACCTCGAGCAGGATCCGAATCCCGCGACGGCGGGTCCGCTCGCCCAGGGCGAGCACTACCCGGTCATTCGATCGACGCCGTCCGAATTCGACGTCTTGCTGAAAAATTTGCCGGGTTTGGCGGTGCGCATGGCCGAGGCGGTCGATCGATTCAATCGCTTGTTGAGCGACGGTAATATCAATGCGGTCAAGAAGACTCTCGAAAATGCCGGCCTCGCGAGCGAGCGACTGCCGGCAACGATTCGCGGCATCGAGGCGATGGCCACCGATATGCGCGGAGCCGCGCGCGAGGTGCACGATGCCGCGGCGGATCTGCAATCGGTCATCGTGAGCGCAGGGCCCGACATCAAGGCTGCGGTCGCCAATGTTCGCATCCTCAGCGACAATTTGGCGGCGACCTCGCAGCGTATGGATCAGTTCGTTGCCGATAATGGACCGGGAATCTCGAGATTCACGAGCCACAGTCTGCCCGAGCTCGAACGTCTATTGCGTGAGACGAGCGCGGCTGCGCGGGATTTCCGCGATCTGTCGCGATCCTTGAAGGAGAACCCGTCGCAGTTGATTTATGAGCCCAATCATCGCGGACTGGAAGTGCCCCAATGAGCGTCCGCACGTCTGTTTACTGCGTCTCGCTGCTGCTCGCTGTTGCGTGTGCGCTAGCGGCCTGCGGTTCTCTGTTCTCGAGCAAAGTACCCGCGCCAACGCTCTACCGCTTGTCCGCACATCCGGGCACGCCGGGTCCCGAGATCGCGGCCGATTTGTCGGTTCTAAAGCCGCTCGTGCGTTCCGGGTTGGATACCGATCGCATTGCCGTTTCCTATCCCGATCGGCGACTCGACTACTACGCCGGTGCTCGTTGGAGCGCGTCGCTCGACGAAGTCGTCCAAGAAATGGCACTACAATCATTTCACACGCACGCGAATCTGCGCAGCGTGAGCAGCGATGCGTCGGTGTTTTCGGCCGGGTATTGGCTCGAGATCGACGTCGATGATTTTCAGGCGGAGTACACGACCGGCGAGGCAATCCCGACGATTCATGTGCATTTTTCGGCACGGCTCGGCAAGGCGAGCGATCGACGTATTCTGAGCCGTTTCGATGCGAGCGCGACGCAGCTTGCTGCCGACAATCGCTTGACCGCGATCATCGCGGCCTACGAGCAGGCGGCCGACACCGCACTCGCCGAAATCGTAGCCGAGACCGCGCGCGTGCTCGGCGCGAAGCACTGAGCTTCGCCGGACCCGCGCGTTGGCGCTTGAGCCGATCGACCTTAAGGCTTTAGCAATCGGCTCGTGATTCTGCGATCGCTGTAGGGGAACCACCAGGGCTTCGGCTCGATCGCCGCCGCCGACATCACTTGTTTGGGTTCGCGGACCGTCTCGGCCGATTCGCCGCCGAGGATCCGGCGAATCGCGGCATGGCGGGCTCCTCCGAGCGGCCCGGCACCGATGCCGGTCGGCGGGTCATTGATCCGAAAAATGCCGATCGCGGTCGACTCCAGCGCTTCCATCACGGGGTCGGTGTCACGCGCATAAATCGATGCACCGAACGCGGAGCCGGATTCGCCGGCCATGCGTAGCGCTTGCGCAAGACCGCTGACCGGAGTCACCGTGATCACGGGACCGAGGATTTCCTCGCGTGACGGGACGCTTCCAGGGCGCACGTTCGTGAGGATCGTTGGTTGGAAAAAATGCCCCGGCAGGCCAGACGGGCGAAAACGCCGCCCGCCGAGTATCAAGGTCGCACCGTCGCGCAGCGTACGTCCGACTTGATCTTCGACGCGGTGCGCGGCCTCGAGTGAAATCAGCGGACCCAAGTCGGTCGACGCCTTGATTGGATCGTCGACATCGAGGAAACCGACGCAAGGGTGCATGCGCTCAACGAACTCCGCCGCGATCGAGCGTGCGACGTAGATGTGCTTAGCGGAGGCGCAGGCTTGACCGCCGTTCATCAGGCGACCCCAGGCGACGGCGGGTACGGTGATGTCGAGGTCGGCGTCTTCACAGACGATGAAGGCATCGACACCGCAGAGTTCGAGCTCGACGTGCTTGCGCGGAGCCGCGGCAGCGATTTGCCGTGCGACCTTGGCGGACCCGGTGAACGCGATCAAGTCGACACCGGGGTGGTCGACGAGTGCGCGGCCGGTGTCGACACCGCCGGTGACGAGGGTGACGACGCCGGCGGGCAGCGCGTCGAAGGCTTCCGCAAGCAGCAAGCACGCGAGCGGATTTTGTTGCGGCGGTTTGCAGACGACCGTACTGCCTGCCGCGATCTGCGGCGCGATCGCGGCCGCCATCAGCAGCAGCGGGAAATTGAACGGCACGAGCGCGGCGACGACGCCGGCGCGCGCCCGACCGGCAGCGTTCGACTGAGCCGCCGCGCCCGCCAATGCGCAGCCCTCGAACAAGGCGATGACCGCTTCGATGCAATCGATCGATTCACAGCGGGGCTTCCCGGTTTCCCTCGTCAATAGCGACGCAAGTTCACGCTCGCGGGCGCGCACTCGCGCGCCAATTTCGACGAGGTGCTTGGCACGATCCGCAGCCGGCGCTGAGCCCCAGGCGGGTTGCGCCGCACGCGCCGCCGCGACAGCGTGTGCAACCTCCTCGGGACCGTTATCCGGCATGGTGCCGAGCAGCTCGAGCGTCGCCGGGTTTCGAATCTCACGCATGCGCTCAGCATCTCCTTCGGCGCCTGGAACTGGCGCTATGATGCCTGAGGGCCGATCAATGATGGAGTGAGGCGACCGGAGTGTCATGAGGCGCGGCCATGAGTTCTGATGCCGGACGATGCGCGCGCTTTGACGCGCTGTGCCGGCGCGCACAGGCGCTCGGCCTCGCGGTGCGCGGCGCGTTCCATCCTGAGCCTAGGGAATTCGATGCCGTGCTACCGGGCATCGCCGTCGGCACGATCATGCTGTTGGGCTTCACCGCAAGTCATCAATGGGAATTCTTCCGTTGCTCCGCGGAGGCGAGCGACGGTAAGCCGGACCCGCTCGATCGTTGGTCTCGCCGCATTGTCGGCTTGCTCGCGGCCGAATTTGGCGCGATCGAGCTCTATCCCAACGGACGCGCACCGCAGCTGCCATTTCAGCGCCTCGCCGCGCGCTGCGAGCCCGTGCACCAGAGCCCGATCGGCCTGCTGATTCATGCGCATTGGGGACTTTGGCATGCGTACCGGGGCGCGCTCGTGCTGCCGGATCGAATCGATTTGCCGGGCGTTGCGCCCTCTCGCGATCCCTGCGCCGGATGCGCAGCAAAGCCCTGCCTGTCGGCGTGCCCGGTCGCGGCGTTTCGCTCCGGTTCGTTCGACGTGGAGGCCTGCGTCAATCACGTGCGCAGTGGCGCCGGTGTTGATTGTCGCGAACACGGTTGCCTCGCCCGCCGTGCCTGTCCCGTGGGCGCACAATTTCGCTATGCGCAGGACCAGGCACGGTTTCACATGCAGGCGTTTTTGCGCGCGGCGCCGCCGTAAATTCGTCAACGCAGCATCGCCGGGGTGCGGCGACCTCGCGCCGCCGGTGCAATGCCTGTTGCCTCGATACAACAACCGCGGGGTCCCGATATGAGGATTGTTTCGCGGCGGATTTTGACTATCCTTAGGGCAAACAATAGGGGACGACGCGACAGATATTGGTTGTATTTCCGCATGAGCGCTCAGCGTAATCACGGTTTGTGATCGCCGGCCGAGCAATTTGACGGCGGCAAGACGCTGCATGCGATTGCGCAGCAAGACTTGAATTTACGGATAAATTTAGGGAGCTCATCATGCAAAAGTCATCGGGGGAAATCTCCTCTCGGTCCGGGCAGCTGCTGAAACTCGATACGCGCCAGGTGCTCAGGGGCATTCTGGCGGCAAGCGCATCGGCGGTCATGCTGAGCTTGCCGGTCAGCGCGCAACAAGCGCCGCCAAAATCTTCTTCGGACGCAGACCTCCAAGAAATCGTCGTCACGGGATCCTTGATCAAGCGCACCGATTTGGAAACCCCAAGCCCGGTCCAGGTCATCAACGCCGCGGACCTCATCAATTCCGGTTACACGAACGTGTCCGACGTCCTGCGTAACCTCTCGGCCAACGGGCAGGGCACGCTCAACCAGGGTTTCGGACAAGCATTCGCATCCGGCGGATCCGGGATTGCATTGCGCGGCTTGACGGTCGGCGACACGCTGACACTGATCGATGGTGAGCGCATGGTCGCGTTCCCCTTGAGCGATGACGGCGAGCGCAGCTTCGTCGACGTCAGTGCGATTCCATTCAATGCGATCGAAAGCATCGAGGTCCTCAAAGATGGTGCATCTGCGGTCTACGGTGCCGATGCAATTGCCGGTGTCGTCAACATCAAGCTCAAGCAAAGCTACGTCGGACAGGAGTTCACAGCCGAGGCCGGCACTACTCAGCAGGGCGGCGGACTTACCGAGCACGGCGCCGGAATCATCGGCTGGGGTGATCTCAACAGCGACGGCTACAACATTTACTTGGACCTTGACTGGCACCGCCAAGAACGAATCCTCGGCTCGCAACGCAACGGCCCCTGGACCAATCGTGATTGGAGCGGACTACCCGGCGGCCAGAACACCAACCCGGGCGCGATTGGCGCGACCAATCTCATCTATCCCGACAGCGTCACCGGCTATCTAATCAACCCGATGGTGACCGGCGCCAACGCTAGTCAGCCGGCCGAGACTTTCCTGCCGGGATGCACCGCCGCGCAACAAGCCGCGGACAAGTGCACGTTCGCGTTCCCCGGCCAAATTCAGCCGCCGACCGAGCAGACGAACTTTCTCGCGAAGTTTACCAAGGCGCTGCCGAATGACTGGAGGTTCACGGTCACGGCCTCGCTGTTCGACAGTGTCGCGCAGCAGACGGCGCCGCCGACCGAGCCCGCGTTCGGGCATCTTCTCCAAAACACGGGCCAGGAACAGGGGTCGATACCACTGATCTCCTGGGGGCCGGGCATGCCCTTGTCGGTCAATGTGTATCCGGTGCTGTCGCTGCCGGCAAGCTCTCCGTTGAATCCCTACGGCGCGCCGGCGAACCTGGTCTACAGTTTCCCGGATGTTGGTCCTTGGGTCATCGATACGGATACGACGACTTACCGGCTGTTTGGCGACTTGAAAGGTAAAGCCGCAGGTTGGGACCTCGATGCCTCCGTGGGCGTGATGTACGCGAAAATGTCGCTCGAATTCGATGGGGGCATCGAACCTGCGGCCGCGCAGGCGGCTCTGAATAGCGGCGCCTACGTGCCGGGAGTCTCCACGAACGGCGCGTCGCTGTTTGCGCCGCAGGCGTTTACGAGCCCCTCGAGCACCCTAGATCTGATCGATTTGCATGGCTCGCGTGAGTTGCTGCAAATGCCGGGCGGCCCGCTGCAGTTGGCCGCCGGCATCCAGTATTTCCACAAGGCGCAAAACGACCAGGACCCGGCCTTGGTTACCGGCGGTATCCAGGAGGGCATCACGAATTTCACGGTCGGATCCCAAGACGCCGCCTCGGGTTTCATCGAATTCGGCGGGAAAGTCGTGCAGCAATTGGAATTGGACGCCGCCGTTCGCTACGACCACTACGACACCTATGGAGGCTCAGCGACCCCGAAGTTCGGCCTGAAATACACGCCGATCGAGATGGTCAGCATCCGCGGAACCTGGGGCAGAGGATTCCGTGCACCGTCGATTTCCGAGTCCGCGCAATCGGGTATCGCATTCGGCGAAGGTAACGGCGCCGACCCGGTACTTTGCAAAAATGGCGCAAACACGGCAGGGTCTTACAACGCCCTCTGCTCCTACCCCATCGTGGGTGTTGAACCGCCGAATCCAAATTTGAAGGCGGTGAGTTCGACCAACGCGACATTCGGCGTGATTTTCGATCCGTTCCGCGCATTCAACGTATCGGTCGATTGGTACCGCATCCAGCTCAACAACGACATCATTTCGTCGTCGTCGGCCGGCGGTCTATCCAATTTCGTGTCGATCGTTCGCGGCCCGCAGCAAACGCTCCCGGTTTGCATCAACACGACCACCAACGGAACGCCTTGCACGACCGCAAATGTGCTGACGCCCGTCGGTTACCCGATTTATTCCAATTTCCCCTACGAGAATGCGGGCACCACGAAGACCTCGGGCATCGATGTCGACATGCGTAGTCAGTTCGACATCGGGCCGCTGGGTCAGCTGACCGCAGTGCTGAATTACACCTATATCTCGCAGTACGAGATCGAAGTTGCAGGTGTTACCTACGACCTCGCAGGAACCCACGGCCCGTCGGGAGTCTCCGGCGACACTGGCAATCCCAAGCAGCGCGCGGTCGCCTCCTTGACCTGGGAGCAAGGGCCGGCCAGCGGGACGGTGTCGGTGAATTACGTCGGTTCATTCCACATCACCGACCCATCGGCTGGTTGGAATTCATGTCTCGTAGCGCTACAGACGTCTGGAGACGGCTACGGGGCCGCGATGTCGCAGCCGTTGACCTCGCTGCCAAGCGCCTGGGTCCCGTATTGTTCGGTGGGCCATTTCACTGACGTGAATCTCTATGCCAAGTACGCGATCAGCGATCATTTCGCGGTGCACGGCTCAATCACGAATCTGTTTGACACGGCTCCGCCGGTTGACCTCGAGACTTACGGTGGCGGCGCCTTATATCGATATTCGACACTTGATCAGGACGGTGCTGTCGGCCGATTCTTCTTGCTGGGCGCTACCTACCGATTTTGATCACCGCGGTGCTGCGTCACCGATCGGTCGGTGTTCGCAGCACGATGGGTCACCGTCGCTTTAGTCGTTGGTTGTGCTCAATCGCCGAGAAACACGCGGGTCAGTCAACGCCGCCATGAGCGACGCCACATCGCCGATCTGCGTTCCCAGCGCCGAAGGCAAGATCGAGCAGGCGGCTGCTGCGTTTGGCAGCGCCTCCTGCTGAACGACCTGCCGTGCTGACACCAAGATCTTGTCGCCGAGCGCGACAGCGAGCGAACCGAGCACGATGATTTGCGGGTTCAAGGCGTCGACCAGCAGCGCAAGCCCCTGTCCCATGCGCCGTCCGGCTTCCTGCGCCACTTTGAGCGCATCGGCGTCGTCGGCGAGCATCTGGTCGACCAGCGATCGGATCGGAGTCTCGATCGACCAGCGGGAGGGAAATAGCCGATTGGCCAGCAGCACCAATCCGGCCCCAGAGCAATACGATTCCCACGACCCCGTCTTTCCGTAGCCGACGGGTCCATGCTGTGACAAGCGCCAATGGCCGATCTCGCCGGCCGAATCCGAAGCGCCGTGAAAAATCTGCCCGTTCAAGATGAAGCCCGCGCCCAATCCAGTACCGAAGGTCAGAAAAATCAAATGGCGGAGGTCCGTTCGACCGCGCCCCACGCCGAAATGAAACTCGGCGAGCGCGCCGGCGTTGCCGTCGTGCTCGAGCGCGATCGGCATGTCGGGAAATTCGGCTGCGAGCCGCTGCTTCAATCGCACCTGGTGCCAGCCCGGAAGATGGGGCGGATCGAATAAAATGCCGTCCGCGATATTCAACGGTCCGCCGATCGCAACGCTCAGCGCAGTCACCTCGCGACCCGCAGCCCGCGCGCGCTTGATTTGAGATTTCATGAGCGCCACGACCGCCGGGAAACGGGTATCGAACGGCTGCGAGGCCAGCGTCGGTAGCTCCTCGCGTTGTAAAATGCGCCCATTGCGATCGCCTTCGACGCAGGCGAGCTTCGTGCCACCGATATCCAGGCCGAGCAACGTCGGCGTCTTGATGCCAGCCAATAGGGACACCCTTCGCGGCTCCGTTCCGGAGTTTCAGTATGCGGCATCCTGCAGTCCGCGCAATTCTTGTGAGGTATCGGATGAACAATTTCTACGAGCCCGCCCCGGGGCAGTGGCCGAATCATTTGATGGTAGAGTGACGGCCGTTCGAGGGGGGGGTATGGGAACGTCCAGTCTGGTCCAGCAAGCATGGGGTAGCGTCGGTCGCGTCAAGCAGACTATCGCGGCCGCGGCCGTGCTCTATGCGGCGGTGGCCTGCATTGCACTGGCCGTGCTGGCGAGCATCCCGAGCCATTGGAAATGGGTGGCCGACTGGATTGCCGTGCCCTCGCAAGGACTCGCGATCCTCGCCACCGTAATTGTCGTCTGCGAGCAGCGCCGCACGCGTGGCTATTCGATGCATATCTGGGCATTGGTCGGCGTGTTCAGCGCAGCGAGCCTCGTGGCAAGCTTTCTCTGGAATGAATGGCGCGCAGCGGGAAACGATCGCAGGCTCACCGTCGCCGATTGTTGCTATTTCTTCGATTATGCGGTGCTGACGGCTGCCTATGCGCTTGCCTACCGACATTACGGCGGTTCGTTCCGCAGCATTCGCACTTGGCTCGATGGGCTCACGATTCTGGTTGCTCTGCTCGCGACGTTTTGGGCGACATTGCTTGGTCCATTCACGCCGCCGGGCCAGAGCCAACCCATGGGAGTGGTCTTCGGTGGCGCTTACGCGGTGAGTATCGCTTTGCTGATCACGATGGCGTCGCTGCTCTACCTGCGGCTGCCGCCCGCTCGCGGTCGGCTGATTCCGGTGATCCTGATCGCGGCGGGAATCATCGACATGGTTTGGGAGATCGCATGGCTCGCCAACTGGCTCCGCGATCTGGATTTCATCGGGCTCTACTACAATTTTGGCGACGTGATCTGCTTTACGCTCGTCGTCTGTGCCGCAATCGCGAACCCGCAACAGCGCGGACTCGAATCGGAGCGCGAAAACGTCGAGCGCAGCGCCTATACGTTTCTGCCGATATTGTCGGCATTGATTGCGACCGCGCTGATCGCGATCTTCCTCGCGAGCACGCGCGCGGCCGACGCCTGGATACTCGTCGGACTGGTTCTGCTGACGGCGCTGTTGCTCGTGATGCGCCAGCGCGCGGTGCGGCGAGATCTTGCGGCGCTCAATCGGGCGGTAGCGGCCCGTGCATCCGATGCGCGGCTCACCGAATTGGTGCGCCAATCGGCGGACGCCTTTTTGATCGTCGATCAGCACGGCATCATCAGCTATGCGAGTCCCGCGACGGACCCGATACTCGGGGTCGGCCCGCGGGACTTGCTCGGAAAACGGGTGGAGGCGATTCTCGGGCCGGGCAATGAGGCCGCGGTTGGCGCATTCCTTGCGCGGCTGATCGCCGATGCGGGCCCGCCGCAACCGCTGGAAGTCACGGTCGCGTCGGAATTGCCGGTGTTGCGCATGGTTCGGGTGTCCGGCGCCAACCGGATTGGGAATCCGAATATCGAAGGTCTCGCCTTGACGCTCACCGATATCACAGCGCTGCGGCATCTGGAGCGGCAAGTGCTCGAGCTAGCGAACCAGGAACGCCTGCGCTTGGCCGGCGACATTCACGAAGGCCTCGGACAGCAGTTGACCGGCATCTCGATGATGCTGCAAGGAGCGGCGAAGGCGCCTGATCCGGATCCCGCACGCCAACAGGAATATCTGCAGCTCATCGTGACGGAGATGGCGGAGGCGATTTGCGGTGCGCGCGATTTGGCGCGCGAATTATCCGAGATCTATGTGGTCGGCGGCTCGCTGCGCAGTGCGCTGGAGCAGCTCGGAAAGGACGCCGAAGGCCACCCGCGTGTGCATATCAACGTGGACCCTCGGTTTGACGATCGGATCGTCGACGATTTTCCCGCCGATCACCTGTTCCGGATCGCGCAGGAAGCCGTGCAGAATGCCAATCGTCACGGCCAGTGTTCGAAAACGGATGTCGCGCTGCAGGTGCACGACGATCATTTGGTTCTCACGATTGCCGACGATGGCTGCGGATACGATCATCCGCCGCCCGCGAACAGCGGGCTCGGGTTGCGCCTCATGGAGTACCGCGCGCGCCTCATCGGCGGGTCGTTCTTGGTCAGGCGCAGAGCCGCAGCCGGTACCCACGTGCAGGTGACGGTACCGCTGCGCTATGTTCTCGCAGAGCCGGCCATTTCCTAGGATCGCCTCGATTAGGACAGGCGAATGAGCGTTCGGCTTATCCCCGAGTACACTCGTTCAAGGAGTCCTCGCGCGCGCGGCGCTCAGTGGCGTTTTGCCCGGATCCGTAAACCGACTTGCACCAATTGAAATGGTCGCTGTAGTTCAGTGACCAGCGTGCCGGGAGGTCGCGTACAAAGTGGTGGCATCGGCCGATATCTCGCGCGGCTCGGGCCTGCTGAACAGCGGCACGTGCATAATCGCGGCAGTACCCAATCATGTCTTCCGCTTGCACCGACTGTGCAGCGATGGACATTCCCAATACCGCGCCGACGGCTATGACGGTAGCTTTGAATTTAAACACGGTTCACCCCCAATCTTGGTTGGAATTAAGCAGTGCTGTTGTATCCCTGATGACCGGCCGGTTTGCGCGTCCGGTCGCCTGCCCCCCAAAAGTATAGGCCGCCTGCGAGCGGAACGGAATCGATGTGCGTAGGTCTATCGGTTACCAAGTGGAGGTGGACCGTGAGCAGCTTCCAAGGCTTGTCGGCGATCATGTTGAGCCTGATTACATCGATTGCGGCGGCACTTGCACCCGCGCCCGAGGCACGCATTCCTTTTACCGATCATGGCGGCATTTACAACTGGCGCGTGCTCGACGATCGCACCGTTCTGATTCAAAGCGTGACTCACCAGTGGTACAAGGCCACCCTGTTGAGTCCCTGTATCGATTTGCCATTCGCCGAACGCCTCGGATTCGAGTCAAATCCGGATGGCAGCTTCGATAAGTTCAGCTCGATCGAGTTGCCGCATCAACATTGTCCGCTGATCTCGCTGGTCGAGACCCCGCCGCCACCCAAGAAAGCCAAAGCGAAGGCTCCGGCACCGACGACCCCGCCTGGCCCGGCGAATTGAACGGCGGCGGCAGGAGCCCGACCGCGGGCTGGTGCGGCTGCGCAGCTTGCGCCTTGGCCGTGAACTGCAGTAGCGTGCGAATTGCATGAACACCACAATGGACGAGCCGGCCACCCAGAAAATCCTCGTTGTCCGGCGTCATAGCCTGGTCACGCGGCTCACCCACTGGATCAACCTGCTCGCGATGTCCATCCTGCTGATGAGCGGATTACAAATCTTGAATGCGCATCCGGCACTGTACTGGGGCGAGGCCGGGTTCAGCAGAGCGCAAGCATGGTTTCAAATCACCACCCACGGCGCGGCTACGGCGTTCCCCGGCTGGATCACGCTGCCTAGCTACCGGGATCTGGCCACGGGCCGTCGTTGGCACCTGTTTTTCGCCTGGTTGCTGTTCGTCAACGGCCTTTTGTACTTCGGCGCCGGACTGCTCAC
The DNA here is from genome assembly GCA_049517075.1 of Steroidobacteraceae bacterium. Classification (GTDB taxonomy): domain Bacteria; phylum Pseudomonadota; class Gammaproteobacteria; order Steroidobacterales; family Steroidobacteraceae; genus Bog-1198. The sequence continues at coordinate 73,432 of JBEKSM010000010.1, read as the reverse complement.
GCGGCATTTTTGGCGGGATCTGATACCGAGGCGCGCGGAACTCTCCCCGCGGCATTTGGGCAGCGAGATCTGGCATCACTTGAAATTGCAGTTTCCGACGGGCGAGGCTGCGCGCCACTACAATTCCCTGCAAAAGATCGCCTACTCGATCGTCGTGTTCATGATCGCTCCAATCGCGGTGCTGACTGGCCTCACGATGTCGCCGGGAATCGATGCCGCGGCACCGTTCCTGCTCGACCTGTTCGGCGGCCGGCAGTCGGCGCGATCGCTACATTTCATTGCTGCGAACCTGCTCGTCGTGTTTGTGGCGGCGCATGTGGGCGCATTGCTCGCGGTCGGCGTTTGGAACGAACTGCGCTCGATGATCACGGGCAAATACGCAATCAAGGTGGACGGCTGAGGCATGGGGCGAATCATTTTATCGCGCCGCCGATTCCTGGTCCGTACGGCCATGAGTGTCGGGGCCTTGACGGTCGCGGGCTGCGACTCTCTTGGCCGCTCGCCGGCGTTTCGCGGGACTTTGGATCGTGCGGAGTCGCTGACGATGCGCGGCCAGCGACTGCTGCTGACCGGGCAGTCCTTGGCGCGCGAGTACACGGCGAAGGACCTCTCGCCGAAGTTTCGGGCGAATGGTACGGCGATGCCGCGAGACTTGGAGTACCAAGAATTGTTGGCGGAGGGTTTCGCGAATTGGCGCCTTCAAATCGATGGCCTCGTCGAGCAGCCCGCGAGCTACAGCCTAGAAGAGCTGCGCAAGCTCCCTGCACGAACCCAGATCACGCGCCACGATTGCGTCGAGGGCTGGAGCGCGATCGGCGGTTGGACCGGAGTGCCGCTGTCGCTGCTGCTGCGCGCTGCGGGGCTAAAGACCGAGGCGCGCTATGCGGTGTTCCACTGTGCAGACACCTTGGAAGGCGAGCCCAAGAAGGGCGGCGATGAACGCGCCGGGCGGTATTACGAATCCATCGATCTCATCGACGCGTTTCATCCGCAGACGATCCTGGCCTACGCGCTCAACGGGCAGCCGCTGCCCGTCGATAATGGTGCGCCGCTGCGGCTGCGCGTCGAGCGCCAGCTCGGATACAAACAAGCCAAGTATGTCATGCGCGTCGAAATCACCGACAAACTGGATCTGATCGGCGACGGCAAAGGCGGGTTCTGGGAAGACCGCGGCTACGAGTGGTACGCGGGTATCTGAGCGGGCATCTCGACCAAGGGTCGAACCGCCTCAGGCGCGTTCACGCGCGCGTTGAATTTGCGACGGCCGCATTGCGCAGATCCAGCCGGCGGCCTTTTCCGCGATCATCAATGTCGGGCTGTTGGTATTGCCGCAGGTGATCGTCGGCATGGCGCCGGCATCGACGACGCGCAACGCATCGATACCGCGTACTTTCAGGCGCGCATCGAGCACGGCCATCGGATCGGAGGCGAGGCCCATTTTCGTGGTGCCCACCGGGTGGAAAATCGTCGTGCCGATATCGCCGGCCAGCCGCACGAGATCTTGATCGCTTTCATATTGCGCGCCCGGCTTCCATTCGACCGGGCGATACTTTTGCAACGCGGGTTGCGCGACGATATGACGCGTGAATCGCAGGGATTCGGCAGCAACTCTTCGATCTGCGTCGGTGCTCAAGTAATTGGGGACGATCGCTGGCGCATCGCGGAAATCGGCGGTTCTGATCGTGACCGAGCCGCGGCTCGTCGGTTCTAAATTGCAGACGCTCGCGGTGAATGCCGCAAAATCGTGCAGCGGTTCGCCAAACGCATCGAGCGACAATGGCTGCACATGATATTCCAGGTTCGGCCAAAGGCGGTCCGGGGAGCTGCGCGCAAAGGCGCCGAGTTGCGATGGCGACATGCTCATCGGGCCGGAGCGCTTGATCAGATATTCCAATCCGATCTTGGACTTGCCGTAGAGCGACGCGGCCAGAGTGTTGAGCGTCGGTGTGCCGGTGACCTTGTAAACCGCACGAATTTGCAGATGGTCCTGCAGGTTCGCGCCGACCCCGGGCGCATCGAGAATCACCCGGATGCCGCGCTCGCGCAGCAGCTCGGCTGGCCCGATGCCGGAGAGTTGCAGAATTTGCGGCGAACCGATGCTGCCCGCGCACAGGATCACCTCACATGCGGCATGCGCCGTGACGAGCTGATGGCCGTCCCATACTTGCACGCCCGTGCACCGCGGGCTGCCGTCGGCTGATGCCGCGACATTGATTCGCGCTACCTGCGCATTGGTCCACAGGCGAAAGTTGGGCCGTCGGTAGCAGCTTGGCCTCAAAAAAGCCTTCGCGGTGTTCCAGCGCCAGCCACCTTTCTGGTTGACGTCGAAGTAAGCCACGCCTTCATTGTTGCCGCGATTGAAATCACAGGTTGCCGGTACGCCTGCCTGCTGAGCCGCCAACGCAAATGCATCGAGTATGTCCCAGCGTAGCCGCTGCTTCTCGACGCGCCATTCGCCGCCGACGCCGTGGAATTCGGCGTAGCGCGGATCGCCGGAATCGGCGCCCCCATGATGATCCTCGTGCTGCTTGAACGCCGGCAAGACGTTGTCCCAGGTCCAGGTATCGTCGCCGGTGAGCCGCGCCCACTGATCGTAATCGCGCGATTGCCCGCGCATGTAAATCATACCGTTGATGCTCGAGCAGCCGCCCAAGGTCTTGCCGCGCGGATAACGCAGCGCGCGGCCGTTGAGGCCGGCCTCGGGCTCGGTGCTATACAGCCAGTCGGTGCGTGGATTGCCGATGCAATAGAGATAGCCGACCGGAATGTGGATCCAATGATAGCGGTCCCGCGGACCGGCTTCGATCAGCAACACGCGAGAATTCGCGTCGGCGCTCAGCCGATTCGCGATCAGCGCGCCGGCCGTGCCGGCACCCACGATGATGTAATCGAATGTCGGCTCGCTCACGGTGGTGCTCGGCGCTGGGCGGAGAATCGCTTAAAATACGCTTTCAGCGAGCGAGGAACCAAATTTCCAGCGGCCGGGCTCAGGAGTCCGCCATTGCCGCCAATGCTTCGCGGACACGTGCCTGAATTTCGACGAGCCTGGGACCGACCTCGGCGATCAGGCGGGTGCGCGGCACTCGAAACTCGGGTGCACTACAGGCGAGCGCGACGACCGGTGATTCATTGCCGGTCGCAAGCGGCAGACCGACGCTCGCCGCGCCAGGGATCCCGTCTCCGTCGCAGATCGTGAACCCGAGGCGCTGATACTCGGCCAGGGCCTGATAGATGTCTTTTTCGAATTGCGGCCAATTGGCGCCAACGCGCCGCTCGAGATGTTCGAGCACATAGAGGCGTTCTGCATGCGGTAGACCGATGATCAGGCAGCGTGCAATCCCGGTGCTCGTGAATGCGATGCGCGCACCGACATCGCGAGCAATTAACGCATCCGTATCGCCGCCGCATTGCTCGATCACGATCACGTCAAGGCGGTCGCGAACAATCAAGGACATGCAGCCACCCATGTCCTGCGCCAATTCGTGCATCAAGGGTCGGGCCAGCCGTCGCAGCGGCATCGCGCGCAGCGCGTTGTACCCGAGCGCAAGAGCGGCGAGCCCCGGCCGGTACTTGCCGAGGCGCGGCTCATGCTCGAGGAACCCCAGGCGTGCGAGCGTATAGGTCAGACGGGAGACTGTGGCCTTGGGCAGCCGGGTTACCGCGGCAATTTCTTGGTTGCCGAGCCGAGCCGAGCCGTCGGAGAACGCACGTAACACATCGAGGCCCCGCGCGAGCGCGGTCACGAATTGCCGGTCGTCGGACTCGGCGAATTGCGGCTGATCGCCCGGGTCGAGATCCGTCAGGCGCGCATGGATCGGGCTCGCGCGCTTGCGACTCATGGCCGTCGGTCATCCAGGCAGGCCCGACGGTACCTCAATTTGCGCATTCAATTCCGTATGGTGGAATAATATTCCATTTTAACATACTCATGGTTTTAACATAAGCGCAACGAAGGGGTTATGGGCGCACCCCAGGGCCTGGTTTTGCCAGCAGGGTAGGCTCCGCTTCGGTATTCTCGCCACCCATCATGCAAGAACGATATGAACCCGCGCTCGTTGAAGCTGCGGCACAGCGGTATTGGGAAGAACAGCGTTGCTTCGAGGCCAAAGAGGACCCGGAGCGCGCGAAGTATTACTGCCTCTCGATGTTTCCCTACCCAAGCGGTCGCTGCCATATGGGGCACGTCCGGAATTACACGATCGGCGACGTGCTCGCGCGATTCATGCGGATGAACGGCAAAAACGTGCTCCAGCCCATGGGTTGGGATGCGTTCGGGCTGCCGGCCGAGAATGCCGCGATCGACAACAAGGTCCCGCCGGCCAAGTGGACCTACGACAACATTGCCTATATGAAGCAGCAGCTCAAGTCTCTCGGCTTCGGCCTGGACTGGACCCGCGAGCTCACGACCTGCCGTCCGGACTACTACCGCTGGAACCAATGGTTGTTCCTGCGCATGCTTGAAAAAGGCATCGCGTATCGCAAGACCGGCCAGGTCAATTGGGATCCCGCCGACCAAACCGTGCTCGCCAACGAGCAGGTCATCGACGGTCGCGGCTGGCGCACCGGCGCGCTCGTCGAGAAGCGTGAAATTCCGATGTATTACCTGAAGATCACCGACTATGCCGGCGATTTGCTCGATGCGCTCGGCGACATGCAAGGCTGGCCCGAGCGCGTACGCACGATGCAGGCCAACTGGATCGGCAAGAGTGAGGGCGTCAACCTCGCGTTCCCCTACGAGATCGACGGGACCAGCGGCCTCATGCGCGCATTCACGACGCGTGCGGATACGATCATGGGCGTGAGCTTCTGTGCGGTGGCCGCGGAGCATCCGCTTGCGACGATCGCGGCGCGCTCGAACCCGGCACTCACCGCGTTCATCGAAGCCTGCAAGCAGGGACCCGCGATCGAGGCCGCGCTCGCGACGCAGGAGAAGAAGGGCATGCCGACGGGACTCGTCGTGCGCCACCCCTTGAGCGGCGCCGCGGTGCCCGTTTGGGTCGGCAACTACGTGCTCATGACCTACGGCGAGGGCGCGGTCATGGGCGTTCCGGCCCACGATGAGCGCGACTTCGAATTCGCAAAAAAGTATGGATTGCCGATCTTGCCTGTGATCGATGTCGACGGGCGCCGCTTCTCGACCGACGCTTGGGAGCCTTGGTACGCGGACCATGGACGCTGCGTCAATTCCGGTGTCTATGACGGCCTCGAATTCCAGGCAGCAGTCGATGCAGTCGCGGCGGACCTGCAACGTTCGGGCCTTGGAGACAAGCAGACGACCTGGCGACTGCGCGACTGGGGTATCTCACGGCAGCGCTATTGGGGCTGTCCCATCCCGGTGATTCACTGCGCCGCTTGCGGCGTCGTGCCGGTGCCCGACGCGGATCTGCCCGTGTTGCTGCCCGAGGATCTCGTGCCGGACGGCAGCGGTAATCCGCTCGCCAAGAACGCCGCGTTTCTCGACTGCCGTTGCCCCTCGTGCGCGGGACCTGCGCGCCGAGAAACCGACACCATGGATACCTTTGTGGATTCATCGTGGTATTTTTTGCGGTTTGCGTGCAGCGACAATGAACGCGCGATGGTCGATGCGCGCGTCAACTATTGGCTCCCCGTCGATCAATACATCGGCGGGATCGAACACGCGATTCTGCACTTGTTGTATTCGCGCTTCTGGACTCGCGTGATGCACGAGTTGGGATCGGTGCCGTTCAAGGAGCCGTTCGCCAATCTTTTCACGCAGGGCATGGTGCTCAACGAGGTGTTCTACCGCAAGCCCACATCCGGCCGCGTCGAGTATTTCAACCCCGCGGACGTTGAGGTGAAGATCGATCCCAAAGATGGGCGGCGAATCGCGATACTGCGCGCGGACGGCGAGGAAGTCGAACCCGGCGGCATCGTAACGATGTCTAAATCGAAGAAGAACGGGGTCGACCCGCAGGATCTCGTCGACGAATTCGGCGCCGACACGGCACGCCTATTCACGATGTTTGCAGCGCCTCCGGAACAAACGCTCGAATGGTCGGACGAGGGCGTACAAGGCGCCTACCGATTCATCAAACGCCTGTGGAAAGCCGTCCATGAACATGTGACTGCGGGCGCCGATTCAGGCGGTGAACGCAGCGGCGATTGGACCGCCGCGCAGCGCGATCTTCGCCGCCAAGCGCATCAGACGCTCGCCAAAGTCACCGACGACATCGGCCGGCGCCGCACGTTCAACACGGCGATAGCAGCAGTCATGGAGCTCCTGAACGCCGTGGCAAAGTTTGCCTGCACGTCGCCGCAAGACCAGCGTGTGCGTCAAGAGGCGCTCGAAATCGCGGTGGTCGCGCTCTCGCCGATCATTCCGCACGTGACGCACGCACTATGGCACGCGCTCGGACACACGCGCGCGCTGGTCGATGAGCGCTGGCCTGCCGTCGATACGGCAGCGCTCGAACAGGCGACGCGCGAGATCATCGTGCAAGTCAACGGCAAGCTGCGAGGTCGCATCCAGGTTCCGGTCGACGCCGATGAGCGCGCCGTCCAAGACGCCGCTCTTGCCGACCCGAACGCGCAGCGATTCATCGTCGGCGCGCCGATACGCAAAGTGATCGTCGTCCCGGGAAAACTCGTCAATATCGTGGTCTAATCGACGCATTCGTGACCGAGCACCCCCTGCCAACCGCGACCCTTGACCGAGCACTGAGTGCCGCACCGCAGCCGCGCGGCGCTTGGCGCGCGGCCGCACCGCGCGGAGCCTTAAGTTTGCTGGTAATTCTCGGGATCTCATGCTGCGGTTATCGGCTCGCAGGTAGCGGACCCTGGCCGGCCGTTCTCGCTCGTCCTTACGTATCGCTCAAGGATCCGTACACCGATTTCTCACGCGAATTCGAGCGCCAGCTGAAGGCCGCGGGAGCCGCGCTGCAGCCCTCGGCAGCTGATGCGAGCGCGACGATCGAGATTTCGCGCGATAGCGTGGAGCAGCGCACGCTATCGGTGTCGGCAAACAACATACCGACCGAATATTTGCTGATCTACACGGTGACCTTCAAGGTGCGCGGCGCTGATAAGGAATTGTTGCCGCAGCAAACCATCACCTTGCAGCAGGACTATAGCTTTGCCGAAAACGTCGTGCTCGCCAAGGAGCACGAGGCGGACATTCTGCGCGAACAGATGGCGCGCAATTTGGTTGCGATCGCGATGCGCCGACTGGGCAGCCTGAAGTAGCGCGGCCGGCCGAAGGTCTGCGCATGCTGCTGCTAAACGCGATCGACCGTCCGGCACTCGGCTTGCTGCTCGAGCGCTACGGACTGGAATTGAATCTGCTCTCGCCCGATGAGGCGATTCCCGGCTCCTATTGGGGCGATCGCGAGGCCGGCTTGATCGGTACGCGCATCTTTGCGCGCCTGGACACGCCCCTGCACTCGGTGCTGCATGAGAGCGCGCATTTCATCTGCATGACCCCGGAGCGCCGCGCGGGACTCGACACCGACGCAGGCGGCGACCATCCGGAGGAGAATGCGGTCTGCTATTTGCAGATCCTATTTGCCGAGACGCTTCCCAAGGTCGGCAAATCGCGGATGTTTCGCGACATGGATGACTGGGGCTATACGTTCAGGCTCGGCAGTGCGGCCGCCTGGTTCGAACAGGATGCCGAGGACGCGCGCGCCTGGCTCGTCGAGCATGGGCTCACCGATCGTGCCGGCACGCTGACCTATGCCTGTCGATAGGCCGGCGTCGGTGCTCGCCGATATCGAGCGATTTATCCGCGGCTAGGCAGCGATCGGACGTGGGGAGCGGAGTTGCGGACTTCGCGGTTCGCTGCTGCTGCCTTGCTGCGCGCTCGCGCGATAGTGGGCGACGAGATCGGCCAGTTGTCTCGCCTTTTCGACGATCGATTCACTCGCGGCCGCCGCCTGCTCGACGAGCGCCGCATTCTGCTGCGTCATCTCGTCCATTTGCACCACGGCCGTGTTGACATGGGCGATGCCGGTCGCCTGTTCCTGACTCGACGCCGCAATTTCCGCGACGACCGCCTTGACCTTCGAGACCGCGACCCCGATGTCGGCGAGTGCGCGGCCGGATTGGTCGACGAGCTTCGTGCCTTCTTCGACCTTCGTGACACTGTCCTTGATCAAGGTTTTGATTTCCCTGGCGGCGGTCGCGCTGCGGCCCGCGAGATTGCGCACTTCGCTCGCGACGACCGCGAAGCCGCGGCCTTGATCGCCGGCGCGCGCGGCTTCAACCGCGGCATTCAGGGCCAGCAGGTTCGTCTGGAACGCGATTTCGTCGATGACGCCGATGATTTCCGAAATCTTCTTGCTCGACGCGTCGATTTCGCTCATTGCCGTCACCGCGGCCGTGACGATCGAGCTGCCGTTTTGTGCCTGCAGGTGCGCCGCCGCGGCGAGCTGATTCGCCTGGCTGGCATTGTCCGCGGACTGTTTGACCGTGGTCGTCATTTCTTCCATGGCTGCGGCGGTCTCCTCGAGACTCGCGGCTTGCGATTCGGTTCTCTGGCTGAGGTTGGTATTGCCCTGGGCGATCTCGGCAGCACCGCCGTGTACCTCCCCGGAAACCGTTTTGATCTCTTGCACGAGCAGCATCATCGCGTTGACGAGCGCGTTGGCGCTGTCGGCTAGCGAAGCAATCGGACCGGTTTTGCCGGCGACCGCAATTCGGCGCATGAGGTCGCCGTCGATTGCGGCCTGCACGACGTCGCGGGTTTCCTGCACCGCTGCGTCGAGCGCCGCGGCCATGCGAACCTGATCGCTCACATCGGAAGCGTACTCGACGATTTTGTAGGGCTTGCCGCTGAGATCCATGATGGGATTGTGGGTCGTCTGGATGTGAATCTCTTGGCCGCTTTTGCCGACGCGCTTGTGCCGGCCGGCGCTGAACTCGCCACGGCGCAGCTTTTCCCAGAGCGCGGCGTGCGCCGAGCTGGAACGCTCGGCGCTCGCGATGAACAGCGTGTCGCGCTGGCCGACGACCTCTTCGAGCCGGTAACCGAAGAGCTTCAGGAAATTCTCGTTCGCGGTGCGTACTTTGCCGTCGAGTTCATATTCAACGACGGCCTGCGCCTTGTTGATCGCAGAAATCTGGCCCTTGGCATTGAGTTCATTCTCGAGCAGAGCGCTTTGCATGGTCTCGAGCGCCGACAGCATTTGCGAGGTCTCATCGCGCCCGGTGCCGTCGATCGCATTGTCGAGCTTCCCGCCCGCAATCGCGCGCGCGACCTCGATTGCACGCGCGAGCGGCCGGGTGATCGATCGCGTCGAGACGACGCACATCACGGCGCCTACACCCAAACACAGCAGCGCGATACCGACCTGCAGCAGCGACGAGCGCGTACGCGTTGCAGACAGCGACGCCGCGGCGCTGTTGACTCGCGCGAGGCCCACTTTGTTGAGCGCCTCGCTGGACTCTTCCATGCCGTGGACCGCGTCTTTGAACGTGCCGAACGCGTTGTTGGCTTCCTGCGTCGTCTTGAGTTCGCCCGAGCGAATCCGCCCGAAAGTCTGCTCGAATCCGTCGGTGTAGGCGTGGAACGACGCGTCAATTTGTTGCAACGAAGCCTTGTCCTCCGCGGTCAGCTCGAGCGCGTTCGCGGTGGCGATTGCCTCGGTCAGCGAAGCCTTGCCCGCGTCCCATTTTTGCTTGTACGACGCCAGTTTCTCGCTGTCGCCGATATTGATGAACGTGTCCTTCTCGAAGCGCCGCTCGGTCAGTACCAGCAGATCGATCATTGCGGCGCGCTGCGCGAGCTGAACGTCGTTGGTCGCTGCGTGATAGGCGGTCGAATACAGCATGCTCTGGCCGACGACGCCGACGCCGGCGCACGCGACCAGCAACAACAGCAGCAGCCCGAATGCCGCGCTCAGCCGACCCATGATCGTCAAGTTCTTGAACATTTTATTACCTCGATCCCGCCGTGTCCGCGGCGCCGAGCGGCCGGTGGCCGATAAATCACACTGGTAGTGCTTATCGCACCTATTCGCGAGTTCTTGAGGCGCAATCGGGCCGGTACGGGTCCTTGGGATGCAGCGCACATTGCGCAGTGCGATTACTAGGTGTTTGCGATGCGCTTACTAGGGGATCCCACTACATTCAAGTCTCGCTCATTCAGCAGTGAAATCCGCAATCAGGTCCTTGCGCATCGGCACGAATTCGATGGTTTCCCCGTCGCCGACGTCATAACGCACGACCTCAATGCCCCGATAGCCGCGCTGCGAATAAAACTTGACTCCTGGCAGCGTCGCCATCAATTCGGTGCGTGTGAACCCGTGCGCTTGCGCTTCACGTTCGCAGCGCTCGAGCAGCAGCGTCCCGATGCCGCTGCGCGCATGCGCAGGATCGACGAAGAAAGCCCGGATTCTCGCGGCCTCGGTCGCCGGGTCGAGTTGTTTCGCATCGCGGCCCGAACGGGCGTCGCCACCGAACAGCGTTGCACGGTAGCTCCAGCCGCCGCAGCCCGCGAAGCGCTCGTCCAGCGTGGCGACAAAGTAGGTCCCGTCGCGCAACAGTTGCGTATCGACGCCGAATGCGCCGCGCAGCGCGCCTTCGATTTGCGCCGGCCGATAATCATCCAAACTCAAGCCGCGCGCCGAGCGGGCAATGAGCTGCTCGATCGCGGGAATATCCGCGGTAACCGCCTTACGCAATTCCACCGTCATGACTGAAGCGTGCTCCTTCGGTCGCCGCGCAATGCTGCGCGGGCTCCCGAGAGATGCGCGTGGCGGCGACACTGTGCGACAATTACAGCATGTCTCCGGGGAGCGTTCGATGCTGAAATTCCTGCTCTGGCTCGTGCTCTTGGTGCTCTGTTGGCCCGTGGCGTTGATCGCGCTGTTCTTGTGGCCGATTTTCTGGCTGCTCACGCTGCCGTTTAGGCTCGTCGGAATCGTATTCGAGGGCGCATTCGAGCTGCTGCGGGCCATCCTGCTGCTGCCCGCGCGCCTCCTCGGCGGACCCGGGTCGGTCCGCCGCTGAGAGCTTAAGGGTCAGGCCGCGTTGGCCGCTGCCGCCGAGGGCATCGCGTAGCAGCGACCGAAGCGATTCGCAAGGAACGGCCGCAGCGCGATCTCTTCCTGCCGGATCAACCCCGACTGCGGTAGGTGCCCGGCGCTCAGCATGTCGAGTACGGCGCATATTCCGCCGGCGGTCGTTATCTGAATCGCGCTGCGCATGCGTCCACCCAGCGGTGCGGCGTAAATTTTGTTCGCGTAAGTCTCTTGGACGAGCTGACCGTTCTGTAGTCCGCTGACGGTCACGAACACGATCACGACGTCCTGCAACGTAATCGGCACCGCATTTTCCAGGATGTCCTTCAACAGTTCGCGGCGGTCGCGCAGCCGCAGGTCGTTCAGCAGCGCCTTCATGATCGCCGCATGGCCGGGATAGCGGATCGTGCGGTAGTTCAGGTTGCGCACCTTGCCGGCCAGCGTCTCGCACAGCGTGCCGAGCCCACCGGACGTGTTGAAGGCCTCGTACAACACGCCGTCGAGCGAGAACTCCTCGCACTCCTCGAGCGGCTGGGTTTCACGTAACTGGCCGTTGACGATCGCCTCGCAGGGTTCGCAGTATTCGTTGATGACGCCGTCGGTGCTCCACGTCAAATTGTAGTTGAGTGCGTTGGACGGAAACTTCGGCAATGCGCCGACGCGCATACGCACGTCCTGCAGCTCGTCGAATCGCGACGCCAAATCACTGGCGACGATCGTGATGAAGCCGGGGGCGAGGCCGCACTGGGGAATGAATGCCGTGCGGGCGCCGGCCGCGAGCTGTTTGACCGCGCGCGTGCTGGCGACGTCCTCGGTGAGGTCCAAATAATGGGCACCTGCCGCCCTGGCAGCCTCGGCGATCAAGCGGGTTGCGTGATAGGGCGCCGCGCTCAACACCGCGAATTGGCCCGACAGGATCTTGCGTAGCGCCGCCGCGTCGCTGATGTCGGCCGCGATCTTGGTGATCGGCAGCGCGGTTTCGAGCCGGTCCAGCTGCTTGTGCGAGCGATCGATCACGGTCACGGAGTAGTCGCCGCTCGCGACGAGCATCTCCGCAATCATGGAGCCAATTTTGCCCGCACCGACGATAACGATGTCTTTCATGCCGCCTCCCACCCAAATACGCCTATTCTTTGCGAACCGCCCGGCGAATGGTATGGTCAACCTGCGCAAAGTAACGGCATGTTATCGGCGAAACGCAGGGGTATCCCGTGAAAACAACGGATAAAATCGATGATCAGCTGATTTCCAGGCTGCGCGAGGATGGGCGGGCATCGACCGCGCAACTGGCGCGCTTGGTAGGGCGCTCGCGGAGCAGCGTCCAGAGCCGTATCGAACGGCTCGAAAGGGACGGCATCATCGCGGGCTACACGACGCGGCTCGCGCCGGAATACGAACTCGCCGCGGTTAGGGCGCACGTGATGATCAAGGTCGGGCCCAAGGAGACGCGCGCAGTGACGGCAGCGCTGGCCGCGATCAGCCAGGTACGGCTGCTGCATTCCGTGAGCGGAGACGTCGATCTGATTGCGGTGGCGGCCACGGCGACGGTTGCGGACATGGACGAGGTCATCGACCGCATCGGCGCACTCGCCGGAGTCGAGCGCACGACCTCGTCGATCATTTTGTCGACGAAATTCGAGCGTTAGGCGAGGTCGTGGGCGCTCGCGGCAGCCCGCGAATAAAATACGGTGTGGGCCTCTAAAAGTCCCACACCGTTGGAATATCGCGCCGACGGGGGAGTTGGCTGGTTGCCGACGCGAATCGCTCCTAAACCTGTTCGTGCCAGTGCCCGCAGGCGGCAGTGGACTTCGAGATCCAGTGTGCCAAATAAGAACAGGTCGAGGGAGTACTCTTTCTCACTGTCAATGCAATTTTTTTCATCTAAGGATATGCAAATCCCGTAACCAGCCCCCCGGCTGGGTCTCAGGTCCGCTGACGGCGCCAGGTTTTGACCCCGATATAGGCGATCACCGTGACCAAGACCGTCACGCAACTCGCTTTGAAGTCGTTCTGCAGCGCCGGCGTATAGGCCATCGCAATGAGTACGGTGCTCATGCCGACCAGCGCGACGATACTGAGCCAGGGGAACCACCACATGCGGACCGGCGGTATGGGTCCGCCGCTCTTTTCGCGCCGGTAACGCAACACCATCTGAGCGACGACAATCACCATATAAATGACGACGCCGAGAGCGCCAGAGGAACTGACGAGAAAATCGAAGACCTGTTGCGGCGCTTCGGTCGCGGCAATGATGCCGAGAAATCCCGCCAAGGAGCCCATGAGTACGGATACCACCGGAACCCGCCGCTTGTTGACCCGTACGAGGCCCTGCGGAGCGTCGCCGGCCGCGGCGAGCACGAACATCACGCGCGAACTCACGTAAAACGCCGAATTGAGGCAGGAGAGCACCGCGGTCAGGATGATCGCACTCATGATCAATCCGGCGCCCGGCACATGCATCGTGTTGAGCGCCAGCGTGAAAGGGGATTCGCCGGACACCACGCGATTCCACGGTACGACGCTGACAATCAGGCAGACCGAACCCACATAGAACAACAGTATTCGGCCGATGACCTGGGTGCTCATGCGCGCTACTGCGAGTCCCGGCTGGGAAGACTCTGCCGCCGCGATCATGGTGATTTCCGCGCCGGTCATCGCGAAGAACACGATCGGCACGGTCGCAAGCACCGCAATCCAGCCGTGCGACGCGAAGCCGCCGTAGGCGCTCAGGTTGTCGAACGTCGGGCCGTCGGGCGCGGTCCAGCCGAAGGCGTACGAGGCCGCGATCACGATGAATACGAGAATCGCTGCAACCTTGATCGAAGCGAACCAGAACTCGAACTCCGCGTAGGAGCGCGCGGACATCAGATTGACCGCAGTCATCACGGACATGAGGCCGACGCCGATTTGCAGCTGCGACAGCGGTATCCAGTGCTGCAAAATCTTGGCGCCGGCGATCGCCTCGACCGGCACCACGAGTACCCAGAAATACCAATAGAGCCAGCCGACCGCGAATCCGGCGCCGTTGCCTAAGCCCGCGCGCGCGAATTCGGTGAATGTGCGCACGTGCGGCAGCGCAGTGGCCATTTCGGCGAGTCCGCGCATGACCAGCAGGATCAGCGAACCGGCGATCGCATAGCTGATGAAACTCGCGGGTCCCGCAGCGATGATTGCGGTGCTGCTGCTGACGAACAGACCCGCGCCGATGATGCCGCCGATCGAGATCATCGTCAGATGACGCTTCTGCAGCGAGCGGCTCAGTTCGTGCATTGGTGCGAGCGCCGGCTCGTCCTCGGCATCGATCGCAACCGGAGGATTCGACTGATTCATTTTGTGGCCTCGACGTTGACTCGGATATCGCCCAATTTCGGCACCGTTGACGCACCCCAAAGCTGGCGTTCGCGGATCCAGGGCAGGGGATACGCGGGATGCGGACTGTCGAATTCTCGCGCGAGGCGGTGGGCATCCCAAATCGCCTGCGTCAATTGCGCCGGCGCCTTGCAGTCGCCGGTCCGAAAAACATCCTGAATCTCGTTGGCCGCCCATTCGGGCTTGCGCGCCTTGAGCTCGCGCCATAGCGTGTCATCCGAATATCGCGAAGTCACGAGGATCACCGCGTCGACTTCTAGATCGAATTCGCCGCCGTTGTCCTTGCGCGGCACTTTCCCGGACGTCGGGCCGAGGAGGTCTGGTCCGAATTTGTAGAGATAGCTCATGCGCACCTTGCCAGGCGCGATCGAGTCGACCCAATGACTGCAGTAGGTCTTGACGCCCTTTTCGAACAGCATGCGCTTGTTGTTGAACGACTCCATCGTGAAGACACCATACTCCGCCACATCGGCGGCGTCACAGACATAGGTGACTTCCTTGCCCTGGTTGGCCATGAGCTCGGCAAGCGTGATTCCCATGAAATGCGCGTCGCCGTCGAGAATCATGACGCGCCGCCCCGGGACGGCCTTGCCGCTCACGACCTGCATCGGCGTCAACACGTGCGCGAGCGCGTCATCGGCGCCGGGTATCGGCCCGGCCGTCGCGCTTCGCCCGTCGCGCGCCCAGTGCGAGCCGGTTGCGATCACGACGCGGTCCGCGCCATAGGCGAGAACGTCGTCGGCGCTCATGCGGCCGACGCCGAGTTGTACCTCGACGTTCTTTTTGAGCTTGGCGAGTTGCGTCTGCCGATAGGTGATCACGCGGCCCCATTCGCTCAAGCGAGGCAGCGTCGCGACCGATTTCCAATGGCCGCCGAGTTCGCGCTCGGCCTCGCGCAGGTGCACGGTGTAGCCGCGCTCGCCGAGGATGCGCGCACACTCCATGCCCGCAGGGCCACCGCCGACGACCAACACCGAACAGGGCTGGGTCGTTTTCGTGAATTTTTCCGGATGCCAGCCGCGGCGATATTCCTCGCTGATCGTCGCATTCTGCGTGCACATGATCTGGCCGCCCTGCTGGAACTTCGAGACGCAGATATTGCAGCCGATGCATTCGCGAATGTCTTCGAGGCGCCCCTCGGAGATCTTCGTCGGCAGAAACGGATCGGCGATCGACGGGCGCGCTGCGCCGATGATGTCGAGCACGCCCGCGCGGATCAGCGCGACCATGTCGTCGGGGCTCGTGAGCCGGCCGTTGCCGACGACCGGGATGCCGGCTCCCAGGATCGATTTTCCCTGTTTGATGAACGGCGTCATCCAGCCAGATTTGCGGTAGCGGGAGACGCCGGCGTCCTCGCCCCATTCGGCGTAGTCGCCGATCTTCAGTGCAACGAGGTCGACGACACCTTCCTTGCGGAACAGCTCGAGCAGCCGAACGCTGTCTTCTTGCGCCTCGACACCCTCGGGACCGTGCAACGTGTCCATCTCGAAGCGCGTCGTGATTCCACAGCGATCGCCGAGATTGCGCTTCAGCGCATGCAGCAGTTCGATGAAGAACCGCGAGCGATTTTCGAAGCTGCCGCCGTAGTGGTCGGTGCGCCGATTGAAGCGAGGCTCGAGAAATTGGATCGGCAGCGTGTCGTCGCCAGCAGAGACCTCGAGCAGATCGAAGCCCGCCTGTTCGGCGCGCTTGCCGGCCTCGACATACATGTTGATGACCGTCTGGATGTCGAGTTCGTCCATTTCATAGCCGTAGACGCTGCGCGAGGCAAAAATCGGCGACAGCCATTGGCTCGGGCTGCGTCCAAATTCGCGCGACTCGAGCGACGGTGCATTGCCGCCGCTGTACCAGAGTTGAATACCGGCAAGGCTGCCGTGGCGATGCGCGACCTCGCACAAATAGCCGAGGTTGATGACGTCGCCCTGGTCCCAGATGCGCGCGGACGTATAGGGGTACTCGTCGGCCTCCGGATGGATCGAACAGAATTCCGTGAAGACGACGCCCCAGCCGCCTTCGGCTTTCATGCCGCGCAGGTGCGCCTGGGCGCCGGGGCGCTCGGAACCGGGCCCCGCGCAATGCGAGGTCTGCCAAAAGCGATTGCGCGTCTTCTTGGGTCCGATCTGGATCGATTCGAACAGCACGTCGTGTTTGGGGTCGCGAGCCATGGGGCACCAACTATAATGGGAGTGACAGGGGGACGACCCCGGAACGCGCGGGGCCGCCGACGATGAAGTTTGAAGGAAAAGTGGCTTTGGTGACCGGATCGACCACCGGGATCGGTGCCGCCTGTGCGCGGGTCCTCGCCGAGTCCGGCGCGGCCGTCATGGTATCCGGCCGCGACGCGGCGCGGGGTCTCGCGGTCGCCGCCGAAATTCGCGGCGCCGGGGGCACGGCGGAATTCAGCGCCGCGGACTTGCGTGCGCCGGGTGCCTGCGATGCTCTGGTCGCGGCGACCGTCGCGGCTCTCGGACGTTTAGACATTCTGGTCAACAACGCCGGGATCCTCTACACGGCCGATGCGGTCGATACCAGCGATGCGCAATGGCTCGACACGATGGCCGTCAACGTCAACGCGCTGTTCTTCATGAGCCGCGCGGCGGTGCGACAGATGCGCCGCACCGGCCGGGGCGCGATCGTGAACATCGCCTCGGAATGGGGTCTCAACGGTGAGCCCAACCATGTCGCCTATTGTGCGAGCAAGGGCGCAGTGTTGCAGATCACGCGCTGCATGGCGCTCGATCATGCGCGCGACAACATCCGCGTCAATTCGGTGTGTCCGGGCGAAATTCATACCCGCATGGTCGACGAGATCTTGGCGAAGCGCGGCGGGGACCTCGAGTCCGAGCTGCGAGGCCTCGCGGCCGGCATCCCGATGCGCCGCCTCGCTCAGCCGGTCGAGGTTGCACGCTGCGTGGCATTCCTCGCCTCGGATCTAGCGAGCTATGTGACCGGGGCGAATCTGCCCGTCGACGGGGGCAATGATGCCACGGCCGGACCATATCCTTAAGCCCGGTGGATCAAATGCGCATCGCCTGCGGGAGCATTGCCTCGCTCATAGGGCTTCGCGCTGATCATATAAATGCCGCCGAGGATGATCACGCCGATCGTCGTCACGAGCATTCCGTAATCGACATACCAGGGGTCGTTCGGGCTGCGCGGCCACAATATGTTGATGATCGCACCCACGCCGTAAGCGAGCGCTAGCACATTGACCAGATATCCCCATTTGCCCAGCGTATACGGTCCCGCCGGGCGCCAACCCTTGTTGCGCGCGAGCAGCGCCGCCAGCACGATCATTTGGAACGAAATGTAGATGCCCACCGCCGCGAAGCTGATGATCGTTGCGATCGCATCCTGCAGCCACAATGCCGAGAGCGCGATGATCGCGGGAATCGTGCCCATGACGATCAGCGCGTTCGCCGGCACATGGCGGCCGGGTGACATGCGGCTCAAGAACTTGCTCGCGAAGATCATCTGATCGCGCGCAAAGCCGAAGACCAAGCGGCTCGCGGCCGCCTGCAGGCTCAACAGGCAGGAAATGAACGACACCAGCACGACGACGATGACTGCGCGGAAGCCCGTTTCGCCCATCGCCGAACGCAGCAAAGTCACGATCGGATCCTTGTCGGCGCCCGACATCACGGCGTCGATATTGGGGATCGCCAGCACGAACGCGAGGCAGACCCAGGTCGCCGCAGCGCCCCCGATGTAGATCGTCATGCGCATCGCTTTCGGAATCATGCGGCTCGCGTCGGGAGTCTCCTCGGCGACGTCGCCGCAGGCTTCGAATCCGTAATAGCAGAACATCGCCGCAAGCGACGAGGCGAGAAATGCCGGTAAATAATGGCCGTCCGTATGGACGTAGCTCGTGTCGACGAGCACTTTGAGCGGCTGGTGGCGCGCGAACATCAGCAAATATATGCCGACGACGATCGCACCGACCAATTCACAGACGAAGCCGAACATCGCGACGCGCGCGAGCAGCCGCGTTCCGCTCAAATTCAGAATCGTCGTGATGACGATCAAGACCAGTGCGATGACCGTCGTTGCGAACGGCGTGCTGTCCATGCCGAACAGCTGTGCAAGAAACGGCGCGACGCCGGTCGCGACGCCCGCCATCGTGCAGCACAGCGCCCAGGCATAGACCCAGGCCGCCATCCAGGCCCAGCGCTTGCCCATGAGTCGCCTTGCCCAAGGGTATAGGCCGCCTGAAATCGGGAATTGCGAGACGATCTCGCCGAAGATCAGGCAGACGAACAATTGTCCAATGCCGACGCCGATGTAGGTCCACCACATCGGCGGACCGCCCGCGATGAACGCGCTCGCGAAGATCGTGTAAACGCCGACGACGGGCGACAAGTAAGTGAATCCGAGCGAGAAATTCTCCCACTTGGACATCGTGCGCTCGAACTTCGACTCGTAGCCGAGCGCCTTCAACTGCGCGGCATCGTGATCGACCGATGGTGCGGATTCGTCAATCGCCAAGGCGTAATCTCCCCAAGACTCTCGGGGGCCCCATACCCCCGAGAGTTTTATACCAGAAGCTAGTCTAACTAGAATTTATATTGGAAATCGACACCGATCGTGCGCGGCTGATTGGTCGAGACGCGCGTGATTGCGGAGGTCTGCCACGCAAAAACCGTATTGTCGATCGTCAACTCCGCGACTTTGTTGGTGAGGTTCGTGCCGACTAGATAGGCTCCCCAAGGACCGCTCGAGACGCCCGCGCGCGCATTCACCAAGTTGTAGGAGGGCAGAATTTGAGAGAAGGCTGCTTGGTCCCGCGAAGGGCCGATCCAAGAATTGGAAACGTTGAACGATCCATTCAGCGTGTCGGTAACCGCGGTGACGTAGTTGAGCCCGGCGACCGCGGTGTAGCGCGGCACGTTGAGCACTCGAGTGCCGGGCGAAATCCCTGAACCGATCGCGGCCGCGGTCGGATCGCTGATGTAGGCCTGGGTCCAAGCGCCGTTCAGATCCAGCGACAGTCCTTGGACGATGACTGCCGACATTTCGAGTTCGGGTCCGTAGGACTTTGCGTTTCCGGCATTCGTATTGTACGGATAGCCGCAGGACAGCGACAGCACCTGTTGGATGTTGGTCCATTGGATGTAGTAAACGTCCGCATTGATCGTGAAGCGCCGATCGTCGAATTTCGCCTTCTCGCCGACCTCGAAGCTCCAGACGGAATCCGGCGAGAAGTTCGGCTGGGCCGTCACAGTGACCGCGCCTACGGCGCAATTATAGGCGTAGGGATTGACCGCGAGTACCTGGGGGCTCGGCAGCGGTATCGGCAGGTTGAAGCCGCCGGGCCGCGATCCTTTCGCGATCGTGCCGTAAAGATTCAGATCCGGCGTCGGTTGATACGAGAGATTGACCCTCGGCAGCACTGCGTTGCCGCTGGCGCTCTGTGCGAGGATTGTAGAATCCTGATTTACCGAGGCCGTGCCGAGCCCGGATTGATCCGCAAAATTCGTGATCGCAAAGTGGAAGAAACGGACGCCCGCGGTGAGTTTCAAATCGTCCTGAATCTTGTAAGAGCCCTGTCCGAAAATGGCCGATTGCGTGAGCACGTCCGGATTGTTGTCGTTGAAAATGATGCCATTCGGGTTGGCCGCCTCGGGGCTTGAATATGGAGGCAGCGACGGGTCCGGGTATCGCAGCGGACTATTGATGAAGCCGACGTCGCCCGCGGGGCAGTAGCCGGCCCGCGGATTCGACGCCTGCGGCAGACCGCAGGTCAACGCGGTTGCATAGCCAGGAGCCTGATTGGTCGTGATGTATCCGGAGTTGAGCTTCGCAAAATACAAGCCGCCGACCCATTCAAGAGCGCCTGTCGAGTTGGAGGTCAGCCGCAATTCCTCAGCGAACTGCGAGGTCGGATCCTCCTCTTCGTAAAGGTTTTGAATGAAGTTAGGAACGTAGGCGCCGTTGACCAATTGGGTCACGTTGTTGATGTTTTGCAGCGCCTCGGTCGAGTCGGTCGACTGCAAGACATCGCGCTTCCAGTAGCTCGTCGCCGACGTGAGCGTCGCCCAGCCAAGGCCATATTCCAACTTGATGCTCGCGAGCTTGAAGGTATCGTGGTACGGCTCCTGCTCGTCGTAAGGCTGATAGATCGCGAGGCCGCCGGGCTGCTCCTGAAAATTGTTGTAACCGTCGGCGTTAATCTTCTGATACATCAACGTGGTCGTGATCGACAAGTCGTCGGAGGGTTTGACCAGCAATATCGCCCGGGCAGCTTCGAATCGCTCGAGATTCGAACCCGGAACCACCGTCTGCTCGGGCGCGACGGCGACATCGCCACGCGTGCAGTAGTAGGCCGCGCAGTTGGCGGGCGCACCGGGAGTGCCGATCGGATTGGTCGGCGTTGGAAAGTTCTGGGGCGCAATCACGATGCGATCGATCCAACCGCTGACGTATTTGCCGGTGCCGACGAGGCGTAGCGCCGCGCTATCGCCGATCGGCAGGTTCACCATGAGACTGCCACCGCCGTTGGTGCTGCCATGGGATGTATCGGAAAGACTCATATCCGTCGCGGCCTCGTACGTTCCGAGTTTGGGTTGGTTCGTGACGAGCTTAATCGTGC
This sequence comes from Steroidobacteraceae bacterium, assembly GCA_049517075.1. Classification (GTDB taxonomy): domain Bacteria; phylum Pseudomonadota; class Gammaproteobacteria; order Steroidobacterales; family Steroidobacteraceae; genus Bog-1198. Next base: position 52,495 of record JBEKSM010000010.1, on the reverse strand, counting down.
CACCCATCGAGCCAGAACCATAGAGGGTTCCCTGTGGGCCGCGCAGCGTTTCGACGTGGTTCAGGTCGAACAGGTCCGGATCGATTACCGTGCGGCCGTTGAGTGCGACTGCCGATGCCGAAAGCGGGGTCTCGTCGATATAAAATCCGACGGTCGCCGCCGTGCCGCCGCCCGCCGATAGGCCGCGCATCTCGTACTCGGTTTGCCCGGGACCCGCGGTGCGAATCGACACGCCGGGTACCTTGGTCGTCATGTCCTCGATCGACGCGACGCCTTGCGCTGCAAGGGCATCGAAGCTGAGCGCAGTCATGCTGATCGGGGTTGCCTGTACGGTCGAGTCGCGCTTTTCGGCCGTTACGACGATTTCTTCGAGACTCGGCTCGACGGTCGCAGCCGGCGCCGCGTGTAGCGGCCGATAGAGTCCGGTTGCGCAAATGAGCACGAGCGCCGCAGCACAGGCGCCAGACAACAGCTTTTTCATGAACCCTTCTCCCAAATTGTAAAAAACCCTGCTCGCGCCATACCGGCGACGTGCGTACGCACGCATGTGTCCCGTCCAGGCCAATCAAAAAGCCCGGAGTCGCCAGCCGTTCTGCTCGTGTGGCACCCCTCGAATCGCGGAATCGTTATTGTTCTGTTCCCGACCCCGCCAATACGTAACATAGCGTTTACTGACACGCAAGTTTATTGCACCACAGGCATCAGGATTGCTCGCAGCCGGGTCAGTGGAACCGCTACACTGACGCCCCGCACCGGCGGCTCGCTGCCCGCGCATGGAGCGTTGCCTTGCGGGTCATGCACTAAAAATAGGCGGGTTGAAATGCTGGAACGCGGCTACGCGAATCCCCATGTGATGCGTGCGTCGCAAGCATGAAGCCTGCGTCTGCCCATCGGATTCTCGGCGCGGTATTTTCGACGAGCCTCGGCGTCGGACTGATCTTTGGATTCGAGCCGCCGCTGATCGCAATGGTCTTGAACCGATCTGGGCACTCGACCGTGCTGATCGGCGCTGTGATCGCCGTGAGCCTCGTCGCGGTGAGCCTGATCGGTCCCCTGTACCCCATCGCGATCGCGCGTCTGGGACTACAGCGTTCGGTCATGAGCGGGATCGGTGTCGCGGTGTTGATTTTGTTCGTGATGCCGTTTTGGAACAGTGTGCCCGCATGGATACTGCTGCGCGTCGCGACGGGGTGCGCACTGGGCTTGAGTTGGATCGCGAGCGAAATCTGGATGAATACGGTCAGCGGCGAGAAGTCGCGCGGCGCCGTCATGGGGATTTACGGTACGGTCTTTTCGATCGGCACCGTCGCGGGTCCCGTTTTGTTGGAGTTCACCGGGACGAGCGGCGCAGCGCCTTTCTTGATCGGCGGCCTTTGCCTCGGGCTCACACTGCTGCCGCTCGCGCTGCTGCCCGATGTAGCCCGCAGCAGCGCGAGTCATGCCGCGCAATCGGCCGAGGCGGCTCGACTCGCATCGTCGGCAACCTGGCGTTCCACACTGCGCAAGTTATTCGGGTTCTTGCCGGCCGCTCCGGTCGTGATGCTGGCCGCGGCCGTCGCAGGCCTCGTCGAGTCGGCCGATTTGTCGCTGCTGCCGCTGTTCGGCCTGCATGCGGGGCTCGACGAGCGCACCGCGCTGCTGCTGGTCACGGTGTTTCTCGCCGGCAATGTGGCGCTGCAGCTGCCCATCGGGCTGCTCGCGGACCGGTTCGGCCGTCGCTTGATGCTCGGGGTTTGCGCGGCTGCGAGTGCCTTGGGTCCGCTGTTGCTACCGGGCGTGCTCGACCGGCCGCCGCTGCTGTGGCCGCTGCTGTTCGTCTGGGGCGGCACGCTCTACGCGTTCTACAGTCAAGGCATTGCGCTGCTGGGCGAGGAATTCCCGGAACGCGACCTTGCGGGCGCGAACACCGTGTTCGTCATGGTTTATTGCGTCGGCGGCATATTGGGCCCGAGCATCGGCGGCACCGCGATGGATCTATGGCCGCACCGGGGCCTGCCGGCGCTGCTATCGATTGCGGCAGCAAGCCTGCTCACGCTGCTCAGCTTAGGCCGCCGCGCGCGCGCTATAGCTTGACCATGACGTGCCGCGGCACGCTGTAATCCTCGAGCGCATAGACCGATAGGTCCTTGCCGTAGCCCGAGCGCTTGAAGCCGCCGTGCGGCATCTCGCTGATCAGCATGAAATGCGTGTTGATCCAGGTGCAGCCGTACTGCAGCCGTGCGGCGACCTTGAGCGCTTTCGAGACGTCCTGCGTCCAGACCGATGAGGCGAGTCCGTACTCGGTGTCATTGGCCCAAGCGACCGCGTCGTCGGCATCCGTGAAGCGGGTCACCGAGACCACGGGTCCGAATACCTCGCGTTGAACGATTTCGTCGGATTGTTTCGTGCCCGCGACCAGCGTGGGCTCGAAGAAAAATCCGGCGCCCGCGCGTGCTTTGCCGCCGGCCGTGATCTGCACATGCGAGGCGCTCGATGCGCGCTCGACGAAACCGGCGACCCGGCTGCGCTGTTCCGCCGAAATCAGCGGACCCATCTCCACGCCGTCGTCGGTCTGTGCGCCGACTTTGAGCGAGCGCACGGCGGCGCTCAAGTCCGCGACCAGCCGGTCGTAGATCTTTGCACCTGCATAGATGCGGCAGGCGGCGGTGCAGTCCTGACCGGCATTGTAGAATCCGAAGGTGCGCACGCCCGCGACGACCGCGTCGAGATCGGCATCGTCGAACACGATGACCGGTGCCTTGCCGCCGAGTTCGAGATGCGTGCGCTTGAGATTCCCCGCGGCCGCGGCGAGTATTTTCTGCCCCGTCGACACGTCACCGGTCAAGGACACCATGCGCACGCGAGGATGGCTCACGAGCGGCGCGCCGACACTGTCGCCGCGGCCACAAATGATGTTCACGACCCCGGGCGGAAGCAGCTCGGCAAGCAGCTCGCCGAGTTTGAGTGCGGTCAGCGGCGTCTGCTCGGAAGGCTTGAGAATCACGGTATTGCCGGCCGCGAGCGCCGGCCCGAGTTTCCACGCGGCCATCATGAGCGGGTAATTCCACGGAGCAATCGAGGCGACGACGCCGATGGGATCTCTTCGAATCATGCTCGTGAAGCCCGGCAGATACTCGCCGGCCAACAGCCCGTGCTGCGTTCGAGCCGCACCGGCGAAGAATCGGAATACATCGGCGATCGCGGGGATTTCGTCGTTGAACGCCGCGGCGAGCGGTTTGCCGGTGTTGTCTGACTCCAGCTTCGCATAGGCCGGGCCTTCGGCCTCGATGCGCTCGGCGAGGCGCAGCAACAGGGTCGCGCGATCCTTCGGAACGGATTGCGCCCAGCCGGGCGCCGCGGCTTCGGCGGCCGCCACGGCCTCATCGATCTGCGTCCGGCTCGCCTCGGCGACGTCGGCGAGTTTCAGGCCGCTTGCCGGATCGAGCACGTGCTCGACCGCGCCCGCGCCGGCCACGAGTTCCCCATTGATCAGCAGCTTGGTTTGCATTTGCGCCTCCCGTTGTCCTCTCATCCCACGGCAGTACGTTTTTTCTTCTCGGGATCGTCGAACGGGAGCGTATGCGCGGTCGCCGCGGCTTGCAAACTCCTGCCGCGCAACTCGAGTTTCGTGCCGTGCACCGCCTGCGGCACCTCGAGGCGCACGATGGCCATCGATTTCTTCGTCAAGGTCGACACCATGGCGCAGGTGACGACGCCGACCTTTTTGCCGCCCGCATAGACCGCATCGCCCATGTCCGCGGCCTTGCTGCCCTCGACGAGCAGCCCGAATATTTTGAAGCGCTCCTTACCCTTGAGCCGATAGTGGGCTTCCGCGCCGTGAAATTCGTTCTTGCCGGGGCTCACCGTGAAGTCGAGGCCGAGTTCCCAGAGGCTATCGCCCGGGGGATCATGCTCGAATGGATACATCTGCGACATGTCGTAGGGATAGAACAGCAATGAACTCTCGACGCGCAGATAGTCGAGCGTCGTGAAACAGGCCGGCACGATGCCCTCCGGCTTGCCTTCGGCGAGGATCGTGTCCCAGATCAGGCCCGCATCCTCAGCCTTGCAAAACAGTTCGTAGCCGCGCTCCCCGGTGTACCCGGTCCGCGAGATCAGCACCGGCTTGCCGAACAAAGTCGCCGGCATGTGGTGAAAATATTTGAGGTCGCGGATGCCGGGCACGTGTTTGGCGAGAAAATCGACAGCGATCGGCCCCTGCAGGGACAAATCGTGCAAATCATCGTCGACGATCATCGCGACGTTGCGGCCGACGACGTATTTCGCGAGCGTCTCATGGCCAGCACCGCTGCCGTGAACGACCATCCAGGCATTTGGCCCGGTCCGATACAGCACACAGTCCTCGATGAAATGGCCGGCCTCGTTGAGCATGCAGGCATACACGGACTTGCCGGGATAAATCTTCGTGACGTCGCGCGTCGTCGCGTAGCTCAGCACCGCGGCCGCATGCGGGCCGACGAGGTGCAGCTTTTTGAGTCCCGATACGTCCATGAGGCCGGCTTTGGTGCGGATCGCGACATGGTCGACCGCAACCTCCTTGTCGTAGGTCCAAGCAGTTCCCATGCCGTTCCAGTCCTCGAGTTTGGAACCGAGGGCCCGATGCCGATCGGCCAGTACCGAGCTGCGCCAACTGAGTGCCATAAAGTCTTCTCCTAAAAATGAACGAATGTCGTGCGTTAACTTACTCGGGCGCCGTGCCGCTGGTCGTCGGCGACCCGTCGTCGTGGGGAGCCAGCCATTCGACGACCGCGTCCCGGTAGCGTGTCAGGCCTTTGTAATCGACGAGTGCGGGGTGCAGGTTTTTGAGGACGCGATGAACGCGCCTGGCCCATTTGGGGATCGTCGCAAGCTCCTGCACGGCGATCAAATAACAACGGATGCTGAACACGATGCCGTTGCTGCGCGGCAGGCGCCACAGTGCCTGAAGCTCGACGCGCAAGTGCGCGAGCTCGCCCGCATTCTGCGCCGTGACCTTGGTGCGATCCGGCCCCCACTTCGGATAGTTTTCGGGTGCGGTGTCGAGCCGCGGATTGATCGTCATGGTCCAATTGAGCCGGCGCACCGGCGCGCCGAGGCGCAAATTCAGCAGAAATTTCAGCGCGCGATCGAACACGTGCAGCTCGTGCGCGAGCGGCACCGGGCCGTGCCACTCGTTGAATCGCATGCCGACGTCGAAGTCGAGCGACCAATCCGCCTGGGTTGTCACCATGCCGGCCTCGGCCCACAGATCACCGTCGCGCTGATCCATGACGACCCAATCACCGGGCGTTTGGCGTGTGATGTATTCGAGCGGCGGCTGCGGTAGCGTTGCAACATCGCCGAACGTGAAAGACTGATCGATCTGCAAGGGCCGGTTGATCCAATGCCAGCGATTGCCCTGCTTGGCGAGCGAGAAATGCGCGGGGTAGTCGCGCGCCAGCGATTCCATGATCAACTCGAGGCAATCCCACTGTGCACTCAGCATGTGCGGCAGCGCCTGGAAGCGCAGCGGCTCGCCGGCGAGCACGATCGCACGCTCCTTGCACTCCGCAACGTAATGCTCGTCGATGTCGATTGCGAATTCCGTGACCGAGCCCGGTGGCCCGGGCAGATGCGGCTCGATGTTGACCGAGTACATGTACTCGTCTTCCGGAAACGGCAGCGGAAAGCGCCGGATCGCCTGCGGGCTGTTGCGGAATGTGAAGTCGTCGCGGAAGGATTCGTCGGGTTTGAATACCGTGCTCATAGATCGAGTACCACCTGTTTGCCGCGGGCCCGCGAGACGCAAGGCATGATCGTGTTGCATTTGGCTTTGTCGGCGTCCGACAGGAAATGATCGTGATGCAGCAGCTCGCCGTCGACTTCGAGCACGCGGGTCTGGCAGAAGCCGCAAACCCCGCCGCGGCACAGATACGGCACCTCGACCCCGGCGCTCTCGATCGCCTCGAGCAGGCTCTGCTCCGGCAGCACATGCACGGATTTCCTGGCGCGCGCGAGATACACCTCGAACGCGTCGCCGACCGGCGGGGCGCTGAACTGCTCCCAATGGATGTGGCTATTCGACCAGCCGCCGGCGCGTGCCGTGTCGATGACACGGTTGATCATTCCGGCGGGGCCGCAGACGTAAACGTGGGTACCGAGCGGCTGCTTGGCGAGCAAGCCCTCGAAATCGATGAGCTGTCCGTCGCAGTCGTAATACATGCGGACCCGATCGCCCTCGCGCGCGCGCAGGCGCGCAAGAAAGGCCGCATGTTCAGGCGCGCGCACCGAATAATGCAGCTCATAGGGAATCGCGCCGCCGTGCAGATCTTCGAGCTGCGCGAGGATCGGTGTGATGCCGATGCCGCCGGCGATCAACAAGTGCTTGCGCGCGATCTTGTCGAGTGCGAATAGATTGACCGGATGGGCGATCTCGAGCCCGCTGCCGACCTGCAGACGGTCGTGCATGAAATGCGAGCCGCCGCGCGACTCCTCCATGCGCCGCACCGCGATCTGATAGGTGTCGAGCTCGTAGGGCGGGCTCAGCAGCGAATAGGGGTTGCGATGCACGCGAGGCGAACCGCCGGCCTCACCGCGCATGACGACGACGATGTGCGAGCCGCCCGAGAACGCGGGCAGCGCTCCGCCGCCGATGCGGGCGAGCGTGAAATGCTTGATTAGCGGTGTGATCTGCTCGATGCCGGTGACTTCCACGGCAATTGTCTGGCCATCGCTCATAGGAACACCTCACGGATCTGCGGCAGTTCGCCGGGCGCTTCGGCATCGACCATGACGCCCATGTAGGCCGCAAGGCGGCGCGAATAATGATCGCGGACCAGCAGCCAGCGATCGCATCCGACGCATCGCACGATGTTGGTACGCACATCCTCGGTCGTTTCGCGACAGTGCACGCAGCGCACGCGACGCGCGAGCGTGCCGCACTCCTGCGCGCGAATCTCGTCCTCATTGAGATTGAATTCCAAGGCGATCTTCATCGCAAGTCCTATGAAACTCTCGGGTCCGGCGACATAGAGGCGCGTGCCCATCAGCGAGCGCTCGAGCGTGCTGCGAAACTCCTGCAGCAGCAGGCCGCTGCTGTCGAAGAAGCGCGTCTCGGCGGTGCCGGATGCGCCGAATGTCTCGGGTGCACTCGCGCCGCCGTCCCTGCCGGGCGTGTAGAAAATCCGTGTCTGCGCGAGCGACCGCGGCTTTCCTAAGCGCAGTTCGTCGAGAATCCGCAGCAAGGGCTCGCCACCTTGCCCGAATCCAAGCAGCAGGTGGTATCGCCCTCCGGTATCGGCGCGCAGCGGCGCATAGACGGGTTTGCTCTTGATGCCGGTAACGAGCATGGCTAGTACTCCGCGATGTGGTGCGTGATCGCGACGACGAGGATGCCAAGCACGAGCACGGCGTACGGCCAGATTCCGCCGCGCTTGAGGATCAGTGCGCCGTCCGCGGTCTCGAGGTCCGCGGCCATGTCGGGAGGGAACACGCCCTTGTCCTGAAAATAGTGCCGGAACACGAAAACCGGCACGATCAAGGCCGCGAAGATCAGGCCCGTGAGCAGAGTTCCCGCGCCGTAAGTGTCGGCACCGAAGCCCATGAAGGCGAGATTCACGAACGAAAGCACCGCGCCGGCCGCGAGTATCCAGGTTGGTGCTCGCCACGGGCGTTCTTGCTTCGGCCGGTCGAGCCGATGTATCCAGCCCGCATTCAGATTGAGGAAATTGAAGATCAAATAGCCGATGTTCGCGGCGCCGATCACGAACACCGAGTCCGACATCAGCAGCAGCACGAGGTTGAAGGTCAGGTTGGTCAGCATCGCGTTGGTCGGTGCGCCGTGCGCATTGACCTTGGAGAGGTAGCGCGGCAGCCAGCCGTCGAGCGAGGCCTGGTAGAGCGTGCGCGAGGAGCCCGCCATCGAGGTCATCAGCGACAGCACCAAAGCGAGGATCAGCATGATGACGACGATGACGCCGATGAGCTTGCCGGCGTGCACCATTTGCGCCATGACCGTTGCGACGCCCATGCCGCTGTAAATGTCGGGTGCGAGCATGCCGCCGTAGACCGCCGGCATCGTGATTTGTCCGGCCGCATCGACGACCGCGGGCGTGACGAGTTGCCCCAAGCCGAGATAGCCTTGAAATGCGAACGGCACGAGCGTGTATACGACGACGCAGAGCAGGCCGGAATAAAATATCGCCTTGAAGGTATCGGTTTTGGGATTCTTGAATTCGCCGGTGTAGCACACCGCAGTCTCGAAGCCGTAGGTCGACCATGCGGCGAGGAACATGCCGGCCGCAAACACCGTGATTCCCGCCATGTTCCAAGTGCCGTCGATGACGTGGCCCACGGCGTCGTGTGCGAGCGGCGCAAGCGGAAAAAAATTCGCTTTGACGATGTCGCCGGTGATCAGCGGCACGACGCCGATCAAGATCAACGGAATCATCGCGGATATCCCTAAGATCTTCGTGGTGTTCGCCGAGCGCAGAATGCCGCCGTCTTGAATGAACTTGACCGCTAGCAGGATCGCGGCGCCCAGCAAGAACGTCGAGTTGATGCGCAGGCTCAGGCCGGTTTTGATCGATCCGAGATCGAGCAGCGTGATCTGCCAGGTGTTGACGAGCGCATCGGGCGCGAACAGGCCGGTCAAGATATAGCCGGCTGCGAGCGCCGAGCCGGTTGCCTGAACGGGCGACCACGCGAACCAATTGCACCAGACCGAAATCGGCGCGATCAGCTTGCCGTATCGGACCCAGGCGATCGCACCGTAAATCGAGGTGCCGCCGGCCTTGTTCGGAAACAGTCCCGCAATCTCCGCATAGGTGAAGGACTGGATGAACCCCATCGCGATCGAGGCCATCCAGATGACCCAAGAGAGCTTGCCGACGGTCGCGGCAACCGCACCGATGGAAAACAACACGAGCGGTGGCACACCGCTCGCGACCCAGAACGCGCCGGTCCAATCTATGCCGCGTTCGAGGCCGGCCGGTTGTGCCGCAGTCGTGGCCGCCTCAGCCGGTGCGCTCATGATCCGGACCTATGCAACGAGACCAGCGCGATTGAATTAAAAATGACGGCGTAACTCCTCAGAAATTTCGAATATATCGCCCACGATGCCGTAGGTTGCGACCCCAAAGATCGACGCCCCGGCGTCACTGTTGACCGCGACGATCGTGTTGACGTGTTTCATGCCGGCGAGGTGCTGGATCGCGCCGGAGACGCCCATCGCGATATACAGCTTGCAGGCCGTGGCCGTCTTGCCGGACTGTCCGACCTGCCGGCTTTTGGGCAGCCAGCCGGCGTCGGCGATCGGCCTCGAACAGCCCAGCGTCGCACCGATCGCATCGGCGAGTTCGCTGAATTGCGCGACCTTGGCCTCTTCACCGATGCCGCGTCCCACGGTCAAGATGAATTCGGCGCTCGTCATATCGACGTCGTCGGCGGAGCTCAACTCGAAAAATTCCTTGCCGACGGAACGACTGGTCGCGCGTGGCGCCGCGAACGCGCCGATGCGCGGCGCGGCCGAGCCCTCGGGGGTCTTGAAGCTGCTGCCGCGCAGGGCGAGCAGAACCGTGCTGCGCCCGGGGAAATCGACCTCGACGCTGAGCTTCTGTCCGTAGCCCCCGCGCGTTGCAACCAGTTCGCCGTCGATGCGATCGAGTTTGAACACATCGGTCGCGAATCCGAAGCCGTGCTTGGCCGCTAGCGCCGCCGCAAAACCGAACGAGTCGACACTGTGGGCGACGAGCACGACTTCGGGGCGGCGCGCCTCGATGAGCGCGCCCGCCGCGGATTCGAAGCCGTCGGGATCGAATTCAGGCGTGTCCATTGCGACCGTGACGATTTCATCGACGCCGGCAATGCTCAACGCAGCGGTAAATTGCGCGGGCTCGGACGCGAAGATGGCAACGGCGACTTCTACGCCGTCGCGGCGCAAGCGTTGCGCCGCGCCGATCAGTTCGAGCGTGATCGGGCGCAATTCCCCGCGGCGCTGCTCGCCGATGACCAGAATGCCGCTCATACGGCCGCTCCTTGAAATTCGCGAATGATCGCGGCGAGCCGCCGCGCTTGTTCGGCTGCGCTGCCCTCGATCAATTGAGCGCGTCCTTTTTCGGGCACGTAGATGCGCCGAATTCGCGACAGGGATCCCGCCTCACCGACGTCGGCCGCGGTGAGTCCGAGATCCGCGAGGCCGAAAAGTTCGATGGGCTTGGCCGCGGCCTGTTTGATGCTGCGCAGTGAGGCGTAGCGCGGCGTATTGATGCCGGCCTGAATCGTCAGCACCGCGGGTACTTGAATCTCGACCTCGTGCAGCAGGCCGCCTTCGAGTTCACGGCGAAACAGCGCGGTCTTTGCGCCCGGCGCGAAGCTAAGCTTGGAGACGACCGCGGCATGCGGCCAGCCGAGCAGGCCTGCCGTGGCGATGCCGGTCGCCGCAAACGCCTGATCCGAGGACTGCACGCCCGCGAACAGCAGATCGGGCGCCTCACGCCGCGTGACCGCTGCCAGAATCCGCGCGATCGCGACGGGATCCGAGCCCTCGACCGCTGGATCCCAGATGCGCACCGCGCGATCCGCACCCTTGGCGAGGCATTTGCGCAAGCTCTCGTCGACTTCCTCGGGTCCGACCGACACCGCAAGCACTTCGACGGATCCACCTGCGGCCTCCTTGATCTTGACGGCTTCCTCGAGCGAGAAATCGTCCCACTCGTTGAGATCACGGACCAGGAATTCGGGATCGATCGCGCGGCCATCGCTGCGGATCTCGAAATCTTCGTCGAGAGCGGCCACTTGCTTGACCGCGACCAGAATTTTCATGCGGTAATCTCCGGTTCACGCGCCGCGGGAGCCGCTTCGCGGATCAATTCGATGAGTTCCTTGACGACGAATTTGCCCTCGTTGCCGGTCGTCTTGAGCGCGTCTTCGAACATGGTCAGATCCTTCGGACAGCTCACGACATAGACTTCGAGGCCGGGGATCGCCGCCGCCTCCCTGATTCGATTCTGCGCCGGCTTCTCGCTGCCGACCGGGTCCGGAGTCCAGATCCTACCGCCGCCGGCGCCGCAGCAGAATGAATTCGATTTGCAGCGTCCCATTTCGACGAGCTCGCAACCCAACAAGGCTAGCAGGTCGCGCGGGGCGTCATAACCCTTGTTAAATCGGCCGAGATGGCACGGGTCGTGAAACGTCACGCGTCGCTGAATAGGCTGCGTGACTTTCAATCGGCCCGCATCGAACAGCCGCTTGAGCAGCGTCGTGTAATGCTCGATCTCGACCTTGCCGCCGAAATCCGGATATTCGTTGCGGATCGTGTTGTAGGAATGCGGGTCGGTCGTAACGACCGAATTGAATTGGGCGCCGGCCATCGCGGCGATGTTCGAGGTCGCCAACACCTCATAGAGACCTTCCTCGCCGACGCGCCGCACATCGTTGCCGGCATTCGATTCACCGTCGTAGAGAATCCCGAAATCGACGCCGGCTTCGTGCAGAAGCGCTGCAAACGTCTGCGAGACCTTTTGATTGCGCGGGTCGAACGAGGCGTAGTCACCGACAAACCAGAGTACGTCCACGGGTTCTTTGCGCGCATCTTTGACCGGTACCGGCAGACCCTTGGTCCACGCGCCGCGCTTGCGCTTCGACTCGCCGAAGGAATTGCCGGTCTTGTGGATCGTCTGCAATGTCTTCTGCAGCAGTGGGTCCATCGCGCCGTCTTCAACGAGCTTGCGGCGCATCTGCACGATGATCGGAATGTGCTCCACGGCCACCGGGCAGATTTCGACGCAGGCCATGCAGGTGCGGCAAGACCATAGGGTTTCCATCGCGACCTGACCGGGCGCCTTGCCGTGAACGTCGAGTTCGGCGGCATCCGGCAGAACGCCCGACTGGAGTGTCGCGTTGGCGAACTCGCGCAGCGACAAGATCACGTCGCGTGGGCTCAGCGGCGCGCCAACCGCGCGTGCCGGACAAGCTTCATGGCAGCGGCCGCATTTGGTGCAGGCGTCCAGATTCAACAGTTGCTTCCACGTGAAGTCGGTGATCTTGGCGACACCGGGCTCCTTTTGGGAATCCGGGATTCGCGCAAGCCGCTGCGCGGCGAGCGGATCACGAACCATCAGGGATCCCGCAGCGGTAAAAATGTGTTTGACCTTGGTAAACGGAATCAGCGCGATCAGCGCGAGCGCGATGAGTCCGTGAAACCACCATAGGCCGTGGCGCAACAGGCCGGCGCCCGTCGCCGAAAACCCTGCACCGCGCAATCCAGATGCAATCAGCGCACCGATCGGCGACCACCAGCGCGTATCCCAGACATCGGGGCGCTCCTGCAGCCAGACCAGACGCGCGGCCTCGAGCAGGAATCCGGTGACGCCGATCACGAGCAGGATCCAGAGGAATGCCCAGTCCTCGCGCCGGTATTGCGGCCGGTCGAAGTCCGGATCCCCTGGCGCGCGATCGGGGCGCGCGTAATCGAGTTTCGGCAACTTGAGCCATCCGCGCCGGTACATCATATAAGCGAGGCCTGCGATCAATGCGACGCCCGCGATGTCGAGCACCAGCGAGAACACGAGATAGAACTCGCCTTGCCAGAAGCGGATGCCGAACAGCGGTTCGAGAATGTCGACCTGCAGCGTGATCGTCGCCGTGCCGAGGAACAGCAGCGCGAAGCCGTAGAAAATCAGGCGGTGTGCGCCGCCGGCGCTTTGGTCGCGGCGGCCGATCGTGCGATGACTGAGCACCGTCGAGGCCATGTCCCAGAGCCGCCCCCAGACATGGCCATCGAGCGCGAGCGCCGCGCCGCGCCGGTACTTGCGGATCTGGACGTAGACGCCGTAGAAAAATACGGCGATCGCCGAGTATCCCAGCAAATAAAACGCCCGAACCTCGGCCGCTGGAAACGCCTCGAACAGAATTCGAGTGACGGCGCCGCTATCGTTCACGCTGTTAGAGCCTCGACTTCACAGGGCTCGGTCGTCAGGTCTTGTATTCGATTTCGAATTTGCCGCCCGGCAAATGCGCCACGCCCCAAACCGCGACTTCGCGTTTGTAGGGCAACGGGAACTGCGCTCGTAGTTCCTCGATTTCTCGCGCCAGCCGATGGCCGGTGAAGGTCGCGTCCGCGATCAGTCGCGGCGCTTCCGCGTCACCAATCAGGTAGACGTCCTTGACGCCGTTCTTTTGCCATTCGTCCTGGCGCCCCTTGAGTTCTCGATAGAGCGCGTCGTGCGAGTGCCTTCCGGTGACGAGCACGAGCGAATCGAATTCGACCCAACGCTGCGTCGTATTCGGATTTCGCGGCAGCACTCCCGGGCCGCGATAGCTGCGCTTCGAGCCGTCGCCGTAAAGATCGTAAATCTCGATTCGATTCTTTTCGATGCGAGATGCGAATGCATTGTGGACTTCCTTGACGTGCAACTCGTGCAGCCGGCGCATCATGTTCGGGTATTCGAGCGTGAAGTGCATGTAGTTGGCGAGGTGCACGCCGGTGACCAGTGTCACCTCGTGTCCCGCTACGCTAAGCTTCTCGGCGAGGCTCGGCGCCATGAAATAGGTGTCGGCATTGAGGATTACGACGCGCTTGCCGATCGGCTTCTTGCCCTCGAGCACCTGCTCCGGCGTGAGTTGGTTCGGCAGTGATGCGTCCGCGCCCGGCAGCGGATCATGCGTGAGACAATTCGTGCCGTCGCCGTTCCACGACGAGCCGGTCGCAATCACGATCTTCTCGGCGCCGTATCCGAGCGCCGCATCCGCGATCATCGGCTTTTGATTGAGCGCAACTTGGGCTTGTTTGTTCTTCTTGACGAGCTTGGCGATCTGCAATTCGCGGTAATCGCGGTGATAGCCCCACTCGCCGAGGCCCGGAAGCGTCGTAATCTGATTCAAATGACCGCCGATCTTCGCGGCGGTGTCGTACAGGTGAACCGTGTAGCCGCGCTCGAGCAGTACCCGCGCGCACTCCGATCCGGAGGGGCCGGCGCCGACGATCAACACGGAATCCTCCGAGCCGCGCTTCGGAAATTTCTCGGGATGCCAGCCGCGCCGGTATTCCTCGCCGGCGGTCGCGTTCTGCGTGCAGATCATCGGCGGACCGCCGATTTCCCAGCGCGAAATGCAGACGTTGCAGCCGATGCAGACGCGAATATCGTCGTAGCGTCCCTCTTCGATCTTCTTCGGCAACCAGGGATCCGAGATCGATGGTCGCGCGGCGCCAATGATGTCGGCGATCCCCTTGGTCACGATTTCAGTCATCTTTTCGGGATCGGTGAAGCGCCCGACGCCGAGCACCGGCTTCTTGGCGACCTGCTTGATGAACCGCGTCCAGGGAACTTGATGCCCCTGCTGATAGAAACGCGACGGACCTGCGTCCTCGCCCCATTCGGCGATGTCGCCGACGTCGACGTCCCAGAGATCGACGAGCGGGTCGGCGAGTTCGACGAACTTCATGCCGTCACGCTCGACTTCGACACCGGCCTCGCCGTAGAGCGTATCGACCGCGAAGCGCGTCGCGATCGCGCAGTCCGCACCGACCGCTCGGCGTACCTTCTCGAGCGTCTCGAGCCAGAAGCGCGCACGATTCTCCAGTGAACCGCCGTATTTGTCCTTGCGCTTGTTGTAGTACGGCGATAGAAACTGCAGCGGTAAGTAGGAATGCGCGCCGTAGACATAAACGATGTCGAAGCCCGCGTCACGCGAGCGCAGCGCCGCGTCGACGTAGAACTGCTGGACGTTGGCGATGTCGTCCAAATCCATTTCCTTGCAGTAGGTTAGGGTCTCGAATTCGGAGGCGTATTGACTCGGGCCGCGCGGCGTCGCGCGAGACTCCATGCACGGTGCGTGCGAGCCGCCGTACCAGAGCTCGACGCCGGCCAGCGCGCCGAAGCCGTGAATGTGATCGGTCATCGCCTTGAGGTTGCGCACGTCGCCGGCATCCCAGATGCGCGCCGACAAGCGGTGCGTGTCGTCGGATTCCGGATGAATCGAACAATATTCGGTGTTGATGCCGGCCCAGCCGCCTTCCGCCTTGATCGATCGATTCGCGGCCTGAAATCCCGGCCGGTCGGAACCCGCGCCGATGCAATGCGGCACTTGATAAAAGCGATTACGCAGCGTTTTCGGGCCGATTTTGATCGGTTGAAACAGGATGTCGTGTTTGGGATCGCGCGCCATTTTGTTGTCCTCTGTGGAGCGTGGTAGATATCACGCTAGTAACTGTAGTGCAAATTATTTGCGTGTCGAGTAATTTGTCTCACCGTCCCCCGCGGCGCGCGCGCCAACTATTTTGGCGCGGCGCACCTGAAGTGCAGCGGCTCTACGGCCGCGGCGCCGCTTGCTGCGCGTGATAGGCCTGCCAGCTCTGGTCGATCAAATAGGCGTGGATGTCGTCGGCATCCTTGTCGCTCAACAGATCGTCGAATCGCTCCATGCCGTTCGGCGCCAACGCGCCGCGCAGCAGGATGTCCTTGAATGCCTCGTGCAAGCCCGGCGACAGTTTGCGCAGGTCCGGCGTCGAGCTTGGACCGAATGTGTGGCAGCGCGAGCATTCCTGAATGAATAACACTTCGCCCGCATCGATGCTCGCGGCGCTCGCGCTTTGCGCCGGCGGTTCGGGGAACGGCTCATCGAGGCGCGGCGGCGGCGTCGGAACCGCGCCGCCACCGAGTTTGAACGCGATGATGCGATTCGTGTTCTGGTATTTGAGCGCCGCGCTGCTCGGTGGTATCGGACCCACGGTGATCGCGGCACCTCCGTAGCCGACCTGAACCGCGATGTATTGCTCGCCGTCCACGGCATAGCTGATCGGCGCCGCCATGATATGGCTGCCGGTTTGGATCTTTTTCAGCACCTGGCCGCTGTCGGCCGCGTAGACCCAGAGCTCACCGCTGCCGCGGCCCTGGAAGACCAGATTGCCGGCCGTCGAGAGGATGCCGCCGTCATTGCCGCGGATTCCCGACGAGGTTTCGTGTTCCCAGACGGTCCTTTGGCCGACCGGGTCCCAGGCGCGGATCAATTCGCGAATCGGCTTGACTTTGCGCTCGGCATCGAGCGTGCGGCGCCCCGGCAAGGGTCCGTAGAGCTTCTTGACGTCGTCGGCGCTGTAGGTGTCGTCGGGGAAGATGCCGTTGACCGTGAAGAAGCCGTCGATGAATTTGACGGTGCCGCCGTTGTGGACGAGGTCGACCCAGACGGCGGGTTGGTCGATCACCGGGATGTAGACCAAGTGCGTCTGGGCGCTGTATGACATCGGCGGCCAGGTGTGACCGCCCGACCACGATGGGTAGACGTTTTTCGGGCCGGAGTACCAGTCCGAGGTCTTGGTCGTGATGGGTCGTCCCGTCTTGAGGTCGACGCCCTTGGCCCAATTGACGTAAGTGTAATTGCGCGCCGACAAGAGTTTGCCGGTCTTGCGGTCGAGCACATAGAAGAATCCATTCTTCGACGCTTGCATGAGCACGTGCCGCGATTGGCCGGCGATTTCGATATCGGCCAGGATCATTTTCTGAACGGCATCATAATCCCAACTATCGCGCGGCGTCGTTTGGTAGTACCAGGCCATGCGTCCGGTATCCGCATGCAGCGCGATGATCGATGCCGTGTAGAGGCTGTCGAGTCTCGCGGGACCGAGTTGCCGCAGGTCGTAGGGCGCCGCATTTGCTGTGCCGAAATAAACCAGTCCGAGTGCCGAATCGTACGCAAAGCCGTCCCACGCGGTGCCGCCGCCCTGGAACTCCGGCTTCCGATGCGTATCCCAGGTTTTGGCGGCGGCCGCCAATTCCGGATTTTCGAACGGCTTACCGACCGCCGGCGGAACCGTATAGAAGCGCCATTTGAACGTGCCGGTATCGAGATCATAGGCGGCGACATAGCCGCGCACGCCACCTCGGCCCATGTCGGATCCGCTGTTGCCGACGACGACGAGATTCCCGGCGATTTGCGGTGCTCCCGTGCTCGAGTAGGGCAGCGCATGATCGACGAAGGTATCGACCTCCCACAGCTTCTCGCCGGTGGCGGCATCCAGGGCATGCAGGCGGCCGTCGACCGAACTCACGTAAACCTTGCCCTTCCAGACCGCGACGCCGCGATTCACGAGATCGCAGCAAGGATTTCTGCCGTAGAAATAGTTGGGCTTCGGGTCGTAGCGCCAGAGTTCGCGGCCCGTGGCCGCTTCGACCGCATAAACATACCCCCAAGTTCCCGAGGTGTAGAGCACGCCGTCGATCACGATCGGCGTCGCCTCCTGGCCGCGTTGCGGATTGCCGAGATCGTAATCCCAGGCGAATCCCAAGCGGTCGATGTTGCCGGCGTCGATGTTCTTGAGCGGAGAGTAGTAACTGCCGTTCTTATCGCGGCCCAGCGTGAACCAGTTTTGCGGTTCCGCATCGGCGGCTTGCAGCCGAGCGGCATCGAGATCGCCCGGCGCGCGCGGCCCCGCCTGTGCGGCCGCGAACGCCGTGAGGCAGCACCAGAGCGCGCCTAAGGCCGCGAGCGCGCTCGAGGAGCCGGCAGGGGCGCGGGATGTTGCATTGCGAACAGTCATCGTTACTCCAGACGGGGCTTACCTAAGATCAATCTTCTTCGTTTGCGTAAATGATCAGCGAGAGCATTCGGATCGGCACCTTTTCGAGCCGCTCAGGCCCGTGTGCGACGTCGCCACGAAACGTCAGCGTATCGCCGGGTTTCAACACGTAGGTGTGGATGCCGTGGCGGTAGTGAATGGTGCCGGAGAGCATGTGGATGAATTCGATCCCGGGATGCTGGAATCCCGGAAACACCTCGCTCTTGTCATTGAAGGTCACGAGAAACGGCTCGAAAATCTTGCGTGGTCCGCGCTGGGCGGCCAGCAAATGGTAGGTGTGACCGCGGCGCGTGCCGCTGCGAACCGTTTCCAGGCCCTCGCCCGATTTGATCAGTTGCGCGCCGCCGTCGTCGGCGCCCACACGCTGCATCAGCACCGAGGCGGTGACGCCGAGCGCCTGGGAGAGTGCCACGATCGTCTCCAAGCTCGGGCTCACGCGTCCGGTCTCGAGTCGGCTCAACATCGCGCTGCTGATATTGGCGCGCCGCGCCACGTCCGCGAGGGTCAGATCCTGGGCCTCGCGCAGGCGGCGCGCGGTGCGGCCCAAATCGACCGCCGGATTTTCGGCGCGGTCGAGGCTCGGCGCATCGGCGTGAGGTTTGCGCTTCGTGATGTTCTTGCGGGTCGTCGCGGTCATCGCACGGTCTTTTGCTTGCGGC
The DNA here is from genome assembly GCA_049517075.1 of Steroidobacteraceae bacterium. Taxonomy (GTDB): domain Bacteria; phylum Pseudomonadota; class Gammaproteobacteria; order Steroidobacterales; family Steroidobacteraceae; genus Bog-1198. Next base: position 34,306 of record JBEKSM010000010.1, on the reverse strand, counting down.
TGCGGACTTGCATAATACGCAATTGAATTTGCTCCACAGTTAATATTCGTGCTTATATTCGCACATGCCGATCCCGCTGTTTAACACTCTTCGCGCGCGCGCCGCCAGTTAGTCCCCATGCCCTATCGATTATTGCGCTTCGGTCTCTCGGGAAAACACCCGGAGCCGCGAATGTTCACGCGGCACGAGACGCTCAAGGCCTCGTACGATGTGGTCATCATCGGCGCCGGCGGTCACGGCTTGGCTGCGGCCTATTATCTTGCGCGCGACCACGGCATCCGCAATGTCGCCGTCTTGGAGAGAGGCTACATCGGCGGTGGCAACACCGGACGCAATACGACGATCATCCGCTCGAACTATCTGACGCCCGAGGGCGTCAAGTTCTACGACGAGAGCGTGAGGTTGTGGCAAGACCTGTCCGAGGACTTCGACCTGAACCTGTTTTATTCGACGCGCGGGCATTTTACGCTCGCGCATACGGATTCGGCGATGCGAACGATGCGCTGGCGCGCCGAGGTCAACAAGCATTTCGGCGTGGATTCCGAAGTGGTTGACGCAGCTTTCGTCAAAACTGCGATTCCGCTGATCGACATCGAATGCGGCGGACATGCACCGATCTTGGGCGCTCTCTACCACGCACCGGGTGCGATCGCGCGCCATGACGCGGTCGCCTGGGGGTACGGTCGAGGTGCCGACCGGCGCGGCGTCGAAATTCACCAGCAGACCGAAGTGACGGGGATTCGCCTCGAGGGTGGCCGGGTCACCGGTGTCGACACGACGCGCGGCTCGATCAACACGAGCCGCGTGCTGTGTGCGGTCGCCGGTTACACGCCGCGAATACTCGATATGCTCGATCTGCATACGCCGATCTACATACACCCGCTGCAGGCGATGGTGACCGAGCCGATCAAGCCCTGGCTCGATCCGATCATCGTGTCAGGCTCCCTGCACGTTTATGTCTCGCAGACCGCGCGCGGCGAACTCGTCATGGGCGCATCCCTCGATCCGTACGAGCTGCACCAGACTCGATCGACGCTCGATTTCGCCGAAGGTCTCTCGGCACACATGCTCGACTTGTTTCCGTTCCTCGGCGAAATCAAGGTGAACCGCCAGTGGGCGGGACTTGCGGACATGACACCGGACTTCGCGCCGATCATGGGCACGACGCCGATCGAGGGATTCTTCCTCGATGCGGGCTGGGGTACTTGGGGATTCAAGGCGACGCCGGTCAGCGGCAAAACCATGAGTCATACGGTCGCGACGGGTCGCAATCACCCGTTGATCGAAGGCTTCACCTTCGACCGCTTTTCGCGCTACCAGCTGACCGGCGAGAAGGGCGCGGCCTCGGTGGGGCATTGACCCGATGAAACTCTTGGTTTGCCCGCTCAATGGCCCGCGCCCCGTCTCGGAATTCGTCTACGGCGGCGAGGTGCGGCCGATGCCGGATCCGGATGCCTGCAGTGATCGCGAGTGGTCCGATTACGTGTTCAATCGATCGGGATCGCCCGGCCTCAAGTACGAATGGTGGTGCCACATCGCATCCGGGTTTTGGTTCATCGCGCTACGCGACACGGTGCGCGACGTCGTACTCGAGACGTATCCGGCCGACGCGGCGCGCGGCACTTTGCCGCGGCCCGGCGACGTAGCCGCCCGGGGCACGCGCCCATGATGTTTCGGCTCGACGCGCACCCCTGTGAATGGCTCGACCGCAAGGTCAAACTGAGCTTCACGTTCGAGGGGCACGAATACCGAGGCTACGGCGGGGACACGATTTCCTCGGCGCTCGCCGCGGCGGGACTGCCGTTCCTCGGGCGCAGCTTCAAATATCATCGGCCGCGCGGAATCCTCTCGTTCGCGAACCACGACAGCAACGTGCTCTTTCAGGTCGACGGAGTCGCCAACGTGCGCGGCGACGTGACGCCCTTGCGCGATGGAATGCGTGTCTCGGCGGTCAATACCTTCGGCGGGCTCGCGCGCGACAAGGCGCGCATGCTCGGGGCGTTCGGGCGCTTTCTACCTGTAGGCTTCTATTACAAGGCGTTCCATTCCAAAACCCTGTTCCCGCGCTGGGAGCGGATGTTTCGCGCATTCACCGGCCTCGGCGAGGTATCGGCGCTCGCCGAGCGCCGGCCTACACCCAAGCGCTACGGATTCTGCGACGTGCTCGTGATCGGCGCAGGACCGAGCGGGCTCGGCGCCGCGCTCGAGGCGGCTGGCGCGGGCGCGCGTGTCGCACTCGTCGATGAATCGCTGCGCTTCGGCGGCAGCGTCGCGGGCTCGATCGCGATCGCGAGCGAGCAGCAGCGATCGCTGGATGCGTTGCTCGACGCGGCCGCGAAGTCGCCGATGATCGAGCGCTTGCCAGCGACCGTTGCGGCGGGCTACTACGCGGATCATTGGGTCGCACTCGCAGAGCCCGAGCGGCTGACCAAGATGCGCGCGCGCGCAGTCGTGTTCGCGTCCGGAGTCATCGAGCAGCCGGCAGTGTTCAGCAACAACGATCTGCCGGGGATCATGCTTGCCTCCGGCGCTCTGCGGCTTCTGTCGCGCCATCGCGTCGCACCGGGTCGCCGGGTCGTGATCGTGGCCGCCAATTTGGAGGCCTATGCGGCCTGCCTCGAGTTGCATGCGCACGGCGTCAAGGTCGCGGCCGTGATCGATATGCGCAGCGACGTCGAGGACGACGCCACGGTTGCCAGCTGTATGACGTTGGGCGTGCGCATCGTGAAGGCGCACGCGCCCTATCACGCGGTGCCCGGCGCACACGGCGCGGTCCGCGCGCTCGAGTTCGCCCCGATCGATGCGGCCGGACAAATCCATGCAAAAGCCGTGCAACGCATCGACTGCGATGCCGTTCTGCTGAGCGTCGGCTGGGCCGGCGCCGTGCAACTGCTGTTGCAGGCCGGCGCGACCACCCATTATTCCGATGCGTTTCAGCAATTCCTGCCGCATGACCTGCCGCCCGGCGTTTTTGCGGCCGGCCGCGTCAACGGCGTTTACGATTTCGCTTCGCGCATCGCCGATGGCCGCCGCGCCGGCGCGATGGCCGCTGCGCACGCCGGATTCGGCGCGACCGCCGGTGATCAGCTCGCGCCACCGATTGCGCGCAGCCGGCGCTGCCCCTCGCACCGCTTTCCGATCATCGATCACCCAGGCGCGAAAAATTTCGTCGATTTCGACGAAGACCTGCAGGTCAAGGATCTCGAGAACGCGGCCCAGGAAGGCTTCGATTCGAGCGAACTCATGAAGCGCTACAGCACCGTCGGTATGGGGCCGTCGCAAGGGAAACATTCGAACCTCAATGCGCTGCGGGTGCTCGCACGCGTTCGCGGCATCGGTGTCGCTGAGCTCGGCCTGACCACCGCGCGCCCGATGTACCAGCCGGTGCCGATGAAACTGCTTGCCGGCCGCAGCTTTCTCGCGGAGCGGCGTACGCCGATCGATGCCGAACACACGGCGTCGGGATGCGTCTGGATGCCTGCGGGCAACTGGCGCCGGCCCGAATACTACGCGAGGGCCGGTGAGACCCGCGCCGAGAGCATCGCTGCCGAGGTGCATGCGGTGCGCACTCGCGTCGGCCTCATCGATGTCGGCACGCTCGGCAAGATCGAGATCTATGGACCCCAGGCCGGCGAATTCCTCGATCGCGTCTACACCGGCAAGTTTTCCAACTTGCGGGTCGGCATGACGCGCTATGGGCTCATGCTCGATGAGGCGGGCGTCATCATCGATGACGGCGTGATCGCCCGCTTGAGCGAGGAGTCGTTTTATTTCACGACGACCACGAGCGGATCTGCGACGGTGTTCCGGGAGCTGTTGCGCATGAATGCGCTCTGGGGCCTCGATTGCGCGCTCGTGAACGTCACGGGCCACCGCGCGGCATTCAATTTTGCGGGTCCCGCGAGCCGCGATTTGCTTCAGGCACTGACCGACACGGACCTCGCTGAAGCCGCTTTCCCGTTTCTCGGCGTCAGGGAGGCGCCGATCGCGGGATACCTGGCGCGCTTGATGCGCGTCGGCTTCGTCGGCGAATTGGGCTACGAAATTCACGTGAGTGCCGGCGCGGCCGCCGGCGTATGGCGCGCGCTCGTCGCCGCAGGGCGCGATCACGGGCTGCGGCCGTTTGGCGTCGAAGCGCAGCGCCTGCTGCGCCTCGAGAAGGGGCATTTGATCGTGAGCCAAGACACCGACGGGCTCACCGATCCGATTCAAGCCAACGCGATGTGGGCCGTGAGCATGCAGAAGCCGTTCTTCGTCGGGCAGCGCAGCCTCAAGATCCTGCAGTCGCGAGCGCCGCGGCAGTTGCTCGTCGGGGTCGAGATCGACGCGTCCGCGCCGTTGCCGAAGGAATGTCATCTGGTCATCGACCAGGGCAATATCGCGGGACGAATCACCAGCATCGCGCGCTCGGCGACCCTGGGCAAATCGATTGGACTCGCGCTGCTCTCGCCGGAGCTCGCCAAGCCCGGCTGCCAACTGTCCATTCGCGTCGACGGCGGCGCGATCGCGCACGCGCGCGTCGTACCGACGCCGTTTTATGATCCGAAGAATCTTCGCCAAAAAGCGGCCGGCGCGCCATGACGGCGAGCTCGCTCAAACGGCGCTCGGGGCGCGAGCGATTGGGCCTCAAAGGGCCGCAGGCGGCGCTTTGGCTCGGATCGCAGGGGGTGGCAGTGCCGGCGGCGCCCAATACCGTGCTGATCGAGGAGCCGCAAGACCTGCTGATCGCTCGCCTCGGGACCTCGGAATTCTTCGTCGAGGCGGCAGCCGGTCCGACGATCGCGCGATTATCGCGCTCTCTCGCCGAGAAGCCGCCCGGCGTTTTTCCGGTGCTGCGGGAAGACTGGGGGTTTGACCTTGCGGGCGAGGACGTCCACGCGGTTCTCGCTCAGGTGTGCAACGTCAATTTCGCGGCGCTCGCACCAACGTCGAGTCCGGTCATCATGACGATGATGGTCGGCGTTGCCGTGCTCGTCGTGCCGCAGGCGGCGGGGCAGGGCCGGTGCTGCTACCGGATCTGGTGTGATCCGACATTCGGTCCATACTTGGGCGAGGCACTCGGCGCAGTCGTCGTCGAGAGCGGGGGAATTTCAACGGGAGTGTCAGCATGAATCGCGATCAGGCCAAACAATTCTGCGCGCAACACGGCATCCGCTATGTGCTGGCGCAGTTCGTAGACATCCACGGATCCGCGAAGGCGAAGGCGGTGCCGGTCGAGCATCTGGAAATGGTTCTAACCGATGGCGCGGGCTTCGCGGGCTTCGCGCTCTGGGGATTCGGTATGGGTCCGGAGGGTCCGGACTACATGGCGGTCGGAGACTTGTCGACCTTGCAGGCCATACCGTGGATGCCGGGTTATGCGCGCCTCATCTGCAACGGCACCGTCAAGGGCAAGCCGTATCCCTATTGCTCACGCGTTGCGCTGCAGACCCAGCTCGGTCGGCTCAAGGAGCGCGGTCTCACGATGTTCACCGGCATCGAGCCCGAGTTCATGCTGCTCGCGCGCCGTGCCGACGGCAGCTTGGGACCGGCGGACGCGACCGACACGCTCGACAAGCCTTGCTACGACTACAAAGGACTGTCGCGCACCCGCCCCGTGCTCGATGAAATGGTCGACGCGCTGCGCAGCGCGGGCATCGACGTCTATCAAATAGATCACGAGGATGCCAACGGTCAATTCGAGGTCAATTTCACCTACGCTGAAGCGCTCAAGTCCGCCGACAACTTTACGTTCGTCAAGATGGCGGCGAGCGAGATCGCTCAGAAGCACGGCATGATCGCAACGTTCATGCCCAAACCGTTCTCGAATCGCGCCGGCAGCGGCGCGCATTTCCATGTCTCACTCGGCTCGGCGGCGCAGAAGAATGCGTTCCACGATCCGAACGATCCGAGCGGCATGGGACTCTCGACGCTCGCCTATCAGTTTCTCGCCGGCGTGCTCGCCCATGCGCGCGCTTTCAGCGCGGTTGCCGCGCCAACCGTCAATTCGTACAAGCGGCTCGTCGTCGGCCGCTCCTTGTCGGGCGCCACCTGGGCGCCCGCCTATATTGCCTATGGCGACAACAACCGCACGGCTTGTGTGCGCGTCCCGCACGGCCGTCTCGAAGTGCGGCTGCCCGATTCCGGCTGCAATCCGTATCTCACCACCGCCGCCATGATTGCGGCGGGTCTCGACGGCATCGATCGCAAGCTCGATGCAGGTCCGCCGAGAAACATCAATTTGTACGAGCTGTCGCCCGAACAGCTCGAGGAGCAGGGTATCAAGCTGCTGCCGCAAAATCTGCTCGAGGCCGTCGATGCGCTCGAAGCGGATCCAGTCATTCAGGCCGGGTTGGGCCCGGATTTGGCGCGCGAGTTCATTCGCCTAAAGCGCATGGAATGGACCGAGTACGCGCGCCACGTTTCAGACTGGGAATCGAAGCGCTACCTCGAATTTTTCTAGCCGATTCTCCAGGAGCAACGCTATGTGTGGAATTGTGGGTCTGTTGGTCAAGAAGCCGCACTTGCGCGAGCAACTTGGGCTCCTCATGGTGCCGATGTTGACCGGAATGACCGAGCGCGGTCCGGACTCCGCGGGGCTCGCGGTTTACACGACACCGGTGTCGGATCTGCAGCACAAGCTGAGTCTTTATCGCGGTGCGCACGCCGTCAACTGGTCACAGCTGCTCGCGCAGCTCTCCAATGACGTCAGCGGCGAACACCAAGTGCTCGTCAACGGCAACCACGCCGTTCTGACGAGTACTGCAAACCCCGACGACCTCGTGGAGTGGCTTGGGGTCCAGGTGCCGTTGGTTGCGGTGCTCTCGATCGGCCAGTCGATCGACTTGTACAAGGACGTGGGCGCGCCGGCCGAGATCGCCGAGCGCTACCGCTTCAAGAACTTGCGCGGCTCGCATCTGGTCGGCCATACGCGCATGGCGACTGAATCGGCCGTGACGCCCGCTCACGCGCACCCGTTCACCGCCGGGCGCGACTTTTGCCTCGTGCACAACGGCTCGCTCTCGAATCCCCATCTGGTGCGCAAGAAGCTCGAGCCGCTCGGCATCGAGTTCGAAACGGACAATGATACGGAGGCCGCCTGCCGATTCTTCGAGTGGCGGCTACGCGAGGGCGATGATTTGAAGGCGGCCGTGCAGCGCGGCTTCAGCGAACTCGACGGTTTTTTCACATTCCTCATGGGGACCGATCAGGAGCTGCTGATCGTCAGGGACGCATTCGCCTGCAAACCCGCGATCGTCGCGGAGAGCGACGACTACGTCGCGATTGCCTCGGAATTCCGCTCGCTCGCGCACCTGCCCGATATTGCGCACGCGTCCTTGTTCGAGCCCAAGCCGGAGGAGATCTATTCATGGCGAATTTGAATCCGGGCGGGGCCTCGGGCGCACAGCCGACGCTGCGCGCCGATCATCAGGCGCGGCAATTCGATCTCGCGAAACAGAGCTTGCGCGATCTGAACCTGTACCTGCACAAGCAGGCAGCGCAATCCGGTGTGAAGCGCGTGAGGGTCGACAATCCGGATGGCGCGCACTCGGTTGCTTGCGGTCTCGACGGCGAGCTCGACGTGCAGATTCATGGCCACGTCGGCTATTACGTCGCAGGCATGAACAAACATGCATCGGTGACCGTGCACGGTAATGCCGGCCCGGGCGCGGCCGAAAACATGATGTCGGGCCGCGTCCACATTCGCGGTTTCGCTTCGACGGCGGCGGGCGCATCGGCGCACGGCGGACTGCTCGTGATCGACGGCGACGCCTCCTTGCGATGCGGGATCTCGCTGAAGGGCGGCGACATCGTCGTCGGCGGCAGCGTCGGCAGCTTCTCCGCGTTCATGGCGCAGGCGGGGCGCATCGTGATTTGCGGAGACGCCGAGGACGCGCTCGGCGACTCGCTCTACGAGGCCGTGATCTACGTGCGCGGCAAGGTGCGCTCGCTGGGCGCCGACGCGCGCTTCGAGCCGATGGAGGGTAGCGACCGGGATGCGGTCGCGAAACTGCTGTCCGCGGCCGGCTTCAAGCACGATCCTTCGGAGTTCAAACGCATCGCCTCGGCCCGCAGCTTGTACCACTGGCACGCCGATGCCGATCAGGAGTATTGAAGCAATGACGCATTTGCAGAAGGAGGAGTCGGCCGGGTTCGACCGCCAGACCATCGACTATATTCAGCGTGCCGCGGCAACGGGTTTGTATGAAATTCGCGGACTCGGTGCCAAACGCCGCGTGCCGAATTTCGATGACTTGTTGTTCCTCGCAGCGTCGCTGTCGCGTTATCCGCTCGAGGGGTATCGGGAGCGCTGCGCCACGAAGACCGTGCTCGGTACGCGGTTTGCATCGCGGCCGATCGAACTCGGTATTCCGATCACGATCGCCGGCATGAGCTTCGGCGCGCTCTCGGCGCGGGTCAAAGACGCACTCGGGCGGGCGGCAACCGAAGTCGGCACGTCGACGACGACCGGGGATGGCGGGATGACGTCGGAGGAACGTGCATCATCCAAGTTGCTCGTCTATCAGTGCTTGCCGTCACGCTACGGCTTCAATCCCGATGACGTGCGGCGCGCCGATGCAATTGAAATCGTGATCGGTCAAGGCGCGAAGCCCGGCGGCGGCGGCATGCTGCTCGGCCAGAAAGTCAACCCGCGAGTCGCGAAGATGCGCACGCTGCCGGAGGGCGTCGATCAACGCTCGGCTTCGCGCCATCCAGATTGGACCGGCCCCGACGACCTCGTGATCAAGATCAAGGAGCTGCGCGAGATCACTGATTGGGAAAAGCCGATTTACGTCAAGGTCGGCGCGACGCGCGTGTTCAACGACGTCAAACTCGCGGTGCATGCGGGCGCGGACGTCATCGTCGTCGACGGCATGCAAGGCGGCACGGCGGCCACGCAAACCGTTTTCATCGAAAACGTCGGCATTCCGACGCTGGCGGCGTTGCGGCAGGCCGTCGATGCGCTCGACGATTTGAATATGCGTGGCACGGTTCAGCTCGTGATCTCGGGTGGCATTCGCAGCGGTGCCGACGTTGCCAAAGCGCTCGCGATGGGTGCCGATGCGGTTGCGATCGGCCAAGGCGTGCTGGTTGCTCTTGGCTGCAATAGCGACAGTTACGTTGCCAATGGCCAGCACCATTCGGCGGTCGACGACTACACGCGTCTCGGGACTGCGCCCGGATATTGTCACCATTGCCATACCGGCAAATGTCCGGTCGGCGTCACGACTCAGGACCCGGAGCTCGAATTGCGTCTCGAACCCGCGGTCGGCGCCAAGCGCCTCAAGAATTATTTGAAGACGCTGAACATGGAACTCACGACGATTGCGCGCGCTTGCGGCAAGCAGGACGTGCATCATCTCGAAAAGGAGGACCTTGTGGCCTTGACCGTCGAGGCCGCCGCGATGGCGGGCGTGCCGCTCGCCGGCACATCGTGGGTGCCGGGACAGCCGGGGGGCACTGCGCCCTGATCGCTCGAGGTCGGCGATTCTCTCGTTCGCCGCTCTCGTGATATCCAAGCCGATCGCACTGCACGCGCGAGCTTAGCGCCGTGCCTTGCTGCTCGAAACTTCTCGCCTAACCGTGACCGGTAGACCATGACGGCACAATGCCGCCGGGGATTTTGAAGCAACTGAGATCCAGACCCCGGATCACCAAACATCGATTTGGCTAAGGTAGCGCCATTCGTCTTACGAGTGACTATTTGCCAGCTTATGTCTACTCAGACTTCGAACTGTGCCGATAGGCAGCCTGCCCGCCGCTGGTGGTTACTAGGGTTGGGTGCCGCACTGTTGGTCGCGTTCGCGGTCGCCAGCCCCGCTCGATCGATTCCAAACGGACCGCGAGCAGAAACGATACTCATCGTCAAACACGAACGTCGGCTCTACCTGTTGAGCGACAATTACGTGCTGCGCAGTTATCGCATCGCGCTTGGCCTCAGTCCGACCGGCGCCAAGCAACGCGAATGGGATTTTCGCACCCCCGAAGGCCACTACATCATCGACTTTCGGCAGGAACGCAGCCACTATTTCAAGGCGCTGCACATTTCCTATCCAAGCGCCGAGGATTTGCGGCGGGCGTCCGCACAGCACCTGCCGACCGGCGGAGATATTTTCATCCACGGCGAACCCAACCGTCCGACGAAGCCGCTTTCGTATTACAAGACGCGTGATTGGACCAACGGCTGCATCGCTCTCTCGGACGAGGACCTGCAGGATCTGTGGGACATGACTTCGGGCCGGACCGCCGTCGATATCGTCCCCTGACGGCTGGGCTGATCGCCAGCCCGAATTGATCGGATCGAGCGGCCCCAAGCGGCGGCGGATCGGCAATTTCCCGCCGCGCGCGGTCATGCTACAGTCGGAGCGAGCGCTGGCGATGCGCCGTCAACAACGATAATAATTCGATCTTTCTGGGGAGAGCAATCATCAAATCCAGTGGATCCCGCTTCTACCTGATCGTACTCGGCGCGATTTTGTGCGGCGTGATGATCGGCTATTTCTGGCCCTCGGTGGGCGTCGCTCTAAAGCCGTTTGGCGATGGATTCATCGCGCTGATCAAGATGCTGATCGCGCCGGTGATCTTTTTGACGGTCGTACTCGGCATTGCAGGCGGCGCGCGCGCGGGCCAAGTCGGCCGGGTTGCGCTGAAGGCGGTCGTCTACTTCGAAGTGGTCTCCACGTTTTCGCTCGTGATCGGCCTGTGCGTGATCAATTTGCTGAAGCCGGGCCAGGGTTTCAATGTAAATCCCGCCACGCTCGATGCGAGCGCAGTTGCCAAGTATGCGGAGCAGGCCAAAGAGCAGTCCGCCGTCGATTTCGTGTTGCACATCATCCCGAAGACATTCACGGACGCTTTTGCAAGCGGCGGAGATCTGCTCCAAGTCCTGCTGTTGGCGCTGTTGACGGGTCTTGCGCTGATGTCGATCGGTGAGGCCGCCCAGCCGGTGCTGCGTGTGTTCGAGGCACTGTCAAAGGCATTCTTCCGGATGATCGGAATGGTCATGAAGCTCGCACCGCTGGGCGCGGGAGGCGCAATGGCCTTCACCGTGGGCAAATACGGCGTACATAGCTTGGCGCCCATGCTCAAACTCATGGGGAGCTTCTATCTGACCTGTTTGCTGTTCATCTTGGTCGTGCTCGGATTGATCGCGCGCTTGGCGGGCTTCAACATTTTGCTGTTCTTGCGCTACATCCGCGATGAGCTGCTCGTGGTCCTCGGCACCTCGTCGTCCGAGGCGGCGCTGCCGCAGCTGATGCTCAAGCTCGAACGATTGGGATGCTCGAGACAGATCGTGGGCTTGGTGATTCCCATCGGCTATTCATTCAACCTGGATGGGACGAACATCTACCTGACGATGGCCGCCTTGTTCGTCGCACAGGCTCTCAACATCGACCTGAGCTTGTCGCAGCAACTCGCGATCCTCGCGGTTGCGATGCTCACATCAAAAGGCGCTTCGGGCGTCACCGGAGCGGGGTTCATCACTTTGGCTGCGACCTTGATGGTCGTGCCGTCGGTGCCTGTGGCAGGACTTGCGCTGATTTTGGGAATCGACCGGTTCATGAGCGAAGCCCGCGCCCTGACCAACATCATCGGCAATGGCGTTGCGACGATCGTGATAGCGCGTTGGGAAGGCGCGCTCGACCAAGCTCATCTGCATGACGAACTGGCCGCAGGTTCGCAAGCCAATGTGTTTGCCGAGCCAAGCGCAACCGTCCCCTAGCAAGACCGGCGATCCGCGCGCCGAAGGCGGCGCCAGCCGGGATGCGCTGCGGGCTCATGGACGCGCTCAAATGCGCAGTCCCTGCGGTCCCGCCGTCGGCCCCGCGTCGCCCGCATACGGGCTCAGCATCACGATCTTCCGCTGCCGTGTGGGATGCCACGGAGTGCCCGGCGGCGGCTGCAGCGGCGCGCCCGGTTTGAGGTAGTTGATCTTGATCGCTATGGGATGTTCGAGATAAGTCCACAGCGCGCTATGCACTTCGCCCGCTTGGTTGCACAGCACCCGCACCTCGGAATTGATCAAATGCATCGATACTCCGGGCATGCGCGCATCCGTGACGAAAAGGCTGATGTCAGGATGCTCGCGGCCCGCGAGCAGGGCGCGCGCGTCATCGGGAAACGGCTTCGACAGATCGAAACGAGCCAAGCCGCGAATCTCCGCCCAATGCCGGTGCAGATAAATAGAGAGCGTCCGCCATGCGGAGTCGTGCGGCGCCGTGAGCGACCCCGCGCATTGTTTGCAGATCGATGCTTCGAAAAGCGGCGGCGCGGCGCCGGCCCCGCAGGTTGCGGGACGATCGCCGGGCTGCTCGCGACAGATCCAGCATCTCCGGTGCGTTGCCTCATGCAACATATCGCTTGCTCCGCGCTGGGATTTCGTTGCGCCCCGCAAATTGCGCGATGTGCGCGGCAGAAAATCGCCGAGGCATCATGCATGCAAGCGCATGGCGGCACAACGGCGAATTTACACGGCCTCCGCGCTCGGTGCATAAATCCACCGCCTCGGGCGGCCGGGCGTTTATGATTGCCGTACAAGGTCGCGCCGCCAGGAGAAATTAGTGAGAGAGCTTCGCACGCCTGCATTCCGATGCTTCGCAAGTCTGATCGCGTCGCTGCTACTTCTGCTGCCGATTGCCGCGCAGTCGGTCGCCGGCCCTGTCGCTCCGCAACTGTTCGCCGATATGAAATGGCGTTTGATAGGCCCGTTTCGCGGAGGCCGTGCGGTCGCCGTCGGCGGCGTGCCCGGCACCGGCACGACGTTCTACTTCGGTGGCGTCGATGGCGGCGTGTGGAAGACCACCGATGCAGGAATGGTTTGGAAACCCGTGTTCGACCGGCAGTCCGTGGCCTCGATCGGCGCGCTCGAGGTTTCCCGCTCGAATCCGCAGGTGATCTACGTCGGCACCGGCGAAAGTGACATTCGCTCGGATCTCGCCTCGGGCGCGGGCGTCTACAAATCGGTCGATGGCGGCGAATCCTGGAATTTCGCTGGACTGCGCGAGACACGCCAAATCAGCAGAATTGCCGTTGATCCCACAAATTCCGACATTGCCTATGCGGGCGCGCTCGGACACGCCTATGGCCCAAACCCGGAGCGCGGCGTCTACAAGACGACCGACGGCGGGGTGACGTGGAAACGAACCCTCGACAAGGGTCCTGATGTCGGCGTAGCCGACCTTGCGATCGCGGCCGACAAGCCCAATGTGCTGTTTGCATCGCTCTGGGAGGCGCACCGTCCGCCGTGGAGCACCTATGCGCCGATCGTGGGTCCGGGCAGCGGCATTTATCGTTCGATCGACAGTGGCGAGACGTGGCAGCAGTGCATCGGTGGCGGCCTGCCCGATGGCACATGGGGACGTGCGGGTGTCGCCGTTAGCGCAGACGGACAGCGTGTCTATGCGCTCATCGAAGCCAAACACCCTGGGCTGTATGTCTCCAACGACGGCGGCACGAATTGGTCGCTTGCCAATGCGGATGAGCGGCTCACGAGCCGGGCCTGGTACTTCAGCCGAATTACCGTGGACCCCAGTAACGCCGACACTATTTATATCCCGAACATCGCTCTGCTCGGGTCGGTTGACGGCGGCAAGACGATCACGGTCATTCGCGGCGCGCCCGGCGGCGATGACTATCACGAGCTATGGGTCGATCCGAAGAACGGTGACCGGCTCATTCTCGGCACCGACCAAGGGACGATCATCAGTCTCGACCGAGGCGCCTCGTGGTCGAGCTGGTACAACCAGCCGACGGCGCAGATCTATCATGTAACCACGGACGATCGCTTCCCCTACGCTGTCTACGGAGCCCAGCAGGACAGCGGCGGCGTGGCGGTGTTGAGTCGGACCGATCATGGTCAGATCACCGCGCGCGACTGGTTTCCCGCGAGCGGCAGCGAGAGCGGTTACTTCGCGCTCGATCCGAGGAATCCGGACATCCTCTACGCCAGCGGTGCCTATGGATCCGTTGCGCGCTGGGACCGGCGCCGTTCGCTGGCACAAGATGTCTCGCCGTGGCCGGTGTCGGTGTTTGGAACCGACATCACACAGCGAAAGTACCGCGACCCCTGGACACCGCCGCTGATGTTCTCTCCCGTCGACAAGACTTCGCTGTATCTAGGCACGCAGTACGTCTTGAAGACCTTAGACGGCGGTTTGCATTGGACGCAGATTAGTCCCGATCTGACCGGCGGCAAGATCATGGCCGGCGCGGCGAAGCCCGCGGCCGGCGGCTCCGGCAACCCGTCGGCGCGAAATTCGATCGATGAGGCTCCGAAGCCATCGCCCGAGCAGGCGATTGCGCTCGGCTACGGCACACTTGCGACAGTCGCGCCTTCGTATGTCGACGAGAACGTGCTCTGGGCGGGCAGCGACACGGGAATCATCTCGCTGACGCGTGACGGCGGCAAAACCTGGGTCACCGTGACGCCACCGGGTATTCGGCCATGGAGCAAGATTTCGCTGATCGAGCCATCGCACTTCGAAGCCGGTGTCGCCTATGCCGCGATCGAGCGCCATCGCATGGATGACCGCTCGCCCTATGTCTATCGCACGCGCGACTACGGAAAGAATTGGGACGAAATCACCTCAGGCCTCGAAGCGCCGGACTTCGTGCTGGCGGTGCGCGAAGACCCGCGACGCAAGGGGCTGCTCTATGCGGGCACGGAGTTCGGTGTCGCGGTGAGCTTCGATGACGGCAACCACTGGCAGCCGCTGCAGTTGAATCTTCCGGTGACGTCGGTGCGTGATTTGACCATACACGAAGATGACCTCGTGATCGCGACGCACGGGCGTTCTTTCTGGATTCTCGACGACATCACGCCACTGCGTCAGGCCGGAACGCACGCGCGCTCCCCATCCGCGTTTCTCTACAAGCCGCAAACCACGGTGCGCGTCGACAACGATGCGTTTCCGGGGACGCCGATCCCGTTCGAAGAGCCGACCGCCGACAACCCTCCCAACGGCGCGGTGCTCGATTATTATCTGCCGGCCGAAGCGCGGGAGCTTTCGCTGCGCATATACGATGCGGGCCACCGGCTGGTCCGGCAAGTCAGCTCGGCACCAGCGCAAGCCTCGCAGCATGCCGCGCTGCCGGTTGCCGACCGGTGGTTTCCCAAGGCACAGCGCCTCGAGACTTCAGCGGGCATGCACAGGTTCGTCTGGAACCTCGCGCTGGGTGCTCCGGGGGCTGCCGACGACAATGAACCCGATGACGGTGAGGGCCGTATTCCTCGTGGGCCCCGCGTCGCGCCGGGCGCCTATACCGTCGAGCTACAAGTGAATGGAAGCAGCGTCTCGATCGAGCCACTGATGCTCGTCAAAGATCCGCGGTCGGCATCAACGCCCGCGCAATTCGCGGCGCAATTTGCCAGGAGCCGGACGATCTTCCGCGACTCGCTCGAGAGCCGCCGCGCACTTGCGGAGATCGCCTCCGTGAAGCAGCAACTCGAGAAGACCATTGCCGGCGGCGGGGTCGGCAACGACGACGCAATCAAAAAGGCTCGGGAGCTGATCGGCGGGATCGAGGCAATCACCGATGGCAGCGCGGGACTCGATGCGGCCAATATGGAACTCACGAGTGCACTGAACGTCGTCGAGAGTTCTGAACGCGAGGCGCCGTCGCAGGCACTCGAGGTCTATGCGCTGGCGCGCGGCGCAACGCAGGCAAAGCTGAAGCAATGGGCCGCGCTCAAGGCCGGCCCTCTCGCGAGCTTGAATCACAGCCTGACCACGCGCGGGTTGCCGCCGATCGCGATCGGCGAAATCGAGCGCGAGGTCAATTATCTGATGACGCTCTAGGCGAACCCTCGAGTCTCAATCCTTCAGCGAGGGCATCTTGGAATCCACTTCCGCCGCGATCTTGGCCGGGTCGGCGCCGACGATCGGATACGATTTCGACCACAGGATCTCACGATCCTCGACCGAAGCGATCTTGATGCTGAGAGCCTGCGCCGTTCCCGCGTTTTCGACTGCGCCGAACAGGACATAGCTCGAATGATTTGCGCGCGCGCGTTCCAGCGCCGAGCCAAGGTCGCCGGACGCCGGAGCGTCCTGTGTCAGCGCGACGCGTCCGCCGCGCGATATCGCCAATCTGCCGTACACCATCGCAAACGTGGAATCGGCGAGCTTCGATGCCGCTGCGTCACCGGCCGGCGCGATAAACGGGATTGCGAGCAGCGGCCTTTCTTGCGATGGCGCTTCCGCCGTATCCTTGGCAATCTCGCTCGCGATCTGCGTGCCAAGCTTGGCGATGTCTGCCTTGTTGGCGCTGCCTTGATACTGCTGCGCAATCGCCTGGAGTTTTGCGGCGGTCGCCGGGGAAATATCCGCCGCCGCATGACGGTGCAGCGAGCATCCGCGCGAAATCAGAGTGAATGTCAGCCACACATACACGAGGATCCGAATCCACCGAGGTAGGCGCTTGAATCCGATCCACGCCATCTGGAACGCCCAGGCGACTACGCGCATGGAAAAGCGAAAATTCTCGCCTGGGACCCGCGCCGGAAATGCCGGATAGTAGGCCATCGCGGTCGGTGCTCGAGCCATGCTCGGCGCGCCCAGCGGCTTACGCACGGGCTGCAGCATCGCGGCCCGCCCCGAGGCGATGCGCCGGCACATCGCGTCGAGTGCAGGGGTCGGCAGGCCACCGGGTGCCTTGAGCCATTGGACCGTGAGAAATTTCTCCGGCACCCGGGCGCTGCTCTGATACGTGTCATCGATGACGATCGGCAGCAGAAACAAGTAATCGTCAGCCATGTCGAGCGTCCTCTCGACGGCGAGGCGCCACTCCCTGCGAAAGTACCCCTCGAGCCGCGCCTCGGTCTGCGCGGATATCAGCGGCATGAAATAGTCGCACTCACGGATCTGCTTTCGAATTTTCTGATCCCAGGCTTCTCCGCCGCCGAGTTCGCTCTCGTCGTACCAGACCTCGAGCCCAAGACCGAATAGCGCATCGCGTAAAGACCGAGCCGCGGGTCGATCCTCCGTGGCATAGCTCAGAAAGATCGCCGGTCGCGGAAGTTCAGACGCGTTTTCGCTAGACATCAGAGTGGGCGGCCATGTCGTGAGTAATCACTCGTCCGCGCGCAGTTGACGATCCCGTCAATGCGTCGCGGGCGGTGCGGCGCTCGCCGGACTCGATGGAGCGGGCCCGCCCTGGGATTCGCCCTGTTCGCCCCCGCGAGGTCCGAAGGAGCGCGGGTCACCCGACCATGGCGCGTGCATAGGTCCATGCATATCTCGCTCGACCATCGAGGAGCCATGGCGGCAGTGATGAGCCGCAGCAAAGACTGCTCCGAGCACCACAAGTGCGGCCAGGGTGAACGCCCAAAAGGCGAGATACTTTCCGAAGGTCCGAAAGGCGCCCTCGGAGCGATTGGCCAGATAAAGGACGAAATATCCGGCTATCGTCAGCCCCGTGGCCGGAATCAATGCCAAGAAATAAACCATGGATTTCCCTCAGCAGTACCCTGCACGCAATCCCGGGCGTCTTCAGGCGCCGCCGTCAATGATGCCGAGATTCTCGATCGCGCGATAGGCCTCCGCCGCGCCGCGGACCCGGATCGCCTGCATGCCGAATCGCCGCGCGGCGTCGACGTTCATAGAGTTGTCATCCAGAAACAACACATCGCCGGGCTTGCAAGCGAGCGTGTCCACCACATGCTCAAAGGCATCCGCATCGGGTTTGATGCGGCCGGTCAGATGCGACACGAAGTGGTGGTCGAACGCCGCGCCCAGGCCCATTTCACCCGCGACACGTGGCCAATGAAGGTCATTGCTGTTGGACAGAATTGCACGACGATACGAGCGGGGTATGCGCGCGAGCATCTCCAGGGTGCCCGGGAAAAGTCCGGTCGGCCAGGCGGCGAATGCGCTCAAGAACTGTTGCGCATTGACCGGCAGGCCAAACTCCGAAATCACGCCGGTCGCAAATCGACCGGCGTCGATCTTCCCGGTTTCAAATTGACGTACGGGTGTCGATTGGAGCCACATGCGCCACAATTCGTCGACGCTGGTGTTGCCGCCGAGCCAATCGAGCATGGTTTCGATGCCGCTGAGTTCCACGAGTACGCCGCCTACATCGAACAACACGACGCGGATTTCTGGGGTTGCGGTGCTTTGCATAGGCGGATTCGTCGCGCTGCTAATATCGGAGTCCAGGATGCGAAATGGGTTACCAGCGGCATGGTAATCCAAGCCGGAGCCCCCAAACAGGAAACTGCGACCGCCAGGGGCGCCAAGGTTGATCTACGTGGAGAGATCCTCTAGATTTTGCGGGCGATCCTGCCGCCGCCGAGCGGCCCATGAATGGCGAGGGTTTGCAGTATGCGTAAATTTCATCGGGATCCCGCCGCCATTGCGAAGCTCTCGCCGGAGCAATATCGGGTCACGCAGCAAAGCGGCACCGAGCCTCCCGGATCCGGCAAATACCTCGGCAACAAGCAGCCCGGAATCTACGTCGACGTCGTTTCGGGCGAGCCGCTGTTTGCCTCGTCGGACAAATATGAGTCGGGCTGCGGTTGGCCGAGTTTCACAAAACCCATCGAGCCGGCCAACATCAGCGAGTTGCAGGACCGGACCCACGGAATGATGCGGACCGAGGTGCGCTCGGCGCACGCCAACAGCCATCTCGGCCACGTCTTTCCCGACGGTCCCGCCGATCGCGGCGGCCTGCGCTACTGCATCAACTCGGCGTCGCTGAGATTCGTGCATCGCGACGACATGGAGGCCGAGGGCTACGGCGACTATTTGGATCAGGTCGAGGACGTTCAATAGCGCCAACCGCGAATTCGCTCTTCGCGGCACAATGGAGGAAACTCGCGTTCCGAGACGCTCCGTGCACCGCGACGAGTGGCCGGGGTCAACATGGAGATACGGAATGCAATTACCCGCGCGGGTGGCCCTTTGCCTCATTTTCGGTTGCGGTATCGTACAAGCCGCCGACCGGGTCACGCCGGTCGACTGGGTCAATCCGTATATCGGCACGGGCGGATCGGACGCCGGCCCTGACTACGGCGGCACCGCCCCGCTCGTGACGACGCCGTTCGGAATGACCAACTGGACGCCGCAGACGCGCCAGAATCGTATCAGCGTGAGTTCCTACGCCTATGAGGACGACGCCATTTCCGGCTTCATCGGCACGCATCAGCCCGCGATCTGGATGGGCGACTATGGCTATGTGACCCTGATGCCACAGGTCGGACCGCTCGAGCCGAGTGTCGAATACCGGCGCCTGCATTTCTCGCGCGCCGACGAGACCGTCACGCCGTATTACTACGCGGTCAAGATGGGAGATCCAAACGGCGCGCGGCACATTACCGCAGAGATCACCGCGACCGATCACTGTGGTTACCTGCGCTTCACGTTTCCGGCGCGCAAGGGCGGCTCAGTCCTCGTCGAGGCGACGCGCGCCGGCGTCGTGGGCTGGGTCAAGGCGGACGCCCAAGGCGGCGAGATCGTCGGTTACAACCCCGACCGCATGGACGCCCACTTGAGCTCGCTGAAATTGCCGAATTTCAAAGGCTATTTCGTCGTGCGGTTCCGCACCCGTCCGCATGATGTCGGCGTCTACCAGGGGCCTCTTTCCGCACCGGGCAGCGAAATCACGGGCGACAACGTGGGTGCATTCGCGCATTTCGATGCCGGCGCGGGACCGGTGATCGAAGTCCAAGTCGGCACCTCGTTCATCAGTCTCGAGCAGGCGCGCGCGAATCTCGCCGCCGAGTTGCCGGCCTGGGACTTCGAAGCCACGAAGCAGGCGCTCAAAGCGGCCTGGAACACCAAACTCGGCGAAATCGCGGTCGAGGGCGCGAGCGACGATCAGCGTCATATCTTTTACACGGGCCTCTATCACGCGCTGCTCTACCCGAAGTTATTCTCGGAACACGGCCGCTATTACGGCGCGTTCGACGACAAAATCCATCAGGGTGACTCATACACGGCCTATTCGATCTGGGATATTTTTCGTGCCGAATTCAGTCTGCTCACGCTCGTGGCGCCCGAGCGCATCGACGGTATGGTGCGCGCGCTGCTGCAGGATTATATGGAAGGCGGCTTCATGCCCAAATGGCCGAATCCTTCCTATACCAACATCATGATTGCGACACACGCCGATTCCTTGGTGGCCGAGGCGGTCAACAAGGGCTTCAAGGACTTCGACCTCAAGCTTGCCTATGCCGCCGTGGCCAAGGATGCGACAACGCCGCCCGACGGCGACAAGACTCGCCGTTGGGCTGACCGCGAGCCGAACGTGCCCTATGAGGCGCGCGCCGGCCTCAGCTACTCGCTGTCGCTCGGATTCATTCCGTCCGACAAAGTTGCCGAGGCGGCATCGAGCACACTCGAAGACTCCTACGATGACTATGCGGTCGCGCTGGTCGCCAAGGCGGCCGGGGATACGGCGGGCTATCGGCGATTCATCGCGCGCTCGATGACCTATAAAAATCTATACAACCCGGCGCGCGGCTTCATGCAGGCGCGCAATCTCGACGGCAGTTGGGCCTCGCCCGACGAGGGTTGGACCGAGGGGGACCAATGGGTCTATCTGTTCGCGGCGCTGCACGACATCCCGGGGACGATCAAACTGCTGGGCGGCGATGACGCGTTCAACGCGAAGCTCGACGTGCATTTCGCGGACGGCCACAACCAGCACGACAACGAACCCAGCCACCACTACGGCTATCTCTACGATTTCGGCGGACAACCCTGGAAGACCCAGGCGAGAGTGCGCCAGATTGCGCGCGATTCCTATTCCAACACGCCGAACGGCGTGCTCGGCAACGAGGATTGCGGCCAGATGTCCGCCTGGTACATCTTTACCGCAATGGGCTTCTATCCGGTCAATCCGGCCTCGAAGGCCTACATGATCGGCAGCCCGCTGTTTTCAAGGATCTCTTTGAATCTTCCGAACGGCAGAGTGTTCACGGTCTCGGCGCAGAATAATTCCGAGGCGAATCCCTATATTCAATCAGCGACATTGAATGGCAGGCCGCTCGAGACGCCGCTGGTGACTTACGAACAAATCGAGGCCGGCGGGACACTGGCTTTCGTGATGGGACCCAAGCCTTCGCGGTGGGCTTCGCAGTGGCGCGGCTCCTCACCGAAACCCTGAGCGCGGATGATTCAGGCGACTTTGACCATGCGCTTGCCGATATTGTCGCCTGCCAGCAGTCCGATCAACGCCACGGGCAGCTTCTCGAAGCCGTCGACGCCATCGGGACAGGCGGCGCGCACGGCGCGAGCGCAATCCCCGGCCCTGTAGTCGACCGCTTGGTCGAATCCCAGCTCCTGGGTCAATAGCGCGCACTTGGCGGCGCCGCCGGCGATGCCCACGGTGCGGCAGCCTTTGATTTTGGCGATTTGGCCGACGATGTTCCCGACCGAGCCCGCTGCCGCGGACACGACGACCGTGTCGCCGCGGCGGGGCTTGCCGCATTCGAGCAAACCGAAATGGGCGGTCAAGCCAGCTACCCCATAGACACTCAACAGGTGCGTTATTGGCTCGGCGGGCGCGAGCTTGGTGAGGTGCCGCGCGGGCAATACCGCGAGTTCCTGCCAGCCGAGGTCGCCAAACACCAAATCGCCGCGCGCAAAGCCGGGCGCGCGGCTCTCGGTGACCTCGGCGAGCGCACCGCCCGCCATGAGCTGGCCTGCGCTCAGCGCCGATCGGTAGGTCGTTCCCGACATCCAAGCGCGATTCGCCGCGTCGAGCGATATATAGAGTGTGCGCAGCTGAATCTCGCCGTCGCCCGGTCTTGGCACCGGCGCTGCCGTGAGCCGAAAGTGCTCAGGCCCCAGTCTTCCCTGCGGAATATGGTCGAGCACGATTTGGCGGTTGGTTTTGGCCATGGTGATTCACCGGTGCTTTGGCACCAACGCGACGACGCGCGCGGGAAAGCCGCTACCGTCCTTGGGTTTGGGAAAACTCACGAGAACCAGTGCGCCGGCCTCTGGCAGCTTGTCCAAATTAGCGAGCAATTCGATCTGAAAATGATTCGTGCCGAGCACGTAGCTCTCTAGCGAGTAATCGTCCTTGGTGACCGCCAGCCCGGGATCCGTATCGGTAGTCTCGTGACCCGACGCGGTAATCTTTCGCTCCTCGTAAAGAAATTGCAGCACCTCCTTGCTCCAGCCGGGATAGTGCAACACCCCGTGGGCATCGGCGTTTTGCATGGCCGCATCATCGGGCCAGCGCTTGGACCAATCGGTGCGCAGCGCGACGAAGGCGCCGGCCGGGATGCGGCCGTGCCGTGCTTCCCATTGGTGCACGTCGTGCATCGTGACGATCGTGTCCGGATTCGATGCAACTTGCGCATGGATATCGAGCACGACCAGCCGCAGCAGAAACTCCCTGGGGTCGATCTGATCGACGGTCTTCAGGCCGTCGTGAAAATGCGCCGGCGGATCAACGTGAGTGCCCCATTGGCCTGGATGGCTGAAATTTTCGGCATGGAAGCCGTCTTTGGGGATCGTGAACAGCGTGGTCACGGTTTCCGGTTGAAAGCCCTTCCAATGCGGCGAGTCGGGTCCGAATGCATGAGTCAAATCGACGAAGTCGGCTGCATGCAGGCTGCGGTACGCCTGTTCCAGGCTGGTCGCCGATGACGTCGCCGATCTTGCCGGTACGGCGGTGGCGATTATGATGATTCCGGCGAGCACAGCGCCCCACTTGAGATCCACAAACATCGCATCCTCCTGTTTCGGCTCGAGTGACGAGCGAAGGCTAGTTTAGACTACGGCAGTCAGCGGCGAATCGTCGGACCAGCTGTACAGCAGCCTGCACAAAATGACATTGAGAGGCTCTTGATGCAACGCGAACAGATTGTCTTCGTTGGAACCAGCGATCTATCCGGACATTTCCGCGGCAAGAGTTTTCCGGCGGCGGACCTTCCGTCGAGGTTGCAGCGCGGCGTCGGGCTTGCGCCGACCAATATTTTTCTCTCCGCGTTTGGCCCAATCCAGGTCACGACATTCGGCACGATCGGCGAAGTATTTCTCATTCCGGATCCGGAAACCCGGGTCTTCGTGGCATTCGAGGGCGGCGCCGCGGAATATTTTTTTCTCGGTGACATCAAGACGCTCGACGGTGCGCCTTGGGATTTCTGCCCCCGGCAGGTCCTGCGCCGCGCTCTCGAGCGCTTGGAGCGCGAGACCGGACTTCAATTGCTTGCCACGTTCGAGCAGGAGTTCACCTACAGCGGTGTGCCGGCGCATCCCTCGCAACCGTATGAACTCGACGCGTATCGCCGGCAAGGTTGTTTCGGCGAAGCGCTGCTCGCGGCAATGCGACAGGTCGGCGTGATCCCCGATTCCTTTCTGTCGGAGTTCGGCGCGCAACAATTTGAGGTCACCTCGGCGCCCGCGATCGGAATGCGCGGCGCCGATCAAGCCGTGATCACACGTGAACTCGCCCAAGCGGTCGCATTCCGGCTAGGACATCGCGTGAGCTTTACGCCGATCGCGGAACCTGCCGGCGTCGGCAACGGGACCCACATTCACTTCAGCATGCTGGATCGCGCCGGTCAGCCCGTGCTCCACGAGGGAAATCGCCACTGGGGCTTGTCCTCGTTGGGCAGATGCTTCGTCGCCGGCATTCAGCATCACCTTCCCGCACTGTGCGCGGTGACCACTCCCTCGGTCGCATCGTATTTCCGGCTGCGGCCGAATCGGTGGGCCCCGGTGCTCGCCGATGTAGGCTCCTTGGATCGGGGCACGGCGGTGAGGATCTGTGCCGCTAGCGGCGTCGATCAGACGCACCGGGCACAGCAATTCAATGTCGAATTTCGCGTTGCCGATGCGACCGCGAGTCCCTATCTCGCGCTCGCGGCGCTGATTCAAGCCGGCCTCGACGGCGTGCGCGAGCAGCGGGATATCCGGCTGACCGAGCCACGGGCATTACCGGCGAGCCTGGCGGAGGCGCTCGACTTGTTGGAGGCGAATGAGGCCGCGCCCGAGTGGCTGGGATCGGAGCTGCTCTCGGCCTATTTGCTGTTCAAGCGCGCCGAGATCAAGGGGATGGAGAATCTCGATGAGTCCGAGATCTGTCGCCGCTATGGCGAAGTTTATTGACCGCCCGCAGGGCCATACGCGTTGGAGGAACCCGGTGATGCATCCGCTGAGTCGAGAGATCGAAATTGAAATTGCGCATACCACGCTGTTGTTTGTCGACGTGCAGAATTACAACTGCAGCATCGATGGCGGAGAGTATGCCCACTTGAGCGATGCCGAAAAGCAGCAGCGCTATGGGTACTTTTTTCGCACGCTCAATGCGAGCGCCCTGCCGAATATGGTGCTGTTGCAGCAGGCTTGCCGCCGCGCCGGCGTCGAAGTTGCCTATACCGTCATCGAAAGCCTGACGCAAGACGGACGCGATCGCTCGCTCGATTACAAAATCACGGGATTCAACGTGCCGAAAGGTTCACCGGACGCCAAGATGGTCGATGCGCTCGCGCCGACTGGCGATGAGATTCTGTTTCCGAAAACTTCGTCCTCGGTCTTTATCTCGACCAATATCGACTACGTGCTGCGCAATCTTGGCACCCGCTATCTGATCATCGCGGGGTGTCTGACGGATCAGTGCGTCGATTCGGCGGTGCGCGATGCCTGTGACTTGGGATACCTGGTCACCGTGCCAATCGACGCCTGCGCCACCTTGTCGGCGGAACGGCATGATTGGTCGTTACGCAATAATCGCGGCTACTGCCGTCAGTGCACGACACGAGATTTGCTCGATGAGATCGCTCGCCTGAGCGCCACGTCTGCGTGCTAATCTTGGCCGATCCATTCTCGGGATCTCTCCGGTGAGGAATTGGCTATGCTCACGCCGATCGAGTACGTCGATGCTTCCGCCGAGGTGCGGGTGGTTTATGACGACATCATAGCGACCCGCAAAACCGATTGGATCAATAACTATTGGAAGGTCTTGGCGCATCACCCGCCGACCCTGCGCCGGATGTGGGCGACTTCCAAAGAGGTCATGGGTCCGGGCGCGCTGGACGCATTGACCAAGGAGCTGGTCTACATGGCAGTCAGTGTGACGAACGGTTGTGCCTATTGCATCGCCTCGCACGGCGCCGCCGCGCGAAAGAAGGGGCTCACGCCGGAGCAACACGCAGAGCTGGTCGCGATCATCGGTCTTGCCAACGAGACGAACCGACATGCGGCCGCGCTGGAGTTGCAAATCGACGAGCAGTTTCTCTAAAGGATGGCAGATGTCGGGCAAGAAACCCCGGGCACGAGATCTCGGATTGCCGCTGCTCGGAACGCCGGGCCCATGGAACGCGATTACCGATGTGCCCGGTGTCGAGGTCGGATTCAGCACATTGATCCGGCTCGCGGACAAGCCCGGCGACACGCAGATTTACACGGGCGTCACCGCAATCCTGCCGCGCGGCCATGATCCGCGGCCTTTGGCGGTTTGGGCCGGACAGTTCGATCTGAACGGCAACGGTGAAATGACCGGTACGCACTGGATTCACGATGCGGGCTATTTCATCGGCCCGATCTGTTTGACGAATACGCATTCGGTCGGGACCGTCCATCAAGCTGCCGTGCGTTTCATGATCGAGACATATTCGGAGCAGTTTCGCACGCACCATTGCTGGGCAATGCCGGTCGTCGCGGAGACCTACGACGGCCTCGTCAATGACATCTGCGGCCTGCACATCACCGAGCAACACGCACTCGAGGCTCTGCGCAGCGCCAGCGGCGGAGTGGTTGCCGAGGGAAACGTCGGCGGCGGCGCGGGCATGGCGACCTACGAATTCAAAGGCGGTACCGGTACGAGTTCTCGGCGTTTTCAGATCTGCGGGCAAACCTACACGGTCGGGGCGCTCGTTCAATCCAATTTCGGCAAGAGAAGCGAGTTATCGGTGCTCGGGGTGCCGGTGGGGCGCCATATGCCGGAAAATGCGCTTCTTTCGAGCTCTGGGCTCCCGGAAACCGGTTCGATCATCGTGATCATTGGAACGGATATTCCACTGCTGCCGAACCAGCTTGTGCGCCTCGCGAAGCGCGGGGCGCTCGGTATCGGCCGCACAGGAACGAGCGGCGGTCACTATTCGGGCGATCTCATGCTCGCATTTTCGACAGCGAATCCCATTTATCTCCCGGCGATCGGCGAGGCACAACCGCATAGCTTCCGAAGCGAGTGGCTGAACGACGCCCACTGCGATGAACTCTATGCGCCTGCGGTCTCGGCGATCGAGGAGGCGATACTCAATGCGCTGCTTGCCGCGCAATCGGTTCCGACGTTCAAACCGCCGGGCGGCATGCTCACGGCGCTCGATCACGAGCGACTGCTCGAATTGATGCGCGAGTATCGACGCCTGCCCGTGCCCAGCCCGGGCGGTTTGCAAGCACCATGACGAGATTGATTTCAAGCTTGAGGCTTCCGGAGTCCGTCGGGTTGTCGCTCGCAGTGATCTCTCCGACCGTTACCGCAGCATTCAATATCACTTTGGTCGTGCAGGCCGCGGGGCCGGCTGCGCCATTGACGTTCGCGATCGGCATGATCGCCATGGCGCTGGTCGCGTTGTCATTTATGTCGTTCTCGCATCGTGTCGCGCACGCGGGTTCTGCCTATGCGTACATCGCGCACACCTTCGGCAGCCGCATGGGCTTCATCGGCGGTTGGGCGCTGTTGCTGACGTATCTGGGATTCGCGACCGGGTTTGCGGCTCTGGTCGGCAGTTTTACCGGTGCAGCGCTCAAAGGTTTCGGCGTAGAGATCGGAAATGGGTGGATCGCGATCGGCGCGGGCTCGATGATTGTGGCCTGGTGGCTGGCCTATCGCGACATGCGCTTGGCCGGGCGGCTGATGTTGGCGCTCGAGGTCGCGGCCGTGATCGCGATCATCGGGCTGTGCATCAGCATCCTGCATCAGGTGCAATCCCCCGCCGGGGAGGTTGCGGCGAGTTTCCGGCCGTCGGCGAGTTTCGGCGGCTGGTCGGGTCTTGGTTACGGCATGGTATTCAGCACATTGTGTTTCGCAGGGTTCGAAGGGGCGGCGACCTTGGGCGAAGAGACCTTGCACCCGCGGCGAAACATCCCGATCGCGCTGCTTGGTACCGTATTATTCTCCGGCCTATTTTTCGTATTCGTCGCCTACTGTGAAGTTGTCGGGTACGGGCCGGCGGGCATCAAGGCGCTGGCAAGCTCCGAGGCACCGCTCAACGATCTCGCGCTGCGTTACGCGACTCCGCATCTTGCGATCGCACTCGACCTTGCGGCCGCCGCGAGTTGTTTCTCCGGCGTGATCGGCGGCCTCGCGGCGGCCGCCCGGGTATTGTTCGCGCTGAGCCGCGTCGGTCTCTCGTCTGCACTCGCCGAGGTGCATCCGGTGCACGGCACGCCGGCCCCGGCGGTGTCGGCTGCCGCGATCCTCATGATGTTGCCGTTTGTGCTGTGGGCACCGTTCGCGGGCGCAGGAAATTACTACAGCTACGTGAGCACGATCGCCGTGCTTGCGTTGATTCTCATTTATGTCGCTGTCGGCGTCGCCGAAATGGTGGAGGCCTGGCGCGAACAGCGCCGGCTGTGGTCGGGTGCCTGCATGCTGGGGCCTGTGTTGCTGGTGTGCGTGCTCTACTGCAGCATCTATCCCGTGCCGGAATTCCCCAGTAACCTATGGCCCTATGTTGCTCTGGCGTGGGTGTTCGCGGCCTTGGTCGTCATGAAATTTCGGCCCGCAGTGACCAACGCGCCATTGCCGGAATACCTATGAAGCCGATCCTTGCGCTCAACGCCTTCGATATGAATGATGTGGATGTGCTGGGCGGTGCGCTCGAGCGGCAATTGCGCCGCCGAGCCAAGCTGTTCGGCGCGGCGTCCGTTCTTTTCTACGACCGACCGCTGGAAATCGTGCGCGGCGAAGGCTGCTGGCTCTACGACGCCGACGGCGCCGCCTATCTCGATGCGTACAACAATGTCCCTTCCGTCGGGCATGCTCATCCGCATGTGGTGGAGGCGGCCGCGCGGCAATTGAGCCAGCTCAACGTTCACAATCGTTACTTGCACCACGGCATCCTCGACTATGCCGAGCGCTTGCTCGGCACGCTCCCGGCCTCCTTGTCGAACATCAGCTTCACCTGTACGGGCAGCGAGAGCAACGACTTGGCGCTGCGGCTCGCGTCGAGCTTCACGGGCGGGGAGGGTGTGATTGTCACCGAGGCTGCCTATCACGGCAACACTGCGCTCGTCACCGAAACGAGTCCGACCTCGTTCAAGAAAGGTGGACCTCCGCCCCGCGTGCGCGTGATCCCGGCCCCCGATTCATACCGAGTTTCGCCCGAGCTATTGTCCGAGACCTTCGCCGGCAATGTCGCGGCTGCGATTGCCGACCTCTCGAATAGCGGCATTCGATTTTCCGCGCTGCTGATCGACAGCATTTTTTCGAGTGACGGTATATTCGCTGATCCGCCGGGGTTCCTGCGCGCAGCCGCCGACGTGGTGCGCAGCGCCCAAGGCTTGGTGATTGCCGATGAGGTGCAGCCCGGATTCGGCCGCACGGGCGCGTCGCTGTGGGGATTCCAACGCCATGGCGTGACGCCGGACATCGTCACGATGGGGAAGCCCATGGGTAACGGCTATCCAATCGGCGCAGTGGCGACGCGCCCCGAGATTCTCGATGCGTTCTGCGCGCGCTACGGGTATTTCAATACCTACGCAGGATCGCCGGTCGCCGCCGCTGTCGGCCAGGCTGTGCTCGACGTGATCGAACGCGAACAGCTGATGGACAACGCCGAGCGCGTCGGGGCCTATCTCAAGCAGCGTCTCAGCGACTTGTCGGTGCGCCATCGGCACATTGCAGATGTGCGCGGAGCAGGATTTTATATCGGCGTCGAATTGGTCGATCCGCTCGATGGATTGCCGGCACCGGATCTGGCCGCGACGATCATCAACCAATTACGTCATCGCCGGGTGCTGATCGGCGCGGCTGGCCGATCCGGCAGCGTTCTCAAAATCCGACCGCCGCTCTGTTTCTCCACCGTGAATGCCGACCAACTCGTCGCTGCCTTGGACGAGGCTCTGGCCGCAGCCTGCTAAGGCCGGTTCATCGATGTCCGGCGAATATCCTCCCGAGGTAGTGGCTGACCTGCATGACATGGTTGCACACGCACTTGGCCGCTGGGAATTGGCATCCTCGACCACGGTCAGTCTCTTGAATCTTTCGGAAAACGCGACCTTCGCGCTCAGCAGCCCCGGGGACGGGCGTGATCTGGTGTTGCGCGTGCATCGCGTCGGCTACTCGTCGGCTGAAGAAATTCGCTCGGAGATTGCCTGGATCAATGCGCTGAGACGCGAAGGGGTCGTAGAAACGGCGATGCCGATCGCGGGCCGCGACGGCGAACATGTGCAAATGCTGAGCTCGCCATCGGGCGGAGCCGCGCGCTATGCGGTGGCTTTCGAGAGGCTGCCGGGCAAGGAACCCGAAGCCGGTATTGACTCCATCCGATGGTTCGACCGGCTCGGCGAGCTCACTGCAAGGATGCATCTGCATGCAAAGCAATGGGTTCTCTCGGCTGGATTTTGCCGCAAGACCTGGGACGTCAACGCAATGGTGGGCCCAGACGGCTATTGGGGACCCTGGCGCGCGGCGCTCGGGCTCGACGCGTCCGGCGTCAAGACGCTCGAACGAGCCTTGCAATCGATCGTTCGGCGCATCGAGCGGTACGGCGCAGGTGCCGATCGATTCGGCTTGGTGCACGCGGATCTGCGCCTCGCGAATCTCTTGGTCGACGGTGAGCATCTGCGCATCATCGACTTCGATGACTGCGGATTCAGCTGGTTCCTCTATGATTTTGCGACTGCGGTGAGCTTCATCGAGCATGAACCGATCGTCCCAGAACTGCTGCAGGCTTGGATCGGCGGGTATCGAAGGACGGCACCACTATCGGCCGATGATCGCGCAGAAATGCCGACGTTCGTGATTTTACGCCGCATTCTGCTCTGCGCCTGGCTTGCATCCCATTCGGAGGTCCCGTTCGCGCGACAATTCGGCCCGGCCTATACGCAGGGTACAGTCACACTCGCCGAACGATTTATGCAGGGGCGGTTTCTCACGTAAGGTTTTCGCCACGCAAGGAGATTTTGCGCATGTTTAAGTCGTTACGAGGGCGCACTGTGATCGTCACCGGCTCCAGCAAAGGCATCGGCCGCGGCATTGCGCTGCGCTTTGGTCTCGCGGGGTGTCAGGTTCTGGTGGTATCGCGCAAGTTGTTCGACGGCCAGGCGGTTGTCGCCGAGATTGTCGCTGCGGGAGGCAAGGCTGCTGCGGTTGCCGCGGATGTCACGCGACACGCAGATATGGAGGCGATGGCGCGGACCGCGGTGGAAGTCTTCGGCGGCATCGATATTCTTTGTGCAAATGCCGGCATTTTTCCGGCCGCGAAACTCGATGCCATGACTGAGGCCGACTTCGACCTGGTCGTCGATACGAATCTCAAAGGCGCTTTCTTGTCGGTTTCGGCTTGCCTGCCCGCAATGCGGGCCAAAAAGCAGGGGCGCATTATTTTGACTTCTTCGATCACGGGACCGGTCACGGGTCTTCCCGGTTGGGCCCATTACGGCGCGAGCAAGGCTGGCCTTTTGGGATTCATGCGAACCGCAGCCATTGAACTCGCGCCTCAGGGCATAACGATCAATGCCGTGCTTCCGGGCAATATCGCGACCGAGGGGCTCGCCGACCTCGGCGGGGACTACATCCAAAAAATGACTGCATCGATACCGATGCGCCGACTGGGATCGGTCGTCGACATCGCAAATGCGGCGCTCTACTTCGCGAGCGATGAGGCTGCCTATGTCACGGGCCAGAGCTTGGTCGTCGACGGCGGCCAGATCCTGCCCGAATCCTTGGCCGCGCTCGAGCCTTGAATCGCAGCCGTGCCGGCGCAGCCTGTTGGGTTCCGGCCTGAGATCCCCACTCTCATGTACGACGGCGGCATGACCGGCTGGGGTCCGGAATTAGTCAAGCGCCGGCCCGACGTGACGATGGAGATTGTCGATAAATTCCTGACCCGGATGTTCCGCACCAACCCCGACTTCGCGGGGCTTTTCCTTCCCGGAAATTTTGACCTGAGGCCCCTCAACCTGCGCCTCGCGCGCCACAAGCCCGCGAACACGGTCCGCATCGTGGTTCTCGGCGAATCCGCGGCCCAGGGCGTGCCGGTGCCGAGCTTTGGGTTTGCGCCCCAGCTGCGCGCCCAGCTGCGTCAACGGTATCCCGGGAGGGAGTTCGAGGTCATCGACACGGGCATTGTCGCGGTCAATTCCCATGTCGTCTACCAGGTCGCGCGCGAGCTCGCGGGGTTCGAACCCGACCTGTTCATCGTGTACGCGGGCAACAACGAGGTCGTGGGGCCGTACGGACCGGGCTGTGCCTACCTATCGCGGATGCCGCCCCTATGGGTGATCCGCGCAAGCGTGTTCGTTCGATCGACCCGGACGGGCCAGTGGCTCGCGTCCCTGATCGGCCGGATTTCGTCGTCCGGCGGCCGCGCCGCCGAATGGGGGGGCATGTCGATGTTCGTGGACAACGCCGTGGCCGCGGACGACCCCCGGCTGGACGCCGTCTACGGGGCCTTCGCCGAAAACCTGCGGGGCGTCGTCCGCGCCGCCTCAGGGGCGGGAGCGAAGACCCTCCTCTGCACGGTCGTCGCCAACCTGAGGGACTGCCCCCCTTTCCTCTCGCGGCACGGCTCCCGGTTTGCGGCGTCCGACCAGGCCGCGTGGCGGGCGGCCCACGAACGGGGCCGCCTCGCGTGGATTCTTGGCGACTCGGCCGAGGCCCGCGCCCAGCTGGACAAGGCGCTCAGGATCGACCCGGATTTCGCGGACACGTCCTTCATGCTGGGAACGCTCGACCTCCAGTCGGGCGATATCGCCCCGGCCCGCCGGCATTTTGTGGACGCGCTTCACTTTGACGCGCTCCGTTTCCGGCCCGACCCGCAGATCAACCGGGTGATCCGAGACGTCGCCGCCGAGGGCCTCACGGGCGCAAGCCTCCTCGATGCGGCGGTCGAAATGGGGTCGGACCCCGCTTCCAAAGGCCCGATCTGCGGGCGCGACCTCCTCTTCGAACACGTGCACCTTGACTGGCGGGGGAACTTCGAACTCGCCAGGATGATGGCGCGGAGCTCGGCGGCGGCGCTTTCCGGGAGGGACCCCGGGGAATCGGGGTGGCTTGAAAGCGCCGCCTGCGCCGGGGCGCTGGGCTACACGCCGCACGAACGCCTTCCGATGCTTCTCGGGATCGACGTGCTCGTCCGAAAGCCGCCCTTCACAAACCAGCTCACCTATGTGGATGACCAGGCGAGGATGGCCCGGGAGATCGAGGTGGCCACGCGCGACCGGACGGCGCCCGGGACGCTGCTCGACGCCGCGCGGACGGCTGAGGACGCCCTGGCCGAGGATCCCGGCAATCCGGCGCTGGCCGGGATCCTTGAAGGCATAGACCTCGACAAGGGGGACACCGGCGGGGCGCTGGCCATGGCGCGCAGGGTTGCGGAGCTCGTCCCGAGCGATTTTGCGCTGGCAGCCGACCAAGCCTCGATCCTGATGCGGATGGGCAGACTGGACGAGGCCGGGAGGATCCTCACGGGGGCCTCCTCCTCGGGCGCGGACCTGGACCTTCTCTGTCCCGTGCTCCGCGATTTCTGGATCCGGTCCGCTCGCCTGGGCGAAGGCGTGGCCTTTCTCGGAAAGGCCCTCTCCCTGCGGCCGCGGGACACCCGCTTAAGGATCGTCAGGGGCGAGCTGTTTCGGGCCTCCGGCGACACGGCTGCGGCCGAGCGCGAATTCAGGGGAGTGCTCGCCATGGACCCATCGAGCGAGGACGCGCTTGAGGCGCTTGTCGGGATCCTTAACGACGCCGGAAAAGGCGAGGATGCGGCCCGGCAAAGCGCCGACTCGGCTCCAAGCCAGCCGCGCAACCAGCAGAACCATCTCCGCGCGGCGAAATACTTTGAATCGCGCGGCGACCGGGACGGACAGGTCGGGTGCCTTCTCGCCGCCGAACGGAGCGGGCCCGTGAATGCGACCTTCGAACTCACGCTTGCGCTCAAGCTTTACCAGCTGAAGCGCATGGACGCGATGATGGAGCATCTTGGCGAGGCGAGGAGGCTGTCCGCTTTCGAAGGTAATCCCGAGGTGACCGATTCGATCACCGGCCTCATTGCCAGGATGCGGGCCGAATGGGAGCGGGCCCAGGAGCCCCAATAGGACGCCCCTGGTTGGCGCCTAGAAAAGCGAATAGATGAACGGCGCGACCCCGGAGCCGCCCAGCACGGCAAGGATGCCGACCAGGACGAGCACAATGATGATGGGCGTCAGCCACCACTTCTTGTTGTGGGCGACGAAGGAGAGGAACTCCGCCAGGGGCCCCCGGCGCTTGCCTTCAGCCTGGCGGATGAAGGCGTCTTTGTCGGAGTCGGGCATCTTTCAGTGTTGGTTAAAGTAGCTTTCCACGTTCCCCTTCTTTTCCCTCGGGGTCCAATAGCTTTGGGCGTGAGCGTCAAATCTTCGGGCTAGGGGATCATATCCGAACAGACGCATGGTCAGCCCTAATGGGCTGATTACAAGATAGTAAACGAAAACCAGGAAGGCGTTTGAGACGAGGTATCCGACCGGATAGGTCGCATAGCTAAGGCCCAGGAATGCATACCGGAGGAACGCGGGCCACACGGCGCCGGCCAGCGGAACAATGCCTGCAAGGAGCCAAAGGATCTCGGCGGCGGGGTGGCGGCCGCGCATCCAGCTGAGGACACCGCCCGCGCCGAGAAAACCGAGCCAAGCCAGTCCGAACACGAGAAGCTGGCGGCCCGAGGGGTTCCTGTTGATCCGGATCAGCGACATCGGGGGGCGGGTTTTCTCAGTCATTTCCGTATTTCCCGAGATACGCCCCGAGATCCGGGCGGTTTTCCTCGGGCTGCTCCTCCTTCAGGAGCAGGAAGTCGTCGATCACCAGCACGTCGATGTGGGTCGTCATGAAACAGCGGTAGGCGTCTTCGGCCGTGCAGACGATGGGCTCCCCCCTTATGTTGAAGCTCGTGTTGATCATCACCGGGCATCCCGTGAGCCCGTCGAAGGCCTCGAGGAGTTCGGTGAGCCTCGCATTGCGCTCGCGGTCCACCGTCTGGATCCGGGCGGATCCATCCACGTGCGTGACCGCGGGGACGACGGACCGGGCCTCGTTGATCCGCCCGAGGCCAGAGGGCCGCAGGGCGCCCGGATCGCGTGCCCGCCTCTTGTCCTCCCTGACCGAGGCGACCAGGAGCATGTAGGGGCTCTCCACCCCCGGCTTCAGCTCGAAATACTCGTGCGCCCGGTCG
>JBEKSM010000009.1:0-150200 GCA_049517075.1 Steroidobacteraceae bacterium | reverse complement strand
CCGGCGCCTCATCTTCAGAATTTATAGTTGACCTGGGTTCCGAAGGTGCGTGGCTGATTGGTCGAATAGCGCACCAGTTGAGGAATGTTGAATTGGAAGCTCGTGTTGTTCGCGGTTTCCAATGCGACCTTGTTGGTCAGATTGTCGACGAAAATATTGGCCGACCAATTGCTGTGCGCGAGCGTCACGCGCGCGTTCGCGATGCTGTACGAGGGCAGATTGTAGTCGAAGTAATAGGCGACGTCGTGCGACGTGCCGGTGAACGAATCGGCCGCCATGGCCGTGAGCTGGTAGTCGCTCATTACCACGGTCGAATAGGATAGCGACAGACTTGCGGTATCCTTGACGACGTTCATGATCGGCACCTGGCAGCTCGCGGCGCTCGCACATGGCGGTGTGACGCCATTCGGTTGCAGCGCGACGGTCGTCAGAAAGGCCGTGTAAGAGGCATTCGGGCTCGTCAACTTGGAGTCCGTGTACGCTCCGCTGAACGAAACGGTCCATTCTTCTGAAAGCTTCGCGTTGATCTCGAGTTCGGGGCCGAACGCGCGCCCATCGCCCGCATTGTTGTAGTACTGATAGCCGCAGGGCAGCGTGAGCACCTGTTGTACACCAAGCCATTTAATGTAGTAGAAATCGCTGTTGACGGTCAGCCAGTTGCCGAATGCCTTGGCTTTCTCGCCGATCTCGTAATTCCATGCGCTGTCCGGCCCGAAGGACAGCGTACCCGCCTGGCAATTGACCGGCGGGGCCGTATCGAGGATTTGGTTGGCGCCGCCGGGACGAAAGCCTTTTGAAATCGTGGCATAGAGGTTCAGGTCTCGGCTTGGTTCGTAGGACAGATTGATCCGTGGGTTGTAGCCCTGGTTCGATGCCTTCGTGATCAGGTTTGGCGCAACTGCGGGCGAAGGATAGGGTGCGTCGACGCCCCATGAAAATTCGTCCTGTTCGCTGTGGTAGGTGTACCAACGCACGCCTGCTGCGAGTTTCCAGTTATCGCTGAATTTCAGCGAGCCGTCGGCGAACACGGCGGTCTGTCTCACAGAGTAAGGATTGTAGGACGTGAAGTAGGAGCCATCTGGAGTCGAAGCCGATGCGACCGCCGGATTGCTGCTCTCCTCCTGCCAGACAGAATGCAGGCTGCTATAAAATACGCCGCCAACCCAGTGCAACGGACCCGTGTCGTGGGAAGTCAGGCGGATTTCTTGCGTGAACTGGCGCGAGGGATCGACTTCGGAATAGGGCACTGCGACCAGCGGTGTGGCGCCGTGGTTCGACCAGTAGATCGATACCGACGCGTCCTGGGTCTGCCAGCCGAGCCGGTCGAAATACGAAGTCGCGCTCGTGAGGTCGGCAAAACCAAGGTTTGCATTGACGGTCAACCCAAAGATGTTGATGTCGTCGTGGACACCCTCTCGGAACGGAAACGCTTCGTAGTGCGCGTCGTAGACGGGGCCAGGATCGGCCGTGGTCGGCGTGCTATCGAGCAAATCGTAACCGCCGAGGATCATGTGCTGCGTGTCCGCGCTCAGCAGCACGGACAGATCATCGCTCGGCTGAAACAGTAATTCGGCGCGCCCGGTCGTGAGTTTCTCATCATTGGCGTCGCGAATCACGCTTTGCACCGGCGCGGTCGCCAAGTTGCCGTAACTGGTCGTCGCCAAGTTGATCGGAAATGGGTTCAGGGTCACGAGATTGATCCAGCCACTGCGGTACTGGTCGCCTGCGACGATGCGCAGCGCGAACATGTGGCCGATCGGCAGATTCAGCATCAGGTTCCCACCGTAATTTCCGCTGCCGCCCTGCGTGTCTGACAAGGTGCCTTGGACCGAGCCCTCGAAGGTGTCGAGCTTCGGCTTGTTGGTTATGACCTTGATTGTGCCGCCCATCGAGCCTGAACCATACAGCGTGCCTTGCGGGCCGCGCAGGACCTCGACGCGCTCGACGTCGTAGAGATTCGGATCGATGACGACCTTGCCGGATTGCGACAAGGCGGGCGGCGAAAGCGGGATTTCGTCGAGATAGAAACCGACCGTCGGCGCAGCGCCGCCATTCGACGCGAGACCGCGTGCTTCATATTCGGTGAGTCCCGGTCCCGCCGACCGCATCGACAATCCGGGTACGTCATGCGCGAGCGTTTCGATCGTCGTGATGCCCGCCGCGTTGAGCTGGTCGCCGCTCAATGCCGACAAGCTGATCGGCGTGTCTTGAATCGTGGATTTATATTTTTCCGCGGTGACCGTGATTTCAGCAAGCCCGGTCTCCGCATCCGAGGTTTCGCTGGTCGCGGCGGTTGCAGCGGCAGTGGGCGCGGGAGCAGGTGCGCCGATCGCCGGCTGTCCCAACATCGCAGCGGCCACGAGGCTCGCGGATCCGGCCATGACACCGCGTCTTGCGCGACACCGGTTTGCGGATTCCACGTGGGTCGCTGTGCCGTGAGATTGCGAAGCGGCGGCTCGCGCGAGTGTCGTCAGAATGACCATCAGCGTCTCCCTTGTTATTGTGCTGCTGTACAGCAATGCAATAAACATACCAAGGAGGGTGCGGGTGCCTGGTCAAGTAGATGCAGGATATTTTGCCTGGGCCCGCAGGAAAATTGCCCTAGAGACGAGCGCTGCGGCTACGCTGCTGCGCCATGCCGGTGCATGTCAGGGCAGGTAACCCAGCAAATCGTCGCCGCTCATCACCTGGCAATAAATCATATTGATGATCTCGAGTTCGTGACGATGCAGAGCATCGGAACCGGCAGCGCAAGCATCCTCGACTACGATCACGTTGAAGCTCTCGTCGGCGAGGCTGCGCACCGTGGAGGACACACACTGGTCGGTGAATATTCCGCAGCAGACAACCTGCGAGATTCCCAGATTGTTGAGCATTAGGCGCAGGTTCGTGCCGGTCAGCGCGCTGTCGGTCGTCTTGGTCAGGACGATCTCGTCATCTTGCGGCCCGATCTGCGCGACGATCTGCGACTCCGATGCGTCCTTCGGCAACAACAAATTGTTCCAGCCCGGCAATTTCTGGCTCAGAGATCGGTCGCGGCCGTCTCCAGTTTGGCAGGCGATACGGGCAAACAGAACCTCGTGACCGTCTCGACGGAAGCGTTCCAAGAGCCGCTGGATCGTCGGAATGACCGTCGCTCGCATGCGCTCGTGAAACGGCGACCACTCGTCATAGGTGACACGGCCTGCGGCATCCAGCGTGCCAGGATCCGGTCTCGCGAGATAGACGTTTTGAACATCGATCACCAGCAGCGCCAATTTTCCTCGTTGAAGAACCGGGTCGGCCGGTTCCGGCGCCCCCCGGTAATAAAGAGAGCGATAAGCGGTTTTCCAAGAATCGTTGCGTGGCATAGCGCCATAGTTACCTTGGCGGCGATCTTAATCAATACCAGCCACGCTCGACTCGAGCGCAGCCGGTTGACGATTCCACGTCGGGCAACGCGCGCTACTGCGCCTCCGACTCAATACTCGACAACCCCTTGGACGACCCGCGGCGCGGCCGACACGGTCGGCTCTGGTCCGACGTAGATCGGCGAATTCGGATCGACCGTGCTCTGCAGGCTCGACGTGTCCGGCAGGCTGACGCCCACGGGCAGCGTCAGTGCCGCCGCCGTGCAGACCGACGAGTCTTGCTGGGCGAAGCGTATCTCGCGCTGCAGCCATTTGACGAGGTAGGTCGTTTGCCCGCTCGTGACGGTCCCGAGGGTGAGATCATCCGGGATCTCGAACGCAGCGACGTTATCAACGTCGCTATTTGCGCAGGAGACCGTTGCGTTCGTCAGCGGATCGACGCAATTGCCCGGGATGCCCCAGAGCTGGCCGAAGCCGCCGTATTGCAGGACGACCGTGCTGCCTGCGTAGCTGCCGTACGCTGCCCCGGACGGCACCGTGTACTTGACGAGCAGCGGCGCATCGAACTGCACGAACGCGCCGCTGGCGTCCTCGACCGCCGCGAATTGGTTCCAGGTGTTCGAACCCGTCTCCCAGACGTAATAGACGTCGAGATTCGCGGTCTGGCCGTCGCAATACATTTGCGAGTCATCAGCGCACTGAGCGGCAGCGAGACTGGTGAACAGGCGGCCTGAACTAATGCCGCTTTGATATTGCGGCTGAGCAGAAATGGCGCTGGCATTGGTGAACACGACGGGCTGGCTCGCGCCATCGACGAGCACCGCGCCGCTGCTCGAGGTCGTGTAGGTCACGACACCGGAGATGGGCGTGTCCGCCTCATTATTGTAACTGGCGCCAAACGGTGAGGCGCTTTGTGAGCCCGAGGTGAAGTAGCTCGCCAGGCTCGCCGCGGTCGGACAGTTGTTCAGGCAATACAGGGTTGCCGGCAGTTGATTCGGATACACGAGATTCTGGCTGTAATAGAGCACCGGAATGTTGGCTGCGACGACCGGATCGGTCGCACCTGCAAGACTCACGAATACTTGGCCGCCGAAAGACTGCGAGTAGCCGCTCAAGCCGCCGAGCGCTGCCCAGAAGGTGGCATCAACGGGTTGCAAGGTCGCCAACGGCTGCAGATTGCAGCCGTTGTTGCTGCAGTTCATGATCCCCGTGACCTGAAACATCCCGCTGGCATTGTCCCAGTACACCTCGTACTGAGTATTACTCTGGGCGCCCGCGTAGAAATTAGTCGCGTCGTTGACGACGACATCGATCGGGATTTGGTCGAGCGCTTGTAGAGTGGTCGTTTGCTTGGCAAAGGCCGTGAGCTTTCCCGCTGAAAGAACCAGCGTGTAGTTGACCGGCGTCGGCGTGCCGGACGAATAATCGACTTTCTGAACGCTTGCGCCGCTGGTGAGCAGCGACATCACGTTCGCCGGTGCGGACAGGCCCCAATAGCTCAAATACAAATTGTAAGTCTGTCCACCCGACGTGAAATTGATCGGAAATCCGGAGTCGAGATTGATCCGATTGCCGGTCGTCGAGTCGTAGAGTCCGTAGCTGTCGACGGAAAAGCCCGTGCCCGGCGTCGTGGCGTCGCGGCTGAAGCACATGTCATTGGTGCCGTCGGAGCGGCGGAACAAGTTGGAATTGTAGGCGTATACGTATTGCACCGTCGTATTGCTGTCGGACAGTTGCTCCTCACCGCTGCCCGCCGAGCCGCTGGCTGCGTTGAGCGTCAACGCCGTGCTCGACGGACCTCCGCGGCTGCTCGTTTGGTAAAAGCTCACACCGCTCGCAGCCGCACTGAGGAAGCCCTGGTCGAGACACGTCGTCGTGTTCGGGGCGATGCCACAGAAATCGAGGCGAAAAACACCGTAAGGATTAGTGGAATTGGGGGCGGCCGACACCGACAAATTGACGTTGATGATTTCCGTCCCGCCGCCGCCGCCGCCGGGCACCCAGGCCTCGACGCGCATCGGGTCACTGTTGCTGGTGCGCACCGCGTTGACGACCGTGGACGAGTAGTTCGGCGCCTGGGTTGCGGCTGCGCCGCTCGCGGAACTCGACACGGCCGGCTGCGAACTGCAGACGTTCGAATCGACGAGAGCGATGTAGGGCCCGAGATTGATGAGCGCGCCCGGATCCATCGCGGACATGATGCAGGTGATCATGTTGACCTGCTGAATCCCCTGCGAAGTCGCATCCTGGACGTAGCTGAATTGTGAATCAGTAAAGTAAGGCGAATTCGCGGGCGGTGCACTGAACGCACTCAAGGGCAGCATGACGGCCAGCGCGAGCAGTGCGCGGCGCGTCGCCGTGGTGGTTTTGGTCATGGGTTTCTCCGAGCGAAAAGGATCGGCTAGTGGGCGAGCTGGGTGTTGGTTGCCGTCACGACGGCCATCGATGTCGGAGTCGCGAGACCGGTTACGGGTGCCGGCGGAGCCGCCACCGGGGCAGGACTCGAGCTGCCGCTGCTGCAGGCGCAGAGCAGTGCAGAGAGCGCCAAACCGATAATCAGGGCGGTGGAACCGGTGCGCGCGGCGCGAAATGACGTCATGAACCTCTCCTGCAGGAATTTTGGGGACGACCGAAACTGAGTCTTCGGAGTTACCGTCCCAGCGGCACTCGGCAGCGCTTCTGAAGGCGCCGGTTGCGAGAAAACGGCAGGCCCAGCCGAATCGGCGGGTGCGTCACGGAATCGCGCGCACGCAAAGTCAAATGGACTTGCGATTGCTCCCGCGATGCCGCGAGGATGCTATTGAAGTGCGTCGCCGGGCGAGCTAGCGTTGCCCGCACGGCTTCCAACTGTGGGGTAGTGCAATGGGCGCAATGCAGACGTTGAAATCCCTGTTGCTCGCTTGCCTGCTCGTCGCAGCGACGGCCGCCGAAGACCTCACGCCGAAGGTTGCCGAAGACGGCACGGTCACGACGGTCAGTGCGCAATTTCCGTTCTCGTCGTGGGCCTCGCCGCAGGCTCTGACGCGTTTCCGGGAAATTCTGCGCGAGGACAAAGGGGCGCCGGGTATCGCCGATCCCTTGGCGAGCCGCAAGTTCTACGACAAGATCAATTCCGATCGCGCCGAGCGCATGAAGAAATTGTATCCGGTGCAGGTCGAGGCAACGACGATCGCGGGCGTTCCCGTCGCGATCGTCTCCACTGCGGTCAGCAACAGCGATCCGCGGCGCGTGCTGATCAACCTGCACGGCGGCGCGTTTCTTTGGGGCGCCGGCAGCGGCGGCCTGGTCGAGTCGATCCCGATCGCGAGCCTCTCGAAGATCGCGGTTGTCACGGTCGACTATCGACAAGGACCCGAGAATACCTATCCGGCGGCCACAGAGGACGTTGAGAAGGTGTACCGCGCGCTGTTACGGCGCTATCCCGCGAGCGGCATCGGCATCTATGGATGTTCCGCAGGCGGCGTATTGAGCGCTCAATCGGTCGCGTGGTTTCAGCGCCAGGGCTTGCCTCGACCGGGCGCCGTCGGAATATTCTGCGCGGGCGTCGTCAATATGGACGGAGATTCGTACTTTGTCGGGCCGATGCTCATGGGCCAGATCCCACCCGCACCGCACCCGCCGGGACTCGGGTTTCTATCCTATTTCCAGGGTGCTGATTTTGGGAGCCCGCTGGTGCTGCCGGGAAACTCGGCCGAGGTATTGGCCAAGTTTCCCCCGACGCTGCTGATATCGGGCACGCGCGATATGGCGTTGAGTGCGGTGCTGCGCAGCGACGATTTGCTGACGCGAGCCGGCGCGGTTGCGGAGTTGCATGTCTGGGAAGGAATGTGGCACTCGTTCTTCTCCGATCCCGAATTGCCCGAATCGAAGGCGGCCTACGCGGTTATCGCGGAGTTCTTCGATCGCCGGCTTGCGGCTCATCGGCCCGTCGCTCAGGGCACCAAGACCGTAAACAAATAGACCGCGAAAATGACCAGGTGCACGGCGCCCTGCAGCACCGTCGTGCGCCCGGTGTTGAGCGTCAGCGTGGCGACGAACAGCGACAGCACGAGCAGCACCATTTCTTTCGGATCGAGCCCCAGCGTCAGTGTCCAGCCGGTCAGCAGCGAGATGATGGCAACCGCCGGGATCGTGAACCCGATGCTCGCCAACGCAGATCCCAGCGTCAGATTGAGGCTCGTCTGCAAGCGATTTCTGCGTGCAGCCCGGATCGCGGCATAGCCCTCCGGCATGAGTACGATGCTGGAGATGATGATGCCGACGAGCGCATCGGGCGCGCCGGCCGCATGGACCGCGGCTTCTACGCCGGGCGCGAGCGACTCGGCGCTCAGCACGACGCCGCCGAGACAGGCGAGCAACAGCGCCGCGCTGATCAGCGCGACGCGGCCGCTCGGAACCGCGGCATGCGCGTCTTCGTCGGCCGGTGCATCGGCGGGCAAAAAATAATCTCGGTGCCGAACCGTCTGCACGAATATGAAAGTCCCGTAGAGAATCGCCGAAACGATCGCGACGAAACCAAGCTGACTCGCGCTGTAGAACGGGCCCACGATCGTGGTCGTGTAATTAGGCAATACCAAGGTCAGCAGCGCGATCGCTGCGAGCGTCGCGAGCGACGCGCTGACGCCGTGTAAGCCGAACGACTGTTCCCCAAAATGACGGCCGCCAACCGACAAACACAGCCCCAGCAAAGCGTTCAATATGATCATGATCGTCGCGAATACGGTGTCGCGCGCGAGTGCGGTCGTCGCGGGGCCGCCGCTCGCCATCAGCGAGACGATCAGCGCAACTTCGATCATCGTTACCGCGAGCGCCAGTACGAGCGTACCGAACGGTTCGCCGACTCGATGCGCAACGATCTCCGCGTGGTGAACCGCGGCGAGCACCGTGGCGACCAGGGCAATCCCAAGACCGATCGCGAATGGCGCGCCTTTTGCGCCAATTATCGTGGCGGCGAGTAACAGCCAGCACACGGCCGGGGAAATCAGAGACCACGCCGGAAATCGTGCGGTGGATTTCTTGGTGAGGCGTTGCGCCTCAGCTTCCGTGTCTGGCTTTGTCATGATGCACGTCCGTCGCAGTCGACATCTAGCCGGTATCGCGATAGGTCCCTGCACCGTGGGGAGCGGCTCGAAATGCGGGCAATCTCTCGGCATCGGCGCAGTATGCCTGCAACGCCGGATGAGTCGATGCCGGCACGACGTCGGGCAGCATTTGTTGGGTGAAGTGCCAGGCGACCGCGACGCTGATGCCCGCTTGGCCAAGCGTCTCGGCGTCAACGGCGTGCGCCCGGGACTGGTACTGCGCCTCGAGGATTTGATACGCCGCCAAGAGTTGCGCGGTGACACGGTCCAGCCACGGCTGATGGCGCTTCTCCGCCGGCCGCAAATTTCGCTCGTAGACGATCGACACGCTCTTCTCGCACGCGGCGAGCGCCAGTCCGATTTGGCGCAGCGCGTGCTGGCGTTCCGGCAGCGCTGTCGGCATCAAGCTGCGACGGCCCCCGGTCAGCGCCTCGGCATAGTCGATGATCAGCGTCGAATCCATGAGTACTTCGCCGTCGTCGCAGACCAGCGATGGCGCTTTTACGACCGGATTGACTGCTCGGAATTGGTCAATGGCGCTGAACACCGAGATCGAGCGGTGCTCGAAGCGCAGCCCGAGCAATTGCAGCGAAATGGCCACGCGGCGCACGTAGGGTGAATCGAGCATGCCGATGAGCTGCATATGCGCTGGCGGGCCTCAGCAGTCGGTGACGATTCAGGATAATCGATATTTCGGTGGACGCAACCCAAGCCGCATTCGTGGCCTACTGGCGGGCAGCCACATGGATGTGCTCAGGTCCTGCGTCCCGGTGATAGCGCTCGTAGATCTGCCGGTAGGCTTGCTCGAGGTGCTTCGTGAACAGTTGCACATCGAACAGCGGCGCACTTTGGCGATCGCCGGCGAGACGCCGACGGATATCGGCAAGTCGCGTCGCGTCGCCAGCCAGTGCAACCGCGGTGTGCTCGTATTGCTCCCAGCTCGACGTCACGAGATCCGGCAGACCGGCGGCCATCAGCAGACTCGCGCCGACCCTGCCTGCAAACGACTCGCCCCGCATCGTGAGCACCGGAAGTTCCGCCCAGAGCGCATCGCTCGCGGTCGTGTGCGCATTGTAAGGCAGGGTGTCGATGAATAAATCTGCCGCGCGCTGCCTCGCCAGATGATCCGGTAGCGGCGCGCGCTTCGCGAAGACCAGTCGCTGCGGATTCACCCCGCGCTTGGCTGCCTCCCGGCGCAAATTGCTCGATGCACTCGGGTTGTCCTCGAGCAACCACAGAACGCTGCCGTCGATACGCCCCAGGATCCGCATCCAGCAATCGAAGGCCGCGGGTGTGATTTTGTAGTTGTTGTTGAAGCAGCAAAATACGAACGCGGACGCCGGTAAGCCGAGCTCCGCGCGGCTCGAGGCCTTATCGGCGAGTCTGCGTGTCTTGTCGTTCGGCTGGTAGCTGTGCGGCAAATAGATGATTTTCTCGGTGTAGTGGGCCTGCGAGTGCTCGGGAATCAATGTGGGGTCCGCAATCATGTAGTCGATATAACTTGCCCCCATCGTGCCGGGGTAGCCCAAGAAGTTGACCTGCAAAGGCGCGGTGCGCAACGCGAAAATGCCGGCGCGATTGCCGTCGGTAAATCCCTTGAGGTCGATTGCGATATCGACCTGGCGTTTTCTCGCGAGCTTTGCGATTTCGATGTCGGACAGTCTGCGAACATCGATGAAGG
This sequence comes from Steroidobacteraceae bacterium, assembly GCA_049517075.1. Lineage (GTDB taxonomy): Bacteria > Pseudomonadota > Gammaproteobacteria > Steroidobacterales > Steroidobacteraceae > Bog-1198. Next base: position 140,088 of record JBEKSM010000009.1, on the reverse strand, counting down.
CGCCGCACGCGGACCGCAGCCGCCTTCGCATGGCGTCATTCGTATCCGGGCCGAACGAAAAGATCGTCAAATCGACTTTCGCTCGATCATGGCGTTCGAAGACGCCAGCCATCAAAACCATCGTGGCGTGTTCGTGGCAGTCCGCGGAAAAGTAGCCGATGTGCATTTTTGCTTGCCGCGGCCGCTTCTTGATTGCTCCGAGCTCCTGCCTCGGCGGGCATAGCTCACGGACGCGTATCTCCGCGGCCCGCCTTTGCAACGGCGCCGAATCCGCGAGCGCGAGCACGTAAAACGGGCTCGAAGTCGCCTGATCGCTCGAAATGCTCCCGCGCAGCTCCGAAACTGCGGCGTCGAACCCATTCCATTCGCAGATCTGCATTCTGGTGTGCTGCCGAATGCCATGCACGAATTTTATCCGCGGGTTCAGTGCGATCGCCGCATCGTAGCTCGCGATGGCTTCCTCGAACCGCCGCAATCCGCGCAGCGTGTTCCCGCGGTTGACGTGCGCGTCGGCGTGGTTTGCCTTGATCGCGATGGCGCGATCGTAACTGGCAAGCGCCGCATCCGGCCGCCGCAGGACTTCGAGCGCGATGCCGCGGGCGTAGTAAGCCTCCGCATACTCGGAATCCAGCGCAATTGCTTGCTCATAACTGATGATCGCAGCGTCCGGCTTCCCGAGCTCCATGAACGCGAGCCCGAGATTCATATGCGCAGCGCAGGTCGCCTTGTTGTTTGGATCGCAGGCGATGGCCTTTTCGATGAGCTCGACGGCGCCCTTCGGATCGTTCTTTTGGCCGGCGATGATTCCGAGCCGGTGCAAGGCATGGAAATGATTGGGGACCGCCTTCAGGATCTCCTCGTAGATGGCCTGTGCGCGCGTCAACAGGCGCTGCTCGTGCAAGAGCCGGGCTTCCTCGAGTTTGGCGGCGAGATCGGCCAAGGGCATGCTGGGCCCTGAGGCACGCCAAGAGGGTTTTTTCGGGCCGGAATGCATCCGACGATTATATTGGCCGGAGCGCAGGCATACTGACTTTTGAAGGGTCATCCGGACCGCGCTTGGCGTATCCGTGGCGTGGACTGGATCAGCGATCCGCTGACGCCGGGCAGACCGCGGCTTTGCCAGGTGGCGCATACGCATTGCAGGCTATAATCCGGCCCCTGCGATTCGACAAGGGGATGATTACAATGAATCGAAACAACTCTTTGCTGTTGATCGGCTTGCTGTGCGTGGCATCGGTCGCGCGGGCGGCGCCGACCCAGGCGCTCGACGATTTGGTCGCCAAGAACATCCAAGCCAAGGGCGGTATCACGGCGCTGCATGCGATGCATTCGCTCGCGCTGCGCGGCAAGCTGCTCGTCAACGACGGCCAATTCGAACTCGGCTTCGTGCAGATCGTCGAGCGGCCGTCAAACGTACGCATCGAGGCCAGCATTCAGGGCCTGACCCAGGTCCAGGCTTACAACGGCACGATCGGCTGGCAAATCAATCCGTTTCAAGGTCGCAAGGATCCCGAACGCATGTCTGCCGACGACATCAAGAGCCTCGCCGAGACAGCCGCGGATTTCGATGGCGCGCTCGTCGACTGGCAAAGCAAGGGCAATAAGCTCGAATACCTCGGAACCGAGGACGTCGATGGCACGCTGGCGCACAAGATCAAGCTGACTCGGCGCAGCGGCGACACGGAATACGTGTATCTCGACCCGGACCATTACCTCGAGATCCGGCTGCTGAGCCAGCGCACCGAGCATGGCGTGACGGTCGAGACCGTCACGGATCTCGGTGACTACGAGAAGGTGCAGGGCGTGTTCGTGCCGTTCTCCGTGGAGTCCGGCCAAAAGGGTTCTTCGGACCGGCAGAAGCTCATCGTGAGTTCGGCCCAGATCAACGCGAAGACGGACGACGCGATGTTCGCGCTTCCGGCGGCTGCGGCCAAGACCGGGGGTAACGGATCATGAAAAACACCTACATCGCCCGCAGCAAGATTTCTCTGCCCGCGCTCGCGGCGCTGCTGGCCGTCTTTCACGCGTCGGCGGCCGACAAGCCGGCGCCGTATTCATCCGCGACGATTTCGGGGCTCACTGCCCGCAACATCGGTTCGGCCGCGATGAGCGGACGCATCTCGGCAATCGCCGGTGTGAAGGACCCTTCCGGCCGCACGCTCTTATATATAGGCGCCGCGAGCGGCGGTGTCTGGAAGAGCGAGGACGGCGGCACGATTTACAAGCCTGTGTTCGACGATGAACCCGTGCAGTCGATCGGTGCAATTGCGCTCGACCCGTCGAACGCATCGACGGTCTGGGTCGGCACGGGTGAGGCCTGGACGCGAAACAGCGTCTCGATCGGAGACGGCGTCTACAAGTCCACGGACGGCGGCAACACCTGGGCCAATATGGGGCTGCCGAACTCGGAGCGGATCGCCAAGATTCTCGTGAGCCCTAAAGACCCCAACACCGTGTTCGTCTGTGCGGCAGGCAAGCTTTGGAGCGATTCCGCCGAACGCGGCGTCTACAAGACGAGCGACGGCGGCAAGACCTGGAAACTCGTGCTCGCCGGCGCGAATCTCTCGACGGGCTGCGGCAGCATGTCGCTGGATCCCGCCGATTCGAACGTCTTGTTCGCGTCGCTCTGGGATTTCCGCCGCAAGGGCTGGACGTTCCGGTCGGGCGGCGAGAGCGCGACCGCTGCTTCGGCGAGCGGCTTGTTCCGCTCCGCCGACGGCGGAGTGACCTGGAAGGAGATCACCGATTCAGCCAACAGCGGCTTTGCGCGCAAACCTTACGGGCGCATCGCGGTTGCGGTGGCACCGAGCAAATCGAGCCGTATCTACGCGTTCGTCGAGTCGACCGACAGCGCGCTCTATGTATCCGACGACGGCGGCGCGACTTGGGCGCAGCGTGACAAGAGCTCCTGGATGGTCTGGCGGCCGTTCTATTTCGCGAACCTTACCGTGGATCCGAAGAATCCGGATCGGCTGTTCAAGACCGATGGCGCGCTGATCGTCAGCGACGATGCGGGCAAGAGTTTCAGCACGGTCGGTGGATTCAACGGCATGCACGGCGACGTTCATGACGTGTGGATCGATCCGACCAACCCGCAAACCGTATTGGCCGGCGACGACGGTGGCATGTGGTATTCGTACAATGGGGGAACGAAGTGGTGGAAGGGCGGCAACCTGCCGGTGTCGCAGTTCTACCATGTGAGCATCGACAACGCCGATCCCTACCACGTCTACGGCGGCCTCCAGGACAATGGCTCTTGGATCGGCGATACCAGCCATCCGGGCGGCATCACCAACGCGCAATGGCAATCGGTGTACGGCGGCGACGGTTTCTGGGAATTCGAGGACCCGGCCGACGACAATTACGTCTATGCCGAAGCGCAGGGCGGCTTCGCGGGCCGTGTCAACCGCCACACCTTCGAGACGCGCGACATCCATCCGCTGCTCGGCGATGCAGATCTCGTGAAGTACAAGAAGCTGCGATTCAATTGGAATACGCCGATCGCAATTTCGCCGAATGAGCGTGGCACGATCTACATCGGCAGCCAGTTCTTGTTTCGCTCACGTGACCACGGACAGAGTTGGACGCGCATTTCGCCGGATCTGACGAGCAACGATCCCGAGCATCAGAAGCAAGAGGAATCGGGCGGCGTCACGATCGACAACTCCGCCGCTGAAATGTACGAGACGATCTTCTCGATCAGTGAATCGCCGAAGGACGGCAAGATCATTTGGGCGGGCACGGATGACGGCCGACTGCAGCTCACGCAGGACGGTGGCGAGCACTGGCACGACGTCATCGGCAACGTACCCGGCCTGCCCAAAGGCGCCTGGGTCAACTGGGTCGAGTCGAGCCGCTTCGATGCCGCGACCGCTTACGCCGCATTCGACCTGCACACATTTGGCGATGTGCGGCCCTATGTGTATCGCACGCGGGACTTCGGCAAAACCTGGACCGCGCTCAGCTCCCCCGCTGATCCGAAGACCGTGCGTGGATATGCACACGTGATCAAGGAAGATTTGCAGAGCCCCAACTTGCTGTTCCTCGGCACCGAATTTGGCCTGTATATCTCGATCGACGGCGGTGAGCGCTGGGCGCAGTTCAAGGGCGGCCGACTGCCGGACGTCGCAGTCCGTGACCTCGTGATCCAGCCGCGGGAAAACGACCTCGTGCTCGCGACGCACGGCCGCGGCATCTGGATCGTCGATGACATCACACCGTTGCGCGCTTTGTCGGGTGATTTGCTCGGCAAGCAATTCGGCGTCGTGCCCTCGCGACCCGCGGTACAGCGGCTGCGGACGAACGGTGGCGACCCGACGGGCGCGGCCGTGTTCATCGGTGACAATCCGCCCGATGGAGCCGCGATCAGCTATTACCAACGATCGCGCCACTTGTATGGGCGCCTCAAGATCGAGATTCTCGATGCCAACGGCAAAGTGATCGCCGATCTCCCGGCGAGCAAGCGTCCGGGACTCAATCGCATCGTCTGGAACATGCTCGAGAAGCCGCCGCATGTGCCTCCGGCCGCGCAGCTTGCGTTCTCGGGAACCCAAGGCGTGCGAGCGCTGCCCGGCAACTACACGCTGCGTATCACCGACAACGGCAAGGCATACGAGTCGCCGCTGGTCGTCGGCATCGACCCCGCGGCGACATTCACGCTCGCCGATCGCGAGGCGCAGCACACGGCCGCGATCCGCGTCAAAAAGCTGTTCGGCAACGAGAGCAAGCTCATGGAGCGCATCACCGGCCTGCGCGCCGAGCTGGCCCAAGACGAGGTCGGCCCGTCGAAGGACGATTCGTTGCTCGCAAAGCTCAAGAATCTCGATGATGAGGTCGATGTCGTTCGCAAGCGGATCGTCGCAACGACCGAGGGTGGCGCGATCACGGGCGAAGAGCGCCTGCGCGAGCATACGGACCAGCTCTATGGCGCGATCCTCAGTTGGGAGGGCAAGCCGACCACGTATCAGCAGGACAACGTCCTGGCGCTCGAAGCCGAATTCGAGAGAATCCGCGCCGATTTCGACGCACTGACCGCGAAGAAGTTGCCCGATCTCAATAAGGAACTCGTGGCTGCGAAGCGCGGCGCAATTCAGGTCAAGCCCATCGATGAGGACAAGGACGAAGACGCCGACGAAGCGTCGGCAAATCCTCGCGGCGGCCGAGCCGATCCGGATCTCGGCATGGACCCGCAAGCGTTTCCGTCCGATTTCAAGTTGCTGCGCTAGCGCGTACGGGGAACAGCATTGATCAAATCACGCTTCACGTTGACTGCGGCGGTGCTGGTTCTGTGCCAGTCTCCGCTCACCTGCGCGGCCGCGGAGCCGACGGTCGCGAGCCTGACTCAGGACTTGCATTGGCGATTGGTCGGCCCGTTTCGCGGCGGCCGCACACGCGCGGTTGCCGGGGTACCCGGGGAGCCGGCGACATTCTTGGTCGGCGCGGTCAATGGCGGTGTTTGGAAGACCAACGACGACGGCCGAACCTGGACGCCCATTTTCGACGCCGAGCCGACCCAGTCGATCGGCGCGATCGCCGTGGCGGCATCCAACCCCCAGATCATCTATGTCGCGAGCGGTGAGGGATTGCAGCGCCCCGATCTATCGGTCGGCAATGGGATCTATCGATCTTCGGATGCGGGGCTCACCTGGGCGCATCTGGCACTCGAGGATGCGCAGCAGATTCCGGATCTCGCCGTCGATCCGCGAGATCCCAACCGACTTTATGCGGCGGTCATGGGACATCCGTTCGGCGCCAGCGCGCAGCGCGGCATCTACCGATCCACCGATGGCGGTGCCCATTGGACCCAAGTGCTGTTCAAGGACGAGAACACCGGGGGGTCCGGCATCAAGATCGATCCCCAGGATTCGAACATACTCTACGCCTCGCTGTGGAACGTGCGCTCGGGACCCTGGGAGGACAACAACGTATTCAACGGAACCGGCGGCGGATTGTTCAAGTCCGTCGACGGCGGCGAGCACTGGCGCGCACTCAAGCAGGGGCTGCCTGAGGATCTCTCGCAAATCGAGGTTGCGGTTGCGCCAAGCAAGCCCGGCCGCCTCTATGCGACCGTCGGGTCCAATGAATCCGGCGACTATAGTTCGGCAGCGGGACTCGGCGTTTATCGATCCGAGGATCGCGGCGAGAGTTGGGTGCGCATCACGGACGATCCGCGGCCCGCTTTGCGCATCGGCGGCGGCGATTTGCCGATCATCAAAGTCGATCCGCTGAACGCCGACGTGCTCTATAGCGCCACGATCGTCACCGTCAAATCGACCGATGGTGGTGTCCATTGGAGTTCATTGCGGGGCGCGCCCGGGGGCGATGATTATCAGAATCTATGGATCAGTCCCGACGATCCGCGGCATATCGCGCTGGTCGGTGATCAGGGCGCCGTCATCACGGTCAACGGCGGCGAAACCTGGAGTTCCTGGTTCAACCAACCGACGGCGCAGCTCTACCACATCGGGGTTACCAACGGCTTCCCCTACCGGATTTGCTCCGGCCAGCAGGAGAGCGGCTCGGTATGCCTGTCGACGCGCGGCAATGACGGAGAGATCACGTTGCGGGAATGGCACCCGATCGGCGCAATCGAGTATGGCTACGTCGTTCCCGATCCGCTCGATCCGGACACCATTTACGGAGCCGGCCGCAACGAGGTCACGAGGACGCATTTGCTGACCGGACAGGTGCAGAACATCACGCCGATTCCGATCAAGGGGGCCGGCGTGCGCGTCGACCGCACCGAACCCGTGTTCTTCTCACCGCAAGATCCGCACAAGCTCTACTACGCGGCTAACCGCCTCTATGCGACCAGCGACGGCGGCGAGTCCTGGGATGCGGTGAGTCCGGATTTGACCCGCGAGAATCCGGGCGTCCCGGCGAGCGTCGGCGCGCTGCTGCTGCCGAAGGCGGCGAAACAGCGCGGCGTCATTTATGCGGCGAGTGCTTCGGCGCTGCAGAACGGGCTGATCTGGGTCGGCACGGATGACGGGCTGATCTGGGTCGATCGCAACGGCGCAGATCAATGGCAGGACGTGACACCGCCCGAACTCACCGCGTGGAGCAAGGTTACTCAGATCGAGGCGTCGCATTTCGATCCGCAGGTCGCCTATGCCTCCGTGAGTCGATTTCGCATCGACGATCTGAAGCCGTACATTTACCGCACGCGCGACGGCGGCAAATCCTGGCAGCTGATCACGAGCGGGCTTCCGCTCGATGCGCCGGCGAACACGGTGCGCGAAGATCCGACACGCCGCGGCCTGCTGTACGCCGGTACCGAGAATGCGGTCTGGATTTCCTTCGACGACGGCGACCATTGGAATTCGCTGCAGCTGAATCTGCCGCATACCTCGATGCGAGATCTGGTGGTCCATGGCGAGGACTTGATCGTCGCAACCCACGGTCGCTCTTTCTGGATTCTCGACGATCTCGGTCCCTTGCGCCAAAGCGCGCCCGCGCTCGCGAACGGCGTGGCGACGCTGTTGAAGCCGGCGGTCGCCGTGCGCGCCCGCCGCAGCACCAACACCGATACGCCGATACCGCCCGACGAGCCCGCAGGGCACAATCCACCGGACGGGGCGGTCATCGACTATTACCTGCCGCGCGGAACACAGGAGCCACTGACGATCGAGATCCTCGATTCGAGCGGCACGCTACTGCGGCGCGCCTCGTCGACGGACGCGGCGCCGTATACGGCCGAGGAGCTGCAGCGCGAATTGATCCCCGCGTACTGGATCCGGATCGCGCGGCCGCCCGCCGCGAGCGCCGGCATGCACCGCTGGGTCTGGGATTTGCACTCGAGCGCACCGCGCGCGGCGCAGCGCGGCTTTCCGATATCGGCGGTGCCGGCCGATACGCCGCAGGAGCCGCTCGGGCCGTTCGCGGCGCCGGGCACCTATCGGGTGAGATTGCAGATCGGCAAGCAGCAGTGGGAACAATCCCTGACCGTCGTCGGCGATCCGCGTGTCGCTGTCTCGGCGGAGGCACTCGATGCGCAGTACGCGCTGTCGAAGCGCCTAGCCGCAGCGCTCGATGCGAGCACCGGCGCGCTGCTCGAGGTGCGCTCGCTGCGTGCGCAATTGAAGGGAATCAAGGCGCCGGGCGCGGGCGCGCTCGGTGATCGGCTGCGCACCTACGACCAGCATCTGGCTGCGCTCGTCGAGGCGGCCGATGAGGATAAAGTGCCGGCGGTCGCGCCGAAACGCCGTCTCGAGGGACTCAATGGCGATCTCGCGACCTTGTATGCAGAGCTGTCGCGGGCCGACGCCGCGCCGACTCGCGCGCAGCGCGCCGAGGCGGACAGTGCGATCAAGGACTGGCAGGCGTTGGAGCCGCAGTGGGCACTAGCGCGTTCGGCTCAACTCGTCGAACTGAACTCGGCGCTTCGCAAAGCACGGTTGCCGGCGCTGCGCGTCGATCTCGCGCCGCCGCGCGATCGGGACCTCGCGGATGTGGAGTAGCGCGTCGTCGGCCGCAGTGGCGGCCGTCAGAAGCTATAGCGCAGGTTGACACCGAACGAGCGCGGCTTCTGATAGAACGACACCTGCTGCCCTTCGCTGCCGGCGAACGCGTACGTCAGGGGTCGCGTGTCCGTGAGGTTGGTGACCCAGACACTCGTCTCCCAGTGGCGCGACGGATTCTTGAGGCCGATTCGCGCATCGAGCGAATGGCCGCGCCCAAACGTCGTCGGGTCAGCCAAATAGGGGTGCTCCGCGCCGGTGTAATGGTCGTTGGCCTGCGCGAACAGCTTGAGCGACGCGGCGATCGGATGCTCATAGAGCACGAGCCAGCTGCCGCTCAAGACCGGAGCGTCCGGCAGCATTTGGCCGACGACCACCGGCGTGAATAGCGCGAGGCCGTTGTCGTTGGTCAAGGTCTCGGTGACGCGTGCATGAAGATAAGTCGCGCCGAACTGCATCTCGAGGTCGCGTGTCGGGCGCCACTCCACATCGGTTTCGGCGCCATCGATGCGCGCACGCGGCACATTGCCGAGTCCGGCGATCAGCGGCTGCGTGCCGACCGGCCCCGCCCACAACGAGAGGCTCGATTGGCGATCATGAATATCGGTGTCAAAAACCGCGGCGTCGAGTTCGAATGAGTCGCCGAAGAACCGGCTCTTGATCCCGAGTTCGGTCGTGCGCACGTGCTCAGGGTCCACGTAGCCCCAGTCCACCTGCACCTGCGCCGGCTGGCCGTAGAATATGCCCGCCTTGTAGGCGGTCGCGACGCTCGCATAGAGCAGCACCTTATCGGTGAGATGGAAGTCGGGTTCGAGCCGATAGGAGACATTCTGGCTCGAGCGCGACTCGTCGAGCGCCGCGAGCACCGTGTTGGGAATGATCGGGCCGCTGAAGTTGTTGGCCGCATAGGTCAACAGGCCCGTCGGATCGATCGTCACGCCGTCAAAACTGGCCTCATCGTGCGAGTAGCGCAATCCCGTCACGAGCGTCCATCGGTCCGACAGGTGGGTTTCCGCGTGCGCATAGAGCCCCTCGGACTGCTGCTTCTGAACGAAGTTCGCGGCCGTGATCGCTTTTCCGCCGTCGGTGATACTGTCCGCGAGTCCGTAGACAAACGTCCAGTCGAGCGCATCGCGGCAACGGTACCAATTCTGGCTGTAATCGGCCCCGACGATCCAGTCCACGAAGTGGCCCGTTGCGGATGCCAAGCGCAGTTCCTCGCTGAATTGCTGCTGCTGAAAATTCTTCGTCCAATTGTTATCCGCGGCGGGGTAGCCGTCATAGTTGTCGAGACTGTGCGATGAGAAATAGTCGTAAGCACTGATCGACGTCAGGGTTGGTCCGTCCAATTGCAGGTTCAAGGTGGCGACCGCGCCCTCACCTTGTTCGTCCTTGTAGAGCGGCAGGCCGCCCACCCGAACGAGCGTGCCGCCCGGCGGGCTGTCGAGCAGGCCCGCAGTCGGGAACGGCAGATTGGTCGGCACGAGTGCTTCGACGTTCGGCGTCGACGGCGAGGAGGGCACCGAATGGTCATAGGCGGTATGAAAGTTCAGCAGCAGATTGGCCGCGTCGCTCAATCGGATCTCGAACAGCGCCCGAGCGCCGCCGCGATTGAGCTTGCCGTATTTTTCGCCGGTGTCGATGTCGGTCTGATAGCCCTCGCCCTGGATTGTCGCGGTTCCGGCAAACCGTGCTTTGATTGAATCGGTGAGCGGGCCGCTGACGGCCGCGGTGAGGTCGGTCGTTTCCCAGCGGCTGTAGTCGACATCGACATAGCCTTCGAAGTCGTCGGTTGGCCGCTTGGAAATGATGTTGATCGCACCGCCCGCGGTATTTTTTCCGTAGAGCGTACCCTGCGGACCCTTGAGGATCTCGACGCGGTCGATATCGTAGAGCGCGTCGGTCAGAAACCCGGGAAAGCTCGCGAATACGTCGTCGATATAAGTGCCGACGCCGCTGCTGTTGTTCGTATTGAAATCGTCGAGACCGATACCCCGCACGAGAAACAACGGCGTGCTGTCGGTCGTCGAGTTCATCGTCGAAAGACTCGTGGAAATCATCGACAGGCTCAGCGGCTGCTGGATCCGCAGCGCAAGCAGGCGATCGCCACTCTCGGCGGTGATCGCGACCCCGATATCCTGGACGTCCTGGCTGTGTTTCTGCGCCGTAACGACGATTTCCTCGAGCGCCGTTTCGGTTTCGGACGCAAGTGCGGCCGGCGCGGTGAGCAGCGCCGCCGACAGCAGGCAGACCGATTGGGCCCTTGAACGTAGAGTCAAGATCGCACTTGCAAATCGATCACCGAAAGTAGCCGGCCGGGGTTCGAAGTGTTGCTGTTAAGCCGCACGAATGCAATCCATTGACGCGGCCGATCGATGGGTGCTCGATGGGCCGGCGCACTACTTCAGAATGCCAAGCCGTACCAAACTCTGGCCGGTCGCGACAATGGCCTCTTCGGCTGACCGCGGCTCCCAGCCGAGCAGTCGCGTGGCCTTCTCATGCGATGCATTTTTTACCTTGCCGAGTTCAGGGAGAGCCTGCCGGATCGTCGGATCGAACAACGCCGCAAGCCGGATCAGCCAATTCGGTAACTGTCGCGTCGGTACCTTGAGCGCCGATACGCCGAGATGCTTCTTCAGTATGCACGCGATGTCGAGTATCGACAGGCTCGGACCGGCGACCGCGAGGAATCGCTCGCCGTTCGCCGCCGGATCCGTCATTGCTCGAATGTGGAGTTCCACGACGTCCCGCACATCGACGATGCCCCAGCTGAGTCGCGGGCAACCTGGAATGGAGCCGTCCAGTAATCGTTGCACGACGACGATGGAGGTCGATAAGTCAGGCCCCCAGACCGGACCGAACACACCAACCGGATTGACGACGGAAAGCTCCAGCGTTCCGGCCTCCCGGGCCATGAATTCCCAGGCGGCGCGCTCGGCGATCGTCTTTGACTTGACGTATGGCGTCGCTCCGGCGCCGCTGAGGTTCGTCCAGCTCGTCTCATCGAACGGCGCCTCTCGTGGCGCATGGCCATAACCGATCGAGGCGAACGACGAGGTCAACACGACGCGCTTGACGCCCGCGTCGCGCGAGGCCCGCAATATGCGCAGCGTTCCTTCGCGAGCGGGAACGATCAGCTCGTCCTCGTGAGCCGGCACCTTCAGCGGAAACGGTGAGGCCACATGCAGCACGTAATCGGATCCCGCGACTGCCTCGGGCCAGCCGGCGTCCTGCTCGAGATCCGCGGCACATACCGTGAGCCGCTCGCCGGCCTGCGCTCCATGGCGCTCGAGCAGCGCCCGCAACTCATCCTCGCGGTTCAGATTGCGCACGGTGGTGCGGACCCGATGGCCCGCCGCGAGCAATTGCGCGAGGCAATGTCCACCGATGAACCCGGATCCGCCGGTGACAAGGATCGTGCTCATGGTCGTGCCGGACCTCGCAAAATTGTGGTCGCGCAATAAATCACTTGGCGCAAGTCCTGTCAAACGCCGTTGAAGGCAACGATCGATTCGGTGGTTGTCCCCTGCTGGATCCGCTCATAGAATGATCTGATGCGTTTCGAGAGGTGGATATCCGCTACCGCGCTCGCCTTGACGTTGCTCTCAGGCTCGCGGGCGTACTGTGCGGATGCCCCGGTCAACGCCCGTTCCGGTTCCGCGCCGTCGAGCTCGCCGATCGGGGTTGTCGGCGGCCCGAAACTCGATCGCAAATTGGCGAAAATAAAGCCCGGAGTCACCACCAAAGCGCAGGTGCAATCCGCGCTCGGCGCCCCTTGGCGCAGCGTGCAGTACAACGATATGGATCGGTTGGAAAATGAGATTTGGGAATATCGCGGCAGTGATTCCGACGGCAACTTCCGCGTGCACATCGAATTTGATCATCACGACATCGTGCACATCATTGCCAAGATTCCCGACGGCATCACGCGCGATCGCGGAACGGCGGTGCCCGCCGCGCCGGTGGATCGCCAGTAATGCAGCGATTGGTTCGGGAGTCAGCATCCATTGGTTGGACTATGCGTTCGGCTGCCGAATGCGATCCTTCTTTTGCGCAGCGCACGCAGCGTAGCTTGGCATGGTCTATGCCTCGGGATTCAGCGGATATCTCGGTGACGCTCGCAGCGTGGTTGCGACGCGATGTCTCTCGCGTCGACGGATTGCTGCGATAGATGCCCTGTGATAATTTTTTTGTATATCACATACCGCATTAACAACAATCAAGAGTCACTGCCAAATCGAAAAGCATTAAACCACCAATTATCTCTAATCTTTGATGTACTCACGGGGGAGGACTCGTCAATGGCTAGGAATAATCTGCCTCGCGTTTTTCTCGGGATCGGGTTTTCGCTTTGTCTCGCGACGGGAATCGTCAGTCGCGTGGCGGCGCAAGTTTATCCGCCCTATGGGCCCGATATCCCGGTCGTCACCAACACCGAAGGCCAATCCGGCGCGTACAACCAAGACCGGCGCAGGGAGCCGCCGCCGAATCCCTGGAATGAGGAATCCATCTGGAACATGCGGGTCGAGGGCTATACCGACAACCAAGCCCGACCGATTTACCAGCCAATGGTCGTCAATCAAAACGGCAGGGAGATACTGTACACCGGCAATTTGGCGGGTACGGCGCTGAATCCGCTAACCGGTGTCTCGGAATCGAACGGCACCTCGATCATCGACGTGACGAACGTCCGGAATCCGAAGTTCCTATATCACATTCCCGGACCGGCGCCGATTGCGGGTTCCTATGCAGCCGCGGGCGCGCAGATGGTGAGGGTTTGCGGCGGAAACACGCTGCCGAATGCGGCGGCGAACGGCACCGCGGGACATTGGTATTTGCTGCGCGCGTTTGGCAATGCCGGCGCAAACGAGTCGCATCAAATCTGGGACGTCACCGATCCGGCGGCGCCCAAATTCGTCACGACGATCCTCAGCGGCTTGAGCAATACCCATAAGAGCTGGTGGGAGTGTGATACCGGTATCGCCTATCTGGTGGCGGGTTCGAAGTCCGACGGATGGCAACAGAGCGGTTCTGCGCAGCATCTGTACATCTACAACCTCAGCAATCCCGCGAGTCCGGTGTTCATTCGGCAATTTGGACTCGTCGGCCAGCAGCCGGGCGCACCGGTGGCGACCGCGCAGCCTTGCGTGACGGCGCCGAGTGACACGTGTTACGAGGGAACGACGAATCCGCCGAGCGGCATCCACGGGCCGATTTCGATGGGCACAACCGTGAATCGGATCTACATGCCCTACGGCGTCGGATCCGACGGCGTCATTCAAATCGACGATCGTAGTAAAGTCATCAATGGATGCAACACCAGCGGTCCGGGCTCCAACCCCAACGCTTCGCCGAATTGCGCGAATAACCCAACCCAGGCGGATTTGCTGTGGCCGCAAATCAGTTGGATCACGATGAATCCGGAGAACGGCGGCCACAGCTCGATGCCGGTCTTCAACGTGCCGGTTCCTGAGGAGCAAACGAACTTCGTGAATGGCTCGCCACAAAGTAAGAGTTTGCTGGTCGTGAGTTCGGAAGGAACCGCGAACAACTGCTATGGGCAAGCGCCGCATGACGCCTGGTTGCTCGATATCACGAGTGAAACCACACCGTGGCCGATGGCAACCTTGAATGTGCCGCAATTCCCCGGCGATTTCTGCGGCAAAGGAGCTCGCTTCGGCGCACACGCGGTGACCGAGGCGATTTATCCGGCGTACTACGGCAAGATCATCAGCGTATCGTGGTTCAATGCGGGCGCGCGATTCTGGGACATTCGCGACCCGAAAAACCCGAAGCCGATCGCGTATTTCATCCAGGCGCCGACGGCGAACACCGAATCGTCATGTTCGACGATCAACGGGGTCACCAATTGCTTCAATGCGACGATGAACGACTATATAGAGTACGACGATCGTGGGTATATCTACGCGGCCGATCGCGCCGGTACCGGGGTGACGATTCTGTCGCTGACCGGCGAGGCGCTCGAGGCGGTGCTACCGCCGGCCGAGCGTTGATCGCTGCGATGGGAGAAGCTCGCCGGGACAACACCGACGCGAAAAGGCAAAGGAGATACGGATCATGAACCTCAAAATGCTTATGGCAGTAGCCGGCGTCGTGTGCTTCTGTTCGGCGGCATCCGCCGCCTCGACGGTCAGCACGATCAGCGATCAAAAGCTCGCCAAAGTCATGCCGGGCATGTCGACGAAGGTCCAAGTCCAGGCATTGCTCGGCACGCCGTGGCGCATCGTGCAATTCAACGACTGCGGTCACGCGATGCCCGGTCAGGCGGACGAAACATGGGACTATCGCGGCAAAGACGCGAAGGGAACTTACCGGATTCATATCGAGTTCGACGACAACAACGTCGCGAGCCTCGTCGCAAAGATTCCGGATCAAGTGGCCGGCGGTAAAGGGACGGCCGCCAAAATCGCGCCGGCCGACTCGAGCAGGCATATGCAAATGACCGCGAAGAGCATGGCGATGTGATTCAGACGATGCAACTATCCGCAATCGTTCCGCGATATTAGGCGACAGAGCAATAGTTCGCGCGGCCGGTAATTCGGCCGGTCGCGCGAGCGCCATCGAACCGCGACACCACCGAGACGGCGCGCCAAGAAGCCGCATCCGCGGCTCGGTCATCATCAAGCATTGCGCAGCTTATGTCACGCACGCGCAAAATCAATTCGAGCATTCTGATTGACATATCGGCGATCTCCCTAAATTTTGAGAGTCGCGTCACACGCTTTGCCATGACTGTCGCCTTTTGTAGACGCTCCAATTCAACGAGAATTATTCGCAGCGCCACTCGGTGCAAGAGGCAACTGGGAATCTCTCGATGGAACCGAAGCTCGAACGTGGACGTTGGTTGGTCGAGGCCGGCGCATTGAGTCTGCTCTTGTGCCTGATGACGGGTGACCATCTTTTCGACCTCACGAGTCCGGCAGTTGCGACCGAATCCACCGCGGTCATCGGCGGAGTCAAGCACTACATTGTTCAAGCTGCTACCGCTGCCGATGCGCGCAACGCGGTGATTCGCGTCGGCGGCGTGGTCACGCGGGATTTACCGATCATCCATGCCGTCGCCGCGAAGCTCGATGAGCGCGAGGCAGGTTTGCTGGGCAGCGAGGGAATCGCCGGCCTTCGCGTTTTCATAGATGCCAAGGTTAGGGCGAGCAGCACGGCAGGGATTCTTCCCGAGACCTACTACCCAAGCGAAGTGGCTGCCCAACCGCTGCAGGCCGGCGGGACCACCGGAGCGGGCGTGACCGTCGCCGTGATCGACTCGGGACTGTGGAACCAAGAGGGGCCGCTGCAGAGCGCGCCGGGGAAAAACAACAGCCGGGTACTCGCGCAGTACGATGTGATTCTCGCACGCGAGCAGCCCGGCTACTACGCTCCTCCGCCTTTCGAGAGCTATAGCCGCGATATCACAGACCCTTTCGGCCACGGCACACACGTGACGTCGATCATCGCGAGCAGCGGCGTCGCAGTAACCGGTAATTTCCAGGGCGTTGCGCCGGGAGTCAATCTCGTTTCCGTCAGAGCGCTCGATGCCAACGGTATGGGGCTGGATTCCGACATCATCAGCGCGATTCAATGGGTGATCAGCCAGCAGTACCGGTACCGCATCCGCGTGCTCAACTTATCGCTTGGTGCGCCGCCGTCAGGTCCCTATTGGCAAGACCCACTCGATCAGGCCGTCATGGCAGCGTGGGCCTCCGGCATCGTGGTTGTTGCCGCTGCGGGCAACCGCGGCCCCGGGCCGTTGACTATCGACGCCCCGGGCAATGTCCCCTATGTGATCACCGTCGGTGCGGTGACCGACAACTACTTCCCACTGCAGCCAGCTCAATATCGTCTGGCTTCCTTTTCATCCGCGGGACCGACTTTCGAGGGATTCGTCAAGCCGGATCTCGTCGGCATGGGCGGACATGATCTCGCCTATGCACCCGACAATGGCACCCTCGCGCAAGAATTTCCTCAATGGGTCGTGTTGCCATACGATGATTTCATCATGTCGGGAACCTCGCAGGCGACGGCCGTCGTCAGCGGTGTTGTGGCGCTGCTGCTCGAAAAGAATCCCTGGCTCACGCCGGACCAGGTCAAGTGCCGGTTGATGTCCGGTGCTGACCCTGCCGTGACGTCTGCCGGAACCCTCGCATACACCGTGTTCCAGCAGGGCGCGGGTCTCGTGAATGCGCTGAATTCGGTCAACAGCACCGCCTCGAGCTGCGCCAACCAGGGACTCAACATCCTGCTCGATCTCGCCGGACTGCAGCACTACGGTGGTCGCGCCAACGAGAGTTCCAATGGGGATTTCTACATCATGTCGGTGAGTGCGCAGTCGTCGGGGCAAAGCCTGTCCGCTTTGCTCGGGGAAGTCGGCAGTATTGCCGATGCGATTCCCGTCGTCGGCAGCTTGTTGCAGGATGTGCCGCTACTGGGAGACGGCTTGCTTTGGAACGGTAGCTATTCCTCGAGCAGCGGCTATGCCTGGAGCGACGGCTATGCCTGGAGCGACGGGTACGCCTGGAGCGACGGCTATGCCTGGAGCGACGGGTACGCCTGGAGCGACAGCTACGCGCCCGCAAGTGCTAGCGCCGGGGTCAATCCCCCGCCGCAGCAATAGCACGGCAAGCGAATGCAAAAACGCGGGCGGATTCTCGAGATCTGTTTCGCCTGCGTAGCCCTGCTCGCGCAGGCTGCGGCATCGTCTGCGGCACCGGCTGCACCCGCAATCCGACCGATGTACTTCGAGCATCTGACGATGCGCGATGGACTCTCGATGAGTACGGTCAACACGATGCTGCAGGATTCGCAGGGATTCCTGTGGCTCGGGACCGAAACCGGGCTCGATCGCTACGACGGCAACTCAATCCATGAATATCGCCGCGACCGCGGCAACGAACACGGGTTGGCGAGCGATTACATTTGGTCGATCGCCGAAGACGCGCGCGGCAACCTGTGGTTGGCGACGGAGGGAGGCGGCGTTGCGCAATGGGACCGAGGCACCGAGCAGTTCCGGCAATTCCGGCATGATCCTGCGAACCCGCACAGTTTGGCGAGCGATGCGGTCCACACGCTGCTGATCGACGCGCAAGGCCTGATTTGGGCCGGCACCTTTGGCCAAGGTCTCGACGTACTCGATCCGCAGACCGGCGAAGCTCGTCATTTTCGGCACCTCGATGCGGA
The DNA here is from genome assembly GCA_049517075.1 of Steroidobacteraceae bacterium. Lineage (GTDB taxonomy): Bacteria > Pseudomonadota > Gammaproteobacteria > Steroidobacterales > Steroidobacteraceae > Bog-1198. The sequence goes on along the minus strand of JBEKSM010000009.1, from coordinate 122,437 downwards.
CTCGCGCTCATTACCGTCCGACGCAGTCTTTGCGCTTTATCGGGACCATCAAGGCCAAATTTGGGTTGGCACCGACGGCGGCTTGAGCCGTTATCAGCCGGCAAGTCATGATTTCGATACCTACACCGGGGACGGGAACGGCACCGCGTTGAGCGACCTGCGCGTGCGGGCGATCCACGAAGATCACACAGGCGCGCTCTGGGTCGGCACCTACAAGGGCGGTCTCAATCGAATCGAGCCCGCGACGGGCCGTTTGACGGTGTTTCGGCGCGACGCGCAGGATCCGCATTCGCTCAGCAATGACCGCGTGCATGCCGTGTTGGAGGACGATGAACAACGGCTCTGGGTTGCGACCGCGGACGGATTGAATCTGTTCGATCGCGATGCGCAGACCTTCGTGCGCTACGGTCGCGACACCGACAATCCGCAAAGCCTGCGCGACACCGACGTGATGTCTCTCTATCAAGACCGCGGCGGCGTCTTGTGGGTCGGCACGCGTCGGGCGGGCGCCAGTCATTGGAACCCTCGCAGCTGGTTGCTGGGGCATTATCGCAGCGACGCGATTCGTGATACCCAAGTCATGGCGTTCGCCGACGACGGTGCGGGCAAGTTATGGGTCGGCACGCTCGGCGGCGGATTGGTCGAAATCGACACGCGCAGCCGCCTCGAACGCCACTACGGGTCCGCAACTGACGGCGCGCCAGGCGGAGGCGTGCACCTGAGCGACGATCGCGTCATGTCCCTGCTCTACGACCACGAGGCCGCCGACGACCGGGCGATTCTGTGGGTCGGAACGATGAGCGGCGGATTGGACCGCTGGGATCTTGCTGCGGGGACGATGCGCGTGTTTCGCCTCGACCCGGCCGATCCGAATTCGCTTCCAGCGAACGGCGTCATGTGTCTGTTTCGGGATCGCTCCGGCCTGCTCTGGGCAGGCACCTTCGGCGGCGGCCTGGCGAGCATCGAGCCGGTCACGGGCAGAATCACGCGCTATCCGTATGCGGGCCCATCGGGCGCCGCGCTCAGCAGCGCGCGCGCCACCGCGATCACCGAAGATGCGCTCGGAAATCTTTGGGTCGGCACTCAGGGTGGTGGCTTGAACCTGCTCGACAAGAAATCCGGTCGCTTTTACACCTACCGACGCAATGACCGGGATCCGACGAGCCTCGGTGACGACACTGTTTACGCGTTACACGTCGACGCCCAGGGGACCGTGTGGGTGGGCACCGCGGGCGGCGGCCTCGATCGCGTCGTCGGTACTTCCTCCCAACCGAATGATGTTCGATTCGAGAATCAGTCGGCTCGTGGTCTCGTGTCGAGCCAGGCGGTGTACGGCATCGAAGGCGGCAGCGATGGCCGGCTGTGGCTCAGCACCAATAATGGCCTTGCGCGGCTCGATCCGCGCGCGGCGGCGATCAAATGGTTCCATCAAGCGCAGGGATTGCAGGACGAGGAATTCAATTTCAATGCGCATTATCGAGCAATCGACGGCACCTTGTATTTCGGCGGCAATAACGGCTTCAATGCGTTCTCGCCGCAGGCAATCGCTCCGGCGGCACCGCCGCCGCGCATCGTTCTGACCGCCGCGGCCAAGCTCAACTTGTCACTGCCGCCCAAGGACCTGCCGAGCCAAAACCGACCGCTCGCCTTGGCTTATGACGACAAGCTCGTGACGCTGGAATTCGCGGCGCTCGACTATACTTCGCCCAAAAACAATCAATATGCCTATCGGCTCGAGGGATTCGACGCCGATTGGATCGACGCCGGGACTCAGCATCGGGCGACCTACACCAACCTGGACGCGGGCGACTACGTGTTCAAAGTACGGGCCGCCAACGCCGACGGTGTTTGGAGCGCGGATGAGCTCAAGGTACCGGTGCACGTGGAGCCGGCGCCGTGGAAAACAATTCCGGCGCGTATCTGCTACGGTCTGCTGGTCCTGCTGGCGCTCGGATACCTCTGGCGTCTGCAGCGTCTGCGGCGTGACCGGGAGCTGCGTTACAGTCGCGAGCTCGAACATACGGTGCAATTGCGCACGCGCGAACTCGAAGAGCGCAACCAACAGCTGCAGGTGCTGAGTCGGGCAAAGAGCGACTTCGTCGCACGCATGAGTCACGAATTGCGAACCCCGATGAACGGTGTTCTCGGCATGACGAGCCTGCTGCTCGACACGCGCATGGATTCCGCACAAAGGCGTTTTGCCGAAGCGATTCATCGCTCTGCCGACTCACTGCTGTCGATCGTCGACGACATTCTCGATTTCTCCAAAATCGAAGCCGGTCGATTACAGCTCGATCCCGTCGATTCCGACGTGATCGAATTGGCCGAGCAAACTGTCGAGATGTTGGCGGCCCGTGCCGCGACCAAAGGCATCGAACTGTTGTACGACGCACCGCTGGTACGGTTGCCACGAGTGCGGGTCGACGCTGTGCGATTACGCCAGGTGCTGGTCAATCTTGGCGGAAACGCGGTGAAATTTACCGAGCGGGGAGAAGTTACGCTGCGAATTCAGCCGCTGCGATCTGCGGATGGATTGCTGACGCTGCGGTTGGAGGTCGCCGACACCGGCGTCGGCATCGCTCCGGAGCATCAAGCGCGAGTTTTCGAAGAGTTTGCGCAGGAAGATGCATCGACGACCCGGCGTTTCGGGGGCACTGGTCTCGGACTGGCGATTTCGCGGCAAATCGTCGAGCTGATGGGCGGGCGACTCGAGTTGGCGAGCACGCCTGGCGGAGGATCGACATTTTCGATGGAGCTGACGTTGCCGCTCTCGGATCCCGCCTCGCTGCCACCGCCACCGCCGGAGACCCTCGACGGCTTGCGCGTGCTCGTCGTCGACGACAATGCGGCGGCCCGCCGATTGATTGGCAAGGCGCTGCTCGAATGGGCGGCGCAGCCGCGCGAGGCGGCTACTCGTGCCGACGCCGCACGGGAATTGAATTCGGCGACGTTCGATGCCGTGATCATCGACGACCGGATGCTCGATGCGGCTGCAGTCGATCTGTGCGCAGCGTTGCAGTCCTCCAAGCCGGCCAGGCCCCGCGTGATCCGCTTGCGCAGTTTCGTATCGCTGGCGGGGCGAGAGGAATCATTGGCAATGCGGTTCGATGCCGAACTGACCAAGCCACTACGACTCCGGCATTTGCACCGCGCCTTGAGCGATTCTGCCTATGAGGGGGTCGTGACGCTGGTGGGAGCCGAATTGTCGGCCTCGCAGTCCAAGAACTTGCCGGCACTCACGGGGCATGTGCTCGTGGTCGAAGATCAGGCATTGAACCGCGAAGTCGCCATCGGCATGTTGACTTCGCTCGGCCTCAGCGTCGAGACGGCCGACGACGGCCGGCAAGCACTCGACAAGATGCAAGGGCAGCAATTCGACGTCGTCCTCATGGATTGCGAAATGCCGGTGATGGACGGCTTTTCGGCGACAGTCGCATTGCGCCGCCGCGAGACCGAGGGGGTTCGCACCCCGATCATCGCATTGACCGCGGATGCCACGAGCGCGGGTCGCTCGGCGTGTCTGGCCGCCGGCATGGATGACTATCTCGCGAAACCATTTCGGCGCGAGGCACTACACACGATGCTCGCACGATGGCTCGGGCGACCCCAACAGGCAGCAACGGGCGCGGCGCCGGACTCGGAGGCGCAGAGCGCGGCCACGCTTGACGCCGCGACCCTCGATGCCTTGAGAGCGCTGCCGGGCAGCGGGTCGAAAGACATGCTGCGACACATCGCGGAGCTGTATTTGGCGGACTCCCGCACACTGGTGGAGTCGATCGAGCATGCCTTGAGCACCGGTAATTCGGGGAGCCTTGCGCGCGCGGCACATGCGTGGCGCTCTTACAACGGCAATGTGGGCGCGCTGGGCCTGGCACGCCTCTGCCGGGATTTGGAAGACGCGGCTCGGCTCGGCAATCTGACCGCCGCCCGCGAGATCTATACGCGCATTCACCTGCTCCACGAGCGCGTCAGGGGCGAATTGCAGAGTGAGATCAGGAGGTCGGCGTGAACACGTCGCCGGCGCGTGTATTGGTCGCCGACGACGACGCGATCCTGCGCGAGTTGGCAGGGGCGCATCTACGCGAAGCCGGCTTCGACGTGCAGACCGTTGCGAGCGGCGATGCGGCCGTCGCGGCCTGCGCCTTGCGCATGCCGGACATCGCGCTGCTCGATGTGGAAATGGCGGACGGCGACGGATACGATGCTTGTCGCAATATTCGCGGCTTGCCGGGCGGCGCGGACCTGCCGATCGTCATGGTCACCGGGCTCGACGACACATCGTCAATCGATCGTGCCTACGAGGCAGGTGCGACCGATTTCGTCGTCAAGCCGATCAACTGGCCGCTATTGGCGCATCGGATTCGTTATGTGCTGCGCGGCGCCGGTACGCTCGACGCGCTGCGCTTCAGTGAACAGAAAAATGCCGCGCTGCTGCGCGCAATTCCCGACGGGATCATGCTCGTCAATGAGCAGGGAACCATCGCGCATTGTTTCAGTCCGATCGCAGGACTGATTCGCGGAGCCTCGGCGGCATCTGTGAGCTCGCAGCGATTTCTCGAATTGATTCCTGCTGTCGAAAGATCTCGGGCGGCGGAATGTCTCGAAACTACATTGCGGGGCTCACCGGCGGCATTCGAATTCTCGTTGCAATCCGAAGCGCGAGCTAATCGGCATTTCGAGTGCCGTTACCTGCCCAACTCGACCGGCCAAGTGCTGGCAATCTTGCGCGATATCACCGACCGAAAAGAGGCGGAAGCGCGAATCCATCGGCTGGCATATTTCGACGGGCTCACCGGCTTGCCGAACCGGGAATGGATTCGCGAATATCTCGCGCAATTGGTTGCAGAGGCGGGTCGCACCGGCCATGGGGTGGCGTTGCTGTACCTCGACCTCGATCAGTTCAAACGCATCAACGATACCTTGGGGCTCGAGAGCGGAGATGCATTGTTGCGGCAGGCTGCCAACCGGCTGACCGGAGAACTTGCCGAAATTGCCGGCGCCGATCAGACCGCGGAACCGATTCAGAGCGCCCGGCAGGATGGCACGGCGGGACGCTTGTGCGGTCAGCTTGCCCGTGTGGGAGGCGATGAGTTTCTGGTGGTTTTCGCCGGGCAAACCGCAATCCGGCATGCACAGGACTCTGCGCGGAGGATTCAGACGCTGTTGTCGGCGCCCTACCTCAGCGACTCCTATGAGCTGGTTGTGACGCCGAGTATCGGCATTGCGTCGTTCCCGGAACACGGCGCCGATGCGCAGAGCTTGCTCAAGAACGCCGACGCTGCGATGTACGAGGCAAAGGCGAACGGCCGCAATCAGGTGCGTATGTTCGATAGTGCGGTGAATGCGCGTGCGCTGAGTCGGCTTTCGCTCGAAATGGAACTCCGAAGGGCTCTCGAGAATTCGGAGCTGGAAATGTATTACCAGCCGAAGTATGAAGCCCGAAGCTTGGCGCTGGTGGGCGGAGAGGCCTTGCTGCGCTGGTTCCATCCCGAACGCGGTCAAATTCCGACCGGAGAGTTCATCGCCGTTGCCGAAGAGACCGGACTGATCAGCGACATCGGCAGATGGGCGATTCAGCAGGTTTGCCGCGATCTTTGCCGCTGGCGCGATTCCGGGCTCGTGATTCCCGCAATTGCAGTCAATGTGTCCGGCCGTGATTTTCTGCACCCGGAATCAATGCTGCGCCTCAGCGACACGGTAAGCCGCTCGCAACTATCGCCCTCGTCACTCGAGATCGAACTTACCGAAGGGGTTCTAATGCAGGATGCCGAAGCGGGACGGCGGTCTCTGCTGGCACTGAAGGAGTTCGGGTTTTCGCTCGCGATCGACGATTTTGGAACGGGATATTGTTCGCTCAACTACCTCAAGCGATTCCCAATCGACACGCTGAAGATCGATCGGTCATTCATCGCCGACATCAGCACAGATCCCGACAGTGCGGCAATCGTGCGCGCGATCATCGCGCTTGGTCATAGTCTCGAGCTAAAAATTGTTGCCGAGGGTGTATCGACATCGGCTCAACTCGAATTTCTCCGGGCGGAGCGCTGTGACGCGATCCAGGGATTTCTCATGAGTCCGGCAATACCCGCGGACCGCTTCGCATCTCTGCTATTGCCGCGAGCCTCATTCGGCGTCGTCACGTCGCATCAATCGCGACGGGCCGTTCGCTGAGCTTTGGAGTCTGGCACGCCAGAGTTCGGCCCACCGCGAAATCTTGCTGTTGCGCTCGATCAAGCAACTCCGCCGATCAGGCGTACTTCTCGCTGCGGGTAGGGAATGCCGATGCCGCGTGCGCGCAGCTCTTCGACGAGCGCGACGTGAAGCTCACCGACCACCGCGCCGCTGTCGGCGACGGCGACCCAGGGTTTGACCGCAATTTGTACGGCTGAATCGGCAAGGCTCACGACTTGTACTACAGGGGCCGGGTCCGTCAATACGCGACGGTTGGCCCGCACGACGGCGCTAATCGCGCCGAGTGCCGCCGACAAATCCGACTCGTAGTGAACCGGGAATAGAATTTCCGTTTGCCGGATGCGCCCGTAGTTGTGCAGGATCTCCCCGGTGACCTTGCGGTTGGGCACGATGATCCGTGAGCGGTCCGCGTGCGTGAGCGCCGTGTTGAACAAGGTGATGGTCTCCACCTGTCCCTCGACGCCGACGACCGCGATGTACTCTCCGACGCGGTATGGTTTGGTGAAAATGATGGTCAGTCCGGCCACCATGTTGCTCAACACGCCCTGGGTCGCAAGAGCGACGCCCGCGCCGATCACGCTCAAGCCGGCGATCAGCGGCAACAATTCGACGCCGAGATTCTGCAGCGCCAAAATCACGAACAAACCGAGAACCAGGGCGCGCGCCACGCGGGTCAGCAGCTGCCGAACCGGCGGCTCGAGATCCAGCTGCTCGAGGCCGCGATTGCTCACACGAGCGACCCAGCCGGCTACAAAAGCGCCGGCCGTCAAGATGAGGATCGCGGCAAGGAGCTTCGGCCCGAAGCGAACCACGAGATCGATCAGCGTGTCCTTCGCGTGTCCCAGCGGGTCAAGAGCGGTATTCATCGGCGTTCTCCTTTCAGAATTGGCTCACCGGGGCAAGCCCCGAACGAATTGGCTGATTGCCGCGGCGCATTGGCTGGGGCGGGATTGCAGCAAGAGATGCGGGCCATCGATCTCGATGAGTTCGGCCTGCGGCAGATGCTGCCGAATGTATTCGCTCGAGGCCCGAGGAATGACGTGGTCATGGCTGGCGCGCATGACCAAAGTCGGTACGCGAATCAACGTCAGCGCGGGGGTCTCGTCTGCCGCCATGACGGCGGCAATACGATGCCGCAGAACGGCCTCGTCGACTGCGGCCGTCGCACGGTCGGCTTCGTCGGGCGCGCCATCGGGCGACGATGCGCCCCACATGAACGGCGCACGGACCCAGCGTGGCAGGGACTTGACCGGCAGGGCGGCAGCCCACGGCTGGGCCCAGGCGAGCAAAGGGTAGGGATTCTTCGCGAATGTGACGCAGAGAACCAGTCCGACGAGCCCCGCGGGTGGATCAGCGGCCAAACGAATCGCGATCGGGCCAGAAAAGGATTCGCCGAGAACGACGAAGCGGCCGCCGCTTGGCAACACCGCGCGCACGCGCGTCTCGAGTTCCCTGTAACCCAAACACTGGTCGACCGGGTATACGACGGTCTGCGTTTGGATGCAGGGTCCCAGGACGGCCACGAAGCGCGTAAACATCTTTCCGGTTCCGTCCAGGCCCGGCAACAACACGAGAGACGGCGCGATAGGCTTATCGGTCACGCTAGCGCCTCCCGTGGTTCAGCGACGCCGGCCCAGGAACAACAACACGACGCCGATCAACACGATGCCGGACGCCGCCCATTCCCACGTCGATACCGATTCGCCTCCCAGCGTCACGCCGAGCAATAAGGCAACGACCGGATTCACGAGGGTGTAACTGGCTGCGACGCTCGCCGGCGTGCGCGCGAGCAGCAGCATGTAGGCGCTAAAAGCGATCAGCGACCCAAATATCACGAGATACCACCAGGCGAGCCAGACTCCAGTCTGCGCGGGCCAATGCCAGCTTTCTCCGCGAACCGCCGACATCACCAGCAGTGCGAGGCCGCCGCACAACATCTCGGTTGCGAACCCGGTCGCGCCCGATGCCAACGCAAAGCCGCGCTGTGCAAGTACGCTGCCAAGCGCCCAGCCTGTCGTGCCGAGCGTTATCGCGAGCAGTCCCGCCGGCGAGGCGCGGATTCCGGCGCCTTGCGTGAGCATCAGCACTCCCCCGAAGCCGACCAACACGGCAAGTACCTCGCCACGCCGTGGGTGAACGCCGAACGCAAGATTGATGACCACGAGTAGCAGCGGGATCACCGCGATGAATGCAACGACCAGACCAGAGGCAATCGTCTGCTCGGCGTAGGCGACGCCGCCCATGCCGCCGCAGAGCATCAGCGTCCCGATCAACAAGGCGTTACGCCATTCCCGCAGGGTCGGCCGCGAAGCGCCGCGCGCCAGCTGCCACCCAAATAGAAGACCGCCCGCAAAAATGAAGCGGGTTGCCATCATGAAATACGGCGCAAATCCCGCGAGCGCGAAGCGGATCACCAGATAGGTTGAACCCCAGACCAGCCAAGTCGCCGCCAAACAGCCCAGCACCAGCGGAGAGAATAGAGGTGGTGCGGCTACAGCTCTTACGGGCGTGTTCATCATTCGCAATGGCTCAAATACATAACTACTTCTAGCATGAACGGAGACGACATGGGGCCGCAAGCGAGCGCAGGCTGTGGGCTCCGGAATCCTCTACGCTATATCGGGCGCACCGCGGGACTCCGTCTGTCATCGCGGTGTTTCGCCGCGCGCGCGCGGTGCGGTCTGCCGGCCGGCATCTGGATGAATCCAACGCGCCAGCGTCGCGAATAACTCGGCAACATCGATCGGCTTTCCAACATGATCATTCATGCCGGCAGCAAGTGCCTTTTCCCGGTCTCCCGTCATCGCGTTGGCGGTCATCGCGATGACCGGCAATTCGGCGTATTGAGGCTGCGCGCGCAGTCGTCGGGTCGCCTCATATCCGTCCATGACGGGCATTTGGCAGTCCATGAGGACGCCGTCGAAGCGTTCCCGCTCGAGAAACTCGAGCGCTTCGCGCCCATCACTGGCGACGGTCACCTCGATGCCGGCGTCGCTCAGCAACGTCATCGCGATTTCCTGGTTGAGCACATTGTCCTCGGCGAGCAGGATCCGCAATCCGGCGAGCCGCTCCTCGTGGCTACGCGCGTTTGCCTCGCGCCGTGCGCTGCGCTGGTCCGGGCGAGAGGCCACTCCCAGCGGCGTCGCGCAGGCATCCATCAAGGCGGTGCGCGTGATCGGTTTGACCAGCGTGCCGCGCACGACCACCCGCGCGGCGGCAAGCCGCTCGAGCACCTCTTCACGGCCAAATGTCGTGACCATGATCACGATCGGTGGGGTCCGGGCCCCGAGAATGTTTGACAGCTGACGCGCACATTCGATGCCGTCCATGCCCGACATCTTCGCGTCCAGCAGCACCAGCCCGAATGGGTGGTCGGTCTCTGCGGCTCGCGACACTGCGTGCAGTGCGTCTTCGCCATTGCCGGCCTCTTCGACCTCGAGTCCGAGATCGCGAGCCATCGCGCCGACCACTTCCTGCGCCACCAAGTTATCGTCGACGACGAGTGCGCGTACACCTGGCAGCGTCGCCGTCGGATACGTCGCGGCAGCCTCGCCGCCGGCAACCTGCAAGGCGAAGCGTGCGGTGAAGCTGAAGCAACTGCCTTTACCGGGCGCGCTTTCGACCCCAATGCTGCCGCCCATCCGGTGCACCAGATGGCGGCAGATGGCCAGGCCGAGGCCGCTGCCGCCGTAGCGGCGGCTGGTCGACGCATCAGCTTGAGAGAAAGGCTGGAACAAATGCTGTTGTTCCTCGGAACTGATCCCGATCCCCGTGTCGCGGACGAAGAAACGCAGCTGAACGCACTCGGTACGCTGGTCTACGACATCGACGCCGACCGTGACCTCGCCGCGTTCCGTGAACTTGACGGCATTATTGACCAGATTGATCAGCACCTGCCCCAAGCGCAAGGGGTCGCCGATGAGCCTGGTCGGAAGTCGCACGTGATCGACGAACACCAGTTCGAGATCCTTCTCCTCGGCCTGCAGACCAACGAGATTGGCGACGTTCTCCAAGACATCGCCCAAGTCGAATGGCGTCGCATCGATCTGCAGCTTTCCGGCCTCTATCTTGGAGAAATCCAAAATGTCGTCGATGATCCCAAGCAGCAACCGAGCGGAACGCAGCACATTGTTGACGTATCCGTGCTGTCGCGTCGTGAGGTCGCTACCCAAAGCCAATTTCGACATCCCGATGATCGCGTTCATCGGTGTGCGAATCTCATGGCTCATGTGGGCGAGAAATTCGCCCTTTGCCCGATTCGCCGCCTCGGCCTCCTGTCGGGCCGTGCGCTCCCGTTCTGCCTGCCTTCGTTCGGTCACGTCACGTGCAATGCCGACCGTGCCGATGATCTGACCATCAACGTCGCGCAGCGCGGTCCTGATCGTCTCGATCCAGCCCTCGTTTGTTCCTGCAACATAGCGGGGCTCCTCGATTCGCATGCGTTTGCCGGACGCCATCACTTCATCGTCGGCCTTCCGATAGCGCTCCGCGATTTGCTTCGGGTTGACGTCGAAATCCGTCTTGCCGATGAGATCGGCAGCATCGGCATAGCCCAACACCTTCGCGAGCACCTGGTTCGCGGCAATAAAACGCCCCTCGACATCCTTGACCCACGCCAAATCGGGAATATTGTCGAGGATTGCCGCCATGCGCGCATTCGACGATCGAAGCCTCTGCTCGCTTTGCTGCACGGATGCGGCGAGTGCTTGCGCGCGGTCGCGTTCGGCGGCGTATTCCACCGTGCGCTGCTCGAGTCGGCCCGCGAGCTGCGTCAGTTCCGAGTGGGAGTGCTCGGAGCTGAGGCGTGCCGCCTCGATTTGTTGTTGGTACTCGAACAATGCGGCAGCGAAGATGGTGAGTCCCGCAACCATATTGACGATGATCGGATACACGGAGAGCGTACCGGCGGTCAGCTGCACGGAGATTGCGCCGGAAGAGATCGAGAGATGATCCATGATTGTCGCTAGATCTGCGACGCCGGAAAGCAATAGGGCGGCTGCGACAGCCGTCGACGCATAGCCGCGGCGCGCCGACAAGATCGTAATCCCGCCGACGAAATTGCTGAGCGTCATCAGGCCCATGTAGACGATCCCGCTGTCTCCGAGCCCGTACGTGTAGGCAATCACGATCGAAGCCCAGATTGCCAACGCGAATGCTGCGAGGCTGAGTGCGCTCGGCCTTCGCCCGATGTAATCGGCGATACCTCCCGCGATGCAAGCGACTTCTGCGGCATCGAGCAGCGTAAACACGGGGCGCCACGCGTGCCAGAAGTCGGGCGCGCCGTGATAAAGCGCCGAAATGCCGGCAATGAAATGATAAATTGCCCACAGCCGCGCCCAACGGGTTCTCGGTACGAACATCGAGATCGCCGCGAAAACCGAACCGATCGCGAACTCTGACGCCGCCAGCAACAGGCCGATGAATGGAGTTGCGAGCAATGCTTCGGCTTGAAGACTGTCGGCTGCCGTGGTCAGTCGAACGAACAAATCGACGCCGATGGCCGAGACCGCCAAGATTGCGCCGCCAGCCAGCGCTGTTTTGATTCGACCGTGCATCGATTGGCCCCCGGCGTGCCAAATTCGCCGTAAGAATATTGCGCGGTCGACGATCAATCGCCATCAAATCGCCGCCACAGGGCCGCGAATCGCGCGAGAATTTACACTTTAGTCAATAACATTAGACTGCGCAATCCTGGTGCCGTTGGAGCACGCGGGTCGCACAAACGAGGCGGTGGGGCGCTGCACCATGCGATGGGCGAGGTCGATGTTTACCCTCCTACGGATCAAAGCGCCGGCGACATTGTTGTTGGCAATCGCAGCCGTTACGGCGATCCGTGCGCGGGCCGAACCATTGCTGCCCGGCGCGTCGGACGCCGATGCGCTCGAGCAGATCACCGTCACCGCCGAGAAAATCTCCGAGGTCCTCGACAAGACGCCGCTATCGATCGCGGTTGTGAACGGAGCGGCGGCAGCTCAACACGGCCAATTCCAACTCGACGAGGTCATGGCGGAGGTCGGCGGCGTAAAGGTTCTCGAGGCCGAGAACGGGCCCACATTTTATATTCGCGGAATTGGCACGGGCGTGCCGCCGAGCGTTGGTGATCCGGAAATCAACTTGAACGTCGATGGTGTCTATCAATCGCAAGCCGAATTCGCGCGAGCAGGCCTTTACGATGTCGATCGAATCGAGGTGCTGCGCGGGCCACAGGGCACATTGTACGGCCGCAATGCTCTTGCGGGCGTGGTCAATATCGTGACCAAGGATCCTTCATTCATCTTCGAAGCGTCGGGATCGCTCGGCTTTGGTGACTACGATCTGATTCAGACGCAGGCAATGGTCAACCTGCCGCTCAATGAGCGGATAGCGATTCGCTTCGCTCTCGAAACCGCGCACCATGACGGCTATTTGACCAATGGCGCCGACGACCTCGATGTGCAGTCAGAGCGCGTGAAAATTCTGTTCAAGCCCACCGATTCCGTCGCGCTGCTGGTGGCCATTGACAACACGCATGAAGGCGGTGAGGGAGAGGGAGAGATCCAAGTGGTTCCCCCGCCCAAGGGCGTCGCGACGGGCGGTGCCGGACTCGGCGATGCAATCCTGTCGTCGAATCCTTGGGCATCGCCGGATCCCGGCGACGCAGCCCGTGATACGAATTTCTGGAGCGCGCGAGGCCAGTTGGAATGGGATCTCGGCGCGTTGTCGCTGACCGCGATTGCCGCCCACCGGCAGGAAAGTTATTCCTGTGTGAATTGCTGGCGATCGGAGACGGACCAGAATAATTACGCGGACGAACGCCAGAATACGGCCGAGTTGCGGCTTGCGTCGCCGGCTGGCTCAGCGGCGAGTTGGCTCGCGGGTTTCTATTACTTGAGGTCGAGCAACCCGACTGAAAGCCAACAACTCGGGCCGGGGGCTGACTCGTTCAGCGACAGCAGCGGAAATCAGGTCAATCAGCAGGGCCAGGTCGCATTCGGCGCGACCTCCTTTGCGATCTTCGCCGAGTCGGCCTATCCGATCCTCGACCGATTGCGAGTCACGGCCGGCCTTCGCTATACGGTTGATGGCAAATCGGAGACCGCATATGTCTCTTCCGAGACGGGCGGTGTCGTCGGCGTCAGTACGGGGCTATTCAGCACGGATCATCAATGGCGCTCGCTGACTTACGCGGTCGGTCCGGACTACGAATTCAGCGACAATTCGATGGCCTATGCCAAGCTTTCGACCGGTTACAAGGCCGGGGGATTCTATGAAGGCGCCGCACCGGACAGCTACGGTCCCGAGCATCTGACATCCTACGAGGTCGGGGACAAGAGCCGCTTCGACGACGGCCGGATCGAGGTCGACGCCGATGCGTTTTTCTACGACTACCACGACTATCAGGTCAATTATCTCGGCTTCATCAATCCGACCAACGCCGGGATCTTTGGTATCTTGACCGCCAATGCGTCCGGGGCCAGAATTTACGGCGCCGAAGTCGAGGCTCTTTGCCAGCTGACAACTAACGACAAGTTCGACGCAGCGGTTTACCCTTTGATGTCGAAATTCAAAACGCTCGTCATTGGGGGACCGTTCGGCGGGAATTTCAGCGGCTTCGCCTTGCCGTTTGCCCCGCGATTCAGTGCGAGTCTGGGCTACCAGCACCGCTTCGATCTCGCTGATCAACAGAGTCTAACGGCACGAATCGAGTCGCGCTATGAATCGAGCAGCTGGGTGACGTTCAGCGAGGCGCGCGGGACCCGGCAGCCGAAACATACGGTGTCCACGGCCTACCTGACTTATGGTCCGCGCGACGGAAACTGGAGCGTGAGCGGATACGTCAAAAACATCGAAAATACGCCGGTGTTGGTCAACGCCCAGGGTGGCCCGGCTGGACTTGAAACCGCCGACATCGCACCGCCGCGGACCATCGGCGTGCAGATCTCCAAAAAATTCGCGCGCTGATCTCAGCAGTCGCGCGTGCGGGTCCCGATCGCCTGCCGTCTACCGACACTGACGCGATTGTTTGCGCTTTTATTCGCGGGGTCTCGCGGACGCCGCGGGCTCTTCTCGAACCCATTCGAGTTGCAACAACGCGCCGACCGCGTCCAACAGCACGGATTCTTGAATCGGCTTTCCGACGAAAAGGTCCGCGCCGGCTTCGCGGCTGCGTTGTTCGGTCTCCGCGGTCGCGCTTGCAGAAGTGGCAATGATGGGTAATTCGGCACTCCGGGGTGATGCGCGCAATCGCCGCGTCGCTTCGAGACCGCCCATGACCGGCATCGTGAGGTCCATGATCACGAGATCCGGGCTAAACCGGGTGGTCATCTCCAGCGCCTCGACGCCGTTCGCGGCTTCTTCGACCTCGAAGCCCAAGCTGCTCAACTCTTCCATTAGCATCGCGCGGTTCTGCCGCATGTCGTCCACGATCAATATCTTGCGCCGTTTGCCGGTATATCCGATCGGCGCCGCGAGCTGCTGCGAGGGTTCGGTTTTGGTCTTCGAAGCCGGCATCTCGATTTCGAATGAAAACAGACTGCCCTTGCCGAGGATGCTGCGCACTTCGATGTCCCCGCCCATCAGACGGATCAGCTGCCGGCTGATCGCCAGGCCGAGACCGGTGCCCCCTTCGCGACGCTTGGCCTCGGCGACTTGCTCGAATGGTTGGAACAAGCGTTGCAGCTGTCCTTGATCCATTCCGATGCCTTCGTCTTCGATTTCGAATCGCAAACGCACTACGTCATCGGCCGCGCCCGGCGACGACGGCACGCGCATCACGCGCAGCGTTACCTGCCCGGAGTCCGAGAACTTAACCGCATTCGACATCAGATTCAGCAGCACTTGGCGCAGGCGCTTTTCATCCTGCCGCACGGTCGCCGGCAAATTGAGCGCCGCCTGGTAGACGAACAGCAAGCTCTTGTCTTCCGCCTTGACCTGGATCGTGTCGCAAACGCCTTGCAAGAACGCCGGCAGATTGATCTCGACGGAATACAACTCGAGCTTGGCAGCGTCGATGCGCGCTAGATCGAGGATGTCATTGATGAGCGTCAGCAAGTGGTGCCCGCTCTCGTCGATGATCCGCAGCGCTCTGCTCTGGCGCTCCGTCAAGGTCTTGTCGCGCTGAAGAATCTGCGCGAAACCCATGATCGCATTGAGCGGCGTGCGCAACTCGTGGCTCATTTGGGCCAGGAAGTCGCTTCGCTGGCGAGCGAGATTGCGCGCCTCGGCGAGCGCCGCTTCGCGCGCCGCTTCCACGGCCTTTTGTTCACTGATGTTGCGCGCGACCCCGACGGTTCCGAGAACGGTGCCATCGTCGTCGAGCACGGCGGCTTTGTAGGTCTCCATCCATACGCCGTCGCCGTCATCGGCAATACGCTCCTCCGTGGTTTTTCGCCGGCGTGAAACCATGACCTCGATGTCGTCTGATCGCTGGCCCTGCGCGAGATCGGGCGGCAACAATTGCTGATCGGATTGACCGACCATCGCCTCTGCCGTATGGCCGCGTGCCCGCGCATGCGCCTGGTTGACGACGAGGTAGCGGCTTTGCGTGTCCTTGAACCACGCCCACATCGGCAACATGTCGATTAACGTGCGCAGGTAGCGCGCCTGCTGATGCAATTCCACGGTACGGGCTTGCACGCGGTGCTCCAAATCCAGATTGAGCGCGCGGATGTCGTGTTCAGATCGCTTCAATTGCGCGTTGAGCTCCTGCAGTTGTCGCTGCGAGTGACGCAGTCGAACGACGAACAGCGCGGTTCCGACGAGTGCCAGGATGACGCCCGCGAGAATAGTCCACAGCCAGCGTTGCTGCAGTTCTCGTTGGAGCAACTGTGCGGTCTGTTGCTCGGTCCGCCGGGTTAGCAAGTCGATCTCGCGCTGCTTGTCCTGCAATTCATAGCGTTCGATCAATTGGATAACACGCACACCGGCTTTTTCGCTTGCCGCCTTGGCGGTCATCGCGCTCGCTTCGTTCGCGAGCGTATAGGCGCGCCGATAGTCGCCCTTGGCGGCGGCGATCGCGGCTAGCCGCGTCGCGCTTCCGCTGAGGTAAATCGCGATGCCGAGATCCTTCGCGATCGCATACGCCCGCTGCGCATCGGCATCCGCCTTGCCGATATCGCCCAATGCTTCGTAGTTCGCGCTGCGCGCGTTCAGCGCAAACCATAGGCTGATCGGATTCGGATATTGTTTGTAGATTTGGAGCGCTTCGTCGAGGCGTTGCAGTGCTTCCTGACGGCGATCCTGGCGTGCTAGCAAATCGGCGAGGCCGTAAAGGCTATAGCTGATCGCGAACGGCGCGCCCACCTCGCGGAACATCGCAAGCGATTCGCGAGTCAGTTGCTCGGCGCCGCGCAAATCGCCCGCATGGGAATTTGCGCCGGCGAGTCCTTCAACCGCCGTTGCCTCGAGCAGCTTTGATTGTGCCGCGCGCGCTTGCAGACGCATTTGCTGGCTGTGCTCGCGCGCTTCGGCGTAGCGGTCGCTCTGCTGGAGCGCAATCGCGAGGCCCTGGTGAGCATAGGTCAGCGCGAGCGCATTGTTGCTGCGCTTGGCAATATCCATCGCCTGAACAGCAACCGCGATCGATTCGTCGAACTGCTCGAACCTCCGGTACACCATCGTGGTTCGCAGCATCGCCTCGCCCAATAGGTCCGGACGGTTCACGCCTTCTAGCACGGCCACGCTATTCTGGGCTGCATTGACGAGGTCACCGAGCTTGCCCTGATTGATGCCGTTCAGAGCAATGTTCAGATCCGCTTCGGCCTGGCCGACGTGATCACCATTCTGCAGTGCCAGGTCGAAAGCCTCGTGCGCGTGCGCTGCGGCAGGCTCGGTCAGCGCGAGGTAGGTTTCAACCCGCGCGAGCAGATTGAGGGAACGTGCCCGGTCAGCGGGCGTCGCATCGGCGGGCACAGTCGCTTGAAGGCGCCGTGCAGCTTCGTAGGCCTGCGGCGCGTTATTTTCCGCTAGCGTCCGTGCACGGCCGGCCTCTTCACGCCATTGATCCAGTGCGGTGGTTGCTGAGGTCGCCGCCGCCTGTAGCGCGCAGGCCAGATATATCACTGTGGCAGCACTCGATAGGGCACGGGCGCGCCATGGAACGTCGCGTCGCGCGAGTGCGTACCCGAAGTGCCTCAACCCCATGCGCGCCCCCCGTCATATTCCGACTGTTATGGTTACGGCGATCTGGGTGTCGTCCAGCCAGACGCTTTGGGGCCTCGTCTCCACGCCATAATAGGAGCGGCGCAGGGTATGCAGCAAGTTCATGCCCTCGACGGCGACCGTAGCCTTGTCGGTGACGCGATAGCGCAACGAGCCATCGAGCCATCCGTAGGCGGCCGTGTAGACGGGCAGGGCGCCGACGCCGACGATGTCGGTGACGCCGCTCAAGAATCGATCGCGCCAATTGTAGGCAAGCCGCGCAGAGAATTTGCTGCGTTCGTAGATGCCGATGAGGTTTAGGCTGTGCTTGGAAAGGTTCTGGAGCGGCGCCGGAGCGCCCAATGCGCTGTTCGGCGATTCACTGTCGATGTAGGTGTAATTTGCCTGCAAGCCGAGCCCGCTCAACACGCTCGGAAGAAAATCATAGAACTGCTGATACGCTAATTCGAAACCCCTGATATCGGCGCCGCTGCCGTTCTGCGGCCGACTGACCTCGTAAACGGAGCCGGCATAGACCTCCGGGTTGCTGACGGTCGTGACGAACCCGTCGACATGCTTGAGAAATCCGGTCAGTGAAAGCGCGGTGGTTCGACTGAAATACTTTTCCACGGCGACGTCAATGTTGTCGGCGCGCACCGGCTTGAGTTCCGGATTGCCGGCGCTGCCTTGATTCAACGACGGATTCACAGAATTCGGAATCAGGGTCAATGACGGCGACAGTTCATCGAAATCCGGGCGCGTGATGGATTTCGACACCGCTGCGCGCAACAGCCAGTCCTCGCGGAGCCGGTAGCGCAAATTGATGCTCGGCAACCAGTCGGTGTAATCGCTCATGACTGCTATCGGCGAGATCGTCGCGTCGGCGGGCGCCGACTCGCTGCCCGATACCGATTCGAGCGTGTGCACGACGCGTAGTCCAATATTGCCATCCAGCGGCATGTTCGACGTTTCGAACTTGGCCAGCCAATAGGCGGCTCGAGTTTCCTCGGTGATGCTCCATAGGCTCAGCGGACTGGCGGCCGCCGGTATCGGCGTGGTGATACCGAATGCACTGCGCAGCGCAATTGGATCGCGGGCTGAACTGAGATTGCCGACGAGGTAGTTGGCGATGCTGTCTGAACCCGATCCCGGAAACAGGGAGTATGGGTCCGGCATCAGAAAGCTCGGCCGATCCGCTCCCGTGAGACCGGTGACCGCGGCATCGGCAAAGATGAGGCCGGGAGAATTGTTGGCGCCATGATCGGAAATTCGCAGGCCGACCGACAAGGTTCGCAGGAAGCTGCCGGCGAGATCATAATCCGCGTCAATGCGGGCTGCCGTGAGACTGCCGTCGTAGGGCAGGGTGCGGTAGGCGATTCCGGTATAGGTCAAGTTCGCTGGATCGAGCAAATTCGCTCCGCTGATGCCGGTGCTCGGAACCGTGGTCGACAAATTCTGCGTGAAATATGCGGCGGTTCCGGCTAGGAAGGGTCCGCTGAAAAACAAACTCTCGCGACTCTGCGTGTGGCTGAGGTCGCCGCTGATCGTCCACGCCCCATGCGATAGCGAGCCGCCGACGGCCGCCTGCGCAGTCTGATCGACCGTGTCACGGGCAAAACTCAGGATAGAGAGTGGCGCATCGGTCCAGGTGATACTCCTCAAGTCATCGGTTCCTGGAAACACGGTGACGCTGCCGGGTACGAAACTCGGGCTTGCTTCCACATTGATTTGATAGGAATCCTGCATCGTGCGAAATTGCGCGTAGCTGCCCTCGGCGTAGAGATCCAGAGACGATGAGGGGCGCCATTGCAATACCAGATTGCCTGCCGTGCGCTTTCGAACGCCGATGCTCGTGGTCTGGGAGGTGCCGTTGGGCGCAATCACGGTTTGACCCGGCAAGAGATTCGTCAGCGCGAGAGGATTGCCCTCGCTTTCCTGATCTTCACGAAACGCGCGTTCCTGGTATGAGACATTCAGCAGCGCGCCTATTTCGCCCGCGGCATCCGTTTGCCAGCGGTCGCTACCGAGCAGCGAAAACTGGGGGTCGTCCCGCTGCGCGAGATCTCCGTGTATCAAACGAGCGGAGCCTACGAACTCGCTGCCGTTGAAATCGAATGGGCGATGCGTTCGAAGGTCGATCACGCCGCCGATGCCGCCTTCAATCTGAGCCGCGGACGATGTTTTGTAGACATCGATGCCCGCCACCATTTCCGCCGGGATGTCCTCGAAATTCAGGTTGCGTCCGGTGCCCGCGGTGAATACCTCGCGACCGCCGAGCAAGGTCTCCATCTGGGTCAGACCACGAATGCTCGGGGTGAACCCTTCCCCGAGATCGCGCTCAATCTGAATCCCGGCGACGCGCTGCAGCGCGTCCGACACGTTGAGGTCCGGTAGTCGCGCAATGTCGTCATCTACCACCGAATCGACGATTTCGAGCCGCTCTCGCCGGATTTTCTCGGCCGACTCGAGGCTCGCCCGATCACCGAAGACGACCAGCGGTGGCAGTTGCGTGTCGAGCTGAGCAGGCGCCGGCACGGTGGCGGCGACGGCGGCCGCGTCCGCCGCTGTCTGGGAATGCACGATTGAGCCGGGAATGATGCACAGCAACGACGCACTTGAGATGCAAAGGTTTGCCAGTCTCCGATGCATCGGCGTTAACCGGAGTTGGCAGGCGGATCAGCTTGGGATTTCGACGATCGGAG
Organism: Steroidobacteraceae bacterium; assembly: GCA_049517075.1. Taxonomy (GTDB): domain Bacteria; phylum Pseudomonadota; class Gammaproteobacteria; order Steroidobacterales; family Steroidobacteraceae; genus Bog-1198. The sequence goes on along the minus strand of JBEKSM010000009.1, from coordinate 102,425 downwards.
CACCCGGTAGATCGCATCGAGCAACTCGTCGGGGATATAGGGTTTCGGGACACACTCGTCGGCGCCGGCGCCGAAGCAAGCAGCCAGCTCGGGGTCGCTGATGTGTCCGGTGACGATCACGATCGGCGTGCGATTTCGGGCAAGCGACGTTTCCAGCTCGCGAATTCGCCGCGTGGCCTCTACTCCATCGATATCCGGCATTTGCCAGTCGAGTAATAGCAGATCATAGCTGCCGCGCTCCCAGGCGCCGATAGCCTCGCGGCCCGTCGCGACCGCTTCGATATGCGTAAAGCCTTCGAGTTCGAGCAGCTGATGCACCAAATCGCGATTGCCGGGGTGATCGTCGGCGATCAGCACCGAGCGTGGTGTTTGGCCGGCCGGCGGTTCGAATCCCGGCAGTCGTGGCGGCTGGTTTTGCGCTGCCACAAAGCTATCCAAAGCCCGCGTAACGCGGAACCGTCCGTTCGGCAGCGATTGGATCTGCGTCGCGAATGAATTCCAAGGGCGTCTCGATCTTGTTACCGCTGATGCTCCCGTATCGAATCTACCCCAAAAACACCGATGACCCTACCTTTCCGGGGCGCCGCGGCCAAAAATGGCTTGCTGGCGCCGTGATCACCTGGCATTTTTCTGGGCTTCTACGCGATTTTGCGTGAATTCCCGAGGACCTGAAGTGAAAGCCGACGAATACGCTTCGATGGACGCCGTGGCGCTGTCAACACGAATCCGCGCCGGTGACCTCGATCCTGTCGAAGTCGTCGATGCTGCGATCGTCGCTGTCGAGGCGCTCGAGCCGCGTCTCAACGCGCTGGTCATCCGGGATTTTGAGCGAGCGCGCGCGCGCGCGCACAGCGTGCCGCGCGACTTGCCGCTCTCCGGGGTACCGTTCTTGATCAAGGACGTCGATGTCCACGCCGCGGAGTGGCCGACCACCTATTCTTCGAAATTTCTCGCCGATGCCCAGCCTCGTGCGGACAGTGAGATCGTGAGGCGCTGGCGTGCAGCGGGCACGGTGTTTCTCGGTAAGACCAATACCCCGGAGTTCGCAGACGATTTCGTGACCGAGCCTGTCTTGCGCGGAATCACATTCAACCCCTGGGATCCGGCCTTGACGGTCGGCGGATCCAGCGGCGGCGCTGCGGCAGCGGTCGCTAGCGGCATGGTGCCCGTCGCGCATGGCTCGGACGTCGGCGGCTCAATCCGGGTGCCTGCCGGTTGCTGCGGACTGTTTGGACTCAAGCCCTCGAGAGGTCTCAATCCGGCCGGACCCTATGCGGCTGAGGTCGGCGGCAATTTGAACTGCGAGCACGTGCTCTCGCGCTCGGTACGCGACAGTGCCGCGTTTCTCGATGCCACCGCTGGACCCGAAATGGGTGCGCCATATCGGGTCTTGCGCGCAGTGCCGTCCTATCTCGCGGCACTCGACCGTCCCCTGGGCCGTCTGCGGATCGCGGCGATCGATCGCCGCATCGACGGATCACGAATTGCGGCCGAAATCGAGGGCCGGCTCGCCGATGCCGTGCGGTTGCTCGAGAGCCTGGGCCACGAGGTCGTCGACAGCCGCTTCCCCGCGACGGTCGCGCAGGCGATGAGCGGCGATGCCTGGTTGCCGCTCTGGTTCATGGATATCGCCGTCGCAATCCGCGACCGAGCCGCCGAATTGGGTCGCGCGCCGCGCGCCGATGAAATCGAGCCGCTGCCGCGCCACATCCTCGAATACATCGACAGCTTGAGCGCGACCGGTTACTTCGAGGCGCGGCGTGTCGCTCACCGCGTGGCACTTGCGATGGCGCAAGAGTTCGCCGGCTTCGACATGATTCTCACGCCAACGACCGCGACGCCGCCGCCGCCGATCGGCAGCATCGACAGTCACACGACGGCGTTCGAGTTCCAGCGATGGGCGCTTGCTGCCTACGGATTCGCGCCGTTCTCCGAGATCTTCAACGTCACCGGTCAGCCCGCTGCCAGCCTTCCGCTGTTTCAGTCGGCTTCCGGAATGCCGATCGGTATGCAGCTCGTCGGACGTCAAGACGAGGATCACCGGCTGCTGCGTCTTGCGGCGGATCTCGAGTACGCGACCGATTGGGTGCGCAAGCCGCCCATATGGGCCGGCAATGTGGGGTCGAACAACCATGAGTGATAAAGCTGCTGGGCCGACCGCTGAAAAAATGGCCTGTACGACAAGCGGCTGGCAACGATCCCGCGACTCGAACGTAAAGGTGCGACGGCACCGAATGTCGGAGCTCAAGCCCCTTTTCGAACTCGGATACGCCCGTGTATACGGGCTGAAGCCGAAGCCCGCGCCTAGTCGACGCTCACCTCCGGGCGTGTCAGCGGCGGATTACACGAAGACGGCCGTTCCGGCGATGCTCCAGCGTCCGGGCGAATGCGATCATGAAGCTGCATTACTGAGTTAGGTGCCCCGTGCTCCCAGATGGCTTAGGACAGGAATTCGACGTATTCAAATTCAGGCGATTTCGCCTCAATCTCATCGGGTTCTTGAAGCTGCCGCTCGATGTCAGCGAAGATGTGTTGCGCGATATCGTGCAAGGATGGAGTGCCAATCTACTTTTATGCTACCTCGCCCGTTGCGCTTCTCAGCGTATCAAGCCTGGATCATCGCGCCACGACCCGGCGGCGCATGAGGCGATGCCGGCGGAATAATCGTCAAAGCGATCCGTCCCGGCTCGCCATTGAAAAGCTCGTCCGGCGACGCCATCTATGTGACCAGCGTCGCTGAATCGAAGGGAAATCGCCCATCGCCGCTGCTGGCGGCTTATATTCCGTTGAATCCAATATCTGCGCCGTTTATGCTCCAGCGCAGTGCGATTGCGGCGCGGTCTGTTCGTCAACGAACAGACATCAGTGATGCGGGCACCGATGCTAAACTCGCGCGTCTTGCAGACAAGCCCTGAGGTGCGCGGGGAAGATTGCGCGATGAGAATGCGTCTCGCGTCAAATGGCAGACTTACCGACCGGCGGCGCGAGCAACAGACTGGAACTCTATGACAGAAACGACTTGGGAATCTTCTCGGCGAAATTGGCTGGTGACGTTGATGTTCGCGTTGACCGGCGCTGCGGCCGTCGGCATCGTGCCGTGGTATGGCTTCACGCACGGCTATCATGCCGGCGCGTGGATCTGGTTTGGGGTATTACTGGCGTCCAACGAATTATCGATCACCTGTGGCTACCACCGCTTGTTCGCCCACACCACTTATGAAGCGCATCCGGCGCTCAAAATCGTCTATTTGCTTTTCGGCGCGATGGCCATTCAAAACAGCGCGCTGATTTGGAGTGCCGGTCATCGCACTCACCACCGATACATCGATGATCCGGTGCGCGATCCGTATTGCGCGCGCCGCGGCTTCTGGTTTTCGCACATCGGCTGGATGCTCCGAAATTACCCGAGCGGGGTGCCGGACCTCAGCACCGTGCCCGATTTGCGGCGCGATCGCTTGGTCATGTGGCAGCATCGTCATTATCTGGCATTGGTCTTGATCATGAATTTCGGCCTGCCGCTGCTGATCGGCTGGGCGAGCGGCGATATCGTCGGCGTCTTTTTGCTTTGCGGAGTGTTACGGCTCGTCGTGAGCCATCACCTGACGTTCTGCATCAATTCCTTGGCGCACATCGTGGGGATTCAGCCCTACACCGACGAGAACACCGCGCGCGACAATGCGGTCGTGGCACTGCTGACGTTCGGCGAGGGCTACCATAATTTTCATCATATGTTTGCCCATGATTACCGCAACGGCGTTCGCTGGTGGCAGTGGGATCCGTCAAAATGGCTCATCTATGCCATGCAGTGGGTCGGATTGACCACGGAGTTGAAACGGGTGCCTTGGTTCAAGATCCAGCGAGCGCTGCTCGACAATCAATTCCGGCGAGCCGAACGCCAACTGGCTCTTCAAGCCGGCGGCGCACAGATCGAACAGTTGAGAATGCGCGTCGCCGAGGAGTACCGAACATTCCGCAATGCCGTGGCAACGTGGACGCAACTGCGCGAACAATGGTTGCAGGAGGCGAAGCGCGCGATGATCGAGCGCTGGGAACGTTCGATCCTGCAGTCGCGACTCAAGGAACTCGAGCATGGGCTTTACTTGCAGAACCGCCGCATGCGGGTGTTGAGGGCCAGACTCGGTTAGGGCGATCTGAGAGGGGGGTCTTCGCCCATTCGTAGCGAACAGGATCTTCTCAATGCGAATCGCCGTTTCTATGACTCTCTGTGGGCCGGCGCGCGCCTCGTGGAGCCGGATCGCTTCAACACCTGGCCGCTCGTGTGCTCGTTGGCTTCCGATGACGGCCTACGGCTCGAAGTGGCGCCGGGTCTGCGGCCTCGCCTGCCGATCCCGGGAACGCAATTTGTAGACATCAGCGCTCCTGCGCTGATCACACTTCGGGGGCGTGGCGGACTCGCGGTCGGCGGCCAGATCGGTTCATTGCCGTTCGCCGACGGCATATTCGACCTCGTATGCGCTCTCGACGTCATCGAACACGTCAATGACGACGACTCCGCGCTTCAGGAGCTTTCGCGCGTGCTCAAGCAGGGCGGCTCTCTGTTGATATCAGCGCCCCTGCATGCCTCGCGATGGACTGCATTTGACGACCTCGTCGGCCATATGCGGCGCTACGACCCGGCGGAGCTGGTGGTCAAGTTGGCGCGCAATCAGCTGCATATCGAACGAAGCGCCGTCTTTGGCATGCAGCCGCGCTCGACGTATTTCGTCGACCTCGGCATGTGGTGGCTCGAGCACCACCGCGAACGAGCGCATTGGTGGTACAACCAATTATTGATGCCGCTCGGTTTGCGGTTCCAGAAACCATTGAAACTCGCGCCGGGACTGATTGCACTGGATACGGTCGACGAGATCCTTCTGGTCTGCCGCCGAAACGTCGACTCCGCACCCGGACCGTCAGGCGAGCGTGAAGCGCAGCTCGCCGAGACTGCCGACTGAACACGCGACCTGATCGCCCGCCTTGAGCCAGACCTGCTTCTCCTTGGGCATGCCGAGGATGACGCCGGGCGGCGTGCCCGTAAAGATCAAGTCACCGGGCTCGAGCGGGAAGTGACGGCTGATATAAGAGACGAGAAATTCCGTGTTGTAGACGAGCCGATTCGTGTTGGAATGTTGACGCGTTTCGCCATTGACGCGGCACTCGATGTTGAGCTTATTGGGATCTTCGACGAGATCGGCGGTCACGAAGTAGGGGCCGATCGGCGCGAAATCGTCGAGCGTCTTGCCGATCATCCACTGATGCCCGTCGAGTTCGAGCTGCAGATCACGTGCCGAAAAATCATTGGCCGTGCAGTAACCGGCGATGTACTTCGCCGCGTCCTCGAGACTCACGTTGTGTGCGCGCCGTCCGATGACGACGAGCATTTCGACCTCATAGTCGAACTTGGTCGCGACGTCCGTGGGCAGGCGAATCGTCGCGCCGTGACTCGTCAGCGAATTGTTGAATTTGTTGAACAGAATCGGTACCGCGGGCACCTTCTCGCCGGCCTCCGCGGCGTGCTCACGATAATTGAGTCCGATGCAGACGATCTTGCCGGGCTCGGCAAACAGGCGGCCGTGCGTAATCGCCGCTTCATCGAGATAGAGTGCATCCGCGTGCCGCGATTTTCTCGCCGCGTCGATGAGGCGCGTGAGTTCCGAGGCGCCGCCGTCCTGCAGTAGCACGTCCAGCGTCAACGGCACGGGGCGGTGCAGGGCGATCGACGCGCGCCGAACATCGAGGATACCGCGATCGGTTTTGACGCCGAGCGTATCGCCATGTTCAGAACGGATCGACAACAGCGTCATCCCGCGCGGCATCTCTGGCGATGCGAGCGAACGCTTGCGACGCTGCACGATTTCGGCGCCGGTCGGGAGTTCTGTCGAGACGGTCGTGGCGCCGGCCGAAACGGCGGCAGCGGCCAAACCGGCGAGCGAAGTTCCCGCGGCGCCCTTCAAAAATTCACGACGGTTGCTGTTCATCTGTGATCTCCTCAAGCGGTTTGAGTTCTCACTGACGTTCCTATCGTATTCCTAGTCGACGTCGCAGCCTTGGTCGACGAGCTTCGCGTCGGGCATGTCGAACTGCATTGCAACGGGCGATCCATTGTTGTCGTCTGCGGTAATTGCAACCGTCCGGGCACGCAAAATTCTCTTCATCGCACCCTTGCCGATGTTGGCCGACGTATTGTCCGTGCCCGGCGACCAATTCTCGTCTTCTCTTCTTGCGTCGGTACGCAATTGAACGGCAACCTTCGGGTAATAAGACATGCCGTGAATCTCTTCGGGCTCCACGTAGACGATTTTCAACGTGGTGCCGACCATGAGGCTGCCGGAGAGGAACTTGCCTTTGGAGGCGTGGGAATCTTGACTGGGGATGCAGTCAACTACCAGCGCGGGGCGCGGTGCATTCATGCCTTGCGGGGCATTGAGGAATTTACCCGCCAGGGTAAAGCGGGTGTAGGTATATCCGCGCACGGTGTCGGTAGTCTGCGATTGCAGCCACCCGGGTGCCGACGACGCCGGCTGCGGTGCTTGTTCCGCGAGAGCAAACGAAGTCGAAGCAAGCGTCACGAGCAGAAGCTGCGGGGCAAATTTCATTGCATACTCCCCTGGTTAGTCATTCGCGGAATCCGCACCTTAGGGCCGCGCGAAGGTCCCGAACAAAAACGCATCCGTAGCGCAGATCCAGTGTAGCGGAGAGCCTTCGTAGCGGCAACGGCACTGCGGCTTTCGTCTCGCGAAAAAGCGGTGTCGCGTATGATATGAATTCCGCGTTGACCGCCAGGCGGGACACGGTAGGATTCGCGGCGGTTCACCCGAGGAGATCGTAAATGCGGAATTGGATGATCTGTTCCTGTGTCGCGCTGGCGCTGCCTTGCTTGGCGTTTGCGCAGCAACCGGCGGCCGCAATTAAACCTGCGGATACTGCGACGCCAAACGGTGCAGCGGCGCGGCCCAAGGTCGCCGACGTGCTCGAGGCGAAGGTGCGCGACGCGTGGGCGACGTTCAAGCGGAAGGACAAGATCGGCTATGCAAAGTTTCTTACTGACGACTTCCAAGCCGTCGAGTCCGACGGCGAGGGCGAGCGCACCAAGCGCAAGGTGCTGGGTGAAGTCGAACACTGCATGTACACCGATTTCTTGTTGCAGTTCTTTCAAGTCCAGCCGCTCGGACCGGACTTCGCGTTCGTCACTTACGAGAGCAGCATGCAATTCCCGAAGGGCTCGCCGCTGCGTTTTCGACGGGTATTCATCGGCGAGCTGTGGACGCGGCAAAGCGGGGATTGGAAGATGATGCGCTATCAAGAGACGCTGGTTCGCTAGCTCGCGACCCCGGAAAATCGAAGGCCCCAATCCACGAATGTGAATTGGGGCCTCGATCCAAAGCCAAGTCCTATCGTCGGTCGATCACTGCGAGGCGTACACGCCCACGCAGCCGTCAGCGGAGACCGATTCACAGTTGGCGCTGCCGGAGGCGAGCGGCACAAAGATGTGATTGTTGATCGGATCCACCGCGACGCTGTGTGCGTTGCCGTTGGTCGGTACGTTCTGCAGCCACTCCCGGGTACCGGCATTGATCACGCCGAGGACCGGTCCCGTGGGCATGTCTCGGGCGCCCAGGTAGTAGTTGTTGTCGCCGGGGTTGTACCAGGTCTCATCGACGAAGCCGACATTGTTGATCGTCGTGAGTACTTGGCCGGTCGTGCCGTTGATGATGATCGTATTCGGCGCGAACGCGCGACCATCATGGTCGGCGCAACCGACCATGACGTCGGTGCCCGGCCCAGCATTGACGCCCGTGGGCATGCAGTCGTAGATCGGGAAGCTATTGATGATCACCGGCACATACTGGGTGACACCGGCGACGACGACCGGGTGCAGCGGATCGATGACGTCGATGCTTCCGACCGTGATGTCACCCGTCGTGTTGCCGTTGGTCAGCAGGAAGGTGTGCGTCGGCGGGTAATAGGTCATGCCGCCGAGTCCGGCAGGGGATACCGCACCAACGCAACCCGTTGGAGTACCGGGTCCGGCTGCGCAGAACACGCCGCCAGGCACGGTCGCCGTACTTGCCGTGACCATCGGGCCGTGATGGCAGGCCACGTCTGGGTTGAAGCCGGCCGCATGTCCCGATGCGCCCGACGGAACCGCTGCACCGGGCGAACCTGGGGTGCCGTAAAACTGCAATGAAGGATCCGGGCACGAGAATCCGTTGACAGCATTCGCGCCGCCGTCGTCGATGAAGGCCGTCGTGTCGTTTTGCGCGGCACCGTCATAATAGATCTGGCCCAAGATGCACGACGCGTAGTTCGCGGTAAACGTCGTCCCCGGTCCACCAGGACTGAACGGCGCCTGTGTGCCGGCGGCAGCGCTCGTAAAGCCTGCTGATCCATACGGCAAGCAATGCCCCAGCATATTGTTGGTGGACCGAGTGACGATTCCGGTGACATCGATGATGCTCACGAAGGGCAATCCCGGATCGCCATTGATGATCGCCACGAGATAGCGCGAGGAGCCGTCCTGTGGGAACGGTACGACGGCGCCGGTCGTGGCAATCTCATCGCCGCGCAGATCGCCGCAGCTGGGATCGGAGAACGCGCGGCCATTGGCGGAGGCCATGCACCCCGTGACGCCGGTCGGACCGTCATAATCGGGCGACGTTCCGGTCGGGATCACGGCGGTGACGACGGGCGGAGCGGTGTAGCCGCTCGCGATCATCGGCGCGAGATCGAACACGTTGAGCGTCGAACTGCCACTGCCGACGAACAGGAAATTCCCGTCGGCCGAGACTTCGAGACCGTTCGGGCCCGATAGCGGGTTCAAGTTATTGGAGCGCGAGGCGCAGCACTGGCCGCCCATGAATCCGCCGAAATGCCCGTTAGGGCCGAAGAAGCCCGGTAGTCGGAACGTGTTGGTCTTGCAACCGAAACGGGTGTAGTTGCCCTGCGCCGTCGTGATCGGCGGTATCGTTTCACCGGCCGTCGTCGACGTCGAGGTATCTACCCAGCACGAACTCGCGTTGTCGCCGGCTTCGGCGACCGAATTGTCGCCGCCGATCGCCCACATCGCGACATCGGAGACCGTGTTGAATACAGGAACATCGAGGCCGGTGCGATCCGACACGAAGTAGTTGCGGTTGGTCGGATCGACCCAGCTGATGTCGAAAATGTTGAACGGGCCGCCGGGCTCACCGTTGGGATTGTGTTCGGGCACGAGCATGACGTCGATCAAGGCGATCGGTCCGTTCTGCGTGGTGCCGCAGACCGGACAGCCGCTTTGACCGCCTCCGCAGCTGCTCAGCAGGAGCAGCACTCCGAACAGGGCGATGGCGTTTCGTAGGGGAACCATTTTAGTTTTCATCCAAACTCCTCCAACGATATTTTGCGGGTGCGAACTACTGGATCAGAACCGAAACTGCAGAGTTTCGAGTAAGACATAGTAGTTGTGAGGCAAAATGCCCTGCACGCTGGGATCCTTGAGGCGATCCAGGCTGACTTCCGATTTCAACAGTACCCAATAGTTGAGATACCAGTTGACTCCAAAGGTGAACTGATCGGTCGTGTCGTTGAATCCCGGCGCGATCACCGGCGTGATCGGACACGCGGGGATCGTGTTCTGGTCGCAGGTTGCGCCCGGCACGTTGCCCTTGAGGTTCGAGTAGCGGAACTTGAGCGCCCAAGCGCCCCAGCCCGGCGACCCCGACTCTCCGGGGGAAGCCGGGCCGATGACCGGGTGCCGCACGCGCGGAAGCGCATTCAACGGATCGTTCTCGCCGGTCAGGAAATAGATCGCTGAGACGTAGTAGCCCTCGCCGGTAATCGAGGGAAGCGTGTTGAATCCGATGCCGCCGGTCGCGATCGAGCCGATGTCCGCTCGATCCTGCTGCAAATGGGCATATTCCGCGCGAATCCCGAGAGGTCCATCCAACCAGGAGAGGAACGCATTGTAACGATTGACGTTGCCGTTGATCCGGAACTGCGGGAAGAACGTGTAGGTTCCGTCGTTCATTGCGCCGCTGAAACTCAGCTCATTGGTGAGACCCCTGGACCGGCTATGCTCGGCCGAGCCGCCGAACGTAAAGTTTTCCAGCCAGCCGATTTGGGAACCCTTCCACGGGGAGAATGCGACGCGGCCAACCACTTCGGGCTCATTGGTCGTCCCGCTAGCAAGGATTCCTTGTCCGTTGAAAAGGCCCAGCCAGTATTGGACGATGCCGTGTCCCAGGTCGCCGTGCACGTCGATGCCGGGCGCTCGGTTTCCGCCGGCCGCATCCGGATAAAGTACCGAGATGATCGAGCGATTATAGAAATCGACCGCGGTGTCGCCGGTGCCGACCTCCATCGAGAACGGCACCTTGAACTGGCCGCCCATGAAACTCAGGGCCTTCGAAGGCTTGAAATCGAGATACGCGTCGCGAACCGTCGGACTCGAGATCGTCTCGATCATCATCGAGTAGTCGAGTTGGCTGCCGTAATTGCCCTGAAAACCGAAGCGCGCGCGCGTGATCGCGAAGGAATCCGGCGGCGCGCCGTAGGTATTGCCGTAGACGGCATACTGTCCGTCGAGGTAGCCGACCGGCATCAGCGTGAATGCGCCGTCGGAACTCCTCAAGAAAAAGTGCTCGCCGTTCCAGCCGGCGGTCGCCGGGGGCGTTTGGCTGGCTTTCTTCTGCAGGTCGGTGATCTCCGATTGCAGCGCTGCGACCTGCGCGGGCGTGGCAGCTGGAGGCGGCGCTACGACCGGCGGCGGCGCGGCCGCGGGCTTGTTCTGTGCATTCACAAGTTGCTGGAGCTGCGCCCGCAGTTCCTCAACCTCGCGCCGAAGCTGCCGCACTTCTTCGTCGGTTTTAGCCTTGGACTTCGCTGCCGGCGGCGCCGGGTCGCTTCCCGAATTGGCACTTTGCGCAAAGGCCAGCGGGCCAGGGGCTATGCAAAACAAGCTCAGGAGCACACACCACAATTTTGGCGAGTACATAGTTTTCCCTTTATTTTTACTCAGAGATTTTCCCCGACGAATTGCCGCACACAAGTTGCGAAACTCGCCGGAACGCCACGTCGAAAACTCGGTCGCTACGACGCGAAGACTCGTCATCGTCGCGCTCGCAGCGCAAGACTACTCAAACGAAGCGCCGCCGGCCGCAGTCCTAGAGGGTGCTTGCCAGCTGCCAAGGCGATCGGGGTCGATTGGATTTGCATTGCTCCCCCATCTTCCGAAAAATATTCTTATAATGTCCCAAACACCGACCATTCTTCAGTCGACGCCGGCAATCGAGGCATGGTTTCTCAAGGCTGATCGTCTGCCCCGACGATGCATATTCAGTGTGCCACGTTTGATATATCACTTTCAAGTGATATCCAAATCGATGCAATGGCGCGGTCCTCAGGATGCAACCGAGAGAATCGGCAGCGTTGATCTCGAGATCGCGGCACGCGTGCGTCGTCTCTCACGCGTTGTAGGCAGCCCACGACCAACCGGTGGTCGATCGCGTGTCGTCGGCTGATTTGGCAGCCATGCAGTCGATACGCAAGCCGCTCGCCTCAAGTTTTGAGCCGATAGCCGGTCTTGAATATCCACGCGACGAGCGTCAGGCACAGTGCAAGGAACAGCGAGACCATCGCAAGGCTCACGCCGACGCGCACGTCCGCGATGCCGTAGAAGCTCCAGCGGAATCCAGACACGAGGTAGACGACCGGATTGAACAGCGCGATCTTCTGCCAGATGCCCGGCAGCATATTGATCGTATAGAAGCTGCCGCCGAGAAAGGTCAGCGGCATGACGATCAGCATCGGCACGAGCGCGAGCTGTTCCCAGCTGTTGGCCCAGATGCCGATGATGAAGCCGAACAGGCTGAATGTCACCGACGTGAGCACGAGGAAAAACACGGTCCAAACCGGGTGCGCGATCTCGAAGTGCACGAATAGATGCGCGGTCGCGAGGATCAGCAGTCCGAGAATGATCGACTTCGTGGCCGCGGCGCCGACATAGGCGAGCACCACTTCGACGTACGAGACCGGAGCCGACAGCACCTCGTAGATCGTGCCCGTGAACTTCGGGAAATAGATCGCGAAAGAGGCATTGGAGATGCTCTCGGTCAGCACCGAGAGCATGATCAGGCCCGGCACGATGAATGCACCATAGCTCACGCCGTCGATTTCGGCGATGCGGGTGCCGATTGCGGCCCCAAAGACGACGAAGTAGAGCGAAGTCGAGATCACCGGCGTCGCGACACTCTGCAGCAGCGTGCGTCCCATGCGGGCCATCTCGAAGCGGTAAATCGCGCGCACGGCGAGGAAGTTCATTGCGGCCTCCCGACCAGTCCCACGAAGATCTCTTCGAGCGAACTCTGACTGGTATGCAGGTCCTTATAACGAATTCCTGCGCGATTCATTTTCTCGAGCAGCGCCGCAATCCCGGATCGCTCCCATGTCTGATCGTAGGTGTAGCTGAGCTCGCGCCCGTCCGCCGACAGCACGAGCTGCAGGCCCGCGAGTTCCGGCGGCAGGCATTCGAGCGCTGCCTGCAGCTGCAGCGTGAGGTGCTTGCGGCCGAGCTTGCGCATCAGCTCATTCTTGTTCTCGACGAGAATCAGTTGGCCCCGGTCGATGACCCCGATCCGATCGGCCATTTCCTCGGCTTCTTCGATGTAGTGAGTCGTCAGAATGATCGTCACGCCGGTATCGCGCAGCGAGCGCACCATGTCCCACATGGCGCGGCGCAGTTCGACGTCGACGCCGGCTGTCGGCTCATCGAGGAACAGGATCTGCGGCTCGTGCGACAGCGCTTTTGCGATCATGACGCGGCGCTTCATGCCGCCGGACAGCGTCATGATCTTGGCGTCCTTCTTGTCCCACAACGACAGGCTCCTGAGCACCTGCTCGAGATAACCGGGATTTGGCCGCTTGCCGAACAGCCCGCGGCTGAAGCGCATGCTCGTCAGCACAGTTTCGAAGGAACTCGTTGCGAGTTCCTGCGGCACGAGCCCAATCCGAGCCCGTGCTGCGCGAAAGTCCGAGACGACATCGTGTTCGTCGACGGTCACGGAGCCTGCGCTCGGCGTCACGATTCCGCAGATGATGTTGATGAGCGTCGTCTTGCCGGCGCCGTTCGGGCCCAAGAGCGCGAATATCTCGCCGGTGCGGATCTCCAGATCGATTGCACTGAGCGCGCGCAGGCCGCCCGCATAGGTCTTCTCGAGCCCCGCGACCCGCACGATGGGCGCCACGGCGTTCAGGAGCTGTTGCCGATCGAGGGTGGGTCACTCGCCGGAAAGGTCTCCTCTAGCGCCTCATCCAAGAGCTCGTCCTGGTGGCGTTTATCCCAGTCCGAATTCTTGCGCATATAACTCACGGCGTACGAGCAGGCGGGCGTTACTTTCCAGCCGCGTGCGCGTGCGACTTCGAGCGCTGCATGCATCAATTCCCCCGCGATTCCGCGGCCGGCGATGCTCGGCGCGACGCCGGTGTGGGTGATCGTCATCAAATCGCCCGACAAGGTGTAGTCAAGCACCGCGCGCTGTCCCTCGACGATCGCGATGAATTGGTGGGCCGCCGCGTCGTGATTGATTTCAGTCATAAACTACTCCGGCGTATCATGGGCCTAGTTTACCTATGATTACCGAAATTTCCTGGATGGTCGCGGCCGGCGCCGGCCGGTCGAGCGGATACGCGTGCGGATGACGCAACCGCGGCCGCATCCCGTGCAGCCCGAGGGCCAGTCGCCGGTCGAGCGGGCTTACGCGCGTGTTTCCCGGTGCGCGGATGACGGCGCGCGGATCGCGGCGACCGCCGAACTCATTTTGGCGATACACGACGAATTCTACAGCCTGCTCTGCGAATATCCCTACCGCGCCAAATGTGCGTTTGAATTGATGGATCCGCATTCTTCGATCCGGATCAGCAAGGAGCGACTGGAACTCTACAGTCGCTACATCACCGAGCATGGGCCGAGGGTGCGGGCGGCGTTTCCGGCTCTCGCCGTCGACTCGGCCGCCTGGGATGCGCTCGACCGCATTTTCGTCGCAATGATCGTCGACCGTTACGAAGCGGACATTGCTTTCAGCTTCGCCCACTCGATGCGTCGCAATATCAGCAACGAGATTTGGCGGCCGGTTGCCTATTCCTTTCCGCCGGCGAGCAAGCGTCGGGCATTCTCGATGGCCGCGGTGCACCGCCGGCTCCCCGTGCGGGGCCGCATCGACGCCGAGCTCGTCGCCACGGCATTGCGAATACCCGGATTTTCGGTTCCGTTTCGGGATCTGAACGACGACTCGCAGCGCATCCTCGAACGGCTCGAGCATCTGTTCTACGGCGCGGCGCAGGCGCAGGCGCCGATCGCGCTCGACGTCGTGGAGGCGGGTTTTTTTCGCGGACGCAGCGCGTTCGTCGTCGGCCGATGGGTGCTCGCCGACAACAGCATCGTGCCCTTCGTCGTGGCCTTGCTCAACAGCCCCGCAGGAATCTATGCCGACGCGCTGTTGCACCGGGTCTCCGACATCCACGATTTGTTCAGCTCCGCACTCGCCAATTTTCATGTGACGACCCGTCTCTACTACCAGACCTGCGTGTTCCTCTTCAGTCTGATGCCGCGTAGGCCCCTGGGTCACCACTACTCGACGATCGGCTTCAATCATGTCGGCAAGGTCGCGATTCTCAACGAGATCATCGATGAGATGCGCGTGAGCGGCCAGCGCTTCGAGCGCTCGCCGGGTGCACCGGGCACGGTGGCGGTTGGGTTCACATTCGATGCCTGCGCGTATCATCTGAAAATCATCCGCGATCGACCGACCAAATCCTACAAGTGGGGCGCGTTCCCCGGCGCTGCGGCCGTGATCGAAAAATACCGTCTCGTACACGATATCAACCGCGCGGGCAGCATGTTGGACAACGTGATGTATTTCCGGCTGCGCCTCGATCGCGAGACGTTCGATCCGGCGCTGCTCGATGAGCTCTGTCGTCAATCGGCCGACACGGTGCAAGTCGACGACGACGGCGTGTTCCTGCGCTCCTTGATCGTGCAGATGAAAATCATCCCGCTGCCGGTATTCTTGGAGACCGCGACCGAGGCCGAGACGCGCGAGGTGGTCATCAGCTTGGGCCACTGTATCCGCAACAACGCCGCGACCAACATTTTCAACAAGGATCTGGACTCGAGAAACTACGGTGTCGGCCGCTACGGCCGCGTTTTCTTGTTCGACTATGACGCCGTCGAGAAGCTGACCGATGTCAAGATCCGCACCAATTCCGATCGCGAGCCGGGCGAGGAGGCTGTGCCGGATTGGTTCTTCGAAGACGGAATCATTTTCCTGCCCGAGGAGCTCGAGCATGGACTGCAGCTCGTGGACACCCGTGCTCGCCGCATATTTCGCGAGGAAAACGCCGATCTGTTGACCGTGCGCTACTGGGAGGACGTGCAGCAAAAACTGCTGCGCGGCGAGATCCCGGGGTTGCGGGTCTATCCCGACAGCTGCAAGCTGCACGTTGATCGCGTGGCCCGTTGAGCAGCACCGTGACCATGGACTCGCAATCCCCCGCCGGACCCTGGAATCCCGGTGTGCTCTCGCAAATCCCGAGGGAGCTGCGCTCGCTGTCGACGATTTTTTGCGAAGACAACGTCGTCACCAAACTCGCCGCCGCCGAGGAGTTGCACGCACTCACCGGATTCGGTTTGAGCGAACTCGTTGTGTTCCGGCCGCAGCGGCTTGCGCTGCACGAGTTGCTGATTCGCGTGACCGCCGATTTTGCGGTGCCGGACGGAACGCATATCGGGGACCTCGGCATCAACTTTCGCCGCATCGCGAGCCGGATTCTGGAGCGCTATCTGGTCCCCGAGATGGACGCGATCGTCGCGGCTTATGATCAGGCGCGCGTCGAGGTGAGCCTTGCGGTCGACGCCGCGGTTACCACGGTGATACCGGGGCTCACGCCGATCGCGGCGCCGCCGGCGCGGGCGTCTCTACTGCGACTGTTCGGGCTCAACGCAGGGCGCCGCTCTGCGGCCGGTCCTGCCGCCGACCGGCGCTGGGGTCCCGAACAGATCGCCGATTGCGAGCGCCGAGCGGCAGCGACGCGCGAGCCCCTGCAGAGACTCATCTACCGCACGCTCGCGCGCGTCTTGTCGGCGCTGTTTGCAGCCAATGGCCAAGCTTGGGGTACCCGGGAACTCATCGTGTCGCTCGCGGGCGATATGGTCGGCAACGTTTTCGGCAGCGACGTCGTGGGCCGCACGATCGAGCCGCTTCTACAGCGTGCCGCGAAGCAGGAGGGTTACGGTTTGTTGCCGCGTCAGGAGCGCCCGATCGTCATCAACACCAAGGGACCGTCCGCATCCGGCAAGAGCACCTTGCGCCCCCTGCAGAAAAAACTCGCCGGCGACATCGGCGTGAACTGGAGCGATTTCGCGCTGATCAGTCCCGACATCTGGCGCAAGCAACTGCTCGACTACGGCGCGCTGGGTGCGGCGTTCAAATATGCGGGAGCCTTCACCGCTGAGGAACTGCAGATCGTGGATCAAAAGCTCGATCGCTACATGGCGCGCAAGCATGCGAGCGGCGAGATGTCGCACCTGTTGATCGATCGATTTCGATTCGATAGCTTCGCGCCGGATTCCGATGAGGAAGGCAGCAATCTGTTGACGCGATTCGGGCAGACGGTCTACTTATTTTTCGTGATCACGCCGCCGGAGATGCTGGTCGAGCGCGCTTGGAAACGCGGGCTCGAATTCGGGCGCTACAAGGCGGTCGACGACACGCTCGCGCATGCGGTCGAGGCCTACACCGGGATCCCCAACGTATTTTTCACCTGGGTTCGCCGCAGTGATAAGCGCATAAGATTCGAGTTCTTGGACAACACAGTGCCTCTCGGGGAGAGTCCGCGCACGGTTGCATTCGGCGACAACGACACGGTAACCATTTTGGATATCCGCCGCATGATGGACATCGATCGGTATGGGCGCGTTTGGGTCGATGCCGGGTCGCCCGACTTGCTCTATCGAGATCGTCGCTTGCTGGGCGCCGAACACAACGTGAGTTTCCTGAAGCGCTGTGTCGAGGAATTTCGCCAGGTCAATTTTGCGGATCAGGCGAGTGGGCGGATTTATCTGCGCATCGAGTCGGGAGCCCCGGTTTGGCTCGACGCGGCCGGGATTCAAGCCGCGATCCGCGATGTCGACACGCTGGCCGGAGTGCGTGCCGTGGCACCGCGTGCGCTGTCAGGCGCCGTGACGAGCGCGGAGCGCCCGGCTCATCCGAGCGGCGGCAGCGGCAACGCGTTGCCGACCTTGGGCGTTTGGGGAGGCGCGATACCCCCCGAGCACCGCTAGTCGAGAAAATCGCAATATTGATCGACGTGCGCCGCGAGATCGAGCGTGTGTTGGCGCGTGAGCCGCTCCGCGAGTTCGGTTTCCCGCCTCTCGAGCGCTTCGATGATTTTCAAGTGATCAATGATCGATCGCGCGGCCCGATCGTTTTGCGCGATCGTCGCGCGACGAATCGCGCGCACGTGGATCAGCAGATTGCGCGTCGCATCGACGATCGCCTGCGAGCCGCCGAGCGCGATGACCGCCGCATGAAAGGCGATGTTCGCGTCCGAATATTCGGACAGGTGCTCGGACGGCGGCGAGTTCTGGAACTCGTCGAATAAATGCCTCAAACGCGCGATGTCGGCGTCCGATGCATGCAGCGTCGCGAGACGCGCAGCCATCGACTCGAGCGCCGCCCACATCTGGATCATTTCGATCATCTCGCGCTTGGATTTGCGGATGATGTAGATGCCGCGGCGCGGAACCGTGCGAATGAATCCTTCCTGCTCGAGCAGCGACAGCGCTTCACGGATCGGTGTCCTGCTGACGCCGAGCGCGGTCGTCAGTTGCCGCTCGTCGAGGCGCAACTCCTGCTTCGGGTCGTAGATATCCGTATCGGCGATCGCATTTTTGAGCAGCGCGTAGGCTTGATCCCGCAGACTCGTCGCGTTCAGCGGACCGAGACTCAGCGGCGTAGCCGGCGCTGCGCGTTGGACCAGTTTCGAAATGCTGCTCATGGAGCCCCCGACGCGATCGGCGGGCGATTTACGAACGACCGATATGGCATGACCGAGTCCTCTGGAGAGAATCATCTACATCCCTGCGCGGCGAGCCACGCTCACAAGATATGAGGTATATGACAAATGCGCCTCAAACGCACGTGCAATCGCAGTAAAACATGGGTCAATCAACCCATCGACGCCCGAATTATATTGCAGTGCCAGCTTTTGGCGATGACTATCCGCGCAGCGAACCGCACCGATCCCGCCACTTTCTTGACACTCCGAAACTCATTCATATATGGTATACCAGGAAAATAAAGGATGGCTGGAAAACGTTCGGATACCCGATCCGACTGCGTTTGTGGGGATTTGGCCGGCAAGCTTCGATGCTGGCACGGCGGGCCGCTTGGGTGTATTGCTGGTGGGCTTTTTTTGCGGCTCTTGGTTAACGCGACCTGAGGACAATTAAAATAAGCCTATGAACACCATATCGAATTCGGCATCGCCCGCAAGCCGCTCGTTGCTCGCGAACCCTTGGGCGCAACTCGTGATCGGCATCGTCTGCATGGCGTGCGTCGCGAATCTTCAATACGGATGGACGCTGTTCGTCAATCCGATCGACGCCAAGTACCATTGGGGACGACCCGCGATTCAATTGGCATTTACGCTGTTCGTGCTCATCGAGACCTGGCTCGTACCGGTCGAAGGTTATCTCGTCGACCGATTCGGCGCGCGCTGGGTCGTGCTCGGCGGCGGGATTCTCGTCGCGATTGCCTGGGTCATGAATTCGCAGGCGAGTTCGCTCCCAGTTCTCTACATTGCTGCGGCGATCGGCGGTATCGGCACCGGTTCGGTCTACGGCACTTGTGTCGGCAATGCGCTCAAATGGTTCCCGGGCCGGCGCGGCATCGCCGCGGGTCTGACCGCCGCCGGTTTCGGCGCGGGCGCGGCCGCGACGATCGTGCCGATCTCGAACATGATCAATACCGCGGGTTACCAGCAGGCGTTTCTCGTGTTCGGGCTCATCCAGGGCGGCATCGTGTTTGTCATGGCCTGGCTGCTGTTGGCGCCGCCGGCGCAGCTCGTGAGCGCGGTCGTGAAGAAGAATCAGACCGCGCACGGCTACACGCCGGCTGAAGTGTTGCGCAGTCCGGTGTTCTACGTGCTGTATGCAATGTTCGTGATGATCGCCGCAGGCGGCCTGACGATGACCGCATCGATGGGACCGATCGCCAAGGATTTCGGCATCGACAAAACGCCGGTTGCGCTGCTCGGCTTCACGATGCCGGCGCTCGCATTCGCGATCGCGCTGAATCGCATCTTCGATGGTTTCGGCCGGCCGTTCTTCGGGTGGCTGTCCGATCAAATCGGCCGGGAATACACGATGGCGCTCGCCTTTTTCATCGGCGCGCTCGCTCTTTTCACGCTGAGCCAGTCGGGCTCGAATCCGGTCATTTTTGTGCTCGTGACCGCGACCTATTTCGGCGTTTACGGCGAAATTTTCAGCCTTTTCCCGGCGACCCAGGGCGATACATTCGGAGCGAAGTTCGCGGCCGCCAATGCGGGTATGCTGTATACGGCTAAGGGCGCCGGCGCGCTGCTGGTGTTCTTTGCTGCGGACATCGCCAAGGCACACGGCTGGGCTCCCGTTTTTTCGATCGCAATGACGTTCAACGTCGTCGCCGGTTTGCTGGCGCTGTTCGTGCTAAAGCCGATGCGCGTGCGGCATTTTGCGAAGAGCCGCTTGACGTATCCCGCGCCGACCGCCGCTGCCGGTATGGCCGACACATCCGCGACGCGATGAGCGACCGGTATCGAGTATTTGACCGGCGATCTGCCGGAACACGTCTGTTGCGGCGTTGAGCCGCACGGGTCCGTTTCTCGAATTCGGAGACAACATGGCAACTGTAAATCCCGCGTCGATTCCGACGAAGACCACGACCGCCGAGGACACGCTGCAGCGTAAGAGCCGCGAGGCGGGCGTGATTTCCGGCGGCCACCTGGTTGCGAAAGCGCTCAAGAACGAGGGCGTCGATACGATCTTCACGCTGTGCGGCGGGCACATCATCGACATCTACGACGGTTGCATCGATGAGGGCATCCGCATCATCGACGTGCGCCACGAACAGGTTGCCGCTCACGCGGCCGACGGATATGCGCGCCAGACCGGCAAACTCGGCTGCGTCGTCACGACCGCGGGACCGGGATGCACCAATGCGGTGACCGGCGTCGCGACTGCATTCCGTTCGGAGAGCCCCATTTTGCACATCGGCGGCCAGGGCGCGCTGACGCAGAACAAAATGGGCTCGCTGCAAGATTTACCGCACGTCGATATCATGAGCCCGATCACCAAGTTTGCGGCAACGGTCACGAGCACCGAGCGGGTCGCGGACATGATCACGATGGCGGCGCGCGAAGCCTTCAACGGCGCACCGGGACCCGTATACCTCGAGATCCCGCGCGATGTGCTCGACCGGGAAGTCGATCTCACGAAGGCGGTGATTCCGCAGCCCGGCAAATATCGTGCATCGACGCGCTCCGTCGGCGATCCGCGCGACATCGAGAAATTAGCCGATTTGCTGGTGGGCGCCGAACGGCCCGCAATCCTTTACGGACAGCAG
This sequence comes from Steroidobacteraceae bacterium, assembly GCA_049517075.1. Lineage (GTDB taxonomy): Bacteria > Pseudomonadota > Gammaproteobacteria > Steroidobacterales > Steroidobacteraceae > Bog-1198. Next base: position 81,789 of record JBEKSM010000009.1, on the reverse strand, counting down.
GTCTGGACCGCACGTGGCCAGAATGAGGCAATTGCATTGTTGCGCGGGCTCGACATTCCGGGCTATTTCAATGGCGCGAGCCGCGGACTGTTGCCGCCGGGCGATCCGCACCACTTCGACCGTACGCGTACCCAGGCGTTCGCGAGCGCGGACGTGCTGGTCATCGTTGGCACGCCGTTCGACTTCCGGATGGGCTACGGCAAGCGCATCAGTAAAGAGCTCAAGCTCGTGCAGATCGACATGGACTACCGCACGGTCGGCAAGAATCGCGACATCGATCTCGGCTTGGTCGGGGATCCCGGCGCGATCCTCGGCGCCGTGCTGCAGGCCGCCTCCGGGCGCATCAAGGGCGATAAGCGGCAGGCGCGCCAGCAGTGGCTCAAGCAATTGAGCGATGCGGAGACGGTCGCGACCGAAAAGCTCATGCCCTTGTTCAAATCGAACAGCGTGCCGATTCATCCCTACCGCGTCGCCTGGGAACTGAACGAGTTCCTGGCCGACAATACCGTTTATATCGGCGACGGCGGCGACGTCGTGACGATATCGGCTCAGGCCGTGCGGCCGCGCGGCCCCGGGCAATGGATGGATCCGGGTGCACTCGGCTCCTTGGGCGTGGGCACGGGCTTCGCGATCGCCGCGGGTCTTGCGAATCCATCGAAAGAGATCCTGTGCTACTACGGCGACGGATCGTTCGGTATGACGGCATTCGACATGGAAACGGCCAACCGCTTCGGCGTTCCGTATCTTGCGGTGATCGGCAATAACTCCGCGATGAATCAGATCCGCTACGGCCAATTGGCCAAGTACGGTGAGCAGCGCGGTAATGTCGGCAATCTATTGGGCGATGTGCCGTTCGGCAAGTTTGCCGAAATGTTGGGCGGCTACGGCGAGGAAGTGCGCGATCCTGCACAGATCGCGCCTGCGCTGCGGCGTGCGCGCGAATCGGTGCAGAAGTTGCGCCGCTCGGCGGTCGTCAATATCTGGGTCGACCCGCGCGAATATGCGCCCGGCACCAAAAACCAGACGATGTACAAGTAATAGTCGAGAACGGAGAACATGGGTAAAGCGTTAGACGGCGTTCGAATTCTCGACTTTACACATGTGCAGTCGGGTCCGACTTGCACGCAATTGCTGGCATGGTTCGGCGCCGACGTGATCAAGGTCGAGAAGGCCGGTGCCGGGGACGTCACGCGCGAGCAGTTGCGCGACATCCCAGACGTCGACAGTCTTTATTTCACGATGCTGAACCACAACAAGCGCTCGGTGACGCTCGACACGAAGAGCGAGCAGGGCAAGCTCGTGCTCGAGAAATTGGTCAAGCACTGCGATGTGCTCGTGGAGAACTTTGCGCCGGGTGCGCTCGATCGCATGGGCTTCACCTGGGAGCGGATTCAAGAACTCAATCCGCGGATGATCGTCGCGTCGGTCAAGGGATTCGGCCCCGGCCCCTACGAGGAGTGCAAGGTCTACGAGAACGTGGCGCAATGCGCGGGTGGATCGGCCTCGACGACCGGCTTCGACGACGGTCCGCCGCTCGTGACCGGCGCGCAAATCGGCGACAGCGGCACGGGATTGCATTTGGCACTCGGCATCGTCGCGGCGCTGTACCAACGCAACACCAGCGGGCGCGGACAGAAAGTGCTCGCCGCGATGCAGGACGGCGTGCTCAACTTGTGCCGCGTCAAGCTCCGCGATCAGCAGCGGCTCGCCCGTACCCACGTCATGAAGGAATATCCGCAATACCCGAACGGCAAGTTCGGCAGTGCGGTGCCGCGCGCCGCGAATGCCTCCGGCGGCGGGCAGCCTGGAACCATCGTCAAGTGCAAGGGCTGGGAGACCGACCCGAACGCATACCTGTATTTCATCGCGCAGGCGCCGGTTTGGAAGGACATCTGCCGAGTCATCGGCAAGGAAGCGTGGCTCACGGACCCAAATTTCGCGACGCCTGATGCGCGCCTGCCGCGGCTTCGCGAGGTGTTCGCCGCGGTCGAGGAATGGACGGTCACCAAAACCAAGTTCGAGGCGATGGACCTGCTCAATGCGCACGACATTCCGTGCGGCCCGATCCTCTCGATGGAAGAGCTGGCCAACGAGCCGTCGCTGCGTGCGACCGGTACGATCGTCGAAGTGGATCATCCCACGCGCGGCAAGTATCTGACCGTCGGCAATCCGATCAAGCTCAGCGACAGTCCCACCGAGGTCAAGCGCTCACCTTTGCTTGGCGAACACACCGATCAGGTGCTTGCCGAACTCGGCTACGCAGCCGCGGACATTACCGCGCTGCGGCAGAAAAAAGTCATCTGATGCGGTGGCAAGATCCAGCGGTCCCGGGTGGAAAATGGATTCCGCCCGGCGGTGGCGTGCGTCGAGGGCTGCGCTGGTCGTCATATTCATTCATCGAGGAGCGCGGAACCATGCGCTCCGTGGGCGTCGCAATTTGAAAATAGCTGTGGTTGGTGTTGGTGCGATTGGCGGCTTTGTCGGCGCGCGGCTCGCGCATGCGGGCGAGGACGTGACCTTCATCGCGCGCGGAGCAAATCTCGATGCGTTGCGGACGCGCGGCATCCGGCTCGTGCTCGCAGACGGCAGTGAAGAGGCCGTGGCCAAGGTGCACGCAACCGCAGATTACGCGGCCGCAGGGCAACATGACGTGGTGATTCTCGCGATGAAGGCGCACCAGGTTGAGGCCGTCGCACACGATGTGCCGAAGCTCTTCGGCCCGGATACGATCGTGGTGCCGATGCAGAACGGAATCCCGTACTGGTATTTTCACCGGCACGGCGGCGCCTTGGCGGGTACGCAAATCCACAGCGTCGACCCGACCGGCTTGATCGGCACGAACATCCCGTGCGAGCGCGTGATCGGCTGCGTCGTCTACCCCGCGACCGAATTGTTGGCCCCCGGTATCATCAAACACGTCGAGGGTAACCGGTTCCCGGTCGGGGAACCCGACGGCACGGCGAGCGAGCGCGCGACGCGCTTGTCCGAGTGCTTCATCCGAAGCGGCCTTCAGGCACCCGTACTCAGCGACATCCGAGCGGAAATTTGGCTGAAGCTCTGGGGCAACCTCACGTTCAATCCGATCAGCGCGCTGTCTCGCGCGACGCTCGCGGGCATTTGCCAGTATCCACCGAGCCGTGCTCTCGCGCACGCGATGATGAGCGAAGCTCAGGCGATTGCGGGCAAGCTCGGCATCACATTCCGCGTACCGATCGAGAAGCGCATCGCCGGCGCCGAGCGCGTGGGTCATCACAAGACCTCGATGCTTCAAGATGTCGAGGCCAAGCGCACGCTCGAGATCGATGCATTGCTCGGATCAGTCATCGAATTGGCGCGGCTCACCGAAACTGCGACTCCGCATCTCGATACGGTACACGCGCTGACCAAGCTTCTCGCGAAGAGCCTCGAGGAAGACAGAGCGCTGCTCTCCGGCGCACACTAGTTGGCCGGATTACACTAGGGGTCGGCCATGAGCTGTTGGGTTCGTTATCAGTCGCGCGACGGGAGCGCGGGATTCGGCGTCCTCGAAGGAACGCGAATTTCCGAATATCAGGGCGACATGTTTGCCGGGCCGCAACCGACCGGCGCGACGCTCGCGGCCGGCGAGTACACGCTGCAAAGTCCCTGCACACCTTCGAAGATCGTCGCGCTGTGGAACAATTTTCACGCCTTGGCCGAAAAGCTCGGCAAGCAGGCGCCGGCGCACGCGCTGTATCTGATCAAGCCCGGCACCTCGGTCATCGGTCATCAGGCCGCGATTCGCAGACCCGCGGCCTATGCGGGAAAAATCGCGTTCGAGGGCGAGCTCGGCATCGTGATAGGCCGACGCAGCAGCAGGCTTGCGCTCGCTGACGCAGGCGCCGCGATTTTCGGCTACACCTGTGTCAACGATGTCACCGCGGCCGAGGTGCTCAACGAGAACGCCGACTTTGCTCAATGGTGCCGCTCGAAGGGCTACGATACCTTCGGTTGCATCGGCCCTGTGATCGCGACGCAATTCGACTGGCCGCAGGCGCGCGTGATGACCAAGCTCGACGGAGTCGAACGCCAAAACTACCCGCTGTCGGACATGATTTTTTCGCCGGAATACCTCGTGAGCCAGATTTCCCACGACATGACGCTGCTGCCCGGCGACGTGATTGCCTGCGGGACATCCGTGGGCGTCGGTTCGATCCGCGATGGCGCCGCCGTGGAGGTTTACATCGAGGGCATCGGCTCCTTGATCAACGTGCTGGCGCTCCCGTGAGCGGTCCGAAGTCATTCGAGCGGCAGCGCACGCTATTGCGCGGCATGTTCGATGCGGCAATCGCCGCGGCTCAGCCCTCCAAGTGCATTCCGGCGCAGCTCCCCGACCCGCCGCGCGGCCGCCTGATCGTGATCGGCGCCGGCAAAGCCTCGGCGGCAATGGCACGCGCGGTCGAGCAGCATTGGGCGGGTCCGCTCTCGGGCCTCGTGGTGACGCGCTATGGCTATGCGGTGCCCTGCGAGCGCATCGAGATCGTCGAGGCCGCGCATCCGGTGCCCGATGCGGCGGGAAATGCAGCGGCTCGACGAATGCTCGAGCGCGTGCAGCAGTTGAGCGCCGACGACTTGGTGCTGTGCCTGATCTCGGGCGGCGCATCCGCATTGCTGCCCTTGCCCGCCGAGGGGGTCACGCTCGAGCTCAAACAGGCGATGAACCGCGCGCTGCTCGCCTCGGGCGCGACGATCAGCGAAATAAACTGCGTGCGCCGCCATCTATCGGCGATCAAGGGAGGGCGGCTCGCCGCCGCCTGTGCGCCGGCACCTGTGCTCACCTTGCTGATATCCGATGTGCCGGGCGATCGGCTCGCGGACATCGGCTCGGGTCCGACCGTCGCCGATCCGACCAGTTGCGCGGACGCCCTGGGCATCTTGCGGCGCTACCGGATCGAGATGCCCGATGTTATCCGCGAGCTGCTCGAAAGCGGGCGCGGCGAATCGGTGAAGCCCGGTGATGCGCGCTTGGCGCGTGCCGAAGCGCGCATCGTCGCAACACCGCAAATGTCGCTCGAAGCGGCGGCGGCCGTGGGCCGGGCGGCGGGCCTTGCAACCCATATTCTGAGCGACGCGATCGAGGGTGAAGCGCGCGATGTCGGCAGCGTTCTTGCGGGCATTGCACTGCAGGTCGCCGAGCGCGGTCAGCCGTTCGCCGCCCCTTGCGTGTTGCTCTCCGGCGGCGAGACCACGGTGACCGTGCGTGGCGCCGGCCGCGGCGGTCGCAACGTGGAATTTCTATTGTCGCTCGCGATCGCACTCGACGGTCACGCGCGCATTCACGCGCTCGCGGGAGATACCGACGGCGTCGACGGGCAGGAGGAGATTGCCGGCGCAAGAATCGCGCCGGACTCGCTCGCGCGCGCCTGGGCGCTCGGCATGCGGCCAAAGGACATGCTGGCCGCCAACGACGCCCACAGCTTCTTCGCGGCGCTCGGCGATTCGGTCGTCACCGGGCCAACGCTCACCAACGTCAACGATTTCCGCGCGATCCTCATCGAGCGCTAGCCGCGCGCGCCCTTGAGGCTCGCACGCTCAGGTCACGAGGTGCTGTGGCTTCCCGGCGGCCCAAAGCTCGATGTTGTCGATCAATTGATCGGCGAGGAATTGCATGGCGCCGTCGGAGGCCCATGCAACATGCGGTGTCAGGATGAAATTCGGCCGCCGGATGTCGAGCAGCGGGTGCCCGTTGCGCGGCGGTTCCACGGTGAGCACGTCGAAGCCCGCGCCGGCGATCAAGCCCTCGTCGAGCGCCTGGATCAAGGCCGCCTCGTCGACGAGCCCGCCGCGGGCGGTGTTGATGAGCAGCGCATTGCGCTTCATTTTGCGAAACGCAGCCAGATCGATGAGGTTGCGGGTCGCGGGCATCAGCGGGCAGTGCAATGAAATCACGTCCGATTCGGCGAGCACCTGTTCGTGCGGCGTGAACGTGACGCCTTCCATTTTGGGCGGCGCATGGTCGGCGAACAGCACCCGCATGCCGAACGCGCGGCCGATGGCCGCGGTGCCTTGTCCGATCGCGCCCTCGCCGATGATGCCGAGCGTGGCGCCATGCAGATCGCCGATGTCATGCGTAAAGAAGCAGAATTGCTCGGCCTTGTTCCAGACGCCGTTCTCGACATCCTGCCGGTAGGCGAGCAGGTTGCGCCGCAACGCCAAGATCATTGCGAAGGCGTGCTCCGGCACCGTGTGAACCGCGTAATTGCGGATGTTGGCGACGGCGATCCCATGCGCTTTGCAATAGGCGACGTCGACATTGTCGTAGCCGGTTGCCGCCACCGCGATCATTTTGAGCTGCGGCAGTTGCTCGAGCGTCGGTGCGCGCATCGGAACCTTGTTGACGATCGCGACGTCGGCACCCGCAAGGCGCGCCACGATTTCATCGACGGACGTCTTTTGATGCTCGACGTAATCGGCGGCGCAGGAAGGTTTTCGCACCTTTGCCTTGAGCGAGGCGCGATCCAGAAAAACGACGCGCCGGCTCACGCCGCGATGCCCGCTTTGGCATCCGCGGCCTTGGGCGTCGCAACCATCGCGTTGCTGCGCCAATAGTTCTGTGCGGCCGCAACGCCGCTGCCCGGCTCGATCTTGACGCCGATATCGAGCATCGCCATTTCGGCGCCCGCGATCGCGCCGACCAGCATGAGTTCATTGAGATCGCCGAGATGGCCGATGCGAAACAGCTTGCCCGCGACCTTCGAGAGCCCGGCGCCCAGCGCGAGGTTATAGCGCTTGAAGGCGCGTGCAATGACTTCGGCGCCGTTGACGCCCTCGGGCACCATGATCGCGGAGACCGTATCGGAATACCACTTGGGCGAGGTCGCGCAGAGCTTGAGCTTCCAGCCCTCGAATACCGCGGCACGCACGCCGGCGGCGAGGTAGGTATGCCGCCGGAAAACATTCTCCAAACCTTCCTCGGCGAGCATCGTCAGGGACTCTCTCAGGCCGTAGAGCATCGGCACCGACGGTGTGTACGGAAAATAGCCGGACGCGTTGGCTTGGACCATGTCCGCATAGTCGAAATAGCAGCGCTTGGAGGTGGCCGACTTGGCCGCTGCGAGCGCTTTTTGGCTCACGCAGGTCACACCGAGCCCGGCGGGCAGCATCAAGCCTTTCTGGGAGCCGCTGATGCAAACGTCGACACCCCATTCATCCATGCGAAAATCGATGCTGGCGAGCGCGCTGACCGCATCGACGAGCAGCAGCGCGGGATGTTTGACGCTGTCCATCGCCTTGCGCACGGCAGCGACGTCGCTCGTGACGCCGGTCGCGGTCTCGTTCTGGCAGACGAGCACGGCCTTGATCTTGTGCTGCTTGTCCGCGGCAAGCGAGGCGAGGTAACGTTCGACCGGGGCGCCTTCGCCCCATGGCGTTTCGAGCAATTCCACCTCGAATCCCAAGCGCGTGCACATGTCGACCCACAGATGGCTGAATTGGCCGAAGCGCGATGCAAGCACCTTGTCGCCCGCGTTGAGACAATTGGTCAGCGCCGCCTCCCAACAACCGGTGCCCGACGACGGAAATAGAATTGGGCTCGCGGTCGTGGTTTTGAACACCGGCATCAAGGCGGTGAGGCATGCGCGCGTGAGTTCCGGGAAAATCGGCGAGCGATGGTCTTCCATCGGGACCATCATTGCGCGCGTCACTCGATCGGGCACATTGGTAGGACCGGGGACGAACAGAAAATTGCGACCAGCCATCGGGAACTCCCTATAAAGTGGGCTTTGACAGAATCACTTCGGACAATCCTTCCAATGATATATGAGATATCATAGGCTGGCATTATTCTTGTTTTCCGGGGGACTTAAGCTATGCGAATTGCCATCATCGGACAACAGAAATTCGGCAAGTCGGTGCTCGACGCGTTCATTGCGCGAGGCGACACGGTCGCCGGCGTGTTTTGCACTCCCGAGAAGCCCGGGACCGCGCCTGACCCGTTACGGGTTGCCGCGGAGCAGCAGGGCTTGCAACTATTCCAGCTGCCATCGCTCAAGGGGCCGGAGGCGCAGCAGGCGCTGCGTGGCCTCGACGTCGACATCGGCGTCATGGCGTATGTACTGCAATTCGCGCCTGAGGAGTTCACGTCGATCCCGCGCCACGGCACGATTCAGTTCCACCCGTCGCTGCTGCCGCGCTATCGGGGCCCGAGTTCGATCAATTGGCCGATCATCCGCGGCGACACCTTAACCGGGCTTACGATCTTCCGTCCGAGCGACGGCCTAGACGAGGGCCCGCTACTGTTGCAGAAAGAAACGCCGATTGGTCCCGACGATACACTCGGCAGCGTCTATTTCGATCGCTTGTTCCCGCTCGGGATTGCAGCGCTGCTCGAAGCCGCAGACCTGGTCGTCGCCGGTCGCGCGGTGACCACGATCCAGGATGAGTCAGAGGCGAGTTACGAGGGTTGGTGCCGCGACGCCGAAGCCCAAATCAGCTGGCATAACCACGTGGATATCGTCTACAACCTGATCCGCGGCTGCAATCCGGCTCCCGGCGCTTGGACGCGACTGAACGGCAAGAAGCTGCAGATCTTCGATGCACGCAAACACCTCGCGCGGACCTTTTCCGCGGTCAAGGGGCGCATCGGCGCAGTCACCGCGATATCCGATCAGAGCCTATTCGTGACGGCGCAGGGCGGTCAGATCGAAGTGTTTGCGCTTCGGCTCGAGGACGGCAAGAAACTCAAGGCTGCAGAATTCTGCGCCTCGACGAATCTTGCCGTGGGGACGATCCTCGGCGTTTGATCGCGCGCTAAAAGAGACCGACGACGCGGCCCTGTGCGTCGATGTCGATGCGGTCTGCCGACGGCACCTTCGGCAGTCCCGGCATCGTCATGACGTCGCCGCAGACAGCGACGATGAACTCCGCACCCGCGGCGAGCCGCACCTCGCGAATGTTGACCGTATGTCCGCTCGGCGCGCCGCGTGCCGCCGGGTCCGTCGAAAACGAATACTGCGTCTTGGCGATGCAAACGGGATAGTGCCCGTAACCGTCCGCCTGCAGCTTGTCCAGTTGCGCACGGATTTTGGCATCGGCCGAAATGTCGGCGGCGCCGTAGATCTTGGTGGCGATGGTCTTCACCTTGTCCCAGAGTGTCTGATTTTCGTCGTAGACGAAGCGGAAGTTGGATTTGCCGCCTTCGACGATTTCGACGACCTTGCGGGCTACGTCGGCCGCACCGGCGCCGCCCTCGGCCCAATGGCGCGCGAGCACGAGCGGTACGTTGAGTGACGCCATCGTCTTTGCGAGCAGCGCATGTTCCGCGGTCGTATCCGCAGTGAAATGGTTGACCGAGACGACGCAAGGCAGGCCGTAATGGTTGCGCACGTTGTTGACGTGACGCTCCAGATTCGCGATGCCCTTTTCGAGCGCCGCGAGGTTTTCCGTGTTGATCTGCTTCAGATCGGCGCCGCCGTGAAATTTTAGCGCGCGTATCGTCGCGACGATCACGACCGCCGAGGGCCGCAGGCCCGATTTGCGGCACTTGATATCGATGAATTTTTCTGCACCGAGATCGGCACCGAAGCCCGCCTCGGTCACCACGTACTCCGCGAGCTTCAGCGCGGTCGCAGTCGCGAGCACCGAGTTGCAGCCGTGCGCGATGTTCGCGAAAGGCCCGCCATGAATGAACGCCGGATTGTTCTCGAGCGTCTGCACGAGGTTCGGCTTGAGCGCCTCCTTGAGCAGCACGGTCATCGCACCTTGGGCGTTCAGATCGCGGGCGCGGATCGGCGTCTGGTCGCGCCGATAGCCGACCACGATGTTGCCGAGCCGCTGCTTGAGGTCGACGAGGCTGCGCGAGAGGCAGAATATCGCCATGACTTCCGACGCGACGACGATGTCGAAACCGTCCTCGCGCGGGTAGCCGTTGGCGGTCCCGCCGAGTCCCACGACGATATCGCGCAGTGCCCGATCGTTCATGTCGACGACGCGCTTCCAGGCGATGCGCCGCACGTCGAATCCGAGTTCGTTGCCGTGATAAATATGGTTGTCGATGAGCGCCGACAACAGATTGTGGGCGAGTCCGATTGCGCTGAAGTCCCCGGTGAAATGGAGGTTGATGTCCTCCATCGGCACGACCTGGGCCATTCCGCCGCCGGCGGCGCCGCCCTTCATGCCGAATACCGGTCCCAAACTTGGTTCGCGCAAGCAAATCACGGTCTTTTTGCCGATCTTGTTCAATGCATCGCCCAACCCGACCGTGGTCGTGGTCTTGCCTTCACCGGCGGGCGTCGGGCTCAGGGCCGTGACCAGGATCAGTTTGCCGTCCGGCTTGTCCTTGAGGCTGTCGATGTAATCGAGCGCGATCTTGGCCTTGTAGTGGCCGTAGTTCTCGACACTCGCGGCAGGAATGCCGAGTCCGGCAGCGATCTCGGCGATCGGCTTTAGGGTTGCACTTTGGGCAATTTCGATATCGGAACGCACGTTTTCTCCCGGTCTGGCGATGGTTTGATCAGGCCGCGTTGTTTCGCTTCGAGGGCGGGTCGGGCCGTACCCTTTTTTTGAGGTCGAGGCCTAATATATCACGGGAACCTTGCCTGCCGGACAGCGCCGCGGACGAATCCTTGGGCGCGGTTCAAACCGTCAACACGATCTTGCCGATATGCTGCGAGGTCTCCATGAGCCGATGTGCTTCGCCGGCCTCGGCGAGCGGAAAAGTCGCATAAATAATGGGACGGACACGTCCCGCGGCGAGCAGCGGCCAAAGATTGTGCAGCACGCCTTCGGCAACGACAGCCTTTTGGGCCACGCTGCGGGCGCGCAGCGTCGAGCCGGTCACCGTGAGCCGCTTGCTCATGATCGTATTGAGGTTAATTTCCGTGCGCGCGCCGCCAATCAGGGAGATCACGACGAGCCGGCCCTCGACCGCGGCCGCTTCGAGATTTCGGGCGAAATAGCTCGCGCCGATCATATCGAGGATCACATCGACTCCGGCCCCCGTGGTTTCCTTGCGCACCACCTCGACGAAATCCTCGGTTTTGTAATCGATTCCCCGAATTGCGCCAAAGCGCTCGCAGGCGCGGGCCTTTTCGGGGCTGCCGGCGGTTGCGAACACGCGCATCCCCCAGGCGGTCGCGAGTTGGATTGTGGTCGTGCCGATGCCGCTCGTGCCGCCGTGGATCAGCACGGACTCGCCGGCCTTTGCTCGGCCGCGCTCGAACAAATTCGTCCATACCGTGAAAAAAGTCTCCGGAATCGCTGCGGCTTCGACCATGCTGATCCCCGGCGGGATCGGCAAACACAGCGGGGCTGCGGCGACCGCATAGGCCGCATAACCGCCGCCCGGAACCAGAGCCGTAACCTGTTCTCCCAGCCGCAGGCCGGAAACCTCGGTCCCCAAGGCGACGATTTCACCGGCAATTTCCAGCCCGGGGATGTCCGAAGCGCCCGGCGGCGGCGGGTAGCGGCCCTGCCGCTGCATCACATCGGGGCGATTGACGCCCGCTGCGGCCACGCGTACGAGCACTTCTCCCGGCGCGGGCCGTGGCACCGGCCGCACCGTGGTCTTCAGCTGCTCCGGGCCGCCCGGTGCCGCGATCTCGACCACCGTCATCTCAACGGGTACATTCGACATGGAGTGAATCCTCTGCGCGCTGTCTTGACGGTGCGCATCCTACATCAATCGCCGGCTGCGCCCGGCGACGTATCGCGAGGGCGCCGCATGGCAATTGATTGCGTGGCCGATCGATGAAATTTTGTGTCTATGGCGCCGGCGCGATCGGCGGCCTGCTCGCAGTCGAATTGGCCGTCGCGGGCCACGAGGTCTGTGTAATCGCGCGCGGCGAGCATTTGCGCGCGATCCGAGCGCAAGGACTCAAATTATTGATCGATGGCCGCGAGAAAGTCGTCAAGGTCGCCGCGAGCGACGACCCGCGCGAGTTCGGCCCGCAAGATTTCGTCCTGTGCGCGCTCAAAGCACATCAAGCCTATGAGAGCGCGCGATCGTTCGCGCCGCTGCTCGGTGCTTCGACCGCAGTATTGACGGCGATGAATGGAGTGCCCTGGTGGTACTTCTACCGTGCCGGCGGACGCCTCGAGGGTCATCGTGTGCGCTCGGTGGACTTCGACGGTCGGCAATGGGACGCGATCGGTCCGCAACGTGCGATCGGCTGTGTCGTCGAACCGGCTTGCGAGGTCGTGGCGCCGGGCCTCGTTGAGCATTATGCGTTCAAGCGATTCACGATCGGAGAACCCGACGGCGTCCGATCCGATCGCGTGACCAAGCTCAGCGCGGCGCTCATCGAAGCAGGCTTCGAGGCGCCGGTGCGCGATAACATTCGCTGGAACATCTGGCTCAAGCTTTGGGGTAATGTCTGCTTCAACCCGATCAGCGCTCTGACCGGCGCCACGCTCGCCCGCATCACCGGTGAGCCCGCGCTGCTCGGCCTTTGCAGGACGATGATGCACGAGACCAAGGCGGTCAACGAGGCATTGGGCGTGTCGATTCCCGCGGAAATGGTCGAGCGCCGGCTCGCATCGGTGGGATCGATCGGTGCCCACAAAATGTCGATGCTGCAAGATATGGAGCGCGGGCGTTCGCTCGAAATCGACGCGCTCGTGACCGCGGTCCAAGAACTCGGGCGCCTGGCCCAAGTGCCCACGCCGACGATCGATGCCGTATTGGCGCTCGTCCAAGAACGCGGGCGGACCGCGGGGCTTTACGCCGGCGCCGAGTTGTCGCGCGAGCGAGCGGCATCCCTCTAGCCCTATTCAGGATCCACCATGACCACGGCCTATATCACCCATGCGGACTGCCTGAGACATGAAATGGGTCCCGGGCACCCGGAAAATCCCGATCGTCTCAGAGCCGTCAACGAATCGATGGCCGCTTCCGGCTTGCTCGCGGAATTGCGCAGTTTGGAGGCGCCGCTCGCGAATGCCGACGATCTCAAGCGGGTCCATGATTCGTCGTACGTGGATCTGATATTCGAGCACGCGCCCTCGCACGGAATCGTGCAGCTCGATCCGGACACCGCGATGAATTCCTTCAGCCTCGCCGCGGCGCGGCGCGCGGCGGGCGCGGGCCTGCTGGCCGTCGATGAGATCATGGCCGGTCGCGCACGAAATGCGTTTTGCGCAGTCCGTCCCTGCGGCCACCATGCGACGCAAACGCGCTCGATGGGCTTTTGCATATTCAACAACGTCGCGGTTGCCGCCGCCTATGCGCTCGAAGTCAAAGGCCTCGAGCGCGTCGCGATCATCGATTTCGACGTGCACCACGGCAATGGAACCGAAGAGATGTTCAGCGCGGCGCCTTGGCGCGAGCAGGTGCTGATGGCGAGCTTTTTTCAGCATCCCTTCTATCCAAACAGCGGCACGATCAGCCCCGCACCGAATATGATCAACGTGCCGCTAGCCGCCGGCAGCGGCGGCGCTGCGGTCAAGAGCGCATTGGAGCAGATCTGGCTGCCCGCACTCGAGAAATTCAAGCCGCAGATGATCGTGATCTCGGCGGGCTTCGATGCGCACCGCGAGGACTTGCTCGGCGGTATGGCGCTGATCGACGAGGACTATGCCTGGCTCACGCGTGAACTCGTGGCCGTGGCTGCGCGACACTCGCAGGGGCGCATCGTTTCAATGCTCGAAGGCGGCTACAACCTCGCGGCACTGGGCCGAAGCGCGGTCGCGCACGTGGGTGCGCTTGCCGAAGGCTAATGCGCCGGTCCGGATTCCAGCAGATCAGCCTGCATCGCCGCCGGGCGGCTCCGCGTGCGTCTTGGCCACCGCATGGGCCTTGAGGTCGCTGACTGCGGCCATCGGCAGGTCATCGAGACCGTCGGCGCCGTGCGCATCGAGATGCGCGAGCAGCTTCTGGCGCATGCGCGGCGTCCAAAACTTGGCGATGTGATTCGCAATGCCCGCGACCGCGTCCTCGCGCTTGGGCTCCGAGCGAAAGAAATTGCCGATGTCGTTCGCCATCTGGATCAGGTGCCGTGAATCGCTCATGACGAGGAGCTACTTGCCCACGAACACGTCGGCGCCGGCGCTCTTGAGCAGATCCTGCTGCGTTTCGCTGAACTCGCGAAAACGCGTTTGCCACACGGACGGGTGATTGACGCGCGTGGCCTGAACGGCCGTGACCTTGTACTCGGGGCAATTCGTCGCCCAGTCCGAGTTTTCGGTCGTGATGACATTGGCGCCCGACTCCGGGAAGTGGAAGGTCGTGTACACCACGCCGGGCTGGACCCGCTCGGTGACCTTCGCGCGCAGCACGGTATCGCCGGCGCGGCTCGCGATGCCGACCCAATCGCCCTCGGATATACCGCGCTCCTCGGCATCGTGCGGATGGATCTCCAAGCGATCTTCATCGTGCCAGCGGTTGTTCTCGGTGCGCCGGGTCTGAGCGCCGACGTTGTATTGGCTCAGGATGCGCCCCGTGGTGAGAATCAGCGGATATCGCGCATTGACCTTTTCCGCGGTCGGCACGTACTCGGTGACCAGGAATTTGCCCTTGCCGCGCACGAATTCACCGACGTGCATCGTCGGTGTGCCATTCGGATGCGCGGCGTTGCAGGGCCACTGGATGCTTCCCAACTCGTCGATGCGCGCGAAGCTCACGCCGGTGAACGTCGGCGTCAAGCGTGCGATTTCGTCCATGATCTCGGACGGATGTCCGTAGTTCATCGGATACCCGACCGCGTTGGCGAGCAGCTGCGTAATTTCCCAATCGGCATAGCCGCTCTTGGGATCCATGACTTTGCGCACCCGCGATATGCGCCGCTCGGCGTTCGTGAAAGTCCCGTCCTTTTCGAGGAACGAGGAGCCCGGTAGAAATACGTGCGCGAATTTCGCCGACTCGTTCAGGAACAGGTCTTGCACGATGATGCATTCCATCGAAGTCAGCGCGGCGGTCACGTGCTGAGTGTTGGGATCGGACTGCGCAATGTCCTCGCCCTCGATATAGAGGCCCTTGAATTCTCCGTCGAGCGCGGCCTCGAACATGTTCGGAATGCGCAAGCCCGGCTCGTTTTGCAAGCTGACGCCCCAGGCACCCTCGAACAAATGGCGCACCGTGTCATCCGAGACATGCCGGTAGCCCGGGAACTCGTGCGGGAAGGATCCCATGTCGCAGGAGCCCTGGACGTTGTTCTGTCCGCGCAGGGGATTGACGCCGACGCCCTCGCGCCCGACGTTGCCGGTCGCCATCGCGAGATTCGCGATGCCCATGACCATCGTCGAGCCCTGGCTGTGCTCGGTGACGCCGAGACCGTAGTAAATCGCGCCGTTGCCCGCGGCCGCGTAGAGCCGCGCAGCGGCGCGGACATCGCCGGCCGGTACGCCGGTGACCTCTTCCATCGCTTCCGGCGAATTTTTCGCGAGCGCAATGAAATTGCGCCACTTGTCGAACGAGGCGACCTCACAGCGAGCGCGCACGAATTCTTCCTTGACGAGCCCCTCGGTGACGATCACGTGCGCAAGCGAGTTGATCAAGGCGACGTTGGTGCCGGGCCTGAGTTTCAGGTGATAGTCGGCTTGGATATGCGGGGTGCGGACCAGATCGATCGTGCGCGGGTCGGCGACGATCAGCCGTGCACCCTGGCGCAGGCGGCGCTTCATCTGCGAGGCGAACACCGGATGCCCGTCGGTGGGATTCGCGCCGATCACGAAGATCACGTCGGCTTTCATCACGGAATCGAAATTCTGCGTGCCGGCCGACTCGCCCAAGGTGTTCTTGAGGCCGTATCCAGTCGGGGAATGGCAGACCCGCGCGCAGGTGTCGACATTGTTGTTGCCGAAGCCGGCGCGTACGAGCTTCTGCACCAAATAGGTTTCCTCATTGCTGCAGCGTGAGGAAGTGATGCCGCCGATCGAGTTGCGGCCGTATTTCGCCTGAATGCGCTTCAGTTCGCTCGCCGCATAGCCGATCGCTTCGTCCCACGTCACTTCACGCCAGGGATCCGAGATCTTCTGGCGGATCATCGGTTTCATGATTCGGTCCGGATGCGTTGCGTAACCGATTGCGAAGCGTCCCTTGACGCAGGAGTGACCGTGATTCGCGCCGCCGTCCTTGTTCGGCACCATGCGCACGACTTCCTCGCCCTGCATCTCGGCGCGGAACGAGCAGCCCACGCCGCAGTAGGCGCAGGTCGTCGTGATGCTGTGCTCGGCCTGGCCCTTGGCAATCAGTGTATTTTCCGAGAGCGTGGCCGTCGGACAGGCCTGAACGCAGGCGCCACAGGATACGCATTCCGAGTCCATGAACGACACGTCCTGGCTCGCGGCGACCTTGGAGTCGAAGCCACGGCTCTGGATCGTGAGCGCCAAAGTCCCTTGTTGTTCGTCGCAAGCGCGCACGCAACGCGAGCAGACGATGCACTTGCTCGCATCGAACGTAAAATAGGGATTGCTGGTGTCCTTCACCGCGCTCAAGTGATTGGCGCCTTCATAGCCGTAGCGCACTTCGCGCAGTCCGACGACCCCCGCCATGTCTTGTAATTCACAATGGCCGTTCGCCGGACAGGTCAAGCAGTCGAGCGGGTGATCTGAGATGTAGAGTTCCATGACGCCGCGGCGGATGTCGGCGAGCTGCTTGTTCTGCGTGCGCACTTTCATGCCTTGTGCAACCGGCGTCGTGCAGGAGGCGGGCAGGCCCTTCATACCGTCGATCTGTACGAGGCACATCCGGCACGAGCCGAATGCCTCCAGTTGTTCGGTTGCACAGAGCTTCGGAATCTTGATTTCCGAGAGTGCGGCAGCGCGCATGACCGAGGTGCCCTCGGGTACGGTCACTTCGCGCCCGTCGATGGTGAGCGTCACGAGCTTCGCGCTGTCGCGTCCCGGGGTGCCGTAATCTTGTTCGACAATCGACAACATGGCGGAAACCTCGCTAAAGAGACTTCATGCGGACGCGTGCGCCCGCTCAGATTTGACAAAATCCTCGGGAAAATGGTTCAACGCGGAGAGCACAGGGTAGGGTATCAAACCCCCGAGCGCGCACAGCGAGCCATAGGTCAAGGTCTCGCACAGATCGCGCAGCAGCAGCTCTTGCTGCGGCGCATTTTGCCCCGCGAGCAAGCGGTCGATGACCTCGACGCCGCGCGTGGAGCCGATGCGACACGGCGTGCACTTACCGCAGGACTCGATCGCACAAAACTCCATCGCATAACGCGCCTGCGCGGACATGTCGACGCTGTCGTCGAATACCACGATGCCGCCATGGCCGAGCATGCCTTTGATCGCGGCGAACGCCTCGTAATCCAACGGCGTGTCCAATTGCGAGTCCGGCAGATACGCCCCCAACGGCCCGCCAACCTGCACCGCACGAATCGGCCGGCCGCTCAAGGTGCCGCCGCCGAACTCAGTCAGTAAATTGCGCAGGCTCATGCCGAACGCAATCTCCACGAGGCCGCCGAATTTTACATTGCCGGCCAATTGCATCGGCAGCGTGCCGCGCGAGCGCGCCATTCCGAAGTTCTGGTAATGCGCCGCCCCCTGGTCGAGGATGATCGGGACCGACGCAAACGTGATCACGTTGTTGATGACCGTCGGTTTGCCGAACAGCCCGGCGATCGCCGGCAGCGGCGGTTTGAAGCGTACCTGGCCGCGCTTGCCCTCGAGCGACTCGAGTAAGGAGGTCTCCTCGCCGCAGATGTATGCGCCTGCACCCATGCGGACTTCCAAGTCGAAGCGTTTGCCGCTGCCTTGGATGTCATTGCCGAGGTAATGCGCCTCATAGGCGGCTTTGATCGCCGCTTCGAGCGCCCGCTTTGCATCCGGGTATTCCCAGCGCAGATAAATGTAGCCTTGGGTCGCCCCCGTCGCGAGCGCCGCGATCGTCATGCCCTCGATCAGCACGAACGGGTCTCCCTCCATGAGCATGCGATCCGAGAAGGTGCCGGAATCGCCCTCATCGGCATTGCAAACGACGTACTTTTGGCTACCCGCCGCGCCGAGAACGGTCTTCCATTTGATGCCGGCAGGAAACGCAGCACCGCCGCGGCCGCGCAAGCCCGAGGCCGTGACGCTGGCCACGATGTCGGCGGGCGGCAGTGCGAGCGCCGCGGTGAGGCCGCGGTAACCGCCATGGGTCAGATAATGGCCAAGCTCGCGCGGATCAACGATGCCTACACGCGCAAAGCTGAGCCGCTGCTGACGCTTCAGATAGGGGATTTCCTCGGTCGGCCCCAGAGCCAAGGGGTGGCTGCCGGCAGGCAATGCTGTCGAGGCAAAGCCGGCCGTGAATAACTCGGCGACTTGCTCAGCCTCAACGGGCCCATATGCGTGCCGCCGGCCTGCGATTTCGACCTCGACGAGCGGCTCGAGCCATAACAATCCGCGTGAGCCGTTGCGCACGATCTGGACGTCGATTTTGCGGCGCGATGCCTCGGCGGCCACCGCAGCGGCGGTCTGGTCGGCGCCCACGGCGCGCGCGGCGGCATCGAGGGGGATGTACATCTTCAAGCTGCTCATGGCTTGACGGCCGTGCGCGCCGCAGCGACCAAGGCATCGAAGCGTGCCGGCGATACGCGTCCTTGGAGCTGCTCGTCGATCATGACCGAGGGTCCGAGTGCGCAATTGCCGAGGCAATAAACCGGTTCAAGGCTGATCGCGCCGTCGGCCGTAGTTCCGTGAAAATCGATGCCGAGGCTGCGCTTGGCATGGGCTTCGAGCGCCACCGCGCCGACCGCCTGGCAGGCCTCCGCTCGACATAGATGCACGACGTGCCGGCCGCCGCGCTCCTTGCGAAAATAGTGATAAAAGCTCAATACGCCATGGACTTCGGCGAGCGACAAATTGAGCTCGCCGGCGATCAGCGGAACCGCATCGTGCGGCACGAAGCCCAGCGCCTCTTGCACCGCGTGCAGGATGGGCAGCAGCCCGCCAGGCAAACTCTTCAACCGCTTGCAGGCATCCGCAACAGCCGCGCGCTCGCCCGCACTGAGTGAGGAGGGCGGTTCAAGCTTGAGCGGAATTACCCGCCGCGGCGAAGCATCGGTCATGGCAACCTTGGCAAACCGTTAGTCGTAGACGCCAATCATAGGCTGATATATTAACAACGAATAGTCGCAACGATCGGTATGCGGTGCGCACAAATCGGGTCCGAACGCGACAGTCGGTTGGCTAAATCACGACCGGAGCTCTCGCCGCGGGCATGAACCAGGCCGTGTTCGTCCAGCGGACAGCATAGGGCCCCCCGGCGGGGGCTGCGAGTCGGTGCATCGCGCAAAAGGCCGTCGCGATCCGCCCAGAATGTGATTCAGAGCCGCTTGGCGCCTAAAGCCCACCTGTCGGATGCCGATAAGCGCCATGGAGGGTGCTGGGCCGATCCCGTGCTCGCTTGAAATCCGATCCGTGCCTTGAAACTCGAGGGTGCATGCTCGCCGTGTCCAACATGATCAAAAACCTGCAGATCGGCATCAAGTTATTGTTCGCCTTTTTGCTAGTGCTCGCGTTTGCGGCGGTCATCGGCATTACCTCCGATTCCAGACTCGGTGACCTCGCCCACCAAACCGACCTGATCGCAAGCCAGGCGCTCGCGAGCGTTTATCGAATTTCCGCGATCGACACGAATGCAGCGCAAAGCCGGTCCGCCGCACTCGAAGTGCTCACGCGCCTGCAGCTCAACAATGCGAGCGGCGCCGAGGAATCCAGCAAGACGCTTGCGGACGTCGAGGCACATATGAAGGCCAATGTGGAGGCCTATTTGCCGCTGATTCAGTCCGCCGATCAGCAAGCGCTCTGGTCGGATGCCGACGCCAAGTGGAAGCTGTACAAAAAAGATCAAGACCGCGCGATCGCGATTGCCGAAGACGGCCTGGCGAGCGACGCGCAGAAGGTGCTGATCGGCGGCGCCAAGGTCAAATTCGATGATGCCAGCCTCGCGCTGCGCAAGCTGATCGACTACGGCAATGAGTATGCAGATAGTGCGAAACACGCGGCATTCGCGTCCGCGGCTGCGGCGCGCCGCACGGTGTTGCTGCTGCTGATTGCCGCCACCGCAATCGGCATCACGATTGCCGTGGCGATGACGCGCGCGATCACGCGCCCGCTGCGCGATACGATCGCGCTGCTCGGAAAAATCGGCCACGGCGAACTCGACAACTCGATCGACACGACGCGTCGCGACGAAATTGGACAAATGCTCGTCGGGCTTTCGACGACCCAGTCGCAATTGCGCGAGCGGGCGGCGCTCGATCGGCAACATCGCGAGGACGAGCGCATTCGCGGCGAGACCGACCGGCGCGCGCTCGAGGAAATCAAGAGCGTCGTCGCCGCGGTCGCGGACGGGCAACTCGAGCAGCGGCTCTCGACGGCCGGCAAGAACGGCTTCGCGCTCGAACTCGCCGAAAGCATGAATCGGCTCATCGAAAACGTCGCGAACGTCGTCACCGGCGTCGGTCGGCTCGTCGACAGTGCGAACAACGGCGATCTTACGCAGCGGATGCAACTCGATGAACGCAGCGGCCTCGAGCGCAAGATCGGCAGCGGCATCAATCGCCTGGTCGGCGAGATGTCGACGATGGTCGGGCAAGTCAAGGAGTCCGCCGCCGAGGTCTCCCGCGGCGCGCGCGAGATCTCGCACGGCAACGCGAGCCTCTCACAGCGTACCGAGAATCAAGCCTCATCGCTGCAGCTGACCGCGGCATCGATGGAAGAAATGACCAGTTCGGTACGCCAAAACGCCGAGAACTCCAGCCAGGCGAACCAGCTCGCGATCGACGCGCAGCAGCGTGCCGAGCGCGGCGGAACGGTCATCGCGAGCGCCGTGCAGGCAATGGAAGGCATCAACGGCTCCTCACGCAAGATTGCCGACATCATCGGCGTCATCGACGAAATTGCGTTTCAGACCAATCTGCTGGCGCTCAACGCCGCGGTTGAGGCGGCCCGCGCCGGCGACCAAGGACGCGGTTTTGCCGTAGTCGCGAGCGAAGTACGGACCTTGGCCTCGCGCAGCGCGCAAGCGGCCAAGGAAATCAAGGGGCTGATCCGCGACAGCGTGAACCAGGTCGAGGCCGGCGCGCAGCTCGTCGGGGAGTGCGGCACGACTTTCTCGGAACTCGCCGTGGCCGTCAAAAAAGTCGGCAATATCATTGCGGAGATCGCCGGCGCGAGCGGCGAACAAGCGAGCGGCATCGACGAGGTCGGCAATGCAATCACCCAGATGGACGAACTCACGCACCAGAATGCGGCACTGGTTGCCGAAGCTGCGGAAGCATCGCGCGTGCTCGCCGAACAGTCTCAAAGCTTGACCGATTTGATGGATCGATACCGCGTAGCCGGTCGGCGCGGGGATGTTGCGGCGCCTGCGATGGCGCGCGTCGTCGGGGCCAACTGAACTGATATTGGAGGATGTATGTGGCGGAATATTCGCTGTGGTCTGTCTGTGTTGATGCTGACTCTTGCACCGCTCGTGGTCGCGAACGCGGGCGACGTGCCGACCAAGGATGAAGTCGTCGCGCAGGTCAAGAAAGCAGTCGCCTTTTACAAGGCGAACGGCAAGGATAAGACGATAGCCGAATTGAACAACAAGGACGGCCAGTTCGCACACGGCGAGGACTACGTCGACGCTCACGACACCACGGGTACCTGTGTCGCGCACCCGGTCAGCCCGGCGATCGTGGGCCTGAATCGCATGGATACGGCGGACCCGAACGGCAAGCTGTTCATCAAAGAGATGGTCGAGACCGCAAAGACCAAGCCGAACGGCTGGATCACGTTCATGCGCAAGAATCCAGTCAGCGGCAAAATCGAAAAGAAGACCGCTTATTGGGAAGTTCAGGACGGTTTGATTTTCAAGGCCGGCACTTACGAGTAAGGCGCCTCGCCGCCAGATATTCTTGCCGATGCCGCTGGTATTAGCTCCGGAACTCAAGCATCGTAGCGCGGACGACTTCTAGCCAAGGAGATCCGCTTGAATTTTGGCTCCCTTTGGGGCTTGGATCCATCGGTGACTTACCTCAACCACGGATCCTTCGGTGCTTGTCCGTCCGCGGTTTTGGCGGTGCAGTCGGCGCTGCGCGCCGAGATGGAACGAGAGCCGGTCGATTTCCTCTCGGCAACTCTGCCCGCCCGCCTGAACGCTGCGAGGGAGGTACTCGCGCCGTTTCTCGGCGCCGATGCCGCGGACCTCGCGTTCGTGCCGAACGCAACGGCCGGCGTCAACGCGGTGCTGCGCTCGCTGCAGTTTGCGCCCGATGACGAGCTGCTCGTCACCAACCATACCTATGCCGCGTGTCGCAAGACCGTCGATTTCGTGGCCGCAAGGCACGGTACACGCGTGGTCGTCGCCCAATTGCCGTTTCCGGTGCAGGACGGCGACCAATTCGTCGAGGCCGTCGTGAAATGTGTCACGCCGGCGACGCGATTGGCGCTGATCGACCACGTCACGAGCCCGACGGCCTTGGTACTGCCGATTGCGCGCCTGGTCAGCGAGCTGCGCGCGCGAGGCGTCGATACGCTGGTCGATGGAGCCCATGCGCCGGGCATGGTCGCGCTCGAGCTTAAGAAACTCGGCGCGGCCTACTACACCGGCAATGCGCACAAGTGGCTCTGTGCCCCCAAGGGCGCCGCATTCTTGTATGTGCGCCGCGATTGCCAAGCGGCGCTGCATCCGATCGTGATCAGTCACGGTTACAACGCAGGATTTCATGCGGAATTCGACTGGACCGGCACCTGCGATCCGACGCCGTGGCTGTGCATTCCGGAGTCGCTGCGCTTCGTCGGCGGCCTAATGCCGGGCGGTTGGACGGAGGTCATGGCGACCAACCATGCGCTCGTGTTGCGAGCGCGAGAATTGCTGCTCGATGCGCTCGGCGTCGATGCGCCATGTCCCGCCTCGATGATCGGTTCGATGGCTTCGATGCCGCTGCCGCCGGCGCAGCCCGGCTCGCCGGCGTCCCGGCTCGACTGCGCGGGTCTGCACGACTGGTTCCGCGGTCAGGGCGTCGAGACCTGGCTGCACCCACATCCGGTGCCGCTGCTACGCCTCTCGTCGCAGCTCTACAACGGCATCGACGATTATCGGCGGCTTGCCGGCCTGGTTGTCCGGGCGTTTCATGGCGACTGAGTCCGGCCGGAGCGGAATTCAGGCCAGGCTTTCCACGTTTGACACCGCGATGGTGGTGTTCAGTTTGGTCGTCGGCATCGGGATTTTCCGCACCCCGGCAATCGTCGCGAGCGCAGCGGGCAGCGCGGCGATGTTCTTCGCCGCGTGGATCGCCGGCGGGATCGTCGCGATGATCGGCGCGTTCACGTTCGCGGAGATCGGTTCGCGGCATCCGCGTGCCGGGGGCTATTACCGCGTCGTCGCGGACTGTTACGGCCCGACACTCGCCTTCATGTTGAATTGGTCACAAACCCTGCTGCAGGGTGCCGGTGCGGCCGGCGTCGCATTCATCGGTGCCGATTATCTGATCCCGGTGTTGCTGCCCGCGCAGTGGCGCACGTCGCAGGCGTCGCTCGCGCTCGCGAGCGCAACGATGCTGGTCCTGCTGTTTCTGAACTATCGCGGCGTCAAGCCGGGGGCACGCACCCAGAACATTCTCTCCTTGGTAAAAATCGCGATGATCGTCGGCCTCACGGCACTCGCACTGCTGCTCGCGCCGCACGCCAACGTCGGCGCGCCGGCGGTCACCGCGCCTTGGGCGCCGCGTCTGTCGGCGGCGCTGATACCGTGCTTCTATGCCTACGGCGGCTACCACATGACGATGAATCTCGGCGCCGATCTCAAAGATGCGCGGCGGCGATTCCCGCTGGCCATCACCGCCGGCATGCTCACCGTCGTGGGTCTTTATCTGCTGATTAATTTCGCCTACGTGCAGGTGCTCGGAATCGGCGGCATCGCGGATTCGAAGTTGGTCGCGGCGGCGCTGTCGCGTGCGACTTTCGGCCCTTCGGGCGAGGCGGTGATTTCCGTGGCCGTTTTCCTCTCGGCGGCCGGCTTCGTCAACGCGACGATCATTCAAATGCCGCGCAGCTACTACGCGATGGCCCAGGACGGCGTATTGCCGCGGGCCTTCCTGCGCGTGAACCCGGAAAGCCAAGTGCAGGAGGTCGGCCTGCTGTTCTTCGGCGTATCGATGTTGATACCGGCATTCATGCTCGGTTCGTTCGAGAAGCTGCTCAACTACGTGATCTTCACCGATATGCTGACGCTTGCGGTGGTCGCCTCGACGCTGTTCGTGCTGCGCCGGCGGCGCCTCGGCGACGGCGGCTTCACGATGCCGGGCTATCCTGTGCTGCCGCTGCTGTACATCGGCTGTCTACTCGGGGTTGCGGTCCGTGTGTTCTCGCTGGATCCCGGGCTCGCGCTCGCGGGCGCCGGTGTATTGATAACCGGTTGGCCGCTGTTTCGGCTGGGACATAAAATATTCGGCGGCGCCAAGCGATCCGATTCGGGATAGTTCTCCGAGTCGGGATCCTGTGATAGTTTGACAGCGGTAGGCGCGATCCTGCCGGAGGCACTTCGATGGCGACGACAAATTATCGCAATTTCCCTCCGGTCGGCCAAAACGACAATACTTCTTGCTGGGCGGCATGCCTCAGCTGGTGGCTCGCCGCAAATGGGCGACGGCGCTCGAGCCAAAACGACCTTCTCGTGGAATTCGCCAGCATGGCCTCCGACGATGGCACCGTGAACATCGAGGGGTTTCTGAAAATTGCGGCAACTCCGCGATTCGGGATGCAGACCGCGCGATTCGACATCTCGGGAATCCAGCAAATCCGGGACAACGGCGCACTGCCGATTACGGACGCGCCCAATTTGATTGCGTTCCATAAGTTCTTGGTGGGTCCGGGCATCATCGGCATGCACATGAACGTCGTATTCAATCAGCGTTCATCGGAAACGAGTTCGGTCGTCACCTGCATGGACCCGTGGTTTCCTGACAACGCGCCCGACGGGCGTCGCACCGGCGTGTTCATCGACAGAGACATGAATGAACTGTTGAAGGGCGCACCGATCGTGATCGCCTGCGCAAATTAGCCATTCAAATACGGATCCGCCTAGGTTGATCGACGTGCGGCCTTCGCCATCGCGCCGGCGGACTCCCGGAAGTACGCACAACCCGCAGTTACCGGGCAGGCGCGGCAGTTCGGCTCGGCGCGCTTGCACAGCGTTTGACCATGGAGCTGCAGGAGTTCGTGGGCTTTGCGAAGCTTTTTGAAATCGGCGCCGATGGCTTTTTCGACATCCCGGGCCGCCCGGTAGGTTTGTGCATAGGATTTGGATTCCTCGATGAACCCGAGCCGCGACAACACGCGCAGCGCATTCGAGTCCGGCGCCAAGAACGCATGAATTCCTGAGAACAGCAGAATTTTTTCGGCTCCCGGCTCGCCGATTCCCGGGAATAGACGCAGCGCTCGTTTCGCCTTGCCGACCGGAACGATGAGTGCGGATCGCAGGTCGCCCGCGAACGCGTGGAGCGCGATTTCTGCGCAAGTCCGCAGCTTGCAAGCAAATGCTTTCTTCAAAATGCCGTGCGCGCTGACACGCTCGAGCGCGCTCTGGGACGCATCGAGGATCGCGCGCGGCGAGCATCCGATCTCTTGCTGCAGCAATCGAAACGCTGCTGCTCGGCGCGGCGGCGGCGCGAGATAGGCGACGTTCTCCCACAGCACGAGCTCGAACGGATCCGTCGTCTGGATCGGGTGATACGCGGGGTAATGCCTGTCCAGGGCCTCGATGATCGCCGCGATATCGTGTCGAGATTGCGCCACTACGCGGCTCGCGGCGGCAGAGCGAATGCCACGCGACCAAGTCCGATAAGCAAATTCCCCGCCGAATGCATGCGTGTGACCACTCCTCGGTTACCCCCGACCCTAGAATACCCGCGGTCGAAGTACTTGCAACATGCGCGCGCCAACGGGCGATCTTGCGTTCGATTCGCGATGGTCATAATCACGCGCTCCGGCTCTATGTACGGCAACGCACACAACTGGCGTGACCGATTCCGCAAATTCAGAATGCGACGAAGTTATCTCGTGCACATGGGCGCAATGTAGTGGTTGCCGGTTACGGAGGCTCGTTGCGGGATGCTTGGAATAAGTTACCTCAGGAGCACCCGCGGTCCTATCTGGACTCGCATACGGACGCAGCTGTTCCGTCCGCATTACTTCGGAATTACCGCAACCTTGGCGATTACCTTCGCGGCGGTTGCAGTGCTCGCGGCGGCGGCGAACCTGATCGTCGAAGAAGGCATGCTGGTGATTCAAACCACGCGGGTGCAGGCCGTGGCTGCTCCGGCACGCGCGCATCTCGGGGCCGCGAATCGAGCGGCCACCGCCACGAGCGCCGCGGCCGCAGCGCCCGCTCCACGGGTCAGCGCGACCGCTGTCCAGCTCGCGATCGAGCGGTTTGAGCACGCGACGCAGGATCGCCGGTCATTCGATTCCCCGGAGACCGACGCGCGTGTCGATCTCGCGCGCAATGAGCTGAGGGGTCTCTGGGCAAAAATCCAGTCGAAGAGCACGATCGCGTCCGGCCATCCGTTGAGTGATGTCTCGGCGATCGTCGCAGCATTCGTCAATGCGGCTTCCATGTCGGTGCGCTTGCAGGACACGCACCGTGCTATGTCGGCCGAATACTCGGCACACCTCGACGCGATGACCCTGCGTCTGCAGACCTCGCAGAGCCGCGAATGGAAGATCTTCGGGCGCGTCCTCGCACGCCAGTCGCTACGGCGGCTGCAGGACAATCTCGACGAAATCCGCAGATCCTTCGCGAATTTCGATGCCCCGGGCGCCGATGACACCGGCTCGGGCGACCGCTTGGGCGCGGCCGAAGTCAACTTCGCAAAGGCATTGGACGACAACGAGGCAAATTTTTTACGGCGCGACGGGCAGTCCTGGGTTCGCGACATGCGTAACGACACCGCGCGTATCGTCGAGCTGCGGCACGCGCTCGCCGACGCCGATTCGCAGCGCGCAGTGAACACGCGCGAATTCCTTGCACTCGGCACGGCGCTCGGCAAAGCCGTCGAAAAAGCCATGCCGGAGGACACCGCGCCCGCGCGTTCCGATCATGCGCCGAGCGATCAGCAGACGCCGGCAGCCATGCCGGCATCGGTTCCTGGCAAAGCGGCTGTTACGACGACTACGACTCGCGCCGAGGACTCCGGGGCCGTCATCGTCGCCTGGATCACTGCAGTCGTGCTCACGCTTCTGCTCGTCATTTCGATCCTCACGGTACGAAGTATCGTGCTGCCAGTCAGGCGCATGCTCCGGGCGGCGGAAAGTCTCGCTGCAGGCGACGTCGACGCTCGCGTACCGCGCGGCGGAATCAAGGAACTCGATACCTTGGCCATCGGATTCAATCGCATGGCTGCTCAACTCGCCGCTGCCGGTGCGGCGGCGCAGGAGCATCAACGAAATCTCGAAATCACCGTCGAGCAGCGCACGCGCGAACTGCAACACCTCGCCGAACACGATCCCTTGACTCTATTGCCCAATCGCCGCCAGTTGCTGCTGCTGCTGGGTAACGCCACCGAGCGCGCCTCTCGAACCCAGCGCAAAGTCGGCGTGCTGTTCGTCGACGTGGATAACTTCAAGAATCTCAACGACAGTCTGGGGCATACGTTCGGAGACCACGTGCTGGTTGCGATCGCACGGCGATTGCAGGCGGCCGCCGATCACGTCGGGTTCGCCGCGCGGTGGGGTGGCGACGAATTCGCGGTGGTTTACCAGGAGGCACAGTCACGGGAAGCCGTCGAGCAGGCGGGCCAGGCGCTCGTCGACGCGTTTCGCGAGCCGGTCACCGTGCATGGACGCGATTTGACGGTGAGTGTCAGCGTCGGAGCAAGCCTCTTTCCGGATCACGAAATCCGCCCCGAAGATCTGCTGAGCGCGGCCGACGCGGCTCTATTCAATGCGAAGGCACTTGGACGCAGCCAACTTGCGATGTTCACGCCGGCGCTGCTTGCGGCTGCAACCAGCAAGTTCTCGACCGAGCAAGGACTGCGCCGCGCGATCGAACGGGCTGAGTTCGAACTGGTGTATCAGCCGGAGGTGAGCATCGAGTCCTTCGAGATCATTGTCGTCGAAGCGTTGATACGGTGGCGGCTTCCCGACGGCAGGCGAGTATCACCTGCCGAATTTCTCCCGATTGCCGAGGAATCAGGGCTCATCAATGAGATCGGAACCTGGGTGCTGCGTGACGCGATACGGACCGCGGCCGGGTGGTACCACGGAGAATGGCCCGGCGTGCGGATCGCGGTCAACGTCTCGCCGCGCCAATTGATGGACGACCGTTTCGTCGATCAATTGCGCGGCATGCTGGACGAGTTTCGGCTGCCTTCGCGCTGCATCGAATTGGAGCTGACCGAATCCGTGCTTCAAACCGGCTCGCGCACCATTGAATCCTTGCGGCGTTTGCGCAGCAGCGAGATTGCGATCGCGCTCGACGATTTCGGTACCGGCTATTCTTCGCTCGCGTCTCTCGAAGAACTGCCGCTGTCTCGCATCAAGTTGGACCGCAGCTTGATCGACGGAATCGACACGAGTCCGCGCGCGGCCGCGATCGCAAGCGCCATCATCGATTTGTGCTCGAATTTGGGCTTGGCGGTTACAGCGGAAGGCGTCGAGCGCCCTCAACAATTGGCGCTTCTCTGCGAGGGGCGGCCGATTTCCGTGCAGGGTTACCTGCTCTCGCGCCCGGTGGCAAGCGACCAGATATTGGCGCTCCGGGCCAATATGGCTGCCATCGTGCAGGACATCATCGTCTCGCCCCGACCCTCGCCGCAGCATGACGCGACGGTGAGCCTTTTCGACGCACAGCGAAAACACCGCCAGAGCGCACGAACTCAGCGCTAACCGGTTTACCAGCCGACTGCGGCGCCGTCCTTGCGATGATCGGACCCTGCGCGATAAAAGCCGTCGACACCACCGGTCGGCCCACGATCGCGCGCGTCCCCGTGATCCGGGGTAAACAGGATCGACTGCACGCCGCCGACGACCGAACCGTCGACCGATTTGACCCGGTGTCCCATCGCGGCCAATTGCGCGCCGACCAATCGGTAGAGCGGCGACTCGAGGCCGAGTTCATTGGCGACTTGGTCATGGCGGAATCGCGCCATCTCCGCCGCGGCCTGCAGATTGGCGCCGAGATCGAAGACATTGACCAACAGTTGGGCATGGCCCTGCGCCTGCATATCGCCTCCCATGAGCGTGACCGTCATCGTCGGCTGACCGTTTTTGGTGACGAAGCCCGCCGCGAGCGTATTGAATGGACGCTTGTGCGGGGCGATCGCATTGGGACTGTCGGGATCGAGCGTAAACAAGTGGCCGCGGTCATGCAGAATGAAGCCGTACCCGGGAACCGTGAGACCCGATCCGAACAAATCGAAGTTGCTGTTGACCCACGAGACCATGTTGCCCTGGGCGTCGGCCGTCGACAGCACGATCGTATCGCCGATGTCGTCGCCCGGCCCGCGCGGACCGGTCTCGGATGCCCGCTCGGGATCGATCCTGGCGCACAGCGACGCCGCGTAGGATTTTGCGAGTAGTTTCTGCACGGGAACCGCCGCAAAGTCGGGGTCCGCGTTGAAACGATAGAGATCGCGGTATGCGAGTTTCTTGGCCTCGACCAAGAAGTGCCAATATTTCGGATCGCGCGGCCCGAGGCTCGCCAGCGTCTGCCCCGGTGCCCACTTTGGTACGCAGGCTTCGAGGATGTTGAGCATCTCGTCGGCGGCCCAGGCTTGCGATGGCGGCGGCAGTTCGGCGATCTCGAAGCCATGGTAGGTCGTGACAGCGGGCTCGACCCACTGGCCATGGTAGTCCGCGAGATCCGCAAGCGTCATCGTACCGCCGAGTGCATTCGACTTTGCGACGATCGCGCGCGCAATCTCACCGCGATAGAACGCGGCGGCGCCGTGGGCCTGCAGTAGCCGGAAGGTGCGCGCGAGCGCGGGGTTCTTGAAAATCTGGCCCGCCTTCGGCGGCTGGCCGTCGATCAGCCAGGTCTGGATCGAATCGGGGTCCCACTCGCTGCAACAAGCCTTCAGCGGCAGCCCGGGCGGCAGATGCCAATCGTTGGCGATGCGCTCGGAAACCGGAAAGCCGCGCTCGGCATAGTCGACGGCCGGCTGCAGAACCGCCTTGAAGCTGCGCGTGCCGAAGCGCTTCAATATCGCCTCCCAACCCCAGACGGTGCCGGGTACGGTCACCGTCAATATTCCGTGCATCGGCATTCCCGAGCCCGGGCCCCAGGCTTTGAGATCTGCGCGGTAGCCCAGCGCGTTGAAATGTTCGACCGTCGCGCCGGACGGCGCCGTGCCGCTCGCATTCAAGACGTAGAGCTTGTGTTCTTTGGCGATGTAGACTATCGCAAACAAATCGCCACCGACGCCAACCATCATCGGCTCCATGAGATTGAGCGCGGCCGCGGTGGCCACGGCCGCATCGATCGCATTGCCGCCCTCGCGCAGGATCTGCAGACCGGCTTGAGCGGCGAGCGGTTGGCTCGTGACAACCATGCCATGTTGGGCCATGACCTCCGAGCGGCCCTGCTCGAGCCACCCGTCTGCGCGGTCGCCTCGAACAGCCTCGCAAAACGGCGCTTTGACGGCTTCATTGCAGGTCGCCATCGGGGGATCGGCTTGCGCGACACCGCGATGGGGCAAAAACAGCAGAACCCATGCAATTGCTGCGTAACGATGTGCGATAAACATGGCCTTGCTCCGGACTGTCGTGAATCGCGCGGCACAGATAGTAGCAAGCGGCGGCCGGCGTCGCGCGCCCTGCACAGCGCTCGAAATGTTGCATAATCGCCGGAACCACGCGGCAACAGACCGCCGACCAACGGACTTTGGGAGAGTTGCGATGCGACGATTCGGCCTCATGTTTGTCGCGTTGTCGATCGCCTGGCTCGATGTGGCAAGCGCCGCCGGCGTCGAGGCCGCTGACCCGCCGCAATTGAGTTCGCAGCCGACGCTCTACGTGGTCGGCTATGCGCACCTCGATACCGAATGGCGATGGGAATATCCGCAGGTCATCGACGAATTTCTTCGCAAGACCCTGTCGGATAATTTCAGGCTCATCGACAAGTATCCGGACTACATCTTCAACTTCAGCGGCGCCAATCGTTATCGCCTCATCAAGGAGTATTTCCCCGGAGATTTCGCGACGCTCCAACGGTACGTCCGCGCAGGCAGATGGTTCCCCGCCGGGTCATCGATGGAAGAGGGTGATGTGAATGCCCCCAGTGCCGAGGGCATCATTCGGCAGATTCTCTACGGCAACAACTGGTTTCGCCGCGAATTCGGCAAGGACAGCGCCGAATATATGCTGCCGGATTGCTTCGGATTTCCGGCCTCGCTGCCGACGATTCTCGCGCATGCCGGCGTCAAGGGCTTTTCGACGCAGAAACTGATCTGGGGTTCGTCCGCCGACGCGGGCGGCGCCGAATCGCCGGAGAATACGCCCGCGGGCACGCCGTTCAACGTCGGAGTTTGGGTGGGACCGGACGGTCAGAGCGTGCTCGCCGCATTGAATCCGGGCGACTACAGCGGCGGCATCGATACCGATCTCAGCAAGCCATTGCCCAAGCCTGCGGCGAACGTCGCTCTCGAAAACATTCAAAAGGACATTCGTAGCAAGCTCGAGCCGCTGCGGCACGAGATCGATGAGGCCGACCAGAAACAGCAAGCCGTGGGTCCGGAGATTTTGCAGGCGTACCGCGAGCTACGTAATCAGCAGCAGGAATACGACATGGTCGAGCGGGATCTGGCGCAGAGCCGATTCCAGCGCGACTGGGCGGCGCGCGTCGTCCAGAACGGCAAGGTCAGCGGTGTGTTCGCTGACTATCATTACTATGGGACCGGCGACATCGGCGGTGCACCGGACGAGGAATCGGTGCGACGCCTGGAAGCGATCCTTGCCGAGGGCGATGCAACAGTTCGTGTGATTTCGGCGAATGCGGAACAGATGTTCCTTGCGATCACGCCCGCACAGGCGGCCGGGCTTCCGCGCTATACCGGTGAGATGGAGCTGACCAACCATTCCGCGGGATCGTTGACCTCGCAGGCGTATCAGAAGCGCTGGATCCGAAAGGAGGAGTTGCTGGCCGACGCGGCGGAGAAAGCGTCGATTGCGGCGCAATGGCTCGATGCGCGACCGTACCCGATCGATCGCCTCAACGATGCCTGGACGCTCGCGATGGCAGGTCATTTTCACGACATTGCGGCGGGAACCGCGAGTCCCAAATCATACGAATTCGCCTGGAACGACGCTGTGATCGCGATGAACCAGTTCGCCGGCGTGCTCACCGATGCAAGCGCAGCCGTTTCGTCCGCGCTCGACACGCAAACCAAAGGGGTGCCTCTGACGGTGTTCAATCCGCTGAACATCGCGCGCGAAGATCTCGTGGAGGCCGAAGTGAACTTCCCCGGCGGCATGCCGAAAGCGGTCAAGGTGACCGGACCCGACGGCAAGCCGGTTGCGGCCCAGGTTGCAGCAGGCCGCGTGATCTTCACGGCCAAGGCCCCGTCGGTCGGTTATGCGGTCTATGAGGTCCAACCGGATGACGGTGCTTCAGCCACGCGATCGACGCTGCAAGTATCGAAATATTCGCTCTCGAACCGGTATTACCGGGTCACATTGAATGGCGACGGCGATGTCGCCAGTATTTTCGATAAATCGATCAACAAGGAATTGCTCGCTGCTCCCATGCGTCTGGCGATTTCGGCCGACAACCCCGAGCATTGGCCGGCATGGAACATGGACTGGGATCAGGAACAGGCTGTGCCGACCGCATACGTCGGCGGACCGGTGCAGATTAGGGTCGTGGAAAACGGTCCGGCGCGCGTGGCCGTGGAAGTGTCGCGCGAGACCGCGGGCTCGCGTTTCGTCCAGACAATCCGCCTTGCCGCAGGCGATGCGGGCAAGCGCATTGAGTTCGCCAATGTGATCGACTGGAATACGCGCGCATCCAATCTCAAGGCGACCTTCCCGCTGCGCGCATCCAACGAAATGGCCAGCTATAACTGGGACATTGGAACGATCGAGCGGCCCAGCGCGGCCCCAAAAAAATTCGAAGTGCCGTCGCATCAATGGATCGACTTGACGGACGCCGGCGGCGAATTCGGCACGACGATCCTGACTGACTGCAAGAACGGGTCGGACAAGCCGAACGACCATACGATCCGATTGACGCTGGTCCGTACGCCGGGCACGCGCGGCGGCTACCCCGACCAGGCCACACAGGATATCGGCCATCATGAGTTCGTTTATGGAATCGCCGGCCACGCGGCCGACTGGCGTCACGCCGAGACCGATTGGCAGGCACAGCGGCTCAACGCGCCGCTGATCGCCTTTGAATCCGAACGGCACACCGGTTTGTTGGGGCGCGAGTTCTCCTTGCTCAAGATCAACAACCCGCGGATTCGGGTTCTTGCGCTCAAGAAGGCTGAACTCGGCGACGCGCTGATTGTGCGCTTGGTGGAACTCGACGGCAGGCCGCAGGCCGACGTTCGGCTGTCGTTCGCGGGGCCGCTCGTCTCTGCGCGCGAGGTCAACGGCCAGGAGCAGCCCGTGGGCGCTGCGAGCATCGACCATGGGGCGCTCGTGACGTCGTTCTCGGCGTATCAGCCACGCAGTTTTGCCGTCACACTGGCCGCATCGCCGGTGCGTGTGGCGCGTTTGCATTCCACGCCCGTGGCATTGACGTATGACCTCGCCGCGGCCACCAATGACGGTACGCCCTCTGCGGGCGGTTTCGACGGCGCCGGCAATGCCTTGCCTGCCGAGATGCTGCCGGCGCAAATCCGCTACAACGACGTGCTGTTTCAGCTCGCTCCCGCGATCTCGGGTAAACCGAACGCATTGATCGCCAAGGGGCAAACCATCGATCTTCCGCCCGGCGCTTACCGCCGCGCTTACGTGCTCGCCGCATCCGTGGGCGGCGACCAGCGGGCAACGTTCGAAGTCGGCGGTACCAAGCACGGCTTCGATATCGAGGATTGGGGTGGCTTTATCGGGCAATGGGACGATCGTCAGTGGTCTTCGACGGACACCTCGAAAGACGACTACGGCGCGATGACCGGCATCAAGCCCGGCTATATCAAGCGTGCCGATCTCGCGTGGTACAGCTCGCATCATCACGATGCGGCCGGCCGCAACGTACCCTATGCCTACGCATATTTATTCGCGTACCCGATCGATCTGCCGGCCGGGACCCGGCACATCAAGCTGCCTGACAACGATAAAGTGCGGATCCTCGCAATCTCGTTGAGCGATGAAACATCGTCAGCGAAGCCCGCACAGCCGCTTTACGATGTGCTGCCTGCGCCGGCCTCGGGCGGCTGACCGCAGCGATACCGAGATCCCAGTCCCGCGCGAAAACGCTCGCGTTCTTCGGGCGTCATGCGCTGCCAGCGCTCCTGCATATGTGACCGCCAGTGCCAGCCGCCGCGGCCTCGAAAGCCACCGAATAGAACTCGCGATAGCACGAGCAGCGCCACGGCTTGCGCAAAGGAGATCGTATGCAGTCCCGCGACTCCGGGAATCACGGCATTCCAGAGCGTCATGACGACGAATCCGGCGGCCGCAACGGCCACTGCCGCAAGCGCGAGAATTTTCAAGCCTCTCTTTAACCATAATCGCTTCATCATTGACTCCTCAATTGTCGAATTCCGAATGGTGGCCCCGCAATCGTTGCCGCAAATAGCGGACCGCGGCATGCTTGCGCCCGAGAAGGGTGTTCACGCCGACGCCCAACTGTGCGCTGAGTTCCTTGAAGCTGCGGCCTTCCAATTCATGCGCGACGAATATCTCGCGCTGTTGCGCCGGGAGCTCGTCGAGCGCCGCCAAGAGTTCCTCTGCGAGCAACTCGCGCTGATAGTCGGCCTCGGGCCCCTGCGCCGATGGAACGAGCCATTGCTCGGCGATCGCATCGGACTGCAGCGCGGAATCGATCACGGTCGCTGCGCGGGAGCGTTCGCGAAAGCGGTCGATGATGCGATTGCGCGCGACGCGGAGCAGCCATGCGGCCAGATGTTCGATGGGCTCCATGAATCGATAGGCGCTGACCAACTCGACAAACGTGTCTTGAACGATGTCCTCGACCTCGCTCAAGTCCGCGATCTGGCGGCGCACGAATGCCCGCAGCCGGGGGCCCTGCGCTGCGACGGCCGCTGCAATGCGATCGTCATCTGCACTGATCGGTCCGGAAACCGCGATGCCCTGGTTCATAGCAAGATAGACGCTGGGGGGATCAAAATATTGTCGGGAGCATTACCCGAACCGGGTATTTGAACTCAATGGGTGGCGCGACGCCGCAAATCAAGGGCAAACCCGGAACCACCCGGCGATCGATGGGTCAGGATGCGCTGCGCGCCGACTGGCGCCCAGTTGGCCCGACGTTTGGCGTCAGACGCTCGGGCGAAACGCGAGGCGCAAATTACCCCAATGTCGGCGCCTCACGAGAATCGGGGCGTCGACTTCCTTCAAAATCGCAAAATTCCCGCCGCCCATGTCGCGCCGGTAGGTCTGCACGAGAAAGGGCTTGGTGTTTCTGCCGGCGGCGGTTCCCGTGCGATCGTTGAATATTCGACGGTTCCTGCAGTTCGCGACGTTCCACGCGGCGTCCGCGGTCTGCGGCTTCGAGTATTTGCGATTATGGGTCGGTAAGAATCCGTTTCGATCTACGGCGGCGCAGAACGTCACACGATCCGACCACTCGAGGACGCTCTCTTGAATCGGCGTAAACAGCCGATCGGTCAGTGTGACGAACCGAGTCAGATGTTGCAGCGGATCTGTATTCGCGACCGGGGTATATCGATCATCAAACAGCGCTTCGATGCTGATTTCGCGCCGTGACAGCGCCTGCTCCAGCAACTCGGCTAGTTCCGCGGCGACACTCAGCGCACATTCGATGAATGGCGTGTCGTCGGTTTGTGCACCCGACGCGGCAGTAACCTCGATGAGCCGCTCGGCCACACTGAGTAGATGCTGCGACTTTTTGGCCGCGCCGTCGATCGACTTCTCGATCGATGTAACTTCGGCCGCCATGGATCTTACTAAGCTGTCTACCTTGGCGCATTCCGAAGCGCTTTGATCGGCGGAAGAGGCCAGAAATTCGATGCGCTGAGCGACGTCGTCGAATTGAACATGAAAATCGCCAAGGGCATGTGCGACCGAGGCTCGCAAACCGGTGGGATGGGCCGCGGAGTCGTCCGATCCTGCGCTTGCGACCGAGCGCACCGTCGAACTCAGATCGGACAGAGTAGCCGCAATGGTCTTGCTGGAATGTTGGATTTGGCCCGCGAGATCGCGGACTGCGCTGGCGACCATCGCAAAGCTGCTGCCCTGGGCGCCGGCATGAGCCGCCTGAACCGATGCGTTGAGCGCGACCATCCGAGTTTGCAGCGCGATCTGCGCGATATGGTTGGTCGCCTCGACGGCCTCGCCGAGTGCCGTGCTGACCGAGGATAGCCCGGCTTCGATTTGGGCGACGGCCGCATTCAAGGATTGCTCGACGCGATCGCGTGCGCCGCGTGCAGTCGCGGCCGCTTGTTGCGCGCCCGTGCGGATTTGCTGATTGGCCAATACGATTGCGCCGACGTCGGAGCCGACGTTCGAGAAGCGCTGGGACTGGGAATGCGCGAGCGCCCGGAGGTCCTCGATCGTGCCGGCAATGTCGGCCATTTCGCAGCCGATGACTCCGGCCGCGACCGCGGTTTCAGCAACGGTTTCTTGCAACTGAGCGTCACCACTCATCTGTGAGTTGCTGCTCATGCACGGTTCCCTGGGCGATCGCAACGTCCGATCCCTGTCGATATCGGCCAACAATCCGCAACATTGAGCGATTCCCGTGATGCTGCAATGCGAAAACCTCGATGGTTCCGATACCCTCGGGCCGCGACCGGCGCCGAGCCGGCTCGCCGGCCGCCTTCATAAATCTTTACGCGGGCGACAAAGGCCGCTAACAGACGGCGCGCAATCTGTGCAGCGTGTTCTCCACCAACGATCCAAAGGATCCACCATGAATAATCAATCCTCGATGGACGCTCCCGGCGCCTTGTCGCGTCGCTCCTTCTTCAACCGAGCCAGTCTCATTGCTTTCGTCGCCGGCAGCGCGTTGGCGGGCGGAATTGCCGCAGTCGCCGGCAGTACCGATATGAGCGGCTGGCACCATGGCTCGATCATGAACGGCACGCAGAGCGCCGCCGACATCGCCGCCCATGTCGACCATGCACTGAAGCATCTCTATGTCGAAATCGACGCAACCGATGCGCAGCAGGCGCAAATCGGACCTCTCGTGCAGCAGGCTGTCAGTGATCTGCTGCCGCTGCGCGCCGAGTTGCAGGCGGCCCACGCTCAGGCCACCACTGCATTGACACAGACGACGATCGATCGTGCGGCACTGGAAAACGCCAGGGTTGCGCATCTGCAGGTGGCGGACCAAGCATCCAAGCGCTTGACGCAGCTGATTGCCGATGTCGGCGATGTGCTGACACCGGCACAGCGCACCGCACTCGCGGCTCACCTCAAGAAGATGCACGCAATGGCGAGTTCCTGAAGGCGCTGGTCAAAGCACCGCGAGACCACTAGAGTCGCGGGCCAAGATGGTAGAGCGCATTCTTCTAGTGGAAGACGATCCCCGCCTCGCCGACATGCTCTTGGAGTACCTCGGTCAGGCGGGTTTTGAAGTATCGGTCGCTGCCTTGGGCGCGAGCGCGCTAGAGCGGCTGTCCGGCACGGTATTTGATGCCGTGGTGCTCGACTTGATGCTGCCGGACATGGATGGGCTTCAGGTGTGCCGTCAGCTGCGAGCGA
The DNA here is from genome assembly GCA_049517075.1 of Steroidobacteraceae bacterium. Classification (GTDB taxonomy): domain Bacteria; phylum Pseudomonadota; class Gammaproteobacteria; order Steroidobacterales; family Steroidobacteraceae; genus Bog-1198. The sequence continues at coordinate 44,061 of JBEKSM010000009.1, read as the reverse complement.
CCAATGACGTCCCGGTCTTGATGCTGACCGCGCGCGGTGACGCGGTCGACCGAATCGTCGGTCTCGAGCTAGGTGCGGACGACTATCTGCCGAAACCGTTCGAGCCAAGAGAGCTGCTCGCGCGCCTGCGTGCCATTCTGCGGCGCCGCGCGCCCGGTGCGCCGCCCGGCGAAAAAACCTTGCGCTTTGGGCGGTTGGAAATCGATACGGCTGCACGCGCGGTTCGCCTGGACGGTGCGCGCTGCGAGCTCACGAATCACCAATTTGAGTTGCTCGTAACGCTCGCGAAGCATGCCGGACGCGTACTCTCGCGCGAAGCGTTGATGGATCTGATGAAAGGCGAGGAATTCGATTCCTTCGACCGCTCGATCGATGTGCACATATCGCGCATACGGGCGGCGATCGAGGACAACCCGAAAAAGCCGCGCCGCATCATCACCGTGCGGGCCGCCGGCTATGTGTTCGCCAAGGCGCAGGACTGATGCTGCGTCTTTATTTGCGTCTTTATCTCGCGTTGCTCGCGAGCCTCATCGCATTCGGCTGTGCCGCCGCGATGATCTGGCATTTCGCCGGCGGCCCAATGGAGCAGGCGGGCCTCAGCCTCGGTCGATTGGTACAAAATGTGCTGCCCGCGGCGCAGGCACCGCCCGCCGAACAACAAGAGGCACTGCGTCGGCTTGCCGCGGGCCTTGCCGGCGACGTGACGCTGCTCGCCAAGAACGGAAGCGTCATTGCCGCGGTCGGTGAGCCGCTGCCTGCGCCGAACCCCTGGCGCCATCGCACGGTGATATTCGAGCATTGGCAAGGCGACCCGGTCACGGCAATCTATCTTGCCGATGGACGTGTGCTGATTGCGAGCGTGCCCATCGGATTCGGGAATATTCGCCGGGTCATTCATTGGGTGCTGGTGGCGCTGGTCGTGGCAATCGGCGTAGCGGCGTTCCCGATCGTGAGGCGACTCACACGAGGTCTCGAACGGCTGCAGTCGGGTGTCGAGTTGCTGGGAGCCGGCGATCTTCGGTCGCGGGTTGCGGTTGAGGGCCGAGATGAGATCGCCCGTCTTGCCGAGAGCTTCAACCGTGCGGCGAGCCGGATCGAGCAGCTCGTCGGCGCCCACCGGACGCTGCTGGCCAATGCCTCGCACGAACTTCGCACGCCATTGACCCGAATCCGGCTCGCTTTGGACCTCATCAAGACCTCGGTCGATGCGAAAGCCAGGGCCGGGCTCGAGCAAGACATCGCCGAATTGGACGGACTCGTCGATGAAATCCTGCTTGCGAGCCGGCTCGACGCGGTGTCGGCGCTCGAATTCGTCGATGACATCGATCTGTTGGCGCTCGCGGCCGAGGAATGTGCACGTTACGACGACGTCCAGCTCGAGGGTGTGCCGATCAGGATCTGCGGCGATCCGCGCCTGCTGCGCCGGCTGCTGCGCAATCTACTCGAGAATGCGAAGCGCCATGGCATGGCGCCGACACAGGTGCGCATCGGCGCCGACAGCGATGCCGCCGTCGTCTCGGTTTGGGATGCCGGCCCCGGTCCTGCACCGGCGGAATTCGAGCAGGTATTCGTCCCCTTCTATCGTCGGCCCGGCAGCCGCAACGCCACAGGCGTCGGCTTGGGCTTATCCCTGGTGCGGCAGATTGCGCGCCGCCACGGCGGCGATGCGCATTGTGTGGCGCTCAATGAGCAGCACACGGCGTTCATCGTCAAGCTGGCGCGCAAACCCGGCAACCGCGAAGCCGCCGCTTGAGAGGAATCTGCGATCAGCCAATCGCTCGTGCCAAGGCTTCCTCGAATCCATTGGCCGTCGTCCTCCGCAGCGTTTGAATCTGCTGCCGCGTCCATTCGTGCTTGATGGCGCCGTCGATCAATAGACCGGCGCGATCTGCATAATGTTCGACGATGTCGATTGCGTGGGTCGCCAGCAGCAGGCTGGCCGCTTGCCGCTCGAGGCGGTCCCGCAGGTGATGCTTCATGACCAGGGCGCTCGCGGGATCGAGGCCGTTGAATGCCTCGTCGAACACGATGAGCTTGGGATCTCCGATCAGCGCCAGCAGCACCGAGAGCTTCTGCCGCGTCCCCAGCGACAGGGTATCCACGAATGACTCCAAATACGGCATGAAGTGCAGCTCCTCGGCGAGCTGCAAAACGTCCGTGCCAATGGCCGCAAGACCCTTGGCGCCCGCGTGTACCTCCAAGCACTGGCGAGCGGTCAGCAGCCCCGGCAAGCCTTCCGGCGGGCACCCATATCCCAACTGGCGCTTCGCCTGCAGCGGATCCTTGATCAGCGAGTGGCCGGCGATCTCGATCTGCCCGCTTGCCGGCCGATGCCTGCCCACGATGCAGTCGAGCAGGGTGCTCTTGCCGCAGCCATTCGGACCCATGATCACGTACCATTGGCCGGGCGCGATGGCGAGCGAGACTGCGCCAATCACGACGCGCATGCCATATCCAGCGCGCAGCTCGCGGACCTGCAGATGATGCTCGCTCACCGCGGCGACCGCGCGCTTCGATGCACCGCGGCGACGCTCGCGGCCACCGCGAAAAATACGCCGGCGATCATCAGCTCGAGCCCGGCAACGGCCGACTGTCTTAGCGAAGCGCCCATGAGCCACAGCAGCCACGCGATCAGCCATGTGAACACGAGAATCACCGCGAGGGGCCGACCCAACACGCGGCGAACCAGTCGCGCGGCCGGCAGCGGCAACGGCAGCAACCATCGGCGGCTCGCACCGCTAACCGCGTGAACCGCAATGACCAGCAATATCAGCGCGCCGCCGGCGGCACCGATCGCGATCACGAGCATGCCGACGTCGGCCGAGGTACCCATGGGCATCGTCAGCAAAATCGGGATCGCGGCCCGCGCGACGGTCTTCGGCCGTGCGTTCGCAAACAAATGGCGAACCGGCCACCAACCAAGCGACGCCAGCGAGGCGACCGGCATGGAGCGCTTGACGCTTCGATGCGGGACATAGCGAGATCCCGGTGGCAGCCGCGCTGTCTCTTGCATCGGCACGCAATAGCAGAGCAGCGTGCCGGCGGCGATTCCGACGGCGATCTCGAATCCGATCGCCGCGACATCGATCGGCGCGATGCCGGCATTTGCGCCGATGAAGACCCAAGCGATTGTCGATGCAGTCATCAACATGCCGATGAGGCCGAGGCTGGGCGCCGTCTCGATCACCACGCGCTCCCAACGGGCGATCGCTTTCGGAGTCGGTAAGGCCGCGAGCCACGACCGCTTCGCCGCTTCATTTAGCGAGGCACGGCGACGCGAGATCAGTACCGCTGCGAATAGTGCCGCCAATCCCGCCAAGAACAGCCGATGTCGATGCATCGTGATCAGCACGGGCGCCTGGTGGAACTCCAACAGCCACAGCGGCGCCAGCATGATGATCGCGGTCAAGACCATGAGCCCGAGCAGCAAGCATGAATCCCGCGTCGATCGGCGCCGCCGCTGGTTGACGCAGACGTGATAGGCCGCGAGAAATCGCGGCGTCTTGTTGAGCCATCGCCGCATCGGCGCCGAGTTCATCGTGCGTTTGACAGCAGACGGTCACCGACCTGCGTGATCACCACGCCGCCAACGACGATGATGAGCCCCGCCGCGCGCACGAGCGTGATCGGCCGCAATGCTGCACCAGCCAACGCGAAGTGATCGATCACGGCCGAGGTCAGCAGCTGCGCGGTCACCGCAAATAGAATCGCATTGCCGACCCCGAAGCGCGGGGCGAGAAACGTGATGCTGAGAATATAGAACCCGACGATCAGGCCTCCCGCATAGTGTGCGGGCGCTATGCGCACCAAGGCCTGCAGGTTGGGAATATGCGCCGCCGTGGAAATCGCCAGCGCGATCGATGCCAATAGGCCGGTCGCAAACAACAGCACGGTCGCCTGTATCGTGCCGCCGGCTGCGCGCGCGAGTCCGCCGTTGAGGATTGCCATCAGCGGGATCAAGGCGCCCGCCGCAAAAGCCCAAGCTGCATACGTCATCGTCGTCATCGTCTGCCTCCTAGCGGGTTTCAGCTCTCCAAGGCCGATCCCGACAGCGTCGGGATCACCGGCAATATCACATGCGAGGGGTGATCGCGGTCGAGGAACACGCGATTGGTCGCGATGCGCCAATGGGTCGCCTTGCCCTCGGGTTCGCCGGTGTTGGAATTCAAATCGAAATGCGGGAAGTTGCTCGACGAGATGTCGAGCCGGACGCGATGACCGGCCTTGAACAAGTTCGAGGTGGGAAATGCGTCGATTCGAATTCGGTAGATCTGTCCGGCCCGCATCAGCGTGGGCGCCTCCCAGGAGTCGCGATACCGGCAGCGCAGGATGCCGTCGGTGAGATTCATCGCGTAACCGTTCGGGTAGTCGGCATTCGGCGGATACACATCGATGAGCTTGATCGTGAAGTCGGTATCCGGCGCGTCGGACGCGATCCACAGCTCGGCTGAAATCGTGCCCGTCAGTTCGAGGTCGGCGGCGAGCGGCGGCGTCATGAAAACCAATACATCGCTGCGCCGATCGAGCGCTCGGTAGGGCGCGCGGCAGCCAAAAAATGCACCCGCCTCACGTTGATCGAACGCGCCGCCAACCATGATCGGCTGACCCGAAGTGATCGTGCCGCCGATTGTCGGCACCGGAGCAGCCGGATCATAACGGTACTGCCGCGGCGCCGCGTGCCCGGGCGGCAACTGCGAGGCAAGGCTCCCGTCCGGTTGCAGGTAATAAGGCGTCGCGCGTTCTGTCGGCAACGGCCAGGTTTGTTCGGTGCGCCAAGAGCCGCCGTGGTCGAGCCGGCCTTGGGCGGTGCGCCGGCCGCTGCCGCCGCCCATCACGAACAGGCGCACGGGCGCATCGAGTTCGATGCCGTTCCGCTCGCCCTTGAGAAATCGGTCGAACCATCGCAGCTTCAGCGTGAGGTAGTTCGGTGCGACGTTTTCGTTGAAGCTCGACGCCGGCCCGAAGTCGACATCGCCCGCATATGTTTGTTCGCGATTACCGTGGGTCCACGGACCTAGAATCATATGAATCGGGCCACGCTTGCGCGCAGTCAGCGCACGGAAATTGTCGGTAACCGTGCGCGGGTAAGGGTCATACCAAGACGAAATCAACACGGTTGCCGCATCACAGTACTGCTCATAGTAGCCCGCCGCATAAATGCCGATCTGTTTCCAGTACGCATCGAAGCGGCCGTGTTCCCATTGATCGAAAACATAGCTCTCGTAGTCCGGCACCGGTGACAGCGGCGAATGCCCTCGGCGCCAGGGCATCCTCGCAAACCAAGCGGCGAGGTCGGTCGCCTTCATTGCCGCGAGGACGCTCGGGTCGGCCTTGACGTCCGGCGCATCGAGCGCCTCGTTGAAGGCCCAGGTCACCTGCTTGAGTTCGAATGCACCGCCCTGGCGGATTCCCCCCTGGTACGCATTCGAGAAGCCCCCGGAATCCATGAACATTGCCTTGACGCCCGGTGCGCCGGCGCTCGCGAGCGCGCCCTGGGTATGCGCCGCATACGACAGGCCCATGGTACCGATTGCTCCGTTGCACCAGCTTTGTTCGATGATCCAGGCGCAGCAGTCGAAGCCGTCGGCACCGTCGCTCAAATATTTGACGTAGGCACCTTCGGATTTTCCGCGACCTCGGCAGTCCTGAAAGACGACCGCATACCCGCGGCTCGCAAACAGGCGAGCGACCGCAGTGCTCGCGTGGCGGGTGCCGTCCTGCGACTTGCCGTACGGGGTGCGCTCGAGCAGCGTCGGTTGCGGCGTCGAGATGCGCTCGGCGCCGCGGGCGGGAAGGTACACATCGGTCGCGAGATTCACGCCGTCACGCATGCGCACGCGCTGGTCGCGCAGCACGAGCACGTCGAACGGGCCGGCAGCCGGCATCTCATCGGCCGAAAATGCCGATGCCGGCAGCGCCAGCAATGCGGCCCACTGCAAGAACCGCAGCGCAAATTCGCGCCGATCCAATCCGGCGATGTGAATTTCGGTGGTCAAGCTGCGCATGCGCCGGACAGTTTAGCGAAAAGCCGTGTTCTATTGGACCGGCATCCGATTCGGCCTACACTGGAGCCCAGAGGATGAATTCTTGAGATACGCGATCGCGATCGTCGTCGGAGTTGCCAGCCTCGCGATCGGTTCGTACGGCTGGCGCGCAGTGCATACCATGTGGCGCGCTGGCACGTCGCACTTGCTGTTCGATTTGAGTCGCGTATTCGGAGGCAGCAGCACGGGATATGACCGCGGCAAAGAAGCCGTCGGGTTCTGGATCATGATGCTCATCAATATTTTCATCGCAACAATTTTCACCGGCTTCGCGCTCGGGGTCTTGTTCCTCGTGCTTGCGTCGGCTGCGGCGCTTTGGCTGAGCTAGTTGGATAGCCCATGAGTCGAGGTGTGGCATTGATCGTCGGTGCGGGGCCGGGAATCAGCGGCTCCTTCGCGCAAGCGCTGGTGGCCGATGGCTACGAGGTGGCCGTGGCCGCGCGCGATCTGGATCGACTGGGCCCACTCGCCGAACAAATCGGGGCGCTGGCATTCGAGGCAGATGCCGCGTCGCCGGAATCCTTGGCCCGGCTTTTTTCCGAGGTCGACCACCGCTTGGGGCAGCCCGATGTCGTGCTCTACAATCCGAGCGCGCGCATGCGCGGCGACCTATTGAGTTTGGATGTCGCGGCTGCCGCCGCCGCGATCCAGACGACCGCGATCGGCGCGTTGGTCACCGCGCAGCAGGCGGCGCGCCGCATGCTGCCGAAGGGCCGCGGGAGCATTTTTTTTACGGGCGCGACCGCCGGCGTCAAGGGCTTTGCGCGGTCCTCTGTTTTTGCGATGGGCAAATTCGCGCTGCGTGGCTTGGCGCAGAGCCTCGCGCGTGAGCTCGGTCCCGCAGGTATCCACGTCGTGCATTTCGTCATCGATGGCTCGGTTGATCGAGTCAGCCGCGAGCCGGGCGCATTCACACCGCAAGCAATCGCGAAATCCTACATGGCGGCGCTGGCGCAACCGCCGGGCGCATGGAGTTGGGAATTGGAGCTGCGCAGCAGTACGGAATCATTCTGATCCGTACCTGCGCGCATGCTCCATTGTCAGAACGGCAGTCCGTGTGCGCTGCCGCCCATGCACATCAGCATCGGTATTGAAAGTATGAAATTGATGCGCGATGCCATGCCGGCCGTCTTGCGTGCGGCGGCCTTCTCCTCGTCGGTCGCGGGCACGATCCCGAGGATCTTCTTTTGGTTCGGCCAGATCAGCACCCAGACGTTGAACAGCATGATCGTGCCGAGCCATGCGCCGACACCGATCGTTCGAAATCCCGGCTGCAGCATGAAGGCTCTGCCGATCGCGAGCGAGTAATCGGCTCCGAAACCTCCGATCAAATAAATCACTCCAGTGACCCAGGTTGCGACCGCGGCCCACCGGAACCACAGCAGCGCCCGCGGCGCGATGTATTTCGTGACGCCGGCGCCTCCCGGTCCGCCCTTGTCGGCAGCCGCCGCCGCAAGACCCGGCGTCTGCACGACGTTGAAGTAATACAACAGGCCAATCCACATCACGCCCGAAATGATGTGCAGCCACCGGTCGAGACGCACCGGGTGGAAGCCGACCTCCAATCCTTGCCAAGCGGTCAGCCCGACGCCGATGATTACGGCGAGTACGAACGCAGTAAGAATGGCCCCCTTAACGGAGTTGATCGGATGCATAAGATATAGACCCCATGGTTGTTTATTGATTGAGTGTTATGGAGAGTGGACGCAACTTTCCGCCCGCAGTAGGGCAGAGACGCGCATCTAACCATTCCCTATCTCCGCTGCAGTGTATCGCGGGCCGTGGCCAAACCCAAGAGCAGCGCTTGACCTCGCGATTGGTGCCGATCCCATCGAGCGGCACGACCACCGTGTAGCCGCGGCGTTCCTGCGAGTAGGCGGTTGGCGATCGCAATCACGCGAGAGGCATCGGGTTCACCGTCTCGTCGCGGGGTTCCTTTTCGGGCAGACTGCGCTCTGAAGCGAACGAAAATCTTCGTCGCAGCGTTCCGGAGCCGAGACTGTGGCCGCTATTGGTATCTTCACCGCCGAAATCGCAGGCCGGCGGTCACGCTCATGAGCACACCGGCCGGACAGCGGGTCGGTCTCGCACTGGGCGGCGGCGCTGCGCGCGGCTGGGCTCATGTCGGGGTGATCCGTGCATTGGAAAAAATCGGAATTCGTGCCGATCTGGTCTGCGGAACATCAGTCGGGGCGCTCGTGGGCGCCGCCTATGCGGCGGGCGAGCTCGATCGTTTCGAGCAATGGGTGCTCGGAATGCGCATCAAGGATGTCGTCGGCTTCATGGATTTGAGCCTGGGTGGCGGGCTGCTCAAGGGTGAGCGGGTCATGGAGTTCTTCCGCCGCAATTTCGTGGACCACTTGATCGAGGATTTGCCCAAGCCTTTCGCGGCGGTCGCCACGGCGCTGCAGAGCGGCGGCGAAGTGTGGCTGCGCAGCGGTTCCACGGTCGAAGCGGTGCGCGCTTCGATCGCGTTGCCGGCGTTTCTGACCCCGGTCGTGCGCGACGGCGTCGTGCTCGTCGATGGCGGTCTCGTCAACCCCGTGCCGGTTTCACTGGCGCGTGCCATGGGTGCAGATATCGTAATCGCGGTCGACCTCAACGACGATCGGTCGGGCACCGGGGTTGCCGAAGCAACGCGCCTCGAAGAACCCGACGGGGTCGTGGGCGAATGGATCCGCAAGTTGCAGGAGAACTTCGGCGCTCTGCTTCCCACGAAGACGCCCGAACGACCCAAGACCCCGTCGATGCAGGAAGTGCTGTTCACGAGCATCGATATCATGCAGCAGCGAATTACGCGCAGCCGGCTCGCCGGTGAACCGCCCGACTTCATCGTCTCGCCGCGGCTGGCCCAGCTCCACCTTTTCGATTTCCACCGCGCGCGGGAGGCAATCGACGAGGGTCTGCGCGCGGTGCAGGCGATTGAGTCGAAGCTTCAGGCGCAGCTCGCACAGGAGTCCTGACTGCCGTGAGGTCCGACTGGTCGATTTCGGTTTGCAGCGCCGACGATCTGGACGCGGTCGTCGACTTGGTCAACGCGGCCTACCGCGGTGAGCGCGGTCAAGCCGGGTGGACCAGTGAAATCGGTATGCTGGACGGTCAGCGCATCAATCTCGATGCGTTACGCGCGGATCTTGCGGTGGCGGCCGCAGCACACGTTTCGATCTTGACCTCGCGAGACGCCGCGGAACTGCTCGCCTGTGTTCGCGTTGAGCACACGACCGCAGCCGGCGGCCGATCGGTCTGCTCGATCGGCATGCTCGCGGTCCGCCCTGGTGCTCAGGACCGCGGATTGGGCCGCGTACTGCTGCAGCATGCCGAGAACGAGGGCCGTGCCGCCGGCGCCCAAGTCGCCCGAATCACCGTCGTGTCGGTACGCGACAGCCTCATTGCCTGGTACGAGCGCCAGGGTTATCGGCGTACCGGTGAGACGGAGCAGTTTCCGTATGAGGACGCGCGCTTCGGAACTCCGTTGCGCGCCGACCTGCAGTTCGTCGCCTTGGAAAAGCCGTTGATCGCCATCGAGAGCTCTTCGCGTACCTAATCTTCCTCGACAGCGTCGGTGAGCACCGCCTTGCGTGCGGCGATGAACGCGAGCATCGCCTCGTCGGTGGCCTCATCGATGCCCGGATCCTGATATTCGGCGAGCATCTTCTTCCAGACCGCATTGGCGCGTTGTTCCGCGGACAGGCGCCCTTCCAGGGTCCACTGTTCGAATGATGAGTAATCGGCGATCGTCGATTGGTAGAACGCTGTCTCGAAGTTCGCCTGGGTATGCGCGCATCCGAGGAAGTGGCTGCCGGGACCGACTTCTCGCAGCGCGTCGAGCGCGAGGCCGCGCTCCGAGAGATCCATACCCTGTGACAAGGCCTGCATCATGGCGAGTTGGTCCGCATCCATGACGAATTTCTCGTAACCGGCGACGAGGCCGCCTTCGAGCCAACCCGCGGCGTGGGTTACGAGGTTGACGCCCGCGAGAAGCGTCGGCAGCAGCGTGTGCGCGCTCTCGTAGGCAGCCTGGGCGTCGGCGATCTTTGATGAACACAAAGAGCCGCCGCTGCGGCATGGCACGCCGAGACGCCGCGCGAGCTGAGCAGTTGCGAATATCATTTGAGTCGCCTCGGGCGTGCCGAACGTCGGCGCGCCGGTGCGCATCGAGATCGCTCCGACGAAGGATCCAAGAATCACCGGTGCGCCCGGCCGTACGATCTGGGTCAGCGCCATGCCGGCCAGAACTTCCGCGAGGATCTCGGTCAAGCAGCCCGCTGCGGTTACCGGCCCCATCGCACCAGCGAGCACCGCCGGCACGATGATCGTGCCCTGATTGGCGCCCGCGAATTCGCGTAGCGCGCCGAGCATGCGGCCATCGAAAACCAGCGGTGAATTCGAGTTGATGTTGCCGAGAACGACCGCATGCGTCTCGAGATACTCCGCGCCGAACAGCACCCGGGCGAGGTCGAGCGCGTCGCGCGCGTGCCCGGGAGTTTCGGGAGTTGCCTCACAGCCCTGGTCGCTGTAGCGGAAGAACGAGTACTGCACGTCGAGATGGCGCTTATTGGCCGGAATCTCCATCGGTTCGCACATGCAGCCGCCCGAGAAGTGGATGGCCGGCGCCATATGAGCGAGCTTGATGAAGTTCTGCAGGTCCTCGAGCGTGCCGTAGCGGCGACCGCGGTCGAGGTCGTAGACGAACGGAGGCCCGCCGACCGGAGAGAATACCGTCGCGTCGCCGCCGAAGCGGACGTTGCGCGCCGGATTGCGCGCATATAGCGTGAATTCCCGCGGCGCGGTCTTCAGCAGTTGACGAGCGAGGCCGCGCGGAATGTGGACACGCTCGCCCGTGACGTCGGCGCCGGCGCTGCGCCACAGGCGCAAGCACTCCGGGTCGCGCCGAAACTCGATGCCGATCTCCTCGAGGATCGTTTCCGCGTTGGCCTCGATGATTTCGACGGCCTCGGTGCTCAGCAGCTCGACGACCGGCAGCTTGCGCCGAATATAGGGGTACTTTGCGGCCTGCGTGCGCGCTCGTGCCAAGCGAACATCGCGGCCGCGGCGCGGCGCAGTTGGGGTTTCGGTCACTCGAAGTCCTCGCTGTGGGCTTGCCGCAAGCGTGCGCGCCCTTGCGCTCACTATGCCTTGGTCGATCGCACCGTACAACAGCTATTGAACGATCGCACAATTACGCGCCCGCAAGCGGCCGCAGGAGTCTCGGATCGTCAGTCGATCGGCGCCGTGGCCGGCCCTGCGCCGGGCGCCGCAGCCTGCGCCTCGGGCGCGTCGGGTGTCGCGATGCGAGTCGCGGTCGGCGGCTCAACACACGGCAGCGCGAGCACGACGCACAGTCCCGGGTTTCTATCGGACAGTTCCAGCGCACTGGCGTGCAGTTTGGCGACGGCCTGGACGAGGCTGAGGCCGAGACCGACGCCCGGCGTTCCGCGGCTAGCGTCGCCGCGATAGAACCGCTCGACGACCTTGGCCTTCTCGGAATCGCGGATGCCCGGACCGTTATCCGCCACCGACATCTCCGCGACGGAATTCGGACGGCGTCTGACCGCAACATCGATGGTGCCGCTTTCAGGCGCGTATTTGAGCGCGTTGTCGATCAGATTGCTGAGCGCCTGCGCAAGCAGGATCGGATCGCCGAGCACCGGCATTGGTCCGTCGGACGACAAGCGCAATTCTATGTTCTTCAGTTCCGCCGCAGGCGCGTAGAACTCCACGGCAGTGGCGGCCAAGTCGGTGAGGTCGAGCGATACGAAGCCCGAGCGGCGCATACCCGCATCGATCTCCGCGAGCCGCAACAGGGCATCGAAAATATGGATCACGCGGTCGACGTCGGCGACCGCCCCGTCGATCTCGGCAAAGGTGGTCTCCGCCGGAGGCCGGATCAATGCGAGTCCCTCCAATCGCGAGCGCAGCTCCGCAAGCGGCGTGCGCAGATCGTGGGCGATCGAATTGGACACATTGCGCACGCCGTGAACCAACAGTTCGATCTGGTCGAGCATGCCGTTGATCGTGCGCGCGAGCGTATCGAGTTCATCCTCGCTGCGATGCGTCGGCAGCCGGTGCTTCAGATCGCCGTGGATGATCGCCGCGACGGTTTGACCGATGCTCGTGATGCGGGACATCAGCGCGCGGCGCGTGATGAGCCCGACCAGTAGGCCGGCGATCGAGAGCACCGCGATCGCGGCGGCCAAGCCGTACCAAAATCGCCTCTCGAGCGGCGCGAAGAGTTTGTTGTCGCGGCCCACGAGCAGGTAATACTCGCCTAGGCGCGCGACATGAACCAGCGTGTCCTGGGTCGCGCGCTCACCAATGTCGATACTGATTCGGTAGTTGCCCTGAGATGTCGGTAGATTGCCGGGCCAGCGCGAAAGGTTGCCTGCCAAGGGCTGAAGCGATGAATCGGTGAGCAGCAGGATCCGATCCCCGGCGATTTGCATCTGGACGCGCGTCGCGATGAAACTGCGCAGCGCATCGCCGCCGTCGCGGCGGTAGACGTCGGTGAGCCGCTGCGAGTCGGCTTGCAGAATCTCGCTGCGGCCATCCTGTATCGTGACCTGCCAGGCATACCAGAGCGGCGCCGCAAACAGCACCAGGGCGGTGATCCCCAACGCGACATAGCCGACCGCGAGGGAGACCGCCGAAGAGCGCATCATCCTAGTCACCGGCGGTTACCATGTAGCCTGCATTGCGCACCGTGCGCAGCAGCGGGCGCTCGAATTCCGCGTCGATTTTTTGCCGCAATTTGCTGATGTGGACATCGACGACATTGGTCTGCGGATCGAAGTGATAATCCCAAACGTTTTCGAGCAGCATCGTGCGCGTGACGACTTGTTCGGCGTGGCGCATCAGGTATTCGAGCAGCTTGAACTCCCGTGGCTGCAGCGTAATTTGCCGATCGCCTCGGCTTACCTTGCGCGTCATCGGATCCATATGCAAGTTGCCGACCGACAGCGGCACCTCGCGATCCACGCCCTGCGAACGGCGCTGCAGCGCGTCGAGCCGCGCGAGCAATTCACCGAACGCGAACGGCTTGGTCAGATAGTCATCGCCGCCGCTGCGCAAGCCGCGTATGCGGTCGTCGACCTCCGAGAGCGCACTCAAGATCAGGATCGGCGTGCGGTTGCCGGTCTTGCGCAGCACCTCGATGATCGCGAGCCCGTCGATGTCGCCGGGCAGCATTCGGTCCATGATGATGACCTCGTAGCGCTCGCTTGCCGCGAGGAACATGCCGTCCCGCCCGTTGGCCGCATGATCGGCCGTATGTCCGGCCTCGAGCAGCCCCTTGATCACGAATTGGCTCACGCGTTCATTGTCTTCGACCAGCAGGATCTTCACGGCGACTCTCCCACCGGAGCCGCGGACGCGGGTGTGCCATGCTTCGCGCCGCGGCGCCCGGTCAGCCACACGCTGAACCGCTCGAGATACAGATACACCACCGGTGTCGTGAACAGGGTCAGGGCCTGGCTCACGACGAGGCCGCCCACCATGGTGTAACCCAGGGGTTGGCGCAGCTCGGAACCGGTTCCGGTTCCCAACGCGAGCGGCAGTGCGCCGAGCAAGGCCGCCATCGTCGTCATCATGATCGGCCGAAATCGCAGCAGGCAAGCCTGGCGAATCGCGTCATGCGGCGACAGATGCTGTTCGCGCTCCGCCTGGAGCGCGAAGTCGACCATCATGATGCCGTTCTTTTTGACGATGCCGATCAGCAGAATGATGCCGATCAGCGCCATCACCGACAAGTCGAAATGGAATAGCAGCAGCACCAGCAGCGCACCGACGCCCGCCGACGGCAGCGTCGAGAGAATCGTCAGCGGGTGAATGTAGCTTTCGTAGAGCATGCCGAGAATGATGTAGACCGCCACGAGCGCGGCAAGTATCAAATAGGGCTGGGTCTTTAGCGATGTCTGAAACGCTTGCGCGGTGCCTTGGAAGGTTCCGGTGATCGTGGCCGGCAGGTGCATGCCGAGCGATACGCGGTTGATCGCGTCGACCGCATCGCCGAGCGCCGCTCCCGGGGCCAGATTGAACGACAGCGTGACCGCCGGAAACTGGCCCTGATGGCTGATCGACAGGTAGGTCACCTGATGGGTGTCGTATCGGGTCATAGCCGACAGCGGCACCATTTGGCCGGTCAACGGTGATTTTAGGTACAAATCGCGCAGCGAGGCCGGGTCGCTCTGCAGTGACGGGGTGATCTCGAGAACGACATGATAGCTGTTGGCCTGCGTATAGAACTGCGCGGCCTGGCGCTGGCCGAAGGCGTCATAGAGCGCCTGGTCGACGGCTGCCGGTTGAATGCCGAAGCGCGCGGCCTGATCGCGATCGATCGTCAGCGATACCATGCCGCTCGTCGTCTGCTGGTCAGAAGCCACGTCGCGCAGCATCGGCAGTTTTTGCAGCTCCGCGAGCAGTTTCGGCGACCAATCATTGAGCTCGTTGATATCCGAATCCTGCAGCGTGTATTGGTACTGTGTGCGCGAGGTGCGTCCGCCGATGTTCAGATCCTGCGCCGCCTGCAAGAATAGCGTCGCCCCCGGTACTTTCGCGAGCTGCGGCCGCAGGCGGTTGATGATCTGATCCGCCGAGGCGCTGCGCTGATCACGCGGCTTCAGCCCGATGACGACGAATCCGTTGTTGATCGGCCGGCTCCCGCCGAGTCCGGTGCCGTAGCTGGCAACGTCGGGATCCTTCGCCACGACGTCGAGCAACAGGTGTTGCCGGCGCACCATCTCGGTGAACGAGATATCCTGCGGCGCGTCCGACAGGCCGGAAATGATTCCGGTGTCCTGCTGCGGAAAGAAGCCCTTCGGGATCACGACGTACAGCCAAACGCTGGCCGCGACCGTGAGTAGAAACACGGTCAATGTCGCGCGCTGATGGGTCAGCACAAAATCGAGACCGCGGGTATACGCGGCGAGCATTCGGTCGAAGGCGCGCTCGACGACCATATAGGCCTTGCCGTGCCTCACGTGTTTCTCGTCGCGCAGGAACAGCGCGCACATCGTCGGCGAGAGCGTCAGCGCCACGAACGCCGACACCGCGATCGTCATCGTCATCGTGATCGCAAACTCGCGGAACAGCCGCCCAACGATGCCGCCCATCAACAGCAGCGGAATGAACACCGCGACCAGTGAGACGCTGATCGACATGATCGTGAAGGCGATCTCGCCCGAGCCCTTGAGCGTGGCCTGCAGCGGCGATAAGCCCGATTCGATGTGGCGGTAGACGTTTTCCAGCATGACGATCGCATCATCGACGACGAAACCCACGGCGATCGTGAGCGCCATCAGCGACAAGTTGTCGAGGCTGTAATTGAGCATGTACATCATCGCCGCAGTTCCGAGCAGCGCGAGCGGGACGGTCACGCCCGGGATGATGGTCGCCCATGCGTTGCGTAAAAATAGGAATATCACCATGACGACCAGTGCGATCGTCAGCGCCAGCGTGAACTCGACGTCTTCGACGGCGGCCTTGATCGTGGTCGTGCGATTCGCGACGGTGTCCACCTTGATCGACGGCGGCACGGAGGCGAGCGCATGCGGCAACAGCGCTTCGACGCGCTGTTCGGCGTCGATGACATTCGCGCCCGGCTGCTTGTAGATCAGCAGCAGGATCCCGCGACGGCCGTTCTGCCATGCGGTCAGCATGGTGTTCTCGGGACCATCGACCGCGACGCCGATATCGCGGATTCGTACCGGCGCCCCATTCTTGTAGGCGACCACGACGTCGTTCCAGGGCGCGGCTTTCAGCAATTGATCATTGTCGTAGATCGTCAGGCTGCGTTTCGGGCCGTTGATCGAACCCTTGGGCGCATCGACCGTGGCGGCGCCGATCACGTTGGCGACGTCCTCCATCTGCAGGCCCAAGGCTGCGAGCTTGATCGGGTCGATTTGCACGCGCACGGCCGGCTTCTGTTGGCCGCCGATCGAGACTTGCGCGATGCCGGGGATCTGCGATATCTGCTGCGCGAGGATGTTTTCGGCGTAATCGTCGACCGTGGTGACCGGCAGTACGTCGGAGTGCACCGCGAGAATCAAAATCGCCGAGTCGGCAGGATTGACTTTGCGGTAGGTGGGCGGCGTCGGCAGATTCTTCGGCAGCTGGCCGCCGGCGGCATCGATTCCGGATTGTACGTCTTGCGCCGCCGCATCGATGTTGCGGTTCAAGTCGAATTGAAGCGTGACCAGCGTCGCACCCAGCAAGTTGATCGACGTCATCTGCGTCAACCCGGAGATCTGTGCGAACTGGTATTCCAAGGGCTGCGCCACCGACGAGGCCATGGTCTCCGGGCTCGCGCCCGGCAATTGCGCACTCACCTGAATCGTCGGAAAATCGACTTGCGGCAGCGGCGCCACCGGCAACAGCGGATAGACCACGAGCCCGATCAGGAAAATGCCGCCCATCAGCAGCGAGGTCGCAATCGGCCGGCGGACGAAGGGCTCGGAGATGTTCATGGCGCCTTGCTGCTCGCCTCGCCCGCGCCCGATCCGGCGCGCCCGTTCGTTGCGACCTCGGCGAGGTTGCGTACATGGACGCCCGACTGCAATCGATACTGGTTGCTCGTGACCACGTGTTCGTCGAGCGCCAAGCCGCCCGTGACGATCGTCGCGCCACCGCTCGCTTCGCCGATATGCAGCGGTCGAACCTCGACGGTCGAGTCGTTTTTGACGACATAGGTGAAGGGTCCGTCGGGGCCCAACTGCACGGCTGCGTCGGGGATCGTCAGCGCATCGCGATCAGTGCGAATCAGCACGCGCGCATTCACGTATTGCCCAGGCCAGAGCGTATTGTGTGCGTTCTCGAAAGTCGCCTTGAGCTTCACGGTGCCGGTGGCTTGGTCGATTTGGTTGTCGATGAGCGCCAGAATGCCCTCGTCGAGTTCCGCGCCGCCGTCGCGCGCAACCGTCACGACCTTGACCGGGCCCGCCGCAAGCGCCTGAGCGACCGCGGCCAGTTCTTCCTCGGGCAGCGTGAAGATCACCGAGATCGGCTGAACCTGCGTCACGACGACGATGCCGGTGGTGTCGGAGGCATGCACGATGTTTCCCGGGTCGACCAATCGAATGCCCGTGCGCCCGTTGATCGGGGAGGTGATTCGCGTGTAATCGAGCTGCGTGCGCGCATTGTCGATGACTGCCTGATCGACTTGCAGCTGTGCGGTCAGCTGGTCGACCGTCGCGCGCTGCGTGTCGACGGTTTGCTTGCTCGCCAAATCCTGAGGCTGCAATATGGTGTAGCGCTCGAGGTCGCGCAGCGCATTGGCGAGCTGCGCGGCGTCTTTCGCCTTGGTCGCCAGCGCCTGATCGAAAGCCGCTTGGTTCGGGCGCGGATCGATTTGCGCCAGCAGATCGCCCTTGTGGACCGTCTGGCCCTCGGTGAATCCCACCTTCTGCAGTTCTCCGTCCACGCGGGCGGTCACCGTCACCGTGTAAAACGCCTGCACCGTGCCGAGACCCTGCATGTAAATAGGCACATCCGCGTGCGCGACCGAGGCGGTATCGACCGCGATCGCCGGCTGCGCATCGTGCGTCGCGGCGCCGGCCGGCTTGTACAGCAGTCCGCGCCAGGCGATCAACAGCAACACGAGCAAGGCGATCCCGCTCAGCACGCTGCGTTTTCGGCTCATAAAGAATTGTTTCATCGTCATCTGTCCTCTTGCCAGCCGCCGCCGAGCGCCGTAAACAAATCCACGAGCGCCTGCAGATGGGAATATTCCACTTGCACGAGCGCATCTTGCGCGCTGAACAGCGAGTTCTCGGTATTGAGCACGGTCAGAATATTCACGGTGCCCGCCGACATCTGCGCTTGCGCGAATTCAAAGGCGCGCTGCGCCTTGGCGACGGCTTCCCGCTGCCGCTGTTGCTGATCGTCGGTTTGACGCAGGGCGACCAGTGCGCTCTCGACGTTGCCGAATGCCGTGAGCACTGATTTGTGATAGGTCGTCAGCAATTCCGTGTAGCGTGCCTTGCTGTAGGCCAGTTGGCCGCGCAGCGCTCCGCCATGGAAGATAGGCTGAGTCAGTCCGGCCGAGACCGCGTAGACGCGATTGGCCGGAATCACGAGCGACGCCAGCTTGCCGCTCGCGTAGCCGCCGTTCGCGGTCAACTCGATGCTCGGAAATAACGCGGCGCGCGCGACCGTAATATCGGCGTTGGCGGCCACGAGCTGTTGTTCGGCTTCGGCGACGTCGGGGCGGCGCGACAATAACATCGACGGCAAACCGGCGCGCAGCGCCGGCCTCGTCAGGTCCGCCAAACTGCCGTTGTCGACGTCGACCGACTCGGGCGTCTTGCCGATCAACACCGCGAGCGCGTAGACCGCTTGGCGGAATTGCTCCAGCAGCGGAGGAATCGCGGCATTCAACAGCGCGACCGCGGTTTCCTGCTGCGCCACATCGAGGCCGGTCGCCGTGCCCGCGGATTGCTCGGACCTGAAGCCGCGCAGAATCTTTTCTCCGTTGTCGAGGTTGTTCTGCGCGACCTGAATCCGATCGCGCATCTCGAGCGCCTGAAAATAGGTGCTGGCAACGCTGCTGACGACGGTCAGTGCGACGGTCTCCTTGTCGTAGCGGCTGGCGACGGCGGCGGCGCGCGCCGCATCGCGCAGCGCGCGATTCTTGCCCCAGAAGTCGAGCTCATAAGAAGCGCTGAGCTCGGGATTGAAGCCATTCGAAAGCGTCAGTCCTGCCCCAGTCGTATTGGCGCGTTCGCGCGTCGCGGTGCCCGTGAAATCGAGCGAGGGCAGCAGTGGCGCCCCCGCGATGCGCAATTGCGCATCCGCTTCTTGGATGCGCGCGATTGCGCCCGCAAGATCGTCATTACTGCGCTCGGCCTCCGCGATCAACTCGTCGAGCCGGCTGGATCCAAAACCATGCCACCAGTCGGCCGCCGGCCAGACCGAGCTGGAGGTCGAATCCGGGGCCGCCTCATGCCATTGCTGGGGCAGCGCGATGTCCGGCCGTCGATAGGGGGTGCCGACGCCGCAACCGGCGAGTGCGGCGCAGGACAATCCAAACAGCCACGGGGCGCACAACTGCCATTTCATGCCAGCCACCCTGAGCCCGAAGCGGTTAAACACCCGTGGTTGAATTGTTAAAACGCGTTAATGTCGCGGCGCCCGCAGATTGTGCACCCGATACCGGGGTCCCGTTCGTATGACTTATTGAGGATTGATTTTTCGAGCCGTTCGATCACGAAATAGGAGACCCGGTCATGAACAAACCCCTTGCAACCCTGTCGCTTCTCTGCCTGTTGCTGCCCGCTTGGGCCACGGCCCAGGGCGCAAGATTGAACCTGCCGGATTTCAGCTCGCTTTCCGCGAAGGCGACCGATTCGGTGAACATCAGCTTGAACCCGTGGTTGTTGCGCACCGTCGCGTCGATGGTCGACGACAAGGATTTGCAGACCGCGGAGGCCAAGGAGCTGCTCGCAGGCATCGAATCGATCCAGGTGCGCAGCTTCCAATTCGCGAGCGATTTCGCCTATGCGAGCGCAGACATCGATGGCGTGCGGCGGCAATTGAGCGGACCGGGCTGGAGCCGATTGGTGCAGGTCCACGACAAGAAGAAGAACGAGGACGTGGATATTTACGTGCTGATCGATCACGATCGTACCAAGGGATTCGCCTTGATCGCGAGTGAGCCACGGCAATTTGCGATCATCAATATTGTCGGCTCGATCGATCTCAAGGATCTGCCCAAACTCGAGAAGCAGTTCAATCTGCCGAAACTGCCCGTCGCCGCGATCGGCGAGTTATCCCTGGACGACAAGCCCGCTGCGATTTTGTGAACGCCGTCGCCGCGCTTCAGTCGATTTGAATCTTGGAGCCACGTTGAGCGAGCCGCGGCCGATCGACATCAATATGGATCTCGCGGCGGCTCGAGCCGGCCAGCCGGCGGCGATCGGTGCGTTGATTCTCGCGCACCAACGGTCCGTCTACAGCCTGGCGCTGCGGATGCTGGGCGCCCGCGATCTGGCTGAGGACTTGACTCAGGAGGTATTCATGCAAATGAGCGAGAGTCTTCATGGCATCGAGTCGAATGAGCATCTGGAGTTTTGGCTGCGCAAGGTCGCCACGAATCGTGCGATCGATCAGCTTCGCCGGCGATCGCGCTTCGAGATGACGCCGATCGATGACCACGAGCCGATGTTCGGCCCCGTGGATCACGGCGACCCGCTGTTTCAGCGTCATCTCGAAATGCATCTTGCGCAATTGAGTCCAGCGGCGCGCGCGGTGCTGCTGCTGCGCTATCAGGAGGATCTCGACCCGACCGAGATCGCGCGCACGCTCGAGATTCCGGTCAACACGGTCAAGAGCCACCTGACGCGATCGTTGGACGCAATGCGGCACGGACTTGCCGGCGCGGGGCGGGAGAAGCGGGAGGACAAGCACCGATGAACAACGATCTGGAATCCAAGTTGAAGCATGCGCTGCGCCCGGTCGCGCCGAGCGACGCGTTTACACAGCGGCTGCTTGCGCGCGTGGCCGCGAGCCGCGATTCGCGGCCGCAAGCGCGGCCGACGGCCTCGCGGATCACGCGGCGCGCGGCTTGGTGGACCTCCGCTGCGCTCGCCGCGTCCGTGCTCGCGGCCGTCGGCATCCAGCATCAGCTTCAAACGGAGCGCGAACGCACGCTCGGCTTGCAGGCGCGGCGGCAGGTTATCGAAGCGCTGCGTGTCACGAGTCAGAAGCTGGACCTCGCCTATCAAGCCGTCCGCACCCAATCGGTAGGCGGCGATCGAGATTCCGGTGTCTAAATTGCACTCGAGGATTGTTTCATGAGAATTTTCCGCTCTTCGATACTCGGCGCGTTGCTGATGCCGGCGCTCGCATTCGCCGCGGCAAGTCCGCAGTTGGTGCTTCCGGATTTCACGGCGTTATCGCAAAAAGCCACACAATCAACCACGATCACACTGGATTCCACGCTGCTCTCGTTGGCCGGTCGCTTTCTCGACGGCGACGATCCGCAAGACGCCGCTGCGAAGGATGTCATCAAGGGAATCAAGGGAATTTACGTGCGAAGCTTCACGTTCGACACGGACTCGGCCTATTCTCAATCCGACTTCGAGGCCGTGAGGCGACAACTGACCGCGCCCGCTTGGTCGCGTCTGGTCCAAACGCGAAGTAAAAAGACACATGCCGACGTCGACATCTACGTGATGATCGTCGACAAACAGGCAGTCGGGCTCGCGCTCATTTCGAGCGAGCCGCGCGCATTGACGATCGTAAATATCGTCGGGTCGATCGATTTGGAGAAACTGCACAAGCTCGAAGGGCAATTCGGGGTGCCGAAGCTCGATTTGGAACCGCAGAAGTAGGCTTGCTTGCGAAGTCGCGCAACACGCTGCGGCACGGAAAAAATCAGCGTTTACAGCGACCTATGGCGCCGGTAACGCGAACGATTCTTAGGCGAAGCTGCAGCAGTCGACAAACAAGCCGAAGTGGAGGCACACTCGGGGCATAACTCGAACTCCTATCCAGCAATAAGGGAGGCTTGCCCATGGAAACGCCGCTCACGCCATTGGACTTTGCGCGTCGCGCCCGAAAACTATATGGAGCGCGCGAAGCGGTCATCGACGGAAATCTTCGGCTTACCTATGCCGAGTTTGGCGAGCGCTGCGATCGATGGGCTGCCGGACTTGCGCGGCTCGGCGTCACCAAGGGCGATCGCGTGGCCACGATCGCGCCCAATACGCATCAGCACCTCGAGCAGTTTTATGCGATTCCGCAGGCAGGCGCGGTCATCGTACCGATGAACTACCGGCTGACGGCCGAGGATTTCGTCTATATGACGGCGCACAGCGGCGCGACCGTTGTTTGCGCACACTCCGATTATCTCGATACGATCGACGGCGTGCGCGCGCGCATGCCCGGCGTGCGGCATTTCGTCGCGCTCGAGGGCGGCAAGCCGGGTTGGCTGGCATACGAGTCGCTGTTGGAACGCACTGCCGATGCGATCGATACCGACGCCATCGTCGAGACGGATTTGCTTTCGATCAATTACACGAGCGGTACGACCTCGCGGCCCAAAGGCGTCATGATCACCCACCGCAACGCGTGGATGAATTCGGTGGGTACGCTGGCTCATTGGCCGATGACACCGGCCGACCGCTATTTGTGGACGCTGCCGATGTTCCATGCGAACGGCTGGACGTTCACCTGGACCGTGACCGCGGCCGGCGCGGCGCACATCTGCTTGCGTAAGGTGGATGCAGCGAGCATCTATGATCTGGTCAATCGCGAGCGGGTCACGCATTTGAGTGCGGCGCCGACCGTTCTGATCGGAATTGCCAACGGGCCCGAAGCACTGCGGCGCGAATTGCGGCGCGGGGTACGTGTGTTCACTGCGGGCGCTGCTCCCGCGGCGGCGACCATCGAGCGCATGGAGTCCTCGCTCGGTTGGGAAGTGACACAGGTCTATGGGCTCACCGAGACCGCGCCGTTTATATCGATTTGCGAGCCGCTGCCGGAACACGCCGCGCTGTCGGGCGCCGACCGAGCAACCGTCAAGGCGCGCCAAGGCGTCGAGTTGATCACCTCCGGCGAATTATCGGTCGTGGATCCGGACATGCGGGAAGTCCCGCACGACGGCAAGACGCTCGGCGAGATCGTCGCGCGCGGCAACGTCGTGATGCGCGGCTACTACAACGACCCGCAAGCGACCGCAGCGGCGTTCGACCGGGGCTGGTTCCACACGGGTGATGCTGCGGTCGTGCAT
Organism: Steroidobacteraceae bacterium; assembly: GCA_049517075.1. Taxonomy (GTDB): domain Bacteria; phylum Pseudomonadota; class Gammaproteobacteria; order Steroidobacterales; family Steroidobacteraceae; genus Bog-1198. Next base: position 21,294 of record JBEKSM010000009.1, on the reverse strand, counting down.
CCCGATGGGTACGTCGAAATCCGCGACCGGTTCAAGGACGTGATCATCAGCGGCGGCGAGAACATTTCGTCGATCGAAGTCGAAGGTGTGCTGCTGCGCCATCCAGCCGTGCTCGAGGCCGCGGTCGTCGGCATGCCCCACGAGAAGTGGGGCGAGACGCCCCACGCGTTCGTCGTCCTGCGTGCCGAAGCGGCGGCGACCGAGGCGGAACTGCACAGCCATGCGCGCGGCGTGCTCGCGCATTTCAAGGTGCCGAGTGCGTTTCACTTCGTTACGGAACTGCCGAAGACAGCGACCGGTAAAATCCAAAAATTTGTGCTGCGCGGACGCAGACCCGGCATCTCGACGCAATGAGGCGCCCGCGACAATTTCTATAATAAATTTATATTGCCGGTTCTAGGATTCGCACCCGCACCCTGAGTGCTTTCGGTGCGCATAGTCCTTTTGAAGCGATCATCGAAGCCCTTTATGGGTAATTCCGGATTGCGCCCCGTACGAACGGCGCTAGCGTGGCTGCAACAACAATCAGGTTTGCTGGCCTCGCCGGATCGTCGGCGAGTTGGGGAGACAATGATGAGAATCTCAGGTTGCCGAACGGCCTTATTGGCTTTTGCGATCACGGCCGGGCTCGCACTGCCTGCTGCCGCGGCTGATCCAATGTCGGCGAGCAAGCCGGCCTTTGGCGCGATCGTCGGGCTGGTCACGAATTCTGCGAAGCTTCCCGTCGGGGGAGCGACGGTGACGGCGGTTCGAATCGACGGTAATGCGATCCGCGCGACCTTGTCGGGCAGCGACGGCATTTACACGTTCGGCGACCTGCCGCCCGGCGATTGGTCGCTGACTTTGCAGGCCGATGGCTTCTCCGACCTAGTCGTTGCTTCGCTGCATGTGACGACGAATAAGGCGACCCGATATGACGTCGTGATGCCCGGCGCCGCGGCGGCCGCAGCAACGCCCGCCGCGCCGCTCGGCCAGGCGGCGATGGTGCCGGAAGCGTTGCAAGCACCGCCGCCCGGTCCGGATGTCGATCTGCAGACGCCGTTTGCAGTCGGCGATATCGGCTGGATGAACGGCAATTCGCGCGAGAAATCGCCGATATTCGATACGAAATTCTTCACGCCCGAAATCCGCTTCGACATGAATTATCTGCAAAGCGGCAACCACCCGATCGACCACACGATCGTCGGCTCGACAGAGGAATTCCGTTCCGGGGAATTCCAGATCGAGCAGGTCAGTTTCGGCGGCGACTTCCATTGGGAAGGTGTCAAAGCCCGCTTTCTCTCGATGTTCGGCATGTTCTCGACGACCACACCGCGCAACGACGCCAGTGACGCGGTCGGCCAGTGGGATCTCGAGAATGCCTACCGATATTTCTCGGAAGCCAATGCCGGGTATCACTTCGACGTGAGCCACGGCCTCAATGTCGACCTCGGCATTTTCGTCTCTTATATCGGTCTGTTCAGCTATTACAATTTTGATAACTGGACCTATCAACCGTCATTCGTCTCGTCGAACACGCCGTGGTTTTTCAATGGCCTGCGCGTCCAGTGGTATCCGACGCAGACGCTCAAGATCGAACCCTGGCTCATCAACGGTTGGCAGTCGTATGCCAAGTTCAACAGCAAGCCGGGTTTCGGCGGGCAGGTTCTCTGGATCCCGAATGACTCGCTCAAGTTGGTGTTCAACAGTTATTCGATCGGGCAGGACAACTTGAATTGCCAGACCGGTGGCAACGGCACGCTGGGAACGACCGACACGCTTTGTCAACCGCAAAACGGCGGCAACCCCAATGCTGCCGCGGGGTCTTATGTGGGCGCAGGGCCGCCCGTGGACTGGTCGAGGGTCACGCGCGTGCACGAGGACGACAGCATCCTCGTCAAATACTACGACGCGCATGGCAACGGCGGCGCAGGCGTCTCCAAGATGGCCTTGAGCTTTACGGCCGATATCGGCTGTGAATACGGCGGCGGCGTGTCCTGTTCGAAGGGGCCGAACAAGGAGAGCTTTTTCGGCATGATGCTCTACGATCGGACCTGGTTCAATCACGATCTATTCGCGGTCACGGTCGGCGGCGGCTTCATGAACAATCCGGGCCGCTACCTCGCTTTGACTCCGCCGATCAACGGAGCGACCGCCGCGAGCGGTTCGCCATACTTCACGCAGGCTCCCGGGCAAAAGCTCTATCAGTGGGATTCGCAGCTGAATTTTCAGTACATGCCGAAGGACTGGATCACATGGTGGACCGAGGCGACATTCCGGCATTCGGACGTGCCGTACTGGTCGGGAACGGGCGGCGTGACGCCGCCCGGCGGCAACAACGGTTCGCCGGCGAGCTGCGTCGCGGGCGGCAGCGGCGGCAGTGGAGCCGTCAACAGCGTGACCGGCCAGTGCGAGACGGGCGACTGGTTTCCGGATCTTCGGACTCGTGAAGTCATCTGGGGTGCGGGCGTCCTGCTGAGATTCTAGGGATTCGGCGAGGCCGGCGGTGGTAGTCTGTCGAGGTATCATGGACGGGCTGCGGGAATACAAATGGCCGACATCGAGCGCCGCGATCCTGATGAATTGCTGGCCGACGTCCAGCGCGAGGATGCGCGCGCGCGACGTGGGCGGCTGCGGATTTTTTTCGGCGCCTCGGCCGGCGTCGGCAAGACTTACTCGATGCTCGAGGCGGCGAGGGCGGCGAAAGCCGGCGGCGCCGAGATCGTCGTCGGCTACGTCGAGCCCCATGGGCGCATCGAGACCGAGCGTTTGCTGGATGGTCTCGAGCGCCTGCCGTTGCTCGAGGTGCGATACCGAGGCATCACCCGCCATGAATTCGATCTCGACGCGGCGCTGCGACGCGCGTCCACGACAATTCTCGTTGACGAGCTCGCCCACTCCAACATCGCCGAAGGCGTGCCACTGCCGCGGCATGCCAAACGCTGGCAGGACGTCGAGGAATTGCTGGATGCCGGTATCGGCGTCTGGACGACGCTCAACGTCCAGCACCTCGAAAGTCTCAATGACCTGATCGCCGGCATCACGGGCATTCGGCAGCAGGAGACACTACCCGATCGAATATTCGATGAGGCGGACGAGGTTGAACTCATCGATTTACCGCCCGACGATTTGCTGGCACGCCTCAAGGCGGGCAAGGTCTACGCGCCCGATCGCGTGGGCACTGCGACCGAGAGATTCTTCCGCAAATCGAATCTGCTCGCGCTGCGCGAGCTCGCTCTGCGCCGCACCGCAGATCGCGTAGACGCCGCCGCTCTCGAGCTTGCGGACTATTCGTCGACTTCGCGTCCCTGGCTCGCGCGCGATCGATTCCTGATTGCGGTCACCGTGGACGGGCAGGCCGAGCAGCTGGTGCGCATCGGCAAGCGCTTTGCGGACGCGTTGGATGCCGAATGGCTCGTGGTCACCGTCGAGACACCGCAGCTCTTGAAATTGTCCGAAAGCGAGCGCAATCGCCGCATCGATATTCTGCGTCTGGCCGAGTCGCTGGGTGCCGAAACGGTGACGCTCGACGGCGCGTCGGCAGTCGAGACGCTGCTCGAATATGCCCGCGTGCGCAACGTGACTCGGATCGTGATCGGCGAGGCGAAACGCAAGACGTGGCGCGCATGGTTGCGCCACTCGACGACGACGGAACTGGTGCGCCGGGGCCGCGGCTTCGACATCTCGGTCATTGCACATCGCGAAACCCAGACGCCGGGGCGCGAGGAGGTCCCCGGTCCGGCGGCGGCCTCGACCCCGATCCGGTGGGAGCGCTATTGGGCGGTGCTCGCGATCTCCTCGTGCTGCACCGGCGCCGCCGCGCTGATGTATCCCTATTTCGAGCTGACCAATCTGGTCATGGTTTACCTGCTCGGCACCACGGTCGCCGCACTGAGGCTCGGAAGGGGTCCGGCGAGTTTTGCGGTGGTCGTCAACGCCGCGACATTCGATTTCTGCTTCGTGCCGCCGCGGTTCAGCTTCGCGCTGTCCAATCTGCAGTACCTCGTGACGTTCAGCGTGATGTTGGTAATGGCACTCGTGATCGCCAGCCTGGTTGCAAACGTTCGTGCCCAGACGCGCGTCGCCGGCGCGCGCGAGCGGCGAACCTCGCTGCTTTATGCCATGAGCCGCGAACTCGCGGCGACCCGCAGCTTCAACAACCTGGCGCGCGTTGCGATCAAGCACGTCGCCGAAACGTTCGCAAGCGGCGCAACCGTGCTGCTGCCCGATGCGGACGGACACCTGCAAACACTGCAGGGTGTGGAGTTGGCGGAGTCGTTCGACAGCGCCGATTTGTCGATCGCCCAATGGGTCTTCGAGCACGGCCGCCCGGCGGGGCTCGGAACCGACACGCTGCCCGCCGCGCCGGCGCAGTACGTGCCGCTCACCGGGACGCACCGAACGCTCGGCGTGCTCGCGGTTCAACCCAGCCAGCGCCGCGGCTTATTGCTTCCGGAACAGCGCCACCTGCTCGAGACATTCGCCGGCCAAATTGCGCTCGCAATCGAGCGCTCGCAGCGCGCCGACGACGCCGAGGCCGCCCGCGTCGCCGTCGAAACCGAGAGTCTGCGCAACACGCTGCTCGCGTCGATCTCGCACGACTTGCGCGCGCCGCTGAAGTCCATCAAGGAAGCAAGCCGCGCGCTCAATGATCCGCATTCGCACGCGGACAGCGAGGCGCGCGCGCAACTGGCCCGCGCGATCGACGTCAAGGCGCGGGAGATGTCGGAACTCATTTCGAACGTGCTAGATCTAATGAGCTTCGAGGTCGGCAAGGTACATTTGCGCCGCGACTGGCAGCCGATCGGCGATCTCGTCGGCGCCGCCATCACCCGCCTCGAACAACGCCTCGAGGATCATGCAGTCACCGTAGCGCTGCCGCCCGAGTTGCCGCCGGCATACGTCGACGCGACGCTCGTCACGCGCGTCTTGGTCAACCTCATCGAAAACGCGATCAAGCACACGCCCGCGGGAACGCGGATCATGGTCTCCGCGTCGCTCGAGGGCGCGACCGTGCGCGTGGTCGTCGACGACACGGGACCCGGGCTGCCGCCGGATCCGGAGCGCCTGTTCGCCAAGTTCCAGCGGGGTCGAGACGATAGCAGCGCCGGCGGCGCCGGTCTCGGCCTCGCGCTATGTAGGGCCATCGTCAATGCGCACGGCGGCCAGATTTCAGCGATGCAGCGTCCGGGCGGAGGAGCGCGCTTCGTATTTACGCTGCCAACCGCGGCGCCCGGGTACGGATGATGCGCATGCGCGTGATGGCATTTGCGACACCGCTTGCAAGGCTACGTCGAGGCGGTTGACGACAGGCTGCGCACGGCGGTCAGCGACCAGACCAACGCCGCGATCCAGCCGATCACGGTCCAAGCTAGCAGAAAATTGAGCGCGAATATCGCCCAAGCATTGTGATGGTTGCGTGCGAACGCGATGATCGTCGGAAGAAAATAGCACGCGACGAGAAACAGCAGAAAATGCATGACTCGGTCCTTTTTTTCGATGGCAGCTGAAAACAATACCCTTCAGGGGGTAAAAAGTTGCAGCCGGCGCGCGATCTGAGACCTGCTGTAGGCGGGAACCTACGGGTTTTCAAGTCCCAGTGCGATTTCTTTCGGGGGGCATTCTGTGGTCTCCTGGGGCGTTTAGACCGATAACCTATGGAAATGAAACCGATGAAAGTATTTCATGCTGCGGCCGCTGTTCTCTTCGTATTGGCGTCGGTCGGATTCGCAGGATGCGATCGCGGGCATGATCGCGACCACGTGGACGAGCATCGGGACGCGCGGCCCGACGAGCATCGCTGCGATCGCGACCGCGACCCACACTGCGACGACCATCCGCGATGAGCCGATAGCTCCCGCCTATCGCAACAATAGAGACCGCCAATTTGACTTCGCGTGGGCTGCAGGTCTACCGTCGCGGCGGAACCATCCCATTGGTTCCGAAATTTTCATTAGGAAGGAGTCAGCCGTGAATCTAAAAGGTAGCAAGACCGAAAAGAACTTGAAAGATGCATTTGCGGGCGAATCGCAGGCGAATCGCCGCTATTTGTACTTCGCGGCGAAGGCGGACGTCGAAGGATTCAATGACGTCTCAGCTGTGTTTCGTTCCACGGCCGAGGGTGAGACCGGCCACGCCCATGGGCACTTGGAGTACTTGGAAGCTGTTGGGGATCCGGCCACCGGATTGCCGATCGGCCCTACCGCGTCGAATCTCAAGGCTGCGATCGCGGGCGAGACGCACGAATATACCGACATGTATCCGGGAATGGCCAAGGCCGCCAGAGAAGAAGGATTTGGCGAGATTGCCGACTGGTTCGAGACGCTGGCCAAAGCCGAACGCTCGCACGCGAATCGCTTCCAAAAGGCACTCGATAACCTCTAAGACGACTGTTCGCGCCGGAGGGCAGGGCAACGTGAGGCGGGCCCCGCGAGGGGGCCCGCACTTCGGCCGGGAGGGAATTCGTGTCGGATTCACAGATCAAGTCGGGCCGCGAGGGTAGTCTCGAGGCGCCAACGCGCCATCCTCTCGACTGGCGGAATCCGCAGTTTTATGACCTGGAGGCGCTCAATGCGGAACTCGAGCGGGTCTTCGAGATTTGCCACGGATGCCGCCGCTGTTTCAATCTGTGCAATGCTTTTCCGACGTTGTTCGATTTGATCGATGCGTCGAAGAGCGGCGAAATCGACGGGGTCGAGAAGAGCGCATACCGACAAGTGGTCGATCAATGCTACTTGTGCGACATGTGCTACATGACCAAGTGCCCGTATGTGCCGCCGCATCCCTGGAACGTCGACTTCCCCCACTTGATGCTGCGCGCCAAAGCGGTCAAGAATCGCAGCGGCGAGACGCGCTGGCGCGACCGGGTCTTGAGTTCGACGGATCTGGTCGGCGCGATCGCCGGTATCCCGGTCATCGCCGAGGCCGTCAACGCATTCAATCAGAGCTCGGTGGGACGCAAATTTCTCGACGCGACGCTCGGCGTGCACCCGCAGGCACCGGTGCCCCCGTACCGTTCGAACACCGTGCGCAAGCAGCTCAAATCGCGCCCCCAGCCGGCCGTCGCGGCCGAGGCCGCGGGCGCGAATCGCGGAAAAGTGGCCCTGTTCGCGACTTGCTACGTCAATCGCAACGAGCCGCAGATAGGGCTCGATCTGGTGCGTGTGTTCGAGCACAACGGCATCGAAGTCGCGATTGCCGAGCAGGAAAATTGCTGCGGAATGCCCAAGTTGGAGCTCGGCGATCTCGATGCGGTCTCGGCATTGAAGGACAAGAACGTTCCGCAACTGCTCGCGATGATCGAGCGCGGCTACGACATCGTCGCGCCGATCCCGTCCTGCGTGCTGATGTTCAAGCAGGAGCTGCCTCTGATGTTCCCGGACGACGCAGGCGTTGCGAAGATCAAGCAGCATATATTCGACCCCTTCGAATACCTCGCGCAGCGACACAAGGCCGGCCTGCTGCGTATCGATTTCGCGCGACCGCTGGGCAAAATCGCCTATCACGTTGCCTGCCATCTGCGAGTTCAAAACATCGGACTTAAGACGCGCGACGTCCTGCAGCTCATTCCGGGTACGACCGTCGAACCGATCGAGCGCTGTTCCGGGCACAACGGAACTTATGGCGTCAAACGGGAGTTTCGCGATGCCTCGATGAAAATCGGCAAACCGGTGATGCAGCGCGTCGAGGCGAGCGGCGCTGATTTCTACGCGAGCGATTGCCCGATGGCGGGCCGTCAAATCGAAAGCGGCCTCGTGAACGAGTCGCCGCCGACGCATCCGCTGACTCTGCTCAGAATGGCCTACGGCCTCTAGACCATGCAAAAGCTGACGCGCCGGGATCTGATGAGTCTGGAACAATATGCCGCCGAGCGACCGCGGCTGCGAGCTGAAGTGATTGCCCACAAGCAACTTCGCAATCTGCAAGTCGGGCCGAATATGACATGGTGTTTCGAGGACCGCACGACGATACGCTATCAAATCCTCGAGATGCTGCGCGCCGAGCGCATCTTCGAGAGCGACGGCATCCAGAGCGAGCTGGATGCCTACAATCCGCTCGTGCCCGACGGCAGGAATTGGAAGGTGACGCTGTTGATCGAATTCACCGACCCTCTCGAACGGGCGAAAGCGCTCGAGAAATTGATCGGCGTCGAGGATCGGTGCTGGATTCGAATAAGCGAAATGCAGCGCGTGTTCGCGATCGCCGACGAGGACATGGAGCGTGAGAACGGCGAAAAGACTTCCGCCGTGCATTTCCTGCGCTTCGAACTCGGCGATTCCATGCTCGAGGCCGTCAAAGGCGGCGCCTCTGTGAGCATCGGTGTCGATCACGAACACTATCGACACTCGTTGAGCCCGGTGCCGCCCATGGTGCGCGAAGCCTTGCGCCGCGACTTCGAATAGCCGCGAATCCCGCGTTCTCCCCGCGTTATCCTAGAGTCTCAGAGGCGATCCTTGAGAAGGCGGCCTATCGCGTTGACGCCGATCGCGACGAGGTCGAGCCCGAGACCGCCGCCGCACACGCTGGATCCGGCGAGCGCGGTCGCTCCAGCCAGCAAATGAGCGCTCTCGGCGCCCGAGGACGATGCGGCTTGCTGCTCATGCGGCAGTTGAAGTTGCTTGAGCGCGTTTTGTACGCCCTCCGGTGTAAGGCCGTTGCGTCGCCGATCCGCGGCGTCGTTCCACAGGTGCAGTGCCTTTTCCATCGCCTCCGGATCCAAAAAAGACACCGGCGCGTGGCAATACTGACACTGGTTCATGGTTTCCAGATCGATCGGCGCTCCGCATTCTGAGCAGCGTATTTGGCGAACTTGCGAGCGAACCCGCTGAATTTCCACAGCGGTCAGGCTGCGCACGAATTGCTTCTCGCGCAGGAACTGAAAGAACGGCGTGAATCGCCCGTCACCCCGCAGGCACCGGAAATAGGAGAATTTTCCGGACTTGGACAGATCGAAGCCCGGCGCGAGCGCATCGCCGCAGCGCGGGCAGTCCAAGCGGTTTGCCACCGGCGGACGGGCGCCGTCGAGGTGGGCATGGATCTCTTTGAACAATTCGATGACGGCGCCGGGCGCGAGCTGCATGCTTCCCTGACGATCGAACCAGATTCCGGCGCAAGAAAAGCAAAGATCGACTTGCACGGTCCCGTGATAGTTCTGTTCGAGCGCCTGGGTCTGCATCGGCTGCCGGCAGTTCGGGCAGGGGACCGTTGCGGGCGTATCGAGGTTTGACATGACGTGACCATGTGTTGGCAGGCGAATGGTGTCGGGCAGATCCGAGGATAAACTATCCCGCGGATTCAACAGCGTCTAGGTGGGAGTTCACATTCGAGCCCTTATTCTAGGCTGCACTGGGGCGGCGCCCGCGTCGGGATGTTCGCCGATCTTTGTGAGTGCGCGTGCGAGGAATCGTTTCGATTGATGATCTCGCACGCGAGAAAGTTGGGCGCCAATGCGGAGATCGGCATTCGATACGACACCGGTCCATGGTCGGCGCCACGGAGGTACTCTGCTATGCGACCGCCGTGCTCGTCGAGCCGAGCTAGCCGCCCTTCGCCCACGGGCGCAGTATGCGCCGCCGCGTCGCGCCAACTTCCGGATCGAGCAGCTTTCGGCGGCGCAAGTGCCGAAGCGCCTGCTGAACGGTCGATTTTGCGAGGCCGGTCTTCGTCGCTATCGTCTGCAGGCTCACATTGGCGCTGTCCCGGCGGCCCTTTACGGCCAGGCGAAGCAGAAACAGGTAGACCACGAAGGTTGCCGGACTGCGATCGTGCCCCACGAGATCCGGCATTAGAATGTCGACAACATACGCGTCAACGGCAATGCGCTCCATGATGATAAATACTATACCGATTATCGGCATGGCAGGCGAGCACGCGGATATAAAATAAATCGACAATTCAGGAGGGCCTGCAAATGATCAATCAAGTCAAGTTCGTGAGCATTCCGACCAGCGACCAGCAGCGGGCATTGAAGTTTTATACCGAGCAACTCGGATTCGAAGTGGCAACCGATCAGCCGTTCAATGACAAGCAGCGATGGATCGAGCTTCGGATCGGCAATTCGGCGACCCGCGTGGTTTTGTTCACGCCGGAAGGGCAAGAGAGCCGGATTGGAACCTTCTTCAACGGATCTTTCGCCTGCGACGACGTCGCGGCTACCTATCGACAGCTCAAGGCGCGCGGCGTTGTTTTTGCCAAGGAACCGCAACGCGAGCCGTGGGGCGAGTTCGCGATCTTCAAAGATCCGGATGGCAACCAGTTCGTCTTGTCATCTTCCTGAAGCCCCCGGGTCCGTAGCGCTCCGTCGCGCTCGCTGACGCCATTTCTGCGTTGAATGGAAAATGGCCTGTAACTTTTATTCGTCTCCGGTGTTCTGTCGTCAACGAGCTGATTTGACGACATCGAAGGCTCTGCACGAGATCCACCGAAACAACGTAATGCACAGGAGACATGTCATGAGCAAAATCCGACTGTTCAACACCAACAAAACCCGGACCACCGCCGTTCTCGGCGCATTGGCCGCGCTGCTCGTGGGGATCGCGATGATTCCGACAGCAAACGCCGCGGCGAGCGATGAGGCGCCGAGTCTCGTCGTCCGGTTCGACGCGCAGAGCCTCGCCAGTGAAGGCGGTGCGCGTGAGGTGTTCGCCAAGATCGTTGCGGCCGCACGCCAGGTCTGCCCCGGGGATTCCACGCGGGAACTGGGCGCCGTTTTCGCTGCGAACCAATGCCGAAAGGAAGCGATAGCTCGCGCGGTGAAACAGATCCACCACCCGCGGCTCGTCGAGATCGCCGCGCGTCACGGCAAGATCGTTTGAATTTCTGTGCGATGCGGCCGCCAGCCGCGGGATGGCAAAACCACCCTGCGGCTGGCGATCACGTAGTTTAGGAGCGCTTGCTCGCCGCGATCCAGGCGTTTATTTTGCTCTCGAGGACTTTCATCGGAAGCGCGCCCGACATGAGCACTTGCGCATGGAATGCACGCACGTCAAATTTCGGGCCGAGTGCACGTTCCGCTTTGGCACGCAGCCGCCGGATCGTCAACTGACCGACCTTATAGGCGAGCGCCTGGCTCGGAATGGCGATATATCGCTCGACCTCCGCGGTTGCCTCGGTACGCCCCATTGCCGAATTGTCGAGCATGTAGGTGATCGCACGATCCCGGCTCCATCCGAGGGAATGGATTCCCGTGTCGACGACCAGGCGCATCGCCCGCAAGATCTCGTCGTTCAAGTGACCGTAGAGCTGGTTCGGGTCGGTATACATCCCAAGTTCCGTCCCGAGGCTCTCGGAGTACAACGCCCAGCCCTCCACGAAGGCAGTATTGCCGCCAAAGCGCTGAAACGCCGGCAGCGAGGTGTTCTCCTGAGCCAGACTGATCTGGAAATGATGCCCAGGGATTCCCTCGTGCAAGAACAGGGTTTCGTATTCCCACGTGAAACGGGACGGTAAATCATAGGGGTTGTAATAGAAGACGCCGGGGCGCAAACCGTCCGGTGTGCCCGGAACGTACGAGCCTCCCGCTTCGGTTTTTTCCTTGTAAGCGGGCACTGCACGGATCTCGAGCGGCGACTTCGGCACGAGTGCGAAATCCTTCGGCACGGCAGCGAGAATCCGCTTGTCGATGGCGAGGAAGGACTCGTGCATCGCTTCGGCCGAGGCCGGCGCGAATCGCGGATCCGTACGCATGAAATTGGCGAATTCTGCACGCGTCCCCTTGAAGCCGACCGTCGCCCTGACCTTGTCCAATTCGGTGTGGATGCGCGCGACTTCGGAGAGGCCGAGAGCGTGAATCACGGCAGGCGTCATGTCGGTGGTTGTCGTGCTCTCGACCAGGTGGCGATAGAGCGCAGCGCCTCCCGGCATTTGACCCAGCCCGACGCTGTCGCGCGCGTGCGGCATATAGTCGTTCTTGATGAAGTCGCGCAGCCTCGTGTGCGCCGGGATCAAGCGGTCTCGGATGAACGCGGCATAAGCCGCGGTCAGCCGCTCGCGGTCCGCCGCGGGAATCGAATCCGGGAATTTCTTGATCGGCTTATAAAACGTCGATCCCTCGACTCCCTCGGCGATCAGTGCGTCGAGTTGCCCCACGACATTGGCCATCACGAGTTTGGGATTCGTCACACCAAGCGCAAGTCCCTGCTTCATCCGGTCGATCGAGCGGTCGAGATACACGATGTAGCCGTCGAGGCGCTTCAAATTGTTGTCGTAGTCGGCGACCGTGTTGAATGGGGCGACGCCTTGTCCCGACGACATATCCGGAACGAAGGTCTGAAAGCCGGCGAAATGATCGATCGGGCGAACCACCAATGCCTGCAGTACTGCGGGTTGGAATCCCTTGAGGTCGTCCGTGCGCTGGAACTCGAATACGTCGTAGCTGACGCGATCCTCGGCTTCCAGGGCGCCCCGATCGATATGGGCCAGCGCCGCAAGATCGTCGACCGCCGCCTGCTTTTCGGCCGCGAAATACGCATCGCTGATGTAGTCTCCAAACTCGTCTGCATAGCGCGGGTCGCCGCGAACCAGCGCTTGAATCGGATTGCGCTTGAGCATGGCCTCGTCGCTGTTGGCGAGCACCGCTCGAAGTTGCGCACCGGCCGTCGGTTCCTGCGCGAAGGCGGCGGCCCAAGCCACCAGCGAAAAGGCGAGGAGCATCGATTTGATCATTGGGGGACCCCGTCGTGACGATATGAGATGAACCGCCAATCATACGGCGGTCGAGGGCTCGGACTCCAGTTCCGAATCGTCTTGCTTGCGGCTTATTTGGTGCCGCTTAACTTCGGGCGATTGCGTTCAGGGAACGAATTCCCATAGGTCATTGGTATTGCCATAGTTGCCCGCCGAGTCGAACGCATTTCCGCCGAAGAGCCAGAAATTTCCCTCCGCGTCGATCCACGGTGTCGCACCCGAGCGCGCACCCGCAATGTTGCTCGTCGCGGCGACGCCCAGCGTGCCGTAGATGCCTCGCGCGTCCAGCGCCTTCGATCCGCCGGCCCACTCCCAACTTCCCGCACTCGGGCTGAACATCCAAAGATCGTTATAGGGGCCGTAGCTGCCCGTGGACCTGCCATAGCCTCCGAACAGCCAAAGATTGCCTGAGGAGTCGATCCAAGCGCTCGCGCGCTCTCTTGCGCCCGGCGTGTTGCCTGCAGCAGCCGTGCCCAGCGTCCCATAAACTCCGCTGCCGTTGAGCGTGTTCGAGCCGCTGATCCAGAGCCAAGCTCCCGATGCGGCCTGGTATTCCCACAAGTCGTTGAGCATGCCGTCGCTGGTCATCATGTAGGCGGCGTATCCGCCGAACAGCCAGAGATTGCCCGACGAATCGGTCCAGGACGCCGCATTGCAACGTCCGCCCGGCGTGTTTGCCGCGGCCGCCATGCCTTGCGTCCCATAAACGGCCGGCGCGTCGGCCGCGTTGGATCCGCCGACCCAGGTCCACGCGTTAGCCACGGGACTGTAGGTCCAAATATCATCGAGACAGCCTCCGGCGCCGGTCGCGTCGGTGCCGCCGCCGCCCAGCAGCCAGAAATTCCCCGACGAATCCGTCCAAAAGTTGGCGCCCGATCGCGCGCCCGGCATGTTGGTCGCAGCTGCGGTACCGAGCGTCCCGTAGACACCGGCGGCGCCGGCCGCATTGGAGCCACTGACCCAGGTCCAAGTGCCGGCCGTGGGGTTGAATTGCCATAGATCGTTGAATTCGACTGCGCTGTTGCCGGAGGTTCCTGCGTACCCACCGAACAACCACAGATTCCCGCTCGAATCGATCCATGACGCGGCCGATTGGCGCGCGCCCGGCACGTTGCCGGCGTCGCCGATTCCGAGCGCACCGTAAACGCCCGCGGCATTGGTGGTGCTCGCGCCGGAGATCCATACCCAGGTTCCTGTGGCGGGATTGAATTTCCAGAGGTCGTTGAGATAACCGGCGGAGCCGGTGGCGCCGCTGCCTTGGCCGCCGAACATCCACAGATTCCCGGACGCGTCGGTCCACGAGGCTGCGCCCATGCGCGCACCCGGAACATTGCTTGCGCTCGCGACGCCGAGCGTGCCGTAAATGCCGCCGCCGCCGCCCAGCGTCGATCCCGCGACCCAGGTCCATATATTCGGGCAGCTCACAGCGACATCGACGATGCTGTCGGCGCCGACGATACCGGAGCCATTGTTGACGGTGCATTGCTGTCCAGCAGGCTGCGTCAAGATCGTGACCGCGTAGGTCGCACCGCTCGCAATCGGTGTCGCGAAGCTGAAGCCGCCGTTCGCCGATACGACCAAATTATCGGCGCCGTTGTCTTGCAGCGTGATGCTCGCCGCCCCCAATCCGGAGACGCTACCGCCGATGCTGAACGCCGTCGTCACGCAGGTGACGGCGACATTCGCGACGTTGCTGCTGCCCACCGTGCCCGTCGCATTCGTGACCGTGCAGTTCCCGCCCGCCGGTTGCATGGAAATCGCGACCGAATAAGCCGACATGCTCGCGAGTGGCGTATTGAAGTTGAAACTGCCGTTGCCGAGAATCGAAAGGCTGTCGCTGCCGTTGTTCTGCAATACCAGGGTGCCGTTTTCGAGTCCCGACACCGTGGCGGTGACGTTGAAGGAATTACCCGAACAATCGACGTTCACTGTGGTGACATTGGCGGCCGCGACGATGCCGGTGCCGTTACTGATCGCGCAGGTTTGTGCAGTGGGCTGGGTCGACACCGTCACCGCGTAGTTCGATCCGCTCGCGACGGGCGCCGAGAAATTGAAACTGCCGTTCGCGGTGATCGTCGTGCCGTTGCCGCCGTCATCCTGCAATACGACGCTGGCGCCGCCGAGCAAGCCGCTCACAGTGCCGGTGATCTGATACGTGTTCGGTACGCAGGCGACCGTCACATTGCCGACATCGCTGCTGATGATCGTGCCGCTGCCGTTGGCGATCGTGCAAGTCTCGCCGGCCGGTTGACTTTGAATCGTCGCCGCGTACGCCGAACCGCTCGCGACCGGTGTGTTGAAATTGAATCGCCCGTTTGATGAGATCGCGAGACTGTCGGCGCCGTTATTCTGCAGCACGAGGCCGCTTGCATTGAGACCGGTAACGATGACGCCCACGTTGTAGGTGTCGTCCGAACAACTGACGCTGACCGTCGTGACGTCGGCGGCGGCGACCGTGCCGCTGCCGTTCGTAACGGCGCAGTTCTGACCGGCCGGCTGAGTGCGGATCGTGACCGCGTAATTCTTGCCGCTTGCCACCGGCGTTGAAAACAAGAATCCGCCGTCGGTCGATACGGTCGTCGGGTCGGTGCCGTTTTCCTGCAGAATCAGAGTTCGGCTCGCGAGCAGACCTGAGACGGTTCCGCTGACGGAGTAGGCCTCAGGAGCGCAGTTGACCATGATGGTCGTAACGTTAGCCGTCGCAATCGTCCCGCTGCCGTTGACGATCGTGCAGGTCGCGTCTGTCGGTTGCGTCGAAACCGTGACGTCATAGGGCGTACCGCTCGCAAGCGTCTTGGAGAACGCGAAAGACCCATTGGATGAAACAGTGACCGACTCGCCGCCGATATCCTGGAGTGCGACACTGGTGCCCGCAACGAGGTGCGCGACGCTGCCACCTAGCGTCACTGCAGTGGATCCGCCGCCGTTGCTGTTTGCGCTGTTGCTGCCACCGCAGGCCGCAAACGTCAAACTCGCCGCGCAGCAGACGGCCGCGCGGGCGCTTCGGCCCGAGTCGATCGCCTTGAGTAGCCGGTGGTTCATCGCCGGCGCAAGCTAGCCTGTCGTCCGGACCCGACTCTGTGAACGCAATCACAGTTGCTCGACCCTCGCCACAATATGTCGAATGACAAATTGCGGTGGACAACCCACGACGCCGCGCTTAGAGCTCACCGCTATCGAACGCTAGCGAATCTTCTGAATCAGCCAGAGTCCGGGCTTCCCTTTTTGATTGAGCCCAATGCTGACGAGTGCGGACTTGTTTTCCCACAATCGCGCGACGGGGAGTCCCTCGCGTTGCACCCGGCGCGAAAATCTCTGCGGCAGACTCATCGTCTGCAGACTCTCGTCAACCGTGCCTGCGGCGGTCAGTTGGGCGCGATCGTCGATGCCGAAATGATGGCTTGCCGCCGCAGAAGTCGAAACCGCTCGCGCAAAGATCGCACCGCCGGCGGGGCTCGGCGCCGAATATCCGGCCGGCCGCAGATCCAATGCGCGTGCGCCCGCGCCGATTGGTCGCACGAGCGCGGCGGCGGGTCGCCCGGATGCAACGGTCGACCCGGAAAATAGGTCACGGCTCAATGGCGTACCGGCGAGCGCCGGTGCCAGTGCAGCAAACGCGCAAACGGCAGCGGCGAGAGACGCGATCTTGCGTTGATTGCCGTTGCTGTTCATATCGCGTAGCGCATGTGACGATTGGTACCGAGTGGAACCGGCCTAAGGACTTCTGAGCATCGAATCTGCGCTGCGGCCCGTCCGGGGTCTGTGCGCTCCGACACCCTCGAGGCCCGCGCCCTGCATGGCCGCCGGCCTCGCCGTGATAAGTCCAATCGGCAGCAGGCGCGGCGCTTGCGAGTCCGCTGTGCTGCCAATTGCGACACGTTCGCAGCACGGGGGAAGAAGGCAATATTGCTCGGCGGCAATCGGTCGTGGCAGGCGCATGAGGTGACGATCATGAACAACAAGTCTTACTGCCGGTTTCGCAATATCACGCCTGACATCAGCGATTGTGAGGATGCGATCGAGGAGCTGTTCAACGGCGTCACCGATGATGGGCAGCCCTTGTCGGACGACGAGTTGCGCGCGGCAACACAATTGATCAGATCATGTATCAGCATCGTGGCCCTGGTTGCCGACAACGCCAACGTGACCGTGGACCTGGATGTCATCGAAACACATCTCGACACGGTGTTGCGCAACGCGAACCGCGCAGATCTCGAGGCGCGATTTGATGCCCGCGACGCGCGCATATTGCTCTCGAACACCGCGAAATAGATGCACTGGAGCCGACGCGTCGGCACGACGACTGAGCGCAAGGCGGACATGCGATACCATGCCGGCTGGCCCCATATGGGTCATTTGCCGGACGCTCTCATGCCCAATGTTCGCCTGCTGTTTGCCACCGCTTGTTTCTTGGCTTGCACAATGGCCGGCGCGGCCACCGACGACGGGCTGCCGGCCGCGACGCGGGCGCGCGACCTGGGCATTCCCTTTGACGGGCAGCCGGGACCGCTCAACGCGATCACCGATGTCTCCGGAGTCCTTGTCGGGCACACGACCCTGATCGCGGGGTCGGGGAAACTGCAGATAGGCACGGGGCCGATCCGCACGGGGGTCACGGCGATCCTGCCGCGCGGCCGCGATTCTCTCTCCAACCCGGTGTTCGCAGGCTGGTTTGCGCAAAACGGCAACGGCGAGATGACCGGCGCCGCCTGGGTTGAAGAGTCCGGTTTTCTCGAAGGGCCCGTGATGATCACGAACACGCACAGCGTCGGCGTCGTGCGCGATGCGGTCATCCAATGGCGCGTCGCCCAGGGCAATGCGGATGCGAGCGGCTATTGGTGGTCGCTTCCGGTCGTCGCCGAAACCTGGGACGGTTGGCTCAACGACATCAACGGATTTCACGTCAAACCCGAAGATGCGTTCCACGCGCTCGACGGCGCCCATGCGGGACCGGTGGAAGAGGGCAGCGTCGGTGGTGGCACCGGCATGATCTGCAACGGTTACAAAGGCGGAATCGGAACCTCGTCGCGGCGCCTCGAGGCCAAAGACGGGGGCTATATGGTCGGTGTCTTGGTGCAATGTAATTACGGCACGCGAAATAATCTGCGCATCGCGGGAATTCCGGTCGGCCGCGAGATCCCGGCACCGGAGCCGTATGCATTCATTCCCTCCGACATTGCGGAGCACGGCTCGATCATCGTCGTCGTCGCGACCGATGCTCCGCTGCTCGCCCATCAGCTCAAGCGGGTCGCGCATCGCGTGACTCTCGGACTGGGCCGCAATGGCAGCATTTCCGGCAACGAATCCGGTGATATCTTCATCGCATTCTCAACGGCCAATTCCGGCGCCGCAACGGTCGTGGGTCAGCCGGCGGATCTGAAAATGCTGCCGAACGATTCCCTCGACGCCGTGTTCCAGGCGACCGTCGAGGCGACCGAGGAGGCGATCGTCAATGCGATGATCGCGGCGCGGGACATGACGGGCGTCGATGATCACCGCGTGATCGCGATCCCGCACGATGCGCTGCGCGCGGTCCTGAAAAAGTATCGACGGCTGACTCGCTGATTCGGTCAATAAACCTCACGCTGGTAAATGCGTGAGGCGGCTCCCGGGAATACGCCGAATGTGGCCATGCCGCTGGGATTCGAGTTTATCCCGGAGCCGCTGTTCCAGATATAGAGCAGCCAACTTGGCGCACCCGCGGTTACCGTGGCCGCGCCCGGATTGCCGGCGCCGGGTGCTGCGAGAATCAGGTTGAAGCCTCCTGCGGATGCAGCGGACAGATAACGGCTCGTGGCGGCCGTCGCGCATCCGGCGCCGGAAATACCGGGATTGCCCGAGTCTCTGACGCAGGTCTTGCCGGCGGCGAGGTTGAGTTGGTAATTGCTGAACGCAATCGTCGGCGATGCGGTGCAACTGTCGTTCGTATTGGGCGTGAACCCGAGACTCGCGCCCAGGTAGTACTGGGCCGTCAGCGACATCGGAAGATCCAATAGCTCCGAGCCCACGGAATCGCGCAGTGCGAGACGCCCGTAGAATTGCGCCGCGCTCGTCGTGAAGCCGATGCCGCTGCCGGACCCGAATGTGACGGGATTGGTGGCGGAGGCACCGTCGAGATCGATCACGTTGATCGATAGCGCAATGTTGGCGCTGAACGGCGCGATCGGCGCCCCGCGCGTCACCGAAATCCCGCTTCCCGAGCTGAACGTCAGCGTCACCTTGCCGCCACCGAGATCGGCGATCGCGGGGTCGATCCCAATCGCCGGCAGACCGCTGAGATTAAGTCCCGGACTCGTCGGCGTCGGTGTGTAGCTGCGCCCGGTCAGGGAGGCGTTGGTCATGCGCATCAGCGCGCCGGTGTAGTTCTGTGTTGTCGTGCCGCCCAATGCTTGGGCGGTTGCAGTCATGACCGGGGCGATGCTGTAGGCGAACGCCTGGCCGAGGTAGGTGAAGCCACCCGCAGCGCATGCGGTGCCGAACAGCGGCGTGTTGAGTGATACGGCGAACCGGCTGGGCACGAATCTGCCGACGTCGCCGCTCGTCGTGCCGGAGACCGCGCCACTGCCGAGGTAGTTTGCGACCTGCGGAGTCAGTGTGATGATACCAACTTCAGGCCAGCCGAATGCCGTGCCGGTGGCGCTGCCGCCGAGAAACGAATTGAAGCTGCCGCTGATCGAGGGATCATCGCCGCTCGTCGGCAGCACGAGCGCCGGAGTCAAAGTTACCGTCGCCGGCGATAGCTCGAGACCGAAGTTCGGTGTTGAATTGCCCTGATAGTTCTGCGCAGTGACGGTCGCGAGAAACGCTTGGCCGGCGCCGATGAACATCGTGCCGGCCGCCGTGGCGGCCGCGGGGTTTGCGAATCCGTCGCTTGCGCGCTTGATGTTCGAGAGCGTCAAGGTGTAGGGCTGGGTCACGAACTGGCCGCTGCCGACCATCATATTGCCCGATGCGGCGCCGGAGGCGAGCGGGATGTTGTACTTCGCAACCAGCGAGATTTGGCCCGCGTCGCTGTAGGTGAGCGCGAGCGGCGCCTCGGCGTTGACTGTGCTGAACTTCAGCGGCACGGTCGTGTAATTCGACACGGCGGAGTTCGGATTGGATGCGATGCTCGTGGTGGTTCCGTTGTTGGTTACCATGAGGGCCTGACCCGCGACACAGGACACCGGGTTATTGCATTGAAAGCCCAGGCTGATGTTGACCGTCGATCCGCTTGCAAACACGCTCGTGCACGCGCCGCTCTTCGTGTCGGTACGCACGGCCTGCAGCGCTAGACTCATCGTCGACCGAACTCCCGCGAGCTGGGTCGCGATACCGGTCGCAACATTGCTGCCGTTGGTAGTGATAAAACCTGAAGCGGCGAACGCAATCGGGCTGTCTTCCGATGCGAGCGCGGTGCCGGACTTCGCGCTCGCACTACCGTCCGACACGGTGACTGTGACCGTCTCAGCATAGGTGTCGCGCAACGCGAACACCGCGGCCCCCGCATCGCTGGCCGCATAGGTGTACGTCGCGGCGCCGCTATTGGAGGCGCCGGCGACGAAGGTGCCGGCGCCCGTTGTCAAGGTCCAGTCGCCGTGACCCGTACTCGTGTTGATTGCGATCGTATTGATCGTCGTGATCAGCGCGTGCGTGCTCGTGTGCGCGCTGATCGTCACACCCGCGGGCGCACAGTTGACGGCCGTACTGGGTCCAGCGACCGCATAATGATTGGGCCCCGTCACTGCGGTCAAAACCACGCTACCCGCACCGCCCGCGGTGCCGCCGTCCGGGTCCGACGAGCCGTTGGACGCCGGATCGCCGACTCCGCCAAGACCGCCCGAGCTTGCGAGGATTGTGAATCCCGAGAAAACAGCCGTATTCGCGCAGGATAGGCCCGCACCAGCCGCCGTGCCGTTCGCGGTGCCGGTCTGGTCGCCGTGGATCGACCCGCCGGCGCCCCCAGGACATCCAGCGCCACCACCGCCACCACCACCGCCGTCGTTGCTGCCCGGTGCAATGCCGACGCCGCCCGCGGTTCCTGGCAGCGTTCCCTGGGACGTCGAGTTTTGACTCGTGGCCGCAGTCGATGACCAGGAGCCGCCCTGACCGCCGCCGCCGCCGCCGGCGACCAGCACAATCGCATTGGCGGAAGTCGCGATGACGGTTGCAGCCCCACCACCACCGCCGCCGCCCGAATATCCGGAACAACCGGCCTGGCCGCCGGCACCGCCCGCAAGTCCCGCGGAGCCGCCCGAGCCGCCGCCGGCGCCCGCCGAGTTCGTACAGGAATGTCCAAAACTCGAGGTGTAACCCTGAATGCCGCCCCCGCCGACGTAGATATTCAGTACGGTACCTGGCTGGGCAAGATAGACGCCGCTGACCGTTGCGCCGTGGCCGCCGCTCGCACCCGCGCCGTCGAGGTCCGCGCCGCCGCCGCCGCCGCCAGCACCGGCGGCCTGAATGGAAACACTGCCGGCACCCGCGGGCACGGTATAGGTTTGCGTGCTGCCGGTGTAGCTGAGGGTCACGGTTTCAGGCCGTGTCGTAATTCGCTGAGCGACGCGGGGTCGCACGGTTTGATTTGGCAAAAACTGTAAATTGCGACAAGACTTTAGCCGGGCTTCGGCCTCATCTGCTGAATCAGGTCGG
>JBEKSM010000008.1:0-156132 GCA_049517075.1 Steroidobacteraceae bacterium | reverse complement strand
AGGGAAGGCTCGGGCCGGGGCGCATCCATCACTGCATGCGGCTCATCGGCCTCGCCGAGCGCGCGCTCGAAATGCTTTGCAGGCGGTCTCTGTCGCGCGTTTCTTTCGGGCGTCGACTCTCCGAACAGGGCGTGACGCTCGAACGTATCGCCGAATCGCGGATCAAAATCGATCAAGCGCGATGGCTGGTGTTGAACGCCGCCTACATGATGGACACGGTCGGCAATCGCGCCGCCAAGAAGGAGATTGCGATGATCAAAGTCGCCGCGCCCGCGATGGCCTGCGAGGTCATCGATTGGGCGATCCAGGTTCATGGAGGCGGCGGCGTGAGTCAGGACTTCATGCTCGCGCAAGCCTACGCGGGTGCGCGCTCTTTGCGGCTAGCCGACGGACCCGACGAGGTGCACCGCGCACAGATCGGCAAGTTCGAGCTGTCACGGTACCTCTGAAGAAGAACAGCCACGATGTCGGACCAGCACTTCAAATTTTGGCCGGACCATTCGCGTCAACACCTGGATGCGCCGGAGACGAATTTATTCTACAACGCCGAGGTGTCCGCGCGGCGCTATCCGGACAAACCCGCCCTGGTCTTTTACGACACGCCGATCAGTTTCTCCGAACTGCACGACGAAGCCTTGCAAATCGCGGGCTTTCTCGAGCAGCACTGCGGTGTGCGCAAGGGCGACCGCGTGCTGCTCTTCATGCAGAATAGCCCGCAATACGTGATCGCTTATTACGGCATATTGCGCGCCAATGCGGTCGTCGTACCGCTCAACCCGATGTACCTCACGCAGGAATTCCTGCGCTGCGCGGTGGATGCGGGCGCCACGACCGTGATCGCATCGCAGGAGCTCTACCCGCGTATCGAAGCACTGCTCGGCGGCCCGAACTTGAAGCACGTCATCGTCGCTGCGTACTCGGATTATTTGAAGAAGCCGACGGATCTTGCTGTCCCTGAGTTCATTTCCGCACCGCGCCTGCAGTTGTCCAAACCCGGATTGACGCTTTGGCGCGATGCGCTCGCGAGCGCCTTGGTCCCTGGGCCGCTCAGCGCAGGGCCGGATGATCTATGCGTGATGCCCTACACTTCGGGCACCACGGGTGAGCCCAAGGGCTGCATGCATACGCACCGAACGACGATGCACACGGCCGTGGCCTCGATGCGCTGGTTCACCGTACAGCCCGAGCTCACGATGCTCGCCGTCGCGCCGTTCTTTCACGTGACCGGCATGCAAGGCAGCATGAACGGGCCGCTCTACAACGGCAATACGGTCGTGCTCCTGCCGCGCTGGGACCGTGTGGCCGCGGCCGAGTGCGTGCAACGCTACCGCATTGCGAGCTGGACCGCGGTGCCGACGATGATTCAGGATTTCTTCATGAACCCGACGATCGAGCGCTACGATCTGTCGTCGGTCCGCAGGCTCACCGGCGGCGGCGCCGCGATGCCGGCGGCGGTTGCGCAGCGACTGCTCGAGCACGGCATCACCTACTACGAAGGCTACGGGCTCTCGGAAACGATGGCGGCCACGCACATCAACCCTCCCGATCGCGCGAAGCAACAGTGTTTGGGTATTCCGATCTATGGCGTCGATTCCCGCGTCGTCGATGCGGTGAGCTACGACGAGATGCCGGTAGGCGAAGTCGGGGAAATCGTCACGCATGGGCCGCAGGTGTTCCTGGGCTATTGGAACAAGCCGCAGGACAGCGCCCAGGCGTTCATCGAGATCGACGGCAAGCGCTTCTTGCGTACCGGCGATCTCGGCAAAATCGACGAAGACGGTTACTTTTTCATGGTCGACCGCCTCAAGCGCATGATCAACGCGTCGGGATTCAAGGTCTGGCCGACCGAGGTCGAGTCGCTGATGTATCAGCACCCGGCGATTCTGGAGGCCTGCGTGATCGGCGCGAGCGATGCGCACCGCGGCGAAACCGTCAAGGCCGTCGTGGTGCTGCGGCCCGATTGGAAGGGACGAATCGAAGGCGCGGCGATCATCGACTGGTGCCGCGAGAACATGGCCGCGTTCAAGGTGCCTAGGATCATCGAATTCATCGATGCGCTGCCAAAGTCGGGCAGCGGCAAGATCCAATGGCGTGAACTGCAGGATCGAGAGCGACAGGCCGCTGCCACACCAGCAGGCCCTGCATGAACGCCTTATTGAGCCGCGAGCCCGGCGGACCCGAAACGCTGGTTCTCGACGACATCGCGGAACCCGTGGCCGGTCCGGGCCAAGTGCGCATCGCGGTGCGCGCCTGCGGCGTCAATTTTCCGGACTTGCTGATCATCCAAGATTTGTACCAGGTCAAGCCGCCGCGACCGTTCGCCCCCGGCGGCGAGGTCGCGGGCGTCGTCGATGCGGTCGGCGCAGGCGTGACCCACGTGCGCCCGGGGGATCGCGTGCTCATGAGTCCCGTTCAAGGCGGAATGGCTCAAAAGGTCGTGGGCCCGGCCGGCAACTGCTGGAAGATTCCCGACATGATGCCCTTCGATGAAGCGGCCGCACTGCTGCTGACTTACGGCACTTCGCAGCACGCGCTGCAGGACCGCGCACGGCTCAAGCCGGCAGAGACCTTGCTCGTTCTCGGCGCTGCCGGCGGCGTCGGCCTCGCGGCCGTCGAGTTGGGTAAAGCCATGGGTGCTCGGGTCATCGCGGCAGCGTCGACACCCGAGAAGCTTGCGCTCGCGCGCGAGCACGGCGCCGACGAGACGGTGCAATATCCGCGGGCCCAGCTCGACAAGGCCGCCGCGCGCACATTGACAGATCGGCTCAAGGCCGCCTGCGGCGGCGGCGGCGCCCAGGTGATTTTCGATCCCGTGGGCGGCGATTACACCGAGGCCGCGCTGCGCGCGATCGCTTGGCAAGGCCGCTATCTCGTCGTCGGGTTCACGGCCGGAATTCCGCGTTTGCCGCTGAACCTCACGCTGCTCAAGAGCTGCCAGATCATCGGCGTGTACTGGGGCGAGTTCACGGTCCGACAGCCGCAGCAGCATGCGCAGAATGTCGCGGCACTCATGGCGCTATATCTCGAGGGCCGCATCAAACCCGCGGTCACCGAGCGCTATTCACTCAGCGAGGGCGGAACGGCGATCGCGAGGCTCGGCGCCCGCGATGCGCGCGGCAAGGTTGTCGTGATCATCGAATGAGAAAACGCACATGAATTTGAACTACACCGCCGAAGAAGAGTCGTTCCGCGCCGAAGTGCGCGCATTCCTGCAAGCCGAGCTTCCGGACGATATCCGCAGCAAAGTGCGGCTCGGCCGGCGCATGCGCAAAGACGATCTGATGCGTTGGCAGAAGATCCTCTATCGCCGCGGCTGGGGCGCGGGCATGTGGCCGAAGCGCTATGGCGGCGCCGAGTGGAGTGTCGTCGAGCAGCACATCTTCGACGAGGAAGGTGCCGCGGCCGGCGCGCCGCCGCAAATTCCATTCGCACTGCGCATGGTCGCGCCGGTCCTGATGACGTTCGGCAACGCGGCTCAGCAGAGCTACTTTCTGCCGCGCATCATCTCCGGCGAGGATTGGTGGTGCCAGGGGTATTCGGAACCCGGCTCCGGTTCCGATCTTGCGTCGCTGCGAACCAGCGCCGTGCGGGAAGGCAATCATTATCTCGTGAATGGGCAGAAAACCTGGAACACGCTCGGACAATACGCCGATTGGATTTTTTGCCTCGTGCGCACCAGCAGCGACTCGCGTCCGCAGCAAGGCATCTCGTTCTTGCTGATCGACATGAAATCGACGGGCGTGTCGGTGCGGCCGATCATCACGATCGAAGGCGAACACGAAATCAACGACATATTTTTCGAGAACGTCCAGGTCCCGGTCGCGAATCTCGTCGGCGAGGAGAACAAGGGCTGGACGTACGCGAAATTCCTGCTCTCGCACGAGCGCACCAACAATGCCGGCATCGGCAACTGCAAACGCGGCCTCAAGCGGCTCAAGGAAATTGCCTCCAAACAGACCGTGAACGGCCGGCCGCTGATCGACGACCCCCGGTTCCGCGATCGCATCGCCGAAGTTGAACTCGAGTTGATGGCGCTCGAGATCACCAATCTGCGCGTCCTGTCGGCGGTTGCGACCGAGTCGCGTGCGCCGGGACCGGAGGTCTCACTGCTCAAAATCAAGGGATCGGAAATCATTCAGCGGCTCACGGAACTGCAAATGCACGCGCTCGGCCACGACGCGCTGCCGCTGCTGCGCGAAGCGCTCGAAATGGATTGGCTGGCACCAGCCATGCTCGCCGAGCACTACGGCGCCTATGCGCCGCCGCTGACCGGCCAATATTTCAACCAGCGCAAGACCACGATCTACGCCGGTTCGACCGAGATCCAGAAAAATATCATTTCAAAGCTGATCCTGGGTCTTTAAGAGGGGTTGCCATGGATTTTCGCTACTCCGAAGAACAGCTAGCGTTGCAGGACACCCTGAGGCGCTTCATCGCGAAGGACTACGACTTCGAACGCCGCCGCGCGCTCGCGCGCTCCGACCTGGGATTTTCCGCGGATGCGTGGGCCCAATACGCCGCGCTCGGCCTGCTCGCACTGCCGTTCCCGGAGCAATTCGGCGGGCTCGGCGGAAATGGCGTCGACACCTTGGTCGTCATGGAGCAATTCGGCCAGGGCCTGTTGCTCGAGCCCTACTTGAGCACCGTCGTCGTCTGCGGCGGATTGATTCGCGATGCTGCATCGGATGCCGTCAAGAAGACCGTGCTGCCGGCGATCGCGGAAGGGAAACTGCGGATCGCGCTCGCCGCCTACGAGGCCGCCGGGCGCTATGAACTCGCGCACGTCGCCTGCAGCGCCGATCGCGACGGCGACGGCTGGCGCCTCACGGGCGGCAAGTCCGTCGTGCTCGACGCCCCGTCGGCCGATTATTTTCTCGTGTCGGCGCGCAGCAGCGGCAAGCTCACCGATACCGACGGCATTTCCCTGTTCCTCGTGAAGCGCGACGCGCCCGGACTCGAACTGCTTGCCTATCCGACCCAGTCGGGCGGCCGCGCCGCGGACTTGAAGCTCGAGCGCGTCGGCGTCGAAGCAGACGCCCTGATCGGTCCACCGGGCCAGGCGCTCGCGATCATCGAGCGCGCGGTCGATCTCGGCATGGCGGCGCTCTGCGCCGAGGCGCTGGGAATCGTCACCGCGCTCAACGAAGCGACTTTGAGTTACCTGAAAAGCCGCAAGCAGTTCGGCACTGCGATCGGCAGTTTTCAGGTGCTGCAACATCGCATGGCGGACATGTTCATTGCCGCGGAGCAGACCCGCTCGATGACGATCATTGCCGCGATCCAAGACGCGGTCGGCGATACGGCGGCGCGCCGCCGCGCGATATCGGGCGCCAAAGCCTACGTCGGTCAGGCCGCCCGCTTCGTCGGACAGCAGGCCGTGCAATTGCACGGCGCGATGGGTGTCGTCGATGAGGTCATCGTCGCCCACTATTTCAAACGGCTCACGCAAATCGACATGACGTTCGGCGACGCCGATTTCCACTTCGCCCGCTTCAGCGATGCCGCAGCCATGAGAAACGGGTAGGCAGCGGCCATGATCGATTCGGCCGCGTCCGCGATAAAGGCAGGGGTGAGCGCCGCCGAATGGGAGGTGCGCGTGAATCTCGCGGCCGCATATCGGCTCGTGGCGCTCTACGGGTGGGATGACCTCGTGTTCACCCACATCTCCGCACGTGTTCCAGGGCCGGAGCACCATTTCTTGATCAATCCCTACGGCATGATGTTCGAGGAGATCACCGCGTCGTCGCTCGTGAAGATCGATCTTGCGGGCAACAAGATCATGGACTCGCCCCATCCGATCAATCCGGCGGGTTTCACGATCCACAGCTGCATCCACGCGGCGCGGCCCGACGCCCTTTGCGTGATGCACGTGCATTCGCTCAACGGCGTCGCGGTCGCGGCGCAGAAGGACGGGATATTGCCTATTTCCCAGCAATCGCTGTTTGTGCTTTCTTCCTTGGCGTATCACGACTACGAAGGCGTCGCCTTGAATCCAGCCGAACAGCCGCGGCTGGTTGCCGATCTCGGCGACAAGGCCTATCTGATGCTGCGCAACCACGGACTGTTGACGGCCGGATCATCGCCCGCCGAAGCTTTTCTGTATATGTACGTGTTCGAGTCGGCCTGCGCGATTCAAGTGCGCGCCCAAAGCGGGGCAAAGGAATTGCTGCGTATATCCGATTCGATCCTCGACGGCATTCGAGCAGCGGCGAACCACGTGACGCGCGGGCTCGGTAGCGCGCTCGTATGGCCGGGCCTGCTGCGCAAGCTCGATCGAGTCAATCCCGGATATCGGGACTAGCGGTCGCGCGGAGCGCCGCCGAGCTGGTAATTCAGCGTGATCCCGACCTGCCGCGGGTCGCCCAACTGCAGGAAGGATTGGTTCGGATAATTCGGCGGAATCAGGCCGAAGTAGAATCCTTGCTGCGCATAGCGCGCATCGAAGAGGTTGCGCACCCAGAGACTCGCCGTCCAGCTGCCGCGCTGATAGCCCACGCGGGCGTTTTCCAAATTGTAGGCGCGCGAGGTTTGCGCATCGCTCGTGTAATAGTAAAAGCTGTCGAGCGCCGAGGCGTCTAGGCGCGCAAACCAACCCGACGGGTCGTGGAATTGCAGCGCTGCGGCGAACTTGTATGCTGGCGCGAACGGCTGCGCCCGTCCGCCGATGTCGAGGCTCGAGAACAGGCCGCTCACGTTCAGATAACGCGTGCGCAGCAGCGACGCGCTGGCCGACAGATCCCAGCGGCTGCTCAAGCGATAGGCTGCCTCTCCTTCCAAGCCATAGTTCTCGCCATTGCTCGCATTTTGCGTATAGAAGACGTAATTGAGCGGGTTGTTCTGTTGCAACTGTTCCGACAGATAGACTTGCATGTTCTGGCGGCGCATGTAGAACACGTCGGCTTGTACCTCGAGCGGACGCTCGGCCGCTGCGGCCTTGATGCCGGTCTCGACGCTCCACAAGGCCTCGGGACCAAATTCCCTCTGCTCCGAGAGGACTCCCGAGCCGATATTGAATCCGCCGCCTTTATAGCCTCGCGCGAGCGTCGTGTACCAATGCTCGCCGCCGCCCAGATTTTTCGCCCAAGACAGATTGCCACCGACCATGTGATTGATTTCTCGTGGAAACGGCGTCTGCAGATCGGCGCTGTCGGAGTAATCGGCGACGCGCTGCTCGAGCCGCAAGCCGCCGCTGAGCGTCGTGCGCTGTCCTAAGTCGGCGTCCAGCGAACCGTACAAAGCCACATTGGTCGCGCCGTAGCGGCTGGCGAGGCCGCTGGTGCCGGCGCCGGGTCCACCATCCGGGCCCGCATCGTAGGCATCCCAGACGAATTGCTGCTGGTCCGACTCGGTCAATCGCAACGCGTAGAGGCCGACGAGCCAGCGTAGGCGTCCGAACAACGCGCGCGATGGATCCCCGATCAAGCGCAAATCCTCGGCGAGCGTGCGGCGAGTCCGATTGTCGCTTTGAAAATAATCGTAGGGTGAGTAGCCGGTCGTGGCGGCCCAAAGAGCGTCGTTGCCCCAATCGCCGTCGAAGGAATAGGTGATCGTCGAATTGGCGGCGCTCGTGACGCTGCGCAACTCGCCGAAGCCCTCGAAGGTCCCTGCGAGTCGCAGGGCGGCGCCGTTGGAAACCTGCGCGTCGCGCCCCGGTTCGTTCGAGTAGGTGGTGTAGGTATTGTAGATCGACCAGGCGTCGTAGCCGTTGTCGATATTCACGTGCATCAGCGTCAGGTCCGCCTGGAGCGCGTCGGTGAGCTGCCAGTGCAGCTTGCCGCGCAAGGTTCCTTCGTCGTATCCATTCGTCGAATTCTCATCGAGGTAGGCGTTTTGGCGGAAGCCGTCGCTCAAGTATTGCTGTGCCACGAACCGCCACCCGCCCGCTCCCGACGCGAAACCGTCGCCGACCACGAGTCCGGCGGCCCGCGTATCGTAGGTCGCCCCGGTAAGCTCGCTGTTCAGTTCGAATCTGCTGCCCGGATCGGCGGTGCGCATGCTGATCAGCCCGGCGAGCGCGTTGGCTCCGTAGGTCGTGCCCTGCGGGCCTCGCAAGACTTCAATCTGCTTGGTATCGAACAGCGTCGCCGGCATGCCGACGCCGGAGAAATCAATGTCGTCGATCAGAAATCCGACCGAAGGGTTCGGAGCTCCCTGGTACTGCTCAACCTCTCCAATGCCGCGCAGCTGGAAGAAGCGGGGCCGCGAGGTGCCGGCAGCCCAATTCAAATCCGGGATCAACGCAAGCACGTCCTCGAAGTGCTGAACACCCGCGGTGCGCAGCGTGTCCTCGTCGAGTACCGTCACGCTTTGCGGCAGGTCCGCAAGGCTCGTCGAATGCAGACTCGCGGTAACCACGATCTGTTCGAGCATATCGTCGCCTGCGTACGCCGCCTGCGCATACAAGCAACCGAATAAAAACACCCGCTGCGAAAGCCATTGAAGTTTCATGCACCTGCTCCCTACGCCGGTACTAACCGGATCAGGTTCAACGGGTTCGCCGGTTCACCGACGTCTCAGGTCTTCTGCAAGACCACCCCAAGGTTTGTGTGCGCGACTATCGATCAAGCGCCGGGTCTTTGCAACACCCGCTTCGCGGGCCGTCCTCCGGCGCACGCGCGCAACGGCGGTCCGCAAAGCATGATTCTCGTTATTATGTATTTTCTAGTTAACTTATATAACTATCTGTTATTATTATATTAATTTATCAGGAAATGACGTAGCGCCGAATGGGCTCTGAGCCGCCGTTGCGGCGGCGGATCTTGAGTGAATCGCCGCATATTTCTGCGGGTCCTCGAGAAACGTCTTCCAGCAGCCGTCGCAGCAGAAATAGTATTCGACACCCGCGACGACTTCGACGTGCAAGGCTTCCGCGATGCGCACGCTGGCACCGCATACCGGGTTGAGAAAATTTCCGGCGACATCCGCCGCGGGCACCGTGACCGTCGGCTCCACGCGTTCGGCCGGCAGCTCGCGCGTCTTTCGACCGCGCAACGTCGCCAATACACCCGCGATCGCCACGAGTGCGATTTCGGCCGGCGTCTTGGCGCCGACGTCAGGACCCGCGGGGGCCTGCAGGCGCGCGAGCTGAGTCGCATCGACGCCGCGCATGCGCATCGCGGCCTGCAAGTGCTCGGCCTTGCGCCGACTCGCGATCATCAATACCTGCTTCGCCGAACTGCGCAACGCCGCCTCGAGGGCGGCCTCGTCCCCCTGCCCCTGCGTCGCGACCAGAACGACGGGTGCGTCGCCGGGAAGCTCGGTAAGCCGGATTCTAAGGCGCTGCGCGAGGAACCGGGCTTCATCGGCGGCCGGCGTGGAGCCGAGAACACAGAGTGCGTTGCTCAAGTTGTTGGGCTGGATGAACAATTCGATACTGCCGTTGCTCGCGCAGGACATTCGGTAGTGCTCGATGTCTTCCTCGGCATAGATCTTGTCGTTGCTGATGCGCACGAGCTTGGGCTCGCCCTTCTCGATCGCGGCTTTCGCGGCGCTGATGACCAGGTCTCGCGCGCAACCACCGCCGATCCAGCCGTGCAACTTGCCGTCGGCAAGGATGATCGCCTGGGCGCCGGGATAGGCGGAGCTTGGTGCGACGGCGCGCACGACCGTAACGAGTGCGTAGCTCTCGCTGCGACCGTTGAGTTCGCGCGCCATTTCAGCGAGATCCTCGGTCGTCATCGCAGCGCCTCCAAAACCTGCGGCAGCACGCGCTCGAGCGAAGCAAAGTCGGCGCCGGCGGCGAGCAGATCGAGGTGCGGCATCGCCGCCTGCATGCCGCGGCTCTGCGGCGTGTAACCCGGCTGATTCAATAGCGGATTGAGCCATACCAGGCGCCGTGAACGGCGGCGCAGCGTAGCAAGAGCGTGCGCCAACAGTGCCGGCTCGCCGGTGTCATACCCGTCGCTGACGACGATGACGCCGGTGCGGGAATTAAGCAGGCGAACTCCGTGGCTACGGTTGAATTCCTGCAAGCACTCTCCGATTCGCGTACCGCCGGCCCAGCCGGTGGCAAGCAGATGCAGCCGCTGCTGCGAGCGCCATGGATCGGGGTCGCCGAGCGCCGCGCTCACCTCGGTCAGGCGCGTGTGAAAAATGAAGCAATAGGCCTCGGCCAATTCGCGGCACAGCGCCCGAGCTAGGCGCATGTAAAAGAACCCATAGAGGCTCATCGATCGGCTGACATCGACGAGCAATATGAGGCGCGGACGTATCTGGCGGCGTCGCTTCCACGCGAGCTGCATCGGCGTACCGCCGCTCGCGACGCTGCGGCGTATCGTCGCCTGCAGATCGAGACGGCGCCCGTGGTGAGCCGCCGCTTCTCGCCGCAATCGCAGGCGCTTGAGCCGTTTGGAAAAGCGGCGCATGAGCTGCTCGATCTCGTAAGTCTGCTGTGCCTGATTCAGATCACGAAAGTCCGTCGATGCCAGCGATTCCCCACGGCTGGCGCCCTGGCGCGCGGCGCCGTGATCGAGGTCGCCGGTGATCCCATATCCGGAAGCCCGCGAAGATTCGATTTCCAAACTCGAATGCCGCGTCGGCGCGAAATCGCCGGCGGCGGCGGAGCCGTCAGCTCGGGTCGTCGCATCGGCCGCTCGCGAGTCCGGTGTGTCGTGCTCGGCCGGGCTTACGCGCCCGCCGCCCTTGCCCGGCACGAACAGGCTGCGATTCGGCGGCAGGAAATAAGCGTCGAAGAGCCGGTCGAAGCGTCGCCATTCCTCGCCGCGGCCGCAGAGCAATGCCTTGAGATTCCAGCGCAGCACCTGTGGATCCAGGATCCCCGCCTGCGCAGCGGTTTCGAGCACGCCGAGCGTATCGGCGCCGCCGACGCCATAGCCGTTTGCGCGCAGAAACCCGGTGAAGCCGGCGAGACGGCTACTCAATCGCGAGCCCAGTTCGGCCGATGCTTGGGAACTGCGCATCAACACGAGGCCGCGATGCGCGCGACGACTTCGCGGCTAAAGCCCGCGCGGTCGTCTCGGGTTTTGATCAGCGCGCTCAGGGTTTCGACGATGCGCTCCGCGCCGTCGCCATCGATCGTGGAAACTCCCAAGCCGAGCAGGGCCGCAGTCCAATCGAGCGTTTCGGCGATGCCCGGCTTTTTTTGCAAATCCATGCGCCGCACGGTCTGCACAAATTCGACGACCTGGCGCGCGAATTGGCCTGCCGACTGCGGCGCCCTGATCTCGACGATCGCAAGTTCTTTGGCGAAGTCGGGATAGTCGACGTATTGGTACAGGCAGCGGCGGCGCAGCGCATCGGAGAGCTCGCGCGTGCCGTTCGAAGTGATCACGACGAGCGGTTTGGTCACTGCGCGAATCGTGCCGAGCTCTGGAATCGACATCTGGAAGTCCGACAGCAGCTCGAGCAGATAGGCTTCGAAGGCCTCGTCGGCGCGATCGACTTCGTCGATGAGCAGGACCGGCTGCTCGGTGCAACTGATCGCCTCGAGCAGCGGTCGCTTCAACAAATAGCGCTCCGAGAAGATGTCCTGCTCCTTGAGCGCAGTCTGGCGATCATCGTTCTCGAACAGCTTGATCGCGAGCAATTGCCGCTGATAATTCCATTCGTACATCGCCGCGTGCACGTCGAGCCCTTCGTAACATTGCAGACGAATGAGCCTCGCGCCGCGCGCCGCGGCGAGCGACTTGGCGACCTCGGTTTTGCCGACGCCGGCATCGCCCTCGACGAGCAATGGGCGGCCGAGCTGCAACATCAGCACGAGCGCCGCGGCAAGCGATGACTCAGCGATGTAGCCGACGGCCGCGAGTTGGCGCTGCAGCGAGCCGATCTCGTTGTGGCGCTCGCCGGTCGCGTTCACGTGGCTTTCTTGAAAATGAGGCCGCGCAACCACCCTTTGACGGTCGTCCAGGCTAGCGCGAGCACATTGAGCGCCGGTGCCGGCGTCGCAAGGGCCGCCGCCGCGGAGGCAGGCGCCGCGGCGGTCCCTTCGGCGGTCTGCAGCGCACCGACTTGCTTCGCAAAATTTTCGGCAAATTGCTGCAGAATCTGATCGCCGAGCGTGCTCATCATGCGCCCGCCGAACGCAGCCGCCTTGCCGCTGACCGACAACTCGCAACCGCCGACCAGCATGCAATGGCCGGAATCGGCCGGTTCGATGTGGGCGCTGAGATTCATCGAGGCGCCCGAACTGCCCGTGGTGTCGGTTCCCTTACCGAGTAAGCGCAGCGATCGCGAGTTCCCATCGACGTCGGCGACCTCGACTTCGCCGCGGAATGACATCGTCGCCGGCCCCAGCTTGGCCGTGACAGTGCCTTTGTAGTGGGCCGAATCAACGCGCTCGGTGATTTTCGCGCCCGGCATGCACGCCGCAACCGCCTCGATGTCTTGCAGAAATCCCCACGCGATTTGCGCCGAGCACGGCTGAGGATAGCGCTTGTCGATCTGCACCTTCATGAGGTTTCGGTTTACCCGCGTCTCATCGTCGGTCGATCCCGAGCGCCCTGCATTTTTGCCAAACGCGATAGGCCGTGTGCGGCATGTCCATGTGCGTCACGCCCAAGTGTGCGAAGGCGTCGACGACCGCATTCGAGAAGCACGGGATGCCGCCGACATGGGGCGATTCCGCGACGCCCTTCGCGCCGATCGGGTGATGCGGAGACGGCGTGACCGTATGATCAGTTTCCCAATGCGGCGTTTCCACGGCCGTCGGCAGGAAGTAGTCCATGAAGCTGTTGCCGAGATGATTGCCGTTCTCGTCGAACGGGACCGCCTGGCCGAAGGCCACCGCGAAGGCCTCCGTCAGACCGCCGTGAATCTGACCCTCGATGATCATCGGGTTGATCCGTGTTCCGCAATCGTCGAGTGCATAGAAGCGGCGCACTTTGGTCTCGCCGGTGTGACGATCGATATCGACGACACAGACGTAGGCGCCGAAGGGATAGGTCAGATTGGGCGGATCGTAGTATTCCGTCGCATCCAGACCTTGTTCCATGCCGGGCGGCAGGTTGGAGGTGTGCGCCGCCATCGCGATCTCTTTCATGGTCTTCGACTGCGCGGGGTTGCCTTTGACCTTGAATCGATCGACCTCCCATTCCAAATCTCCTTCGCCGACTTCCAGCAGGTGAGCAGCGATTTTCTGCGCCTTCGTGCGAATCTTGCGCGCCGCGAGCGCCGCCGCCGCGCCGCCGACCGGTGTCGAGCGCGAACCCCAGGTCCCGGCGCCATAGGGCGCCTTGTCGGTATCGCCCTCCTCGATTTGGATCTCATCGGACGACAGTCCCAACTCGGTCGCGATGATCTGCGCATAGGTGGTTGCATGGCCCTGCCCCTGGCTCATCGTCCCGAGCCGCGCGATCGCGCTGCCGGTCGGATTGACCCGAATGTCGCAGCTGTCGAACAGGCCTATACCCAGGATATCGCAGACCTTCGTGGGTCCCGCACCCACGATTTCCGTGAAGGTGCTGATGCCGATTCCCATGAGTTCGCCCTTGGCGCGCTTTTCAGCCTGCTCCTTGCGCAGCCCCGCGTAGTCGACGGCCTTGAGTACCTTGTCCAGTGCGCCGTGATAATTACCGCTGTCGATCGTCCAGCCGAGACTCGTCGTGTATGGAAATTTGTCGGCCTTGATGAAATTGCGCGAGCGGATTTCGGCTTTGTCGATGCCGAGCTTTTGTGCGAGCACATCGATCATTCGCTCGATGAGGTAGACCGCTTCGGTGACGCGCAGCGAGCAGCGGTAAGCAACGCCGCCGGGCGCCTTATTGGTGTAAACCGCGTCGACTCTGCAATAGGCCTTCGGAATGTCGTAGGAGCCGGTGCAGATGCTGAACAGGCCGGCGGGCAGCTTGGTGGCCGACACATGGGAATTGAATGCACCGTGATCCGCGAGCGCCGAAAACCGCAGCGCCCGGATGCGGCCGTCCTTGTCGGCCGCGAGTTCGCCGATGCCGTGATAATCGCGCGCGAATCCGGTCGTCGAGATATTGTCGATGCGCGATTCGATCCATTTGATCGGAACTCCGGTGACGATCGAAGCGACGATCGCGATGACGTAGCCGGGATAAATCGGGACCTTGTTGCCGAACCCGCCGCCGATATCGCCGGAAATGATCCGGATCTTGCTCTCGGGAATGCCCGACAACATCGCGACGACGGTGCGCACCAAATGCGGGGCCTGCGAGGTGATGTAGACCGTCAACTGACCCGTGACCTTGTCGAAAGACGCAACGCAGCCGCAGGTCTCGAGCGGACACGGGTGTACGCGTGGATTGAGGATCTCTTCCCGAACCGTGACCGCCGCATTGGAGAACGCCGCGTCCACACCATTCTTGTCACCGGCCTCCCAGGTGAAAATGTGATTGGGGTGAGTGCGCGGACCGTGGCCGACCTCCGTCTTGTCGGCGATGTCCTCGCGAATGATCGGTGCGTCCGGCGCCATGGCTTTGTGCGGGTCGACAATCGCAGGCAACTCCTCATAGTCGACTTCGACCGCATCCGCGCCATCCGCCGCACAATAACGGTCGCGGGCGATCACCATGGCGACCTCTTGGAGTTGAAAGCAAACCTTCTTGCCGGCGAGCACGGCTTGCACGTCACCGCCGATCGTCGGCATCCAGTCGAGCTTGACCGGCTTCAGATCGTCGGCGACCAGGACCGCGACGACGCCCGGCACCGCGAGCGCCTTCGCCTTGTTGATCGACTTGATGCGCGCATGGGCATAGGGACTGCGCACGATCGCGCCGAACAGCATGCCCGGCAGCTTGATGTCGTCGACATACGTGCCCTTGCCGCGGATGAAGCGGGCATCCTCCTTGCGCAGTCGGGAGACTCCCAGTCCCTGCAGCTTCGCCTCGCGCTCGAGTACTTCCGTTGTTGCGGTCATCGCGAATTCTCCGTTGAATCTAAGTTCCGGTGCGTGCCAACGAGATCTTGTTCGCCGCGTATTGCACGGCCTTGACGATGTTCTGGTATCCGGTGCAGCGGCATAGGTTGCCCGCCATCCAGTAGCGAATATCCTCCTCGGAGGGGCTGGGATTCTCCTTGAGCAGGCGGTAGGCGCGCGTGATCATGCCCGGCGTGCAATAGCCGCATTGCAAGCCGTGCTCGCGCGTGAATCCCTCCTGAACCGCATGCAGGGTCCCGCCCTGCTCGAGGCCCTCGACGGTGAGCACCGCGGCATCCTGGCATTGCACCGTGAGTATGGTGCAGGACTTGACCGACATGCCGTCGAGGTCGACCGTGCAAGCGCCGCAGTGGCTCGTCTCGCAGCCGATGTGCGGTCCGGTATGCTGGAGGCGCTCGCGCAAGGTGTGAATCAGCAGCTCGCGCGGTTCCACGACCACGTCGACGTCTGCGCCGTTGAGTTTGAACGATACGGTTTGTTTCTTGACCATCGAGTGACTCCCCTGTCGAATCGAATCAACGCCGCACACGAGAGCGCGCAGTGCGCAACGCCCGCTGGGTCATTTCGCCGGCCATCGCGACTTTGTATTCAGCGTCGCCGCGCTGATCCGGCGCCGGATCGCAGATGCTCATCGCAAGCCGCGCGGCCTCGGCGATCGTCGCGTCGTCGAGCACCTTGCCGCGCAGCGACTCTTCAGCTGCGCGCGCTTTGAGCACGCTGGCGCCGACGTTCGTGAGCGCGATCGCAAGCTCTTGAACACGGTCACCGTTCATGCGCAGCGTGACGGCCGCAGCCGCGGTGGCGAAATCGCCGATTTTGCGCTTGAGCTTGCAATAGGCGTAACCGGTGTTCGGCGCCGGAACGGGAATGCGAATTTCCGTCATGATTTCGGCGGGCTGCAGCAGCGTCACGTAGTTGGAAATAAAAAATCCATCGGACGGCACGACGCGCTCGCCCGACGGGCCTCTGAGCACGAACGACGCCCCGAGCGCCAACATCAGCGCGGGATGGTCGTTGGCGGGGTCGCCATGCGACAAGTCCCCGCCGATCGTCCCCTTGTAGCGCACCTGCGGATCCGCAATCAGGCGCGCCCCTTCGATGAGCAGCGGACAACGTTCCTGCAGCAACTTCGACCAGATTATTTCGTTTTCCGTCGTCATCGCCCCGATGCGCAGTACACCGCTTTCTTCGCGGATGCCTTTGAGCTCGCTGATGCGGCCGAGATCGATCAGATGGCCGGGCTGGGCGAAGCGCAGCTTCATCATCGGCAGCAGGCTATGGCCGCCGGCAAGCAATTTGGCGTCTTCACCGAATTGCTGGAGCAAGGCGAGCGCATCCGGAACATTCTTGGGCGCGTGATATTCGAATTCGCGGGGAATCATCGTCGCTCCTTTGTTGTTCTATCTCTACGTCCCAGTACCGCCAGACCTCGCGGCCTACGGTTCACACTCCTCTTCGACAATCTCCGGCAGCGCGGGTAGCTCGAGCTGCCAACCGGTGCGCCTGGACAGGGCCTGCACGTCATCGAGTGTGTCCAAATCCGCAATGAATCGCGCATTGCCGGTCTCGTACCTGTAGACGAGCTCCGGTTCGCGATCGGTTAGGTGTCGACAGGCTAAATTCGTCGCGCTTTCGAGGATCCGCGCAAGCGCGAACTCATCGAGCAGCAGCGGATTGCCGCGCTGGCCATCCACGGTGGGAACGACGATGTGGCCGGAGCTGCGCTTTTTGAAGGCACCGATCAACTCGGTCAAATCGGCGGCCCCAATCAAGGGTTGGTCGCAGGGTACGATGAAGACCGCGTCGAAAGCGCCGCTAAGCGCCGCGAGACCCACGCGCACCGAGCCCTGCTGGCCGTCGCCGTAGGCATCATTGTGGGCGAGCGTCACCGAGAAACTTTGGATTTCGCGTTCGACTGCGGCGCGCGCGTGTCCCGTCACCACGACGACCTCGTCGACCCCGGCGCCACTCAAGGCGACCAGCTGCCGACTGATCAGCGGCACTCCACGCAAGCGAATCAGCGGCTTTGCAACACCACCCATGCGTCGGCCGCAGCCTGCCGCCAGCAGCACCGCGCCGATATGCAACCGCGGATACAGGCCGCCACCTTGTTTGAGCAAGCATCCCATCAGTGATACCCACCCCGCTGCGTCGTGCGCGCATTCGCGAACACACGACCCGATCGGACTCGCAGATCCCCTCGAAAAAGTATACTCGCTCTCTGAATAAAGCCGTCAGGCCTCCGCTCGACGCAGTCGCACGGCGGAGTCTCCAGGGCCGGCCGAAGGCATATACCGATTATAGGTATATTCCATATCTATTTGATATATATAAGTATTTAATAAACATTTCGTGATCGGTCGAGTGCCCGTCCGGCGCGCGACCGCGAGCGATCGAGCCCCGCGCGGCAAACACCGGGCGATTGCGATCGCATCGGTCGCACGCTTGCACGGACCGCCGCGCAGAAGTGGATTCGAAGTTTGACGGCGGTCTCAATTCCTCGTGCTTTGACGCCTCGAGTGCGGATCCATCCAGCGGAAATCGATGCATGCGACCGCAGATTTCGCTGATTTCGAGACCCGGTAGGCATTCTTTAGATCGTCGACGTGACGAAATAACAAACGGCGTCGCAACAGATCGCTGCGTGACCGCTGCCGGCTCAACTTTGCGTCACTCAGCAGCCGGGAGTGAGTGCTGGATTGTCTCGAAATCAAGGAGCGTGACAGTGTTTCGCGGTTTCAAATTTCAAGTCGTCTTGCCCGTCGCCGTCATCACGCTGCTGTTGATCAGTCTCAGCGCAATCGGCTTTTCCGTCTGGGCGATGCAACACGAGCAAGAACTCGTGCGCCAACAGGTGGCGGACAAGGTCAGTTCGATTCAAGGCGTCTTCGTGACGACCGCCTCGCTGATGGAAGATCGCACGCGCTCGGGCATGGCATTGCTCAAGGATCAAATCAGTGTGCGCGGCGGCGCCGAGAAGGGAGCCACCGTCACGGTCGCCAACAAATCGGTCAGCGACATTCTGATCGGCGGAAAGGGCCAAGCCGGCAATTTCGAAATCGTCGATTACGTGACGCGCATGAACAAGGGCACCGCGACGATATTCTCCAGGGAAGGCGAGCGATTCATCCGAATTGCGACCAATGTGCTGAAGGACGACGGCACGCGGGCAATCGGCACCGAGCTCAATACCACGACCCCTGCTTACGCGGCGCTCAGCAATAAAGTCGCGTTTTACGGCGTCGTCGACATTCTGGGCAATCCGTATTTCACGGGTTACGAACCATTATTCGCCAAGAACGGGGATTTCATCGGCATCTCATACGTCGGCTACAAAGCCGAATTGCCGGTGCTGAGCCAGGCGCTCGAGCAATCCCACCTGCTCGCCAGCGGCTTTGTGGCTGTGCTCGACAGCAGCAAGCCGCGCTACCTGCCGTCCTGGACGAATGCGGATCAGGTGCAGAAAGCCATCGCGAACGAGGACGGATCCTGGGTCGTCAATCGATCAGCCCTACCGGAATGGGGGCTCACAATCGTCTCGGCCTATCCAATTGCCGAACTGCACGCCGAGGGAAGAGTCATCGGATTTAGCGTCGCAGGTGCGGGTGTGATTCTCGGCGCCGTCATTTCGGTTACCCTGTTCTTCCTGCTGGATAGGAAGGTGTTGCACCTGCTCGGCGGAGAACCGCGGGTCGCGGCGCAGTATATGAAGAAAATCGCGGACGGCGATTTGGCCGTGCAGATCGCGATCGACGGCGAGCGGCCCGATAGCCTCATGGCCTCGCTCAAAGTCATGCAGATGAAATTGAAGAATCTCGTCCTCGCCGTCAGCGGCGGCGCGGCCGAGGTCAGCGAAACCTCGCACAAGTTCGAAGCGGCCTACGCCGCGTTCCGGCGTGCCCACAAGGAAGTCGCGACCGACGAACTCGCGCAGCAGGTCAAGGCCATCAGCCGCACCCTGACGCTGCTCGAGAAGTCCGTCGGGCGATTCCGACTCTAGCCCACCGCAGCACCGGTCCGTGATCGGCGCGGTCGCGCCGACGCAAATTCGCTCAGAAATCGGTTTCGTTGATGTCGCGCACGCACGCCACGAGCGCCGGCAGCTGGTCGGGACAGCGTTTGTCGACTTCAGTGCGAATCGCGTTGAGCGCCTGCTGCAGGCTGAACACGTCGGTGCACAGATCGATGACGTCGGCGAGTTCCTGGCCGTTCGTGCCGAATTGGTCGAGACAGAAATCCTTGAGCGCAAAGCGTGCCTGACTCGGCGATATGCCGAGCTTCAAGCTCAGCCGGAGACTCGCCGCGGCGGAGCTCGTGGGCGGCGGAGTCGATTTCCCGGGCTGGGCCGTTTTGTCGCTCGGTGCGGTCGCAACGTATCGGTCACGCAACAGCACCCGTAGTCCGTCGATCACCACGTCGCGCGGTGACTTCGAGCGCTGCAAGATCGCTTCTGCACTCGTCGAACCCTGTTCGATCAGCGACAGTATGTTCTTCGCGTTGGCGTCGAGCTTGGGTGCGTGGCCGCGCAGTGCCTCCATGCCCTTTGGCGTCAGCAAGAAAAACTCCCCGCGTGCTTTCATATTTTCACCGACTTGAGGCCGTCCACAATTCTGCGAACTATAAGCCAAAATCGGCGTTTTGCCGCGGATCTTATTCGCAATCCGACGCGGCGGACCCGCCA
The DNA here is from genome assembly GCA_049517075.1 of Steroidobacteraceae bacterium. Classification (GTDB taxonomy): domain Bacteria; phylum Pseudomonadota; class Gammaproteobacteria; order Steroidobacterales; family Steroidobacteraceae; genus Bog-1198. The sequence continues at coordinate 136,588 of JBEKSM010000008.1, read as the reverse complement.
GTGGGCAAGCGCTGGAGGGGGTGGCCTCCCGAGTTGGCCGCCACCAGGTTGAGACCACGCCGTCGATCGCAGCCCGCCGGCACGCCATTCCGACCCGACTCGGGCGCATCAGGCGCCAGGGTCTCATCGTGGATCCAAATCTGGTCGTCAGACCACTCGATTCGCTTCTGCGACCATCGAGTACCAACGCCCGGCATCCTTGATCGTGCGCTGTTGCCGGTCGGCCATGTTCACCCGAACCAAGCCGTAGTGTTGCGAGTAGCCCTCGGCCCATTCGAAATTGTCCAACAGGCTCCACGCATGGTAGGCGCGAACCGGAACGCCGTCGCGGATCGCGCGCGCGAGTTCTCGCAAATGGCCGCGCAGGTATTCGATGCGCTTGTGATCATGCACATGTCCGTGCACATCGGGCTGGTCGTTATAGGCCGCGCCGCTTTCCGTGATTTCGATGGGCATTTCGCGGCCCAAGAGCTTCGACATCCTCGTCACGATGTCGTAAAAGCCCTCTGGGTAGATGTCCCAACCCGCGTCCGATTTTGCATGCGGCCCCGTGCCCCATTGCGCGTCGGCCGCAAGCCCCGGAATGCCGTGAAAGCCGCTCGGTGCCGCGCGCACCGTCCACCGAGTGTAATAATTGAGTCCGACGTAATCGAACGGCGCGCGCACGATTGATTCATCGCCGGCGCGGAAATCGAGTAGTTCGTTTAGCCGATCCGCCGGCAACACACCGTCCGGGTACTGGCCCGTCAGTGCGGGCCACACTTGCCAGAGGTTGTTGAGGCGGAACCATTGGTCCGCGGCGGCACGATCGGCGTCGGCGCCGGTCGCCGGAATCATCGGCGCCGGATCAAATGCACTGCCGACCTGCGCGTTCGGACTCTCGCGCTTCAACACTGCGAACGCCTTGCCCTGGGCCAGATTGACGACGTGTGTCGCGCGCAAGAATGCCAGCGGATCGCTGCGGCCCGGCGCAAACTGCCCGGTCCAATAGCCGAGCTGGGTAAATGTCTTGGGCTCGTTGAAAATGCACCAATGGTCGATCCGGTCTTTGAGCGCGCGCGCAACGACATCGACATAATCGGCAAAGCGATCCGCCGTATCCCGCGCAGGCCAGCCGCCCGCATCTTCGACCTGCTGCGGCAGGTCCCAGTGATAAAGCGTCGCCAGCGGGCGAATACCGTTTTCCTGCAGCTCGTCGACGAGTCGCCGGTAATAGTCCAATCCCTTCTGATTTGGTGCTGCATTGACCGTCGGCAGGACCCGCGGCCAGGAGACCGAAAAGCGGTAGCTCTTGCAATTCAATGCGCGAAGCAGCGCAACGTCCTCTTTGTAGCGGTGATAACTGTCGCAGGCAATATCGCCGGTGTCGCCGTTCTTGATGTGACCAGGGGTGTGCACGAAGCGGTCCCAAATCGACTCGGATTTGCCGTCCGCATTCCAGCCGCCCTCGACCTGATAGGCCGCTGTTGCCGCGCCCCACAAGAAATCCTTGGGAAATTGACCGCCGACCGCATGGTCGACCAGGGGCTCCGAAGCCAGGGACGCCGGCGGCGACAAGCCGAATCCGGATTTGACAGGCAGTAAATAACCCAACAAGGCCATCAGCGACTCGAGTAGGCGTCGGCGTTGCATCGAAACTCCGGACGGTAACGGCAATCCCAATTATGGTACCGCTATCATACCCGGAAAATGCGACAATTGGCACAGCCTGATTCCGGGGAGACTGGTGGAGTCGTCGATGGAAAACCAATCAATTCGCCAGGTCGCAATCGTCGGCGGCGGCACCGCGGGCTGGATGACGGCTGCGAGCCTCGCCAAATTCCTGAAGAATTTGGGATGCCGGATACGGCTCATCGAGTCCGAGCAAATCGGCACCGTCGGCGTGGGCGAGGCCACGATCCCACCGATCATGGAATACATCCGTGCGCTCGGGATCGACGAGAACGACCTCATCCGCAAGACCAAATCCACGTTCAAATTGGGCATTGAGTTCAAGGACTGGACGCGCATCGGCCATTCGTACATGCATCCGTTCGGCCAGACCGGCTTCGACATGGGGCCCATACCGTTTTCAGCCTACTGGCTCAAAGCCCTGAGAGAAGGCACGGCGAGCCGTCTCGAGGAGTATTCGCTGCAGGCGATGGCGGCATATGCCGGCAAGTTCATGCGCCCCGTCAATGCAGAGAATTCTCCGTTGGCGGGGATCACTTATGCCCTGCACTTCGATGCCTCGTTATTTGCTCGGTATCTGCGCACGATTGCCGAGGCGAGCGGCGTAGCACGCACCGAGGGCCGGGTGAAATCCGTGTCGTTACGGGCCGAGGACGGGTTCATCGAGGCGCTGACGCTCGACAGCGGTGAGCGCGTCGAGGCCGATCTGTTCATCGATTGCTCGGGGTTTCGCGGGCTGCTGATCGAGGATGCGCTGCATACGGGCTACGAGAATTGGAATCATTGGCTGCCCTGCGACCGCGCGGTCGCGGCGCCTTGCGAGCGGACCGGCAGCCTATCGTCGCATACGCGGTCGACGGCAAAGTCGGCCGGATGGCAGTGGCGCATCCCATTGCAACACCGCGTCGGCAACGGCTACGTTTACAGCAGTGGCTTCGTGAGCGACACCGAGGCACAGGACGAATTGCTGTCGAGCATCGAGGGTAAGGCATTGGCGAGCCCACTCAAACTTCAATTTGCGACCGGCCGGCGCAAGCGATTCTGGAACAAGAATTGCGTCGCGATCGGCTTATCGTCGGGCTTCCTCGAACCGCTGGAATCGACGAGCATTCACTTCATTCAGCGCGGCATTACCATGCTCTTGACCTTGTTCCCCGATCGCAATTTCAAAATGGCCGACATAGACCGCTACAACAAGATACTAGGCGGCGAATACGAGCGCGTTCGGGATTTCTTGCTATTGCACTACAGCGCGACGGAGCGCGATGACGGCGAACTGTGGCGCTACTGCCGCAATGTCCGGCTGCCCGACAGCCTCGTGGAGAGAATCGAGCTGTTCCGCAGCCACGGCCGCATCCTGCGCGAGAACCACGAGCTATTTCCGACCCAGAGCTGGCTGTACGTCATGGTCGGCCAGAACATCATGCCGGAATGCGATGACCCGCTCGTCAATATCCTCAACCCACAGCTCGTCAAGGAAAATCTCGCCAATATCCGCGACGTCATTCGGAAGTGCGCGCAGGCAATGCCCGCGCACGCGGATTTCATCAAGCAAAATTGCGACGCCGCGGCAGAGCCCGGCTAGCCTCCGCGCAATCGGTGCATCACGATCGCACGAATCTTCGCGTAATTGTCGGGCTTCAGCGGCCCCAGCATGCCGTGCTGTTCGGCCGGAAGATGCGCGAGCGGGTGGCCGTTGCTGCGAAACACGTAGTGATCAAAGAACGCCTTCCAGGCCTGCCGCTCCCGCGCCGGCCGCTCCGCGATCGCGATCATGCTGAGCAGCAGACCCGTATACGGCGCATCCGGGCCGTCGGCAAACGCGTCCCACCAATAGTTCACGAGGCCGTTGAAGGATGCCGTGGACTCGATCTGATGCCACCATAGCTTCGGGATGAAGATCCCATCGCCGGGGTGAAGCTCGGCGGACGACGCCTGCTCACGGATTTTGCCGAACAGCGGATACTTGCTCTCATCCGCGGGAGCAGATGCCGCGAGGCTCACTGGCTGCCCCGCCATGGTGTTGTCGAGCGGACCCACGTAAAGTCCTTCGATGGCCTCCGGCGGATACAAGGTGAAGCGCCTAGCGCCGGCGACCACGCACGCGACATTGTCGAACGCATCGAAATGTGCCGACACATTGGATGGGTGCCCGAGCCAGATGCGCGGCGCGACATGCGCCGCCAGTACCTGAAGTTGATTCTGGTCCGTGAATCCGGGCAGGTACTCGTTGACTGGAATCGAGCCGACATACATCGTGGGCCGACCACTTTGACCCTGCGTCGCGACCATCGCGGCCAATGCGTCGACCAAACGCATACGGCGACGCTCGAAATTGAATCCCTTCAGGTCCTCGGCATAGTAGTACTTTCCCTCGATCTTGGGATCGCCGATGAACGCGTCAGCCGACCCGCCATTGTCGAAACGCCGCAAATATTCCTGGAAGTCCTCGGCCGATCGCGTGGCCGCATGAACCACCGGCCAGCCGCTCACCAAGCCGCGCATCACGACCGGCAGGCACGGCTCGACGACCTCCCGCAGGAACTGCGCCGGGTTGGATAACCGGCTGCCGTCGACCTCGCGCAATTTTTGGCGCATCGATTGCGGTCAAGCCAAGCCGGAATCGCGCGGCCGGTCATCACGCGGTTCACCGCGCAACAGGAAAGAGCGATTCTTTCTGCGCGCCAATTCCGGCACATGATCGAGCGAGGCCAGCATCAGATAGATCAACTGCAGATACCCGCGGCGGAACAAATCGACCACCGCTGTATCGGCGAGTTGTTTCATTTGGTCTCGATTGATCGTGTAGAGCCCCGTGAACTCATGGTTGATGCCATCGTCGAAGCGCGCCGCGATGGTCATGGGCTCGATCAGTTGCAGCCTCAGCAGCGTATCGATAAAGGCGCGCGTGCGCTCGAGTCCCGGGCGCAACTCACGCATCAAGCCCATGACGCTCTGCAGGTACCCGCTCGGTTCTCCCGCGGCGTTGAACAGCTCTTGATCGCCCGATGGCCCCACGCGCGGGTGATCGAGGTCGATGGCCAGATCCGATCCCGCCGCAAGAAATGGCCCGCGCTGCAAATTGAGCGGACGGTAGGAGCTCGAGCTTCGATGCTCGTCGAGAAACAGATTCTCTTGCGCGTCGAATCCCAACATGGCGCCGCAGTAGAATTGGCCGGTATCGGCGTCCTTCGAAAACAAGATTGGATAGTGCATCACGAGCGCATGGAATTCGCCGATCACCACGGCGACGAAGCGCTGATTGTCGCCGTAATGTGCGGCCGCTTGCGCATGCACACGCAGTTTCCGATGCGCCTGGCTGTCGAGCAGCACGACCTTGCTCACGCGCGCCCTGCTCCGGCCTCAGATCGGCTGCAAGCCATATTCGAAAATCCTGTTCATGAGGTCGCGGTTTTTCGGCAACTGCGAACGCATTTGCCGAGTCATCGCGATATTGTCGTTGATGAGCCTCGCGGCCGTACTCGCAGTGGCGACATTGTCCTCCGGCTCGACCTCGGTGCGAAAACCCATGCCGTACAAGACGTACTGGTAGCTCGCGGCAGGGAACACTTCCTCGAGCCGGTCGAATTCATCGAAGAACCACGGCGACTGATACTTCCAGAGCCGCAGCAGATTCTTGAGCCGGTCCGAGATCGTTGCCGGATCGACGTTGTCCCTCCAGAAAGCACTGTCGCTGCGCTTGGTCAGCGCATAATGCAACTTGAGAAAATCGATGATGCGGCCCCAGCGGTAGTGGGTGACGTCATTGAAGCGCGCCGACACGATATCCATGACGTCGCGATTCGCGGGCATCTGTTCGGCGATGAGCTTCGCGGAGAGCTCGATCAGAACGATTGCGGAAGACTCCAGCGGCTCGAGAAATCCCGCGGCAAGCCCGATCGCAACGCAATTGTTCTTCCAGAAGGTTTCACGATGTCCGCCGCGGAACGATATCTTTCGCGGTGTGAGATGCGCATACTGAGGCCCCAGGTACCGCATCAACGTGGCATGGGCGTCTTCGTCGCTGCTGTGCCGCGTCGAATACACATAGCCGGTCCCGCGCCGATTCGGCAGGCCGATGTCCCAGATCCATCCGGCCGACTGCGCGGTGGAAATCGTATGGGAAGCCATCGGGCTATCCGGCGTTTCATAGGGAACTTGCAGCGCGAGGGCCGCATCGCAAAACAATACGTCGCTGCAGTCTTTGAACGGCACGCCGAGCGTCTTGCCGAGCAGCAGCGCCGAAAAGCCCGAGCAGTCGACGAACAGATCGCCGGTGATTTCGCCTGCCTGCTCGGTATCGACGCTGCGAATATCGCCCTGCGGCAACTGATTGACCTTGGTGACGTCGGCGAGCACATGCCTCACACCCAGCTTCCGGGTGCAGTGCTGCTGAAGAAAGCCCGCGAATTTTCCCGCATCGAGATGGTAGGCATAGTTGGCGACCGCCTGGTACTCGGGCGTCGTGATCATCTTCGGCGCGAGCCCCTCGTCGCAGAGCTGGCCCTGCGGACACACGGTTTCGCAAAACGTGCGCCCGGAATTGGCGCCCAGCCAGTGGGGCGCGAGATTCAACTGCGTGAATCCCTGCGGCAGCATCAAGGGATGGTAATAGGCGTCGTCATCAGCGCCGGTTGTCCAGCGCGCGAACTTGGCGCCCTGCTTGAATGCTGCGTTGCAGTTGCGAAAGAAGTCGGTTTCGGAGACACCCATCTTTTGTAGCGTGGAGCGCAGCGTCGGCCAGGTGCCCTCACCCACTCCGATGATCGGGACGTTGGGAGATTCGACCAGTGTCACCGTGAAGCCGGTTCTCATGCGGCCCTGGTGGCGGGCCGCGATCACGCCTGCGGTCAGCCAGCCGGCCGTACCGCCTCCGACGATCACGATCGATTGAGTGCGCTGAGTCATGTTGGCGCGATTATCGCACGGACCAAAAAAGGAAGGGCCGCCTGGGGGAGGCGGCCCTTGTCTGGCCAAAGTGGCAAAAGCTATAACTTCATGTGCACACCGAGCGTGAAAATACGGCCGGTGTCGACCACATCCAGCACCTGCTCGGCGTAGCGGCCGTGGGTGCTATAGACCTGATCGGTCAAGTTGAGCGCCGTGAAGTAGACATTGAAGTGGCGGTTGATTTCGTAGCTCGCACTGAAGTCCACATAGGTCGTTGCATTGACGAACGTGGGCTCGGTGCCGAACTGCGAGTTGTTCTGCAGCTGACCAAAGCTCTGCAGGTACTGGGCTTGATGGTTGATCGCAACGCGCGCCTGGAAGCCGTACTTGTCATAAAACGGGATGAAGTTCCAGGAATTGGCGAGACCCGTGACCGCGAAACCGGACTGACTCAAATTGTTCGGGTCATACGGCTTGTTCGTGCTCACGAACGTCGCGTTCGTCTGGAACCCGAAACCGCTGTCGGCGATCGTGTATTGCCACGCCAATTCAATGCCTCGGACTTCGGCCGAGGGACCATTGACCTGCGAGGTGATACTGAAAATCGCAGGCTGACCACTGGGCAGCGTCACGTTGTTGATGCCCTGCGAAATCGTGCCGCCCACTACGAAGTTGGTCACCTCTTTTACGAAGGCGTCTGCCGAGACGTAGGAGTTGCGCGCGTAGTACCACTCCGCTCCGAAATCGACGTTGTCGGAAAGATACGGTAACAACGTCGGATTGCCGCCCGTGGCGTTCAGCGAACCCACGCGCTGACCCGAAGGCACGTTGAGATCCGGCGTGAGATCGCTCAGCGGCGCCCGGGTCAATGTGCGCGAAGCGTCGAATCGCAGTTTGACGGTATCCGTGACGCCCAAGGTCAAATCGACATTCGGCAATAGGTAGCGGTACGAACTCTTCGTTGAGATCGGTAAGGCCGCGGTGGAGTTGAAACCGTATGCGGTATGGTCCGTCGTCAGCGTGTACAACTGGCCCGTCGGCAAGGTAGAGATGCCCGCGGAATCCACATCGGTGGCCTCGAAGCGCACGCCGAGGTTGACGCGCAACGGCATCTCCTCGACCATGGATTTCAGCGACATGCTCAAGTACGGCGACACCGTGTTCTCGGTAATGTCCTGGTTCGCGCCGAGGTTCTGGTACAGCAGATAGTTGCCGGTGCATGGCGTAGCGCCGCTCAAGTTGCTGCAGGCGTTGACGTTCATGCCGGCGCCGTGCAATCCCTGCAAGTAGTTGAGAATCGCGTAGCCATTGGCCGCTATGATCGCAGGCGGCAACAGGTTGCCGTTACCCCAGCCGTTGATGAAATTCGAACCGGTACCAAACGTGTTGGAGATCAGGTTCGCCGGGATCGGTGCGACACCACCGGAACCGACCGGGGCCGGCCCGTAACCGGCATACATCTGCCAGGTGTACGGGAGGTCCGTGAACGTGGCCAATTGCTGCTCGTCATGTGTGTACTGCACACCGTACTTGAACTTCAGCGCATCGTCGTGCCATTCGCCTTCCAATTTGAATTGGTTGATCGTATCGGTGTTTTGGTTGTATGACTCCACGAGCACGTGCGAACCGATGTAGGCCGGATTCACGAAGTTCGCCGAATTGCCGGCAGGCCCATAACCCACCGGATAAGGCAGGTTGTTGCTGCCGCCCGGGACGATGATGCCGAGATTGGTGGAATTGGCGCCGTTGCCGTAGCCCACGTCCGCGTCCAAACTCGCCTGGCCGCCCGGATTGAGTTTGGCAACCGCGTTGTAGGCATCGAACATATACGAGGCATGATCGGATGTGTCCCACTTGACATTGAAACCGACCGTATTGGTTCTGGACAAGGACTGGTTGATCTGCGCCTGGAAGTCGGTCGGCGTGCCCGGTTGAATGAAGCTGACGACCGAGCCGTCGGGCGCCTGCACCACATTCGTCAAACCGGTATTGTTGAACCACGCGCTGAAGCCGTACTGATCCTGGACGACCTTTTCTTGGGAGTAATTATCGTCGAGCGTCATGGTCAAGCCGTCGACGGGCCTCGCCTGCAGCACGAACCGGCCGCCGACGCGCGAATCATCGGTGTGTTCCTGGTATATGCCGTAGTCCTGGATGAACCAATCGTCGATCGTGGGCGGCGGACTGGTGGCCGATCCCGGGGCGACCGCGCAAGGACCGGCGCCTTTCAGCTGGCACGGCACCAAGCCGCCGCCCGAGGCCGGATTTCCACCCTCCCAACCCTGAATGTTGACGTGATCGGCGCGAACCTTCGTCTCTGAGTAGCCGATGTCGGCCAAGACGCCGAAACGATCGTCCGCGAAAGTATCGCTGATCAAGAAACTTCCGTTCGGTGTGGCCGTGTTCTGGCCGGTCGCATCGGTTCCCGAGAGCGAACCCGCCATTTGCAGTCCGGGGTGATCGAGGGGCTTAGGATATTTGATGTTGACGGTCGCGCCGATCGCACCGCTCGAGAGGCTCGAGTCGGGGGTTTTCAGCACGTCCACTTCACCGACGAATTCGGAGCCGAGAGATCCGAAATCAAAGCCGCGGTTGCCGATTGCGGTCGGAACCTGGCGCCCGTCGAACAAGGTTTCATTGAACTGTGGACCAAATCCGCGCACGGTGATTTGGGTTCCGTCGCCGCCCGTCGACACTCCGCCCGTACCGGTCAGCGAGACCGCCGCACGGGTCATCGTTACGCCCGGAACGCGGTCCATGGCTTCGGCGAGGTTCGCATCGGGAAACTTGCCGATATCCTCGGCCGAGATCGCATCAACGATGCCGTCGGAATCCTTCTTGATGTCCAGGCTTTTTTGCAGCGAAGCACGAATACCGGTTACGGTAATTTCGGTGAGATTGTCGGATGGGGTCGCCTCATCGGCGGCCTGGCTCGGTGTCGACACCGCACTCAAGGAAAGCGTCGATACACCGCCCACGCAGATCGCGTGTATGACCCGGCGCAGATGATCGTTCGATTCAGCGATTTTCATTGTATTCCCCATTCCGTTTGACGTTCGTTTCGTTTGAGTACTGAGCGGCGGCTACGGGCGAACCGACTAGTGCCCGTCGAACAAAATCAATCGCGGCATGAAGGTGTGCGGCGAACACTCGGCGGCGCGTGCAAAATCGCCATCGATCGCACTGCGAAGTCTGTCTCTAAGGTTCGGCATCTCTCTCCCCATGCTCCATCAATTTCTTTTGACAGCGGCATCAAAACCGCCATCCATTTAATGGTTGCGCTACCATTCTATAAGGATTTTTGGCTTTTGCAACAATTTTATGGTGGCGCTACCAAACTGATGAAAATCGGCGGAATCCGTCGCGTCGGCCACGGCCTTGCGCGCGTCTATCCGACCATATCCTCCAACTCCGTGCCGCGCGTTTCGTGAACCATCTTCAGCACGAAAAAAATCGAGACAAACGCGCAGGCCGCGTAGAACCCGTAGGTGATCGGCAGGCCGATCGACTTCGCCAGCACGGGGAAGCTCACGCTGATGAGAAAATTGGCGCTCCATTGCGCCGCACCGCTGACTGCGAGTCCGGAGCCGCGGATCTGGTTCGGGAACATCTCGCCCAGCATGACCCACATCACGGGTCCCCAACTCAGATTGAAGAACACGACGTAGAGATTCGCGCTGATCAGTGCAAGCACCCCGATGTGCGGCGCAAGATGCAGCGTGTTGTTGGTCAAATCGCCCGTGGCAAAGGCGATCGTCAGGATGCCGAGCGTCGCGGCCATTCCGATCGAACCGATCAACAACAGCGGTTTGCGCCCGATGCGATCGATCAGGAAGATCGCGACCAGGCAAGCGGCAATCGACAGCGTACCGCTCAAGATATTGATTTTCAGCGAATCCGCTTCGCTGAATCCTACCGCCTGCCAGAGCACGGCGCCGTAGTAGAACACCACGTTGATGCCCACGAGCTGCTGGAAAGTCGCGAGTCCGACACCGACCCATACGATGGGTCGCAGCCGCCCGGTCGTGCGATCGATCAGATCGCCGAGGCGCGGCGTGTGGTCGGCGGCCAGCGAGCCGCGAATTTCGCCGACCTTGGCCGCGGCCTGCGCGGCGCCGAATAGTCTCGTGAGCACCGAGCGGGCCTCCTCGTCGCGACCGCGCGCCACGAGATACCTTGGACTCTCCGGGATCAGCAGCAAGGTCAACAGAAACACGCTCGCGGGCGCGATTTGCATCCAAAACATCCAACGCCAAGCGGGAACGCCCATCCAAAAAACCTCGGTCGACCGTCCGGCGCTGTGGGCGAGGAAATAGTTCGCAAGGAATGCGCCGGTCAATCCGGCGATGATCATGACTTGCTGCAGGCTCGACAAGCGGCCGCGCATGTGCGCCGGCGTCACCTCGCTGATGTACGCGGGCGATAGCACGCTGGCCGCGCCGACGCCCACTCCCGCTGCGAAGCGCGCGACGATCATCATGAGCGCCGAACCCGCTGCACCCGATGCCAGCGCACTGAGGATGAAGAGAGCCGCGGCGGCGACCATGACTCGGCGCCGGCCCCATACGTCGGCCAATCGCCCGGCGAGAAAAGCACCGACCGCACACCCCGGCAGCAAGGCGCTGACGGTCACTCCGAGCCACGCCTCGTTCAAGTGAAATGTATTCTTCAGTCCGTCCTGGGTTCCATTGATGACGCCGCTGTCATAGCCGAACATGAAGCCACCGATGGTGGCAACGCCGACGATCGCGGAGACCAGCGGCAAGTTGATATTACCGTCGTGCTTATCGGTCAATTGATCCTCTCCCCTGCGCGTACTCTGCGGCTCCCCCGGGCCCTTGTCGGGATCTTTTCGGGATGCAGCCGTTCAAATTCAAGACGGAATGATAGCGCTACCGTATACTACAAACCCAACTATTTTCCACCCTGGTGCAATCGTAAGGATTTAACAGTCGATGCGCTTCGCGATTAAAATGGTAGCGATACCTTCAATACCGGACGTGAATCTACGAAAAGGGCACCGCATGCATTTGCGGCCGGTCGCAGGACGATAACCGATGTACATGGGAATTGATGTAGGCACCTCCGCCGTCAAAGCGGTGCTGGTCGATGCGGCCGGCACGGTGATCGATCAGGCGAGCGCGGCGCTATCGGTCTCGCGACCGCACCCGCTGTGGTCGGAACAGGATCCCGCGGATTGGTGGGCCGCGACCAACCGCGCGGTCGGCGAGTTTCGTTTGCCGTTGCGCAAAGCCGTGAAGGCGATCGGCCTCTCGGGCCAGATGCACGGCGCCACGCTGCTCGACAAAAATGACCGGGTCTTGCGTCCGGCGATTCTTTGGAACGACGGACGCAGCATCGAACAATGCGCACAGCTCGAGGCGGCCGTGCCGCAGTTGACCGCGATCACCGGAAACCGCGCGATGCCGGGGTTCACCGCGCCCAAACTGCAGTGGGTACGCGAACACGAGCCCGAAGCCTTCGCCGCGATCGCGAAGGTGCTGCTACCGAAAGATTACGTGCGCCTGCGAATGACCGGTGCGATCGCGTCCGATATGTCCGACAGCGCGGGCACGCTCTGGCTGGATGTGGCCAAGAGACGCTGGTCCGAGACGATGCTCTCGAGCACGGGTCTCGATGAATCACAGATGCCGACACTGTTCGAGGGCAACCAGTTCACCGGCGAACTGCGCGCGCAACTCGCGAGGGAATGGGACATGCAGCGGGTTCCGGTGGTCGCCGGCGGCGGCGACAATGCGGCCGGTGCGGTCGGCGTCGGCGTGGTTCGGCCCGGCGATGCATTCTTGTCGCTCGGCACCTCCGGCGTGTTGTTCCTCGCGAACGACGGCTACCGGCCGAACCCGGCCGGCGGCGTGCACACATTTTGCCACGCGGTCCCGGATCACTGGCACCAAATGTCGGTGATTCTCAGTGCAGCGAGCTGCGTCGACTGGGCTGCCCGGCTGTGCCGGCTCGAAGACGCCGGTGCAGTGTTCGCGCTCGCTGAGTCGCGCAACAAACCCGCATCGAGCGAGATCTTCCTACCCTATTTATCGGGCGAACGCACACCGCACAATGATCCGCACGCGCAAGGCGTGCTGTTCGGCCTGACCCACGAGAGCGACGCGGCAGCAATCGCACAGGCGGTGCTCGAAGGCGTCGCCTTTGCGTTTCGTGACGGGCTTGACGCATTGCTCGCGAGCGGCGCGAGCATCGGATCCATTGCGGTGATCGGCGGCGGTGCGCGCTCGGCTTATTGGGGCGGAATCTTGAGCGCCGCGCTTGGCCGAAGCTTGATCTATAGAGACAGCGGATCGATCGGCCCCGCCTATGGCGCCGCGCGCTTGGCACGCATGGCGTTCGAGAGCGCGAGCGTGGAGGAGATTTGCACGCCGCCGCCGGTCTTGCACGTCGTCGAGCCGGAACAGAATCTTACCGACCGCTACGCCCACAGGATGCGGCGCTATCGCGGCCTTTACCAACATCTGAAGACCTCATTTCGGGAGACAGCACCTTGAACCGATCATATTTTGGCGACATCGCGCCGATAAGCTTCGAAGGCCCGCAATCGACGAATTCGCTCGCCTATCGCTACTACGACAAGCATCGCATCGTGCTCGGCAAGACGATGGAGCAGCAGCTGCGCATGGCGGTCTGCTACTGGCACAGTTTCGGCTGGGATGGCTTCGACGTATTCGGCGCAGGTACGTTCCACAGGCCGTGGCACGGCGGCCCGATCGATCAGTCACGCGCGGATCACAAGCTCAACGAGGCGTTCGAATTCTTCACACGGCTCGGATTGCCGTATTTTTGTTTCCACGACGTCGACGTGATGGCGCAGGCGCAAACGATCCGTGAGCACGTCGCCAATTTCGCGACGATGGTCGATAAGATCGAATCGAAGATGGCCGCAACCGGCGTGAAATTGCTCTGGGGCACTGCCAATCTTTTCAGTCATCCGCGCTACATGGCCGGCGCCGCGACCAATCCCGACCCGGAAGTATTCCGCTTCGCCGCGACCCAGGTACGCCACTGCCTCGAGGCCACCCACCGGCTGCATGGCGAGAACTACGTTCTGTGGGGAGGCCGCGAAGGCTACGACACGCTGCTCAATACCGACCTGAAGCAGGAGAAGAGCCAGCTCGGCCGATTTCTCTCGTTGGTCGTGGAGCACAAACACAAGATCGGATTCAAAGGCGCGATCCTGATCGAGCCGAAACCCCACGAACCGACGAAACATCAGTACGACTTCGACGTGGATACGATCTTCGGATTTCTCAAGCACAACGGGCTCGAGAAGGAGGTCAAGGTCAATATCGAATCCAATCACGCGACGCTCTCCGGCCACAGCTTCGAACACGAGATCGCGACGGCGATCGACCACGGGATCTTCGGTTCGATCGATATGAACCGCGGCGATCCACAAAACGGCTGGGACACCGATCAATTTCCGAACGACGTCCGTGAAATCACGCTCGCGCTCTACTACGTGCTCAAGGGCGGCGGCTTCACGAGCGGCGGAAATAACTTCGACGCCAAGGTACGCCGCCAAAGCATCGACGCCGCGGATTTATTCTACGGGCACATCGGCGCCGTCGACATGCTGGCGCGCGGACTGCTGAGCGCCGCGGCCATGCTCGAGGGCGGCGAATTGAAGGCGTTCGTCGACCAGCGCTATGTCGGCTGGCGCACGAACGGCGCGCGCGCGATCTTGGATGGGCGCGAGAGCCTCGCGGCAATTGCGGACGCCGCGGTGGTCGACAACGTCGCGCCGAAGCAGCGCTCCGGCCGTCAGGAGTACCTCGAGAACCTCGTGAGCCGCTACACGGCGCGCTGAGGCGCGGCGGCGGCCTCACGGCGCCGTCAGGTTCAGCCTCCGATGTTGAGCCGCGCCGTCTTCAGATCGACGGAATTGGGCCCCACCATGATGTCGTAAGCACCGGGTTCGACGACGCGCTGCATCGAGGCATTCCACATCTGGAACGCTTCGGGAGAGAGCAAGAACGAGACCGTCTTGGATTCGCCGGGCGCCAAGTGGATACGCTCGAAAGCCTTGAGCTCTTTGATCGGCCGAGTCACCGAACCGACGAGCTCATGCAGGTACAACTGCACCGTTTCATCGCCCGCTCGGCTTCCGGTATTTCGCACCGGCACGGTGACCGTCACCGAGCCGCCGGCAGCGATATGTTCTTCCGACAAGCGCGGCGCGCCAATCTCGAACGAGCTGTAGCTCAAGCCATAGCCGAATGGATACAGCGGCGTGACCGTATCGAACAGGTAGCCGCGACGGGCCGACGGCTTGGCGTTGTAGAACATCGGTAGCTGCCCGACGCTGCGGGGGATCGTCACCGGCAATTTGCCGCCCGGATTGACGTCGCCGAACAGCACGTCAGCGAGCGCATTGCCGCCCTGCTCCCCGAGATACCAGCCCTCGAGCAGCGCGTCGGCCTTCTCGGCGATTTCCACGGTCGAGGCCGGCCGGCCGTTGATCAGCACGACGACGATCGGCTTACCGAGCGCGCGCAGCGCATCGAATAGCGCCTGCTGCTCTCCAACGAGATCAAGGCTGTCCCGATCGCCCAGATGATTGGCAGCCCAGCCTTCGCGGCTCGTTTGTTCGGTGTCACCGATCGCGAGCACGATCTGGTCGGCGGAGCGCGCGGCAGTGACGGCTTCGGCGATGAGTCGGCGATTCTCGGACGGATCCGCGAGTTGAACCGTGTCGGCCCACCAATCGTCGTTTGCGGTGATCTTGACGCCCTCGGCGAACACCACCTTGGCGCGCGCACCCACTTTTTTGCGGATGCCCTCGAGTATCGAAACCGTGACCGGTGGTTGCCCGTAATAGCCGCCGAGGCGTGCCACGGCGGCATTGGGACCGATCACCGCAATCACCGGTGTCGCGGTGGAGCCGGCCGGCGGCAGGCCGAGCGGCAGCACGCCGTCATTCTTCAGCAGCACGATCGATCGGCGCGCAGCCTCGAGCGCCAACGCGCGCGCCTCGGCGTTATTGGTGATCGCGACGGCCGCGGCCGCATCGGCATAAGGATTTTCGAACAATCCGGCCCGAAACTTCAGCGTGAGCAGCCGCCGCACCGCGGCGTCGATGCGAGCCTCCGACACCCGGCCTTCGCGCACCTGTTGGGTCAGCGTTGCGTACGCCTCCCCGCTCGGCAAATCGCAGTCCACACCGGCGTTCAACGCGAGGCGAGCGGCCTCTTCGAGACTGCCCGCAATATGATGAAGCTTCTGCAAGTCCGCAATCGCGTAATAATCGCTGACGACCGCGCCCTCGAAGCCCCACTCCCCGCGCAAAACTTTCTCGAGCAGCCATACGTTGGCGTGGCTAGGCACGCCGTCGATTTCGTTGTAAGACGGCATGACTGCGCTGACACCCGTGCGCCGAATGATTTGCTCGAACGGCGGGAAGAAGAACTCACGCAGCGTGCGCTCCGCGTAGGGGGCGGGCCCGACGTTAGTGCCGCTCTCCGGCTGGCCGTGTCCGGTCAGGTGCTTTAGCGTAGCAAAGACTTTGCCGGGCGCGAGCATCGAAAGTCGGCCCGGCCCTTGCAAGCCTTCGACCGCCGCGACCCCCATCTCGCCGACGAGATAGGGATCCTCGCCGAAGGTCTCCTCGATGCGGCCCCAGCGCGGATCGCGCGCGACATCGACGACCGGCGTCAGCGCGAGACTCACACCGCGCGCGCGGATCTCGCGCGCCGTGACCGCATTGACCGCTCGCAACAGCGCCGGATCCCAGCTCGAGGCGAGCGCAATCGCCTGCGGAAAGCTCGTCGCACCGCGCGCGGCATAGCCATGCAGACCCTCCTCGTGGAACATGATCGGGATCCCGAGGCGCGTTCGCATCGTCGCATAGCGCTGCAGCCCGTTCACGAGGCGTATCGTGCCCTCGACGTCGCGTCCCCGCAGCACGCGCGGTGAGGTCGGGCCGGTCGCATCCGACGGTCGTGCAAACTGGCCGATGCCGATCGGAAATTTCTCCGCCAATTTCGCCGGATCGAGCTCGAGATTCGGATCGAACAGCTCCGACTTTGCGTCCCAGACGCTCATCATCTGAGCGACCTTTTCCTCGAGCGTCATGCGCCCGAGCAAATCCTCGACTCTTCGCTCGATCGGCGCCTTGGGGTCCTTGTAGAGAGGCGCAGCAAGCTGCGCCGCGGCCACCGTGTGATGAGCAAGCGCCACACCGAGCACCATGCCGCCGAGCCGCAAGATCGAAGATGTGGCCATCGTGATTTGCTTACCGTTTTGCCCTTGTTCGGCGCTATTGTGATAGCGCTACCATGACTGATGCCGTCCGACTTTGTCAATTCTATTTGCTTTTATGACCATCACTGGCGCCAAATGCGCGTTGGATTCGTGGTGTAATCTGACGCCTGACATGACGATAAAAACACCGAACAAACGTTTGGGAAACCGCAGGGGCAAGCCCAAGCACCAGCGACAAGGCGCTCCGACGATCGCGGATGTGGCCGCCTATGCGGGCTTTGCCCCGATGACTGTCTCGCGTGTGATCAACGGCGAAAGCAACGTACGCCAGGAAACGCGCGAAGCGGTTCAGGCGGCGATCGCCAAGCTCAAGTACTCGCCCAATCTCGCGGCACGCACCTTGGCTGGAGCCGAACAGGTCCGCATCGGCTTGCTGTACAGCAACCCGAGCGCCGCTTACTTGAGCGAATTCCTGGTCGGCAGTTTGGAGCAGGCGCGGCTGAGCCACGTGCAGTTGGTCGTCGAGAAATGCGACGCCAAGCAGCACGAGGACGAGGTCGTGCGGGAACTGCTCGCGACCGGCGTCGACGGTATCGTTCTACCGCCGCCGCTCTGCGATTCGAAACGCATTCACGCGGTGCTAAGCTCGGCCGGCGCTCTAGCGGTCGCGGTCGCGAGTGCAAGCCCGCGTGCCGGTCTTCTCGCCGTGCGCATCGACGATCACGCCGCGGCAGTTGCGATGACCCGCCATATCTTGTCCCTCGGTCATACGCGTATCGGCTTCATCATCGGCAATCCCAATCAGACGGCCAGTGCGCAGCGTTACGCGGGCTACAAGGCCGCACTTGGAGAGGCCGGAATCGCGCTCGACAAGTCGCTGATCGCCCAGGGGTTGTTTACGTATCGCTCGGGCCTCAAGGCGGCCGAGCAATTGCTGAGTCTCGCGCAGCCGCCGACGGCGATCTTTGCGAGCAATGACGACATGGGCGCGGCAACGGTGACGGTCGCGCATCGGATGCATCTCGACGTTCCCAAGGACCTCACCGTCTGCGGCTTCGACGACACCGAGTTCTCGCGATCGATTTGGCCGGAACTCACGACGATTCGTCAGCCGATCGCCGATATGTCGCGCGCAGCCGTGCAGCTGCTCGTGCAGAAAATTCGAGCCCAGCGCGCCGGCAAGGACGAAGACTGTAAGCACGTCCTGCTCGAATTCACCTTGGTGCGCCGTGATTCGGACGCACCGCCGCGTCACTGAGTCGGCGCGCTGCATACACGCCGATCTGTTCCCATGCAACGTGATCGCGGCTGTGACAGATCGGGATTCCCGGAAAGTACGCAAAACTCGAATTGATCAAATAGTAGTCATCACCTGCGCGAACAATGCTGGGATCCGGCTGGAACTCGGGAATGATGGGATTGTGATATTCCGCGGGCGTCAATTGCGCCGGTGCTGCCGGATCATGGCTGACGTAGGACGCCCATGCCCTCACCGCGGAACTGCGCGAAAGCGAATGCTGGCCTTGAAGCTCTCCCCTGGCGCGACGATCGGGATCGCGGGCTCATGATCACGCAGATTGAGCGCGTTGTTGATGTGCGGTACCGGTTCGAAACAGAATGCGTCCGCACCATTTCGGATGCAGACGACAGCGCAGGGCAAGCTGCGTGATCCGCTGATTTGCAGCGCCCAGGGTTTGTCGGGCCAGGTGATGTAGGAGGAGCCGCCCCAACCGGTATAGCAATGATCAATCTCGGCGTGCTCAACCGGCATTGACTGGGAGAAATCGAATTGCCCGCTCGGCGTAACCGGCTCGGTCGGCAAGCCGTCCGAACCCACGAGCCAAACAGCGCGTGCAGCAAAGCTCAACAGCGCGCCGGCTTGCGGGAAATACGGATGGTGTCCGAAAGCGAGCGGGACCGGATGCGGCGCGAGGTTGACCGCGCTCAGATCGAGCGTCAGAAAATGCTCCGCGATCGTGATGCACTGCTGCGCCTCGAAGGCCCATGGCCAGGAGTCGTCCGGCTGATGAACCAAGGTCAATCGCACCGAATCCCTTTTGCGCTCGGACGAATGCCACGATCGCTCAAATCCGACCCCGTGAATCGCGTGTGGCTCCGGCGCAAAATTCCGCGCGAGCTCGATGCGCTTGCCGTTCCACTCGAAGCTCGCTTCGCCGATGCGGTTGGAGTACGGCACCAGCGGAAAGCTCGCCATCCCATACAGATCGCGGGCCGCAATGCTCGCGGCACTCGCGGTGCGCAGCATGGCTTGACCTTGTACTGACCAAGCGATGATGCAGCCGCCAAGTTGAGGCAAAAGTTCGCAGCGATCGCCGCCGTCCGATATGGCAACCGTGCCCGCGGCGATTTCGCGCTGTTCGATCACCTGACTTCGCACCGACAGAATGCCATGTCGACCTCTATGCAAAAACTGGCTAATATTCGCCATGATAGCGTTATCAAATGTTCCGATGCAAAGCTTGGTTCGCGCATCCCGGGCCCGATGCAATCGAATACTTGCGGTGCGCGTGTGATAGCGCTAACAATACAAGGCGTCCGACCCCCGAGCGAGCGATATTCGCGCGTGCACCCACTCACCCAGCCGCTTTCAATTGCAGCCCGCGCGTTGCCGAGGCGAGTGCTCACGGCATCGCTCGCGTGGCTCATCTGCCTGTGGCTCGCGGCGCCGGATGCTCGGGCCGAGGACGGCCACGAGCTCTGGCTGCGCTACCACGCGTTGCCGCAGCCATGGGTCGAGCGTTAT
This sequence comes from Steroidobacteraceae bacterium, assembly GCA_049517075.1. Classification (GTDB taxonomy): domain Bacteria; phylum Pseudomonadota; class Gammaproteobacteria; order Steroidobacterales; family Steroidobacteraceae; genus Bog-1198. The sequence goes on along the minus strand of JBEKSM010000008.1, from coordinate 117,033 downwards.
CGTGCAGCGGCGCGTGAGCTCGTGATGGCGCGCAGCCTGGCCGATACCGCGCAAGCCGAGCTCGCGCGCGGGCTCGCCGGATTGCTGGGCGCAGCGCCGACGATCTCCGACCGGATCACTCAAGACGGCGCAATCCTCATCGGCACGCCGCAGTCCTCGGCGTCGATCGCCACACTGAATCTCGGGCTCGAAGGCTTAGGGTCCGAGGGCTTTGTGATCCGCAGCCTGACGATCTCCGGGCATCGCGCGACGGTCATTGCCGCGAATACCTCGGCCGGCGTGATCTTCGGTGTCTTTCACTTCCTGCGCTTGCTGCAGACCTTGCAAGCCGTCGAGTCGCTCGCGCTCGTCTCCGTGCCGCAGCTGCGCTACCGGGTGCTCGACCACTGGGACAATCTCGACGGCACGGTCGAGCGTGGATATGCGGGGGCGTCGATTTGGGATTGGCACAAACTGCCCGGCTATCTTGCGCCAAGATACCTCGAGTACGCGCGCGCTTGCGCATCGATCGGCATCAACGGCACGGTCGTCAACAACGTCAACGCCGATCCGCTGATCCTGACCCCGGCCTATCTTGAAAAGCTCGCAGCACTCGCCGGCGTGCTTCGGCCGTACGGAATCAAAGTCTATATTGCCGCGCGATTCGCGGCGCCGATCGAACTCGGCGCGTTGAAGACTGCGGACCCACTCGATCCTGCGGTGCGCACGTGGTGGCAGCACAAGGTCGAGGAGATCTATCGTTGGATTCCCGATTTCGGCGGATTCCTCGTCAAGGCCAATTCCGAAGGCCAACCGGGTCCTCAGGACTACGGCCGTTCGCACGCCGACGGCGCCAATCTGTTTGCAGAGGCGCTCGCGCCACACGGCGGCGTGGTGATGTGGCGCGCATTCGTCTATTCGAACGATCCACGCGAGGATCGCATCAAGCAGGCTTTCAACGAATTCGCGCCGCTCGACGGCCGGTTCCGCGACAATGTGCTGCTGCAGGTCAAGAACGGCCCATTGGACTTTCAGCCGCGCGAGCCCGTTCATCCGCTGTTCGGCGCAATGCCGAGGACACCGCTGATGCTCGAGGTAGAGATCACCAAGGAGTACCTGGGTTTCGCGACGCACCTTGCCTATCTCGGTCCGCTTTACGAAGAAGCCCTGAACTTCGATACCTACGCGATGGGGGCGGGATCGACGGTGCGCAAGGTCATCGACGGGTCGCTGCAATCGCACACACAGACCGGCATCGCGGGCGTGTCGAACGTCGGCGCCGATCGCAACTGGACCGGCTCGGACTTCGATCAGGCCAACTGGTACGTCTTCGGACGCCTAGCCTGGGACCCGAGTCTGTCTGCGCGCGAAATCGCCGAACAGTGGGTGCGCATGACATTTTCGAACGACGCCGCATTCGTCGGCCCCGTCGTCGCGATGATGATGGGTTCACGCGAGGCCGTCGTCGACTACATGACGCCTCTCGGACTCGCTCACCTCATGGCGAGCGGCCATCACTACGGGCCAGGCGCCTGGCAAGGCGGCGGTACGCGCGCCGATTGGACGCCGCCTTACTTTCATCGCGCCGATGCCGATGGGATCGGCTTTGATCGCGGCACCGGCGGCAGCAACGCGGTCGCGCAATACGCACCGCCGCTTGCGGCCTTATTCAACGATCCCGAACGCACACCCGAGAAATACCTGTTGTGGTTTCACCATCTGCGCTGGGACCGCCGCATGGCATCCGGCGCAACGCTATGGGATGAACTGGTCCTGCATTACACGCGCGGCTGGCAATCGGTGCAGCAAATGCGCCATACCTGGGCCGGTTTGCAGCGCTTCGTGGACGCCGAACGCTACTCCCAAATCGCTGCATTTCTTGCGATCCAAGATAAGGAGGCGCGATGGTGGCGTGACGCCACACTCGCCTACTTCCAGAGCATCTCCGGGCTGCCGTTCCCGCCGGGCACGCCGCCGCCGCAGCACACGCTCGACGAGTACAAAACGATGTCCTTTCCCTATGCGCCCGGCAATCCGGGTTGGACTGCGGCGCCGTTCGCCGATGAATCCCATTGACCTGCAACTCGTTGAAGCCCGCAAGGCTCCCGGAGACTCGAATGATGCTTGATTGGCGAAGTTTATTTGCGATGATCGGCTTGGCGGCAGCGCCGGCGCTCAACGCTGACGCAGCCGCGCCGCTGCTCGCTCCGCTGTTTCAGGATCACGCGGTTCTGCAGCGCGATCGCCCAATCCCAATCTGGGGCAACGCGCAAGCCGGCGATCACGTCAGCGTTTCGATCGATGCCCACACGGTGCGTGCGCGCGCCGACGGCGCGGGTCATTGGCGCGCGGTAATACCGGCGATACCCGCGGGTGGTCCCTATTCGGTCGAGGTTCGCACGCAATCCGGCGCCCGCCAGTCGATCTCGGATGTCCTGGTCGGCGACGTCTGGCTCTGCTCGGGCCAGTCGAACATGGAATTGCCGGTATCGCGGACCTTGGATGCTGCGCACGAGATCAGCGTTTCGGCCAAGGATTCAATTCGTGTTCTGACCGTTGCGCACGCGAGCAGCCCCGTGCCGCTCGAGGATTTTGCGGCACCGGTTGCCTGGCAGGCGGCGGGACCGGCAACGATCGCCGAGTTTTCGGCAGCCTGTTATTACTTCGCGCGCGAACTTCAGAAATTTCAACCGGTGCCCATGGGCCTGATTCACTCCTCGTTCGGAGGCTCGAGCATACAGCCCTGGCTCAGCGAGGCGGCACTCCATGCGCTCGGTGGATACGATGAGCGCCTCGAGGTACTGCGCCTGTACGCGCGCGATGCCGCCGCTGGAAATCAGCGCCTCGCGGAGATCTGGAAGGCCTGGTGGCAATCGCGCGCGCCGGCGGGCTCGGCACCCTGGATGTCGGCCGTCGACGACCTGCGCGATTGGCCTGCGGAGCCCGAGCCGATGCGCGACTGGAAAACCTGGGGTGTACCCGAACTTGCAAACCACGACGGCATGGTTTGGTTTCGGCGAACCGTCGAGGTCACCGCGCAGCAAGCGGCCCAACCCGCGACCTTGTCTCTTGGCGCAATCGATGAGGTCGATGAGACCTGGGTCAATGAGCGCGCGATCGCCAATTCCTTCGGTTGGGGAACCGAGCGAACCTATGAGCTGCCGACGGGCGTGCTCCATGCCGGACGGAACTCAATTGTAGTCAACGTGTTGAGCACTTGGGATATGGGCGGCATGTACGGACCACCCGATCACATGGCATTGCGCTTCGCCGACGGCAGTGCGGTACCCCTCGGTGGCCGATGGCGCTATCAATTCGTCAACGAAAGCATGGGCTATCCGCCGCGCGCACCCTGGGAGTCCATCGGCGGCTTATCGAGCCTGCACAACGCGATGATCGCGCCGCTCGAACCTTATGGATTGCGCGGCATCCTCTGGTACCAAGGCGAATCCAACGCCGACGATGCAGCTCACTACCAGGCGCTGCTCGCGGGCCTGATGGCCGACTGGCGCAACAAGTTTGGCGCACCGTTACCGTTCCTTATCGTCGAGCTTCCCAATTTCGGCGCGCCGGTCACGGCGCCCACAGCATCCGCGTGGGCAAGCTTGCGCGAGGCGCAGCGCCGCGCGGTCGCCGCGGATTCGAATGCGGCGCTCGCAGTCACGATCGACATCGGCGATCGTCGGGAACTGCATCCACCCAATAAGCAAGAGGTCGGCCGGCGCCTCGCGCGCGCCGCGCGGCACCTCGTCTATGGAGAGACCGTTTCGCCTTCTGGACCGCAGCCACTCGCAGCGCTGCGCGACGGCGCGCACATCGCGGTGAATTTCAGCGGTGTCGACGGCTCACTCGTTGCTTACAGCGCAAGCCGACCAAGCGGATTCGAGCTCTGCGGCACCGATCAGGCCAGCTGCCGCTTCGTCGATGCCGTCATCGAGTCGAATCACGTACTGCTCGACTCGACGGAATCGCCACCCACACGCGTGCGCTACTGCTGGGGCGACGCCCCCGTTTGCAATCTCTATGATCGGGCCGGATTGCCCGCAGGACCGTTCGAAGTCCCGATCGAGCAATAGCTCCATTACGCGGAGTGCCGCTGATCGAACGCGCGTCGGGATGGCGGTCGGTCACCCGGTTTTTGCTGTCCGGCGGTTGCAGACACTGCGCGGCGATACGAATTTGCCGCCGAGTACGCCTTTACCCATAAGCCCCGCAATGTGGAGCCGACTCCCCGAAACGGCTTGTTTAGTAAATTGGTATGAACACTTTTAAGTTATTCTTCGCCTCATAGTGAAGCAGCGCAACCAAAGCGAGTTGGGCTCAAATAAATTTCACAAAACCGTTAGGAGCGTGTATGGCCCGAGACATCATCGTCACAACCAAAGCAGCAAGGGCACCGGCTAGCTATAGCCAGGCGGTAAGGGCCGGTGGACTAATCTTCCTGTCCGGGACGACACCGCATGACCCACAGACGGGAACATCGGTGGGATCGACAATTCAGGAGCAGACACGTCAATGCCTGAAAAACATTCAAGCCATTTTGGAGGCTGCTGGAAGCTCGTTGGATAAGGTCGCAAGCGTCACTGTCGTGCTAGCTGACGAGGAAGATTTTTCCGGCATGAATGAAGAATGGATGAGGTGGTTTCCTTCGAATCCGCCGGCGCGTCAGGGCGCGAAGATGCCGGTGAGAGTACCTGGTCTAAAAGTATCGATAGCCGCGATCGCAGAGGCCTAACTATTTTGGATTACCCGTGAGGGCGATTTACTCTTCGATTCGGCCGCCGACAAGCGGACGGTGGCGACCGGCAGGATTGCGTCGACAGCGGCATTTCCCTGCCGACGCGGGGACACCAGGCGCTACGAGGCAACAACGTGGCTGCGATGTGCTTAGAATCGTCGACCTCAAGCCGGCAGTCGTTGAAAGATACCACCACGGTCGACGGTGGAACACGAAAGGGAAAGAAATGAAACATTTTGCAATCGTCGCTTTGCTCGTCGGTGCACTCAGCGCGCCTGTCTTCGCGGAGGATCTCATTCGGTTTGTTGATGGGCAGCTTCCTGGATTGGTAAACACCTATAAAGGCATCCACGCCCATCCCGAGCTGTCTCATCACGAAGAAATGACGGCTGCCCTGTTGGCAACCGAGCTGCGCAAGGCCGGCTTCGCCGTCACAGAGCACGTTGGCAAGTATCCGGATGGGACACAGGCCTATGGCGTCGTGGCAACGCTCGAGAACGGTCCCGGCCCTCGCTTGCTCATTCGTACCGACATGGATGCGCTGCCGATCGTCGAAGAGACCGGCGTGAGTTACGCGAGTCACGTGATGAGCAAGAATCCGGCGGGTCAGGAAGTCGGCGTGATGCATGCCTGCGGCCACGATGTGCATGTGACTACAATGATCGGCACGGCGCGAGCGCTTGCCGCGTCTCGCGCGAAGTGGCACGGCACCGTGATGCTCATTGGGCAACCGTCGGAGGAGACTGGCGATGGCGCGCAAGCCATGCTCGCCGACCATCTTTATGAGCGGTTTGGTACGCCCAACCTTGCAATCGCCCTGCATGACACCAACTCCCGGGCAGCAGGGACGGTTTCCGTCACCAGCGGACCGGCGCTGGCCGGAATTGCGTCCGTCGATGTCACGCTGCGCGGCATTGGCGGCCATGGCGCACAACCGCAGGCGGGCAAAGACCCGGTCGTTATGGCGGGAGAATTTATCGTACAAGTTCAGACCATTGTCAGCCGACAGGAAAATCCGCGCGACCCCGCCGTCGTGACGATTGGGGATATCCACGGCGGCACCAAGCGCAACGTGATCCCGTACGAAGTTAAAATGGAACTCACCGCGCGCGCCTTTAGTGATAAGGCAATGCAAATTATTTTGGACGGCATTAGGCATGCCGCGCAAGGCGTGGCGCTGTCCGCCGGAGTACCGGACGATCGGCAACCGATCGTCACGATTCTTGAAAACGAGTCGGGGCCTGCGACCTATAACGATCCGGCACTCACTAATCGTGTGAAGGCGGCGCTCGTCAAAGCCTTAGGCGTCCAGAATGTCTTTGACGAGGATCCGATTATGGCGAGCGAGGATTTCGGACTCTTTGGGCTCGACGGCCATCGGATTCCGACCATGATGTTCTGGCTCGGGGCGATGGATCCCGTGAAGCTGGCCGCGGCCCAATCAGCAGGTAAGTCCCTGCCAGGCCCGCACACAAGCTTATTCGAACCGGTTCCTGAACCGACTCTGCGGACGGGGGTGACCGCAATGACATCCGTGGCGATCGCGCTGCTCCAAAAGTAGGCTGAGCCCACTTAGGTTCGTCACAGGTGTGTTTCCATTGCCACGAATTTCGGTTGCAGTAAAGCCGACGTTGGCCAAGGGCCGCAACGGGTCGAGACTCGTCGGATGCCTATGTTTTGTGTAGATTTGACCAGGAATTGGCGTCCGGCCAAGGAGCTGCAATTCAAGCCTGGAATCGCATTTGCTTGTGGGCCGACAATCGGCTGCCGGTTCAGCAATGGGCGAGCCCGAGCCTTTTAAATCGAATTGGTAAACTGAGTGCGTGAACAATTTAGCCATTAAAACTGTCCTCGGATTCACGCAACTCGTCACCGTCTTGGGAATTCTTCTGTTTGCTCCAGCATGGACACTTGATTACTGGCAGGCGTGGGTGTACCTGTTAGTCTTTGCCGCATCAGCCGCATTGATCACCACATATTTATGGAAGAAAGACCCGAAGCTCCTCGAGCGCCGAATTAACGCAGGGCCGGCGGCCGAGAATGAAGAAAGTCACAAGTTGATTCAGGTTCTGGCATCCTTCATTTTCATCGGTAGCATGATCCTTCCTTCGTTTGATCATCGCTTTTCGTGGTCGGCGGTTCCGCTGACGGTAGTGGTCGCGGGCGACCTCTTGGTGGCGCTAGGATTTCTCATGATCTTCCTCGTGTTCAAGGAGAATACGTTTGCAGCAGCAACGATCGCAGTGGCCCCTGAACAGGAAGTTGTTTCGACAGGTCCCTACGCGGTAGTTCGTCATCCCATGTATTCAGGAGCGCTTATCATGCTTCTTGGTACGCCTCTTGCGCTCGGATCATGGTGGGCACTCCTGATGTTCATTGCGATGGCCTTCACTATCTTGTGGCGAGCGCGCGACGAGGAGCAGTTTCTCCTGGAAAACCTGTGTGGCTACAAGGAGTACTGTCAGATAGTTCGATATCGCCTGGTGCCGTTTGTTTGGTAGAAGGCTAATTCTCCTTGGTCGTAGGACCCTGTACGCTCGTGCCAGGGCTTTAGGATCGCATTTTCAAGTGCAGGAACCTCATGGATAAACCGGCAACACGCGCCGCAGCTCCGATCAAGTTCTCGCAGTACGAGAAAATCGTTATCGCTATTCTGGGTTTCCTGCAGTTCACCGTTATTTTGGATTTCATGATCATCTCGCCCCTCGGGGCGATCGTGATGCCGAGTCTGCAAATCAGCCCACAGCAGTTCGGCCTCGCGGTCTCGTCTTACGCCTTCAGCGCCGGAGTGTCGGGATTCCTCGCGGCAGGCTTCGCCGACCGCTTCGACCGAAAACGGCTGCTGCTGTTCTTCTATTTCGGGTTCATGCTGGGCACCTTGCTGTGCGCATTAGCCACCACTTACCCGCTGCTTTTGCTGGCGCGCATCGTAACCGGATTGTTTGGCGGCGTGATCGGCTCAGTCATACTGGCCATCACTACCGACCTCTTCCCTCTGGAAATGCGCGGCCGGGTAATGGGAGTGATTTCCACCGCCTTTGCCGCAAGCCAGGTGCTCGGACTCCCCGCCGGGTTGTATCTGACCAGCCACTGGGATTGGCACGCCCCCTTTCTGGCCGTCATTGCCGTCGGCGTGCCGGCGGGTGTCATCATCATGATCTTCATGCGACCAATCGTCGGGCACCTAGCGCTTAAGCAGGAGCGCAGCCCTCTGAGGCATCTCATCAACACGATCACAGAGCCACGCTATCGCCTCGCATTCATCCTCGTCATGCTGTTGCCGACCGGCGGTTACATGCTGATGCCCTTCGGCACCGCCTATATTGTGAATAATGTCGGATTAACCTTCGCCGTGCTGCCGATAATTTATCTTGTGACTGGGATGAGTACCATTTTTGTGGGTCCGCTGGTCGGCAAGGCGAGCGATAGTTTCGGCAAGTTCCGCATGTTCTGCTTCGGGAGCGCCGTGACGCTGATCATGGTGGCGCTCTGGACGAATATCGGCCACGTTTCGCTGGCTACGGTCATAGTGATCAACGTGATCCTGTTCGCAGGCATCTTCTCGCGGATGATCCCCGCTCAGGCCCTGATGTCTGCCATCCCGGAGCCCGCCAAGCGCGGCGCGTTTAATGCCGTCAGCGCTTCATTGCAACAATTCGCGGGTGGGGTGTCAGCGGCGGTGGCGGGCTGGCTTATCGTTCAGAGTCCGAATGGCTCCTTGGGTCATTTTGATAGGTTGGGCTATGTCGTAATGGCTATCACACTTTTGTCGCTCGCCCTGATGTATCAAGTGCACAAGCAAGTGCCCGAGGCGGCAACCCTGCCTTCATGAACTTAAACTCCATGCCGGCAAACTGCCGCAGGCAGCCATGCTTACTTGCGAAGAAACACCGCGGTGGTGACCAAGATGGCCAGACCCTGCGTTGTTGCCCACGTGAGGATGGTCGCCACAACGCCTTTGCACCACGACAGCAAGCGCCTGCCCTGAAAGAACTGCGCCGATGCAAAGCCAAAATACAGCGGCCAAGCAGCTAAATAGGCGTAGTACAAATGGCCCGCGGCGGGCTCGCTTGGGCGGAACAGGTACCATGTCGGTACGACGAACACCGTGAAAAACAGGAACCGCATGCTCGATGTATAGGCAGCCAGCACCAGGTGCTCCGCAAAATTGAAGCTACCGCCGGCATTCAACACTCTGGTGAAGAGAGCCAGCAACGGAACTTCCGCGAACATCACCCAGTTAATATGATTCTGTAAAAAATCTGCTACCGGGTTGGGATTGTCCGTCGCGACGGCATGAAATCCTGTGTATGCGATTACCGCGGATTCTCCCGCGACAACAACGAAGAGAAATGCAAAAGGTCCGAAATATCGCCTCCGCCTTCCCCGCACGTAATCGAGCGCCACCGTACCCGGTCGCATAAGCAGCGCCCATACCAAGGATAGGATGCTTCGGTCGACATGAAAGAACACGTGCGCAAGGTCGGCTGAGATTGCACGCATCGTCAATCGCCCCGCCTCGTGACGCTGTCCACAGGATCCACAGTAGCGTTGCCCGACGATGACGTCGGCGGCGCAGTTCTGGCAGTGCGGCGACACGCTGGTAGACATTGAGCAATAATAGTGCGAAGCACGGTGCAGGAATAGTCAGGCGACGCCAATCCTGGCCCTGTTAAATTGCGCGATTTGAGCGGCCGATCATCGTACGCGCCGCATGAAAAAGCGACTGGCATCCGCACGGAAGAGACACCAGACGATTAACACGAGGAATAGGCTGTGAATCACGACCTGGCCCAATTCACCGAAGCTGATGACGACGTGAAATGCCATCCACGCACTGGCAAGCCAGCGAGCCCAATTGTGCCCGCGCAACAGAAAAACACCGCAGATGATCGCGACAACCTCAGTGACCGCGATCCAAATCCAATCAGGCGCGCCACGCTCACCGAAGTGAACAACAAATCCGCCGATACCTACGGCAATATAAAGGCAGGCGATAAGGATTACGGGGACCGGAATCCTCTCACGGTCCATTCGCTTGGTGATTCTCTCTGTGCTGTTCTGGTTCATAGGAATCTAAAGACGCCATGTTTCGCGCTTCCGGGCAATTCTGCCTCTCTCAAAGCCGCCAGTCACCAACGTCTCAAACGGGTCGACACCGGCGGAACTAGGCTTACCCGGACGAGCCGCCGGAGAATCGGACATCGTGCCGAGGATTGCTGTTTGTCGAAAACAGATCTTACGAGTTCTCGGCAAGCGGTCCCCCGAAATTAATGGCTTGAGATTGCACGTGGGAAGGTCTTAAAAGCCGCGCAAGCTCGCCATGGACCCTGATAGGCTACAGCGGCATGGTTCTCCGTACATCAGTTTGGCGCATCACCGGCCGTTTTTTTGATCGCCACACGGACAAGTTAAAAACAATCGTTTCCCGACAGGGCAATTCAACGCTAAAAATATGATTTTTTGGAGATGCCTCGTGAAGATGATATATGTCGGCGCTGCTGCCAGTCTCTTGACCCTGGCGACGCTTCTGTATGGTTGTGGCGGTGGAGGTGGCGGGAGTTCCAGCAACTCGGGCGGCTCTGGGAGTTCCGTGACCCTCCCGCAACAGATTGAAGGGACTTTGATCGTTGACGTCAATGGAGACGGCCGCAATGACATTTTGATGGGGACTCAAGCGTCTGGATTTAGCTCCGACCTACTTCTCATCAACAACGCAGATGGTTCTTTTACCTTGAATTCGAGCGCGTTTCCCGCTCACTACAAGGGCGTAAATGGTTCTACCATAGTGTTCGCCACGGGCGACTTCAATAACGACGGAAAGGTAGATGTCGTTGCAATTACAGTGGATTCAACTCCTGCAACCTTCTATGGGTCGTCGCAGATCCAACTCTACTTTGGCAACGGCGATGGCACGTTCACTGATGCCTCGTCGAACATCAGCCATGGGCTTTGGCCGGATGCGACGCTGAATACCGTGGCGGCGCCGGCGCAGATTCGGGTGGCGGATCTTGACGGCGATGGATTCCCCGATTTTGTCGTGATTCCCGGTGGCAGTGCGAACACGGCCACACAGGCGTTCATTTATCTCAACGACGGTACGGGTCATTTTGCTCCGGCTTCGATTGCAATCACCACGGGCACCCAGACCACGACAGTGTCGGGCATCCCGAATGACATGGATGTGCTGATCGGAGATTTAGATGGTGACGGACGGGTGGACCTCCTCGCGACGGATGCCGGTCAGCCGATCATTGCCTATATAAACCAATCGACGCCGGGACACCTCAGTTTCACAGCAAAAATTTCTCAGCCGAGTCAGAACCTGATTCAGGGCGCCCTGGTCGACCTCAATGGGGATGGCGTCCTCCATTACGTTGGAACCTCCGGATATTCCGGAAGCACGGCGGTCACCGTGCCGGTGCAAGTCTTTATTAATGACGGCACGGGAAATTTTCACGAAGACGAAACCATTCTTTCGACCGGTCAGCCCGGAGTGATTGACACCAATGGTGTCTATGCTGGGGACCTGACACATTCCGGCAAAGACAGCGTCTTTATTGCCGACACGGGCTATGACCAGAACCCATACCCTGGCGAGCAAAGCTGGTACTTGAAGAATGATGGGGCGGGTCACCTGGCAGATGCTACGGCAGCCAATTTTGGGACGACTCCCGCCTACACACATGGCGCGTCTCTAGGGGATCTGCACGGAAATGGATTTATCGATGTGTTTATGAACAACAGCACCCAAACCAACCTCGGTTTCAGTCAAGTGCCCCGCTTCTGGAGGAATGACGGTAAAGGCAATTTCACGAGCTACACGCCGGTAATAAAATGAGTCCGTAAACTCGTTGCAAGCCGGGTTCGCGTCGATTCCTCCGAGGCCAATCAACCAGCGAAAAGTTCGGGTGGCGGCTGGTGACATGACTGTTGGATTTAGGCCATCTCTTTCGGCACGAGCGCAGAGATTGGTAGAGCAGCGTGGCGGTCGGGGAAGAAGCCAATGAAGAATCCCCGAAAGCAGTCACTCACCACTGACGGCATCGGGGCGCGACGAGTCGCTGACGTGGGTACCCTCGTCCACTGTCTCGTCGACCAACCCATCGCTGACCGTCCCCCAAACGCTACTAAACGAAACAATGCGAGTCTCGATATGACGCCAACGGGAGTGCGATTGCGCGATACAACCTAAACCGAACTAGAAGGGGACTTTGTCGATACCCCCCACGCGATTCCATTCGCCACCGGTCATCCGGGCGGCCTGCCGCCCGCAACGACGATGGGTTCGCCGAGCGCTCGCCGATACTCCTCCTCGCCGATCGCATCCACGGACCGCAACTTCGCCAGCAGCTCGTCGATCAGCGAACGCAGCCCAGGCCCCGGCGTGCCGTGCGCGAATGAACTCTGATACTTGATCGGCCCGGGGATGATCGCGATCAGGAATACCATTTCGGCCGGCGTCAGCGCCCGGGGTTCGCGATCGAAATAGCGGCGAGCCGCGGGCCGCAGGCCACGCAGCTCCGGTCCCCATTCGATGATGTTCAGGTAGATCTCCAGGATACGATCCTTGCCGAGCGCCGACTCGAGCAGGAACGTGATCGCCAGTTCCTGCAGCTTGCGTCCGAGCTGCTTGTCGCGCGACAGGAACAGGTTCTTGGCCAGCTGCTGCGTGATTGTGGACGCGCCGCGCGCCGCGCCGCCGCGCGACCAGTTGGTGAGCAGTGCGGCGGGTAGTTCACGCAGGTCGATACCGCGATGCCCGTAGAAGCCTGTGTCTTCGGCAAGTAGCAGAGTGCGCACGAATAGCGGCGGAACGTCACGCAGGGCGACGAAGTCGGGGGATGCGGGCGAAACGTCGATCGGGCGGTGCGGCCCGGGGCCGTCATCGGATCTGAAGATGAAATCGCCGCGCAGGCGCGCGATTGCCGGCGGCATCTCGCGTGGCGGCTTGAAGTCGATCTTCTGGCTGACCGAGAGCGAGGTGGGATCCGCCAGCCGTCCGCGTACACGCACGTCGATCGTAGCCGAGCCAAGGTCACGGCCGGCGCCGGGCGCCATTCCCAAGCTTTCGGGCACCGCGAGCCCGGATGCACCCAGCAATTGCGCGAAGTCCAGATGCTGCATGCCGAGTGCGAGATCGATGACCGGCTCGTGGTCGAGCTCGCGCAGTGTGATCGAGCCCGACAGGGCCGCACCGGCCACGGTCGCGTGGATCTCGGGGATCTCGATCGTGCCCCCGATCTGGCTCCAGGCGCCATCGAATCGTATTGTAACGTCCGTCGGATCGCCGAGTTGCGGCTCGTCGGCGGCGTTATCCGCCAGCGCCGCCAAGCGCGCGCCGCGCGCACCCATGCCCACGCGGAAACGGAACGCATCGGCATCGGCCTGCAGGTCCACGCGGCCGTCGGCGATACCACCATCGAGCAGCGGGTGGACGTCGCGCCGCACGTCGAGCAGACGGCCGACGTCGAGCCCATGTGCCTCGATGTTCCACTCGCTACCCACCGCATCGGTCCGCTTGCGGATTGACAGGCCTGCCAGTGGCTCCACCAGCGTGAGCCGGAGGTCCTCGCCGAAAATGCCCGCCATGTCCCAGGCGGTGGCCGGCGATCTCACACTCACCCCTGCTGGCGCCGCGAGAGTGGCGGCGCGAACTGCAAGTCGCAAGCGGCCGGCCCAGGTGGCCGCGATCATGTCGGCATGCAGTCGCACTCCACGACCCAGGTCGAGATCGAATCCCTCCAATTGCAGCAACGGCCAGACGCCGACGTGTACCACCCCGATTCGAGCAACTGCGCCATGGCGCACGGCTGCGGACTCGATCCGCGCTCGCACGTCGTGCTCGAGCATGGATCTCAGGAACAGCGCGGCCAGGCATACGACCAGCGCCGTGGCGATCGCTCCGAGCCACCACCGTCGCCTGCGGGTTCGACATTTAAACATCCACGCAAGGATGCCACAGCCGAACCGCAGGCCGGATGTTGGGCGGCCTCGGGTTGCAGACGGCGTCGATCAGGTCCACTTCGATCCGGCCCATCCGAGGACCGTCGCTCAAGGTGTGCGTCCAACCGCGATCCGGTGGAGTCCGAACAACGATCGGCTGGCATTCGGTCATTCTGACGTGGTAAGAGTCGGGGACCTTGCGGGCCGGACACTTTGGAACATTCAGCTTGGTAAGGGTGCGGATCCCTCCAGCGTTGCCCGTGGTGACATCATGGATTTACAATGGCATCCGACGGGACAAATGCTCGCTCTGATTGCAGGCAATCAGGTTTACACCGTCAACTCCGATGGCACTGATCTGCATGGTCTAGACTTCCGTGCAACGGATGACGTCATTACCAGTTTTTCCTGGTCTCCAGATGGTTTACGTTTTGCATTGCCGATGGTGACGCCCAACACCTGCCACTTTGCGATGAGAGCAGACACATTTCAGGAGTGTCACAGCAAGTTCGCATTGTTTGTGAGCGCTCGCGATGGAGGGCAATTGCAATGGATTCCCGGCACTGATTTCGAGGCCCCCCCACGCCCCTACACGAACCTTTTCTGGAGTTATTAGCACCTGCTCAGCACGACTGTCCGTTGTTCTCGGGCGATGTATGCCGCCAAACCAGCCACCCGCAAAGCTGCCGCTCGCATCCGGCATGCTTGGGGTCGATCTCGGACTTAGTGCCTGCGCCTCAATTCACGGACCCATTGTTCGCGTCCGAATTGTTTTGTGGAATTCTTTGGGATATATATATCCCCCGACTTGCAGTTAGAGCGCAACTGTTCATTTCAGCGGGAGGCTACGTCATGGAAGTAGACATGGGAAAAGAGCCTAGTGCATTGATTCCGGTGGTGATGTCGCTGGGCGCTCTGATAGTTGCCATCGTAGCTGTGGCTTTGCAGCTTGGAACCCGCGGCGTAGAGCCTGCGCGCGACGCAGGTGCTATTGCCCATCTCTGGCAGCTGTTGATGGTGGCTCAGCTTCCTGTCATTGCGTACTTTGCGTTTCGGTGGTTGTGTCGGACGCCGTGGCAAGCAGCAACGGTTCTCATTGTCCAGGCGCTTGCGTGGGCTACGGCGGCAGTACTACCAGTGCTTGCGTTGAGGTGGTGGTAAGGCATGCGCTCAAACAATCGGTCGGCGCAACGCGTCACTGATTCGTTGATCTAATCTCCGCGCCGGGAAGCTGACGGTCGCAATAGACCGTTTAGGATCTAGAGGCAGGCGACACAATTACTTAGGGTCGGCGGGCCGGTCTAGTTGCCCGCACGCTTCTGCCAGATGTTCCTTTAAGCGCGCGGTGACATAAGGTTTCTCAAGCTGCAACGGGCCGCGTAATTTCGCAGCAGCATTGCCTAGGGATTATTCCTTTAGGGTGGTCCAGCTAGGGGTACCGTATGCAGCGCAACGGTAACGGTCCACGTGACTTCGCGTCGTGAACCGACGAAAGCTACTAATCTGCGCGCTAAGTGCGCCGGCGTACTGTGCACGACAACGATTTGCAGCAAGCTGAGAATCTGGCAGAAGTGTGACCTTCGCTGGTACTAAGTCAATCAGCGCTGTCCCAGGTTGTCGCAACGCGACATCGATCGAAATGCATGAGGCAACACCTGGCAGGCGCCTGGTTCTTGAGAGGCGACATGAAGTCCATCCGTTTTCCCCTTGTGACAGCTATCACCAAAGCAGCGACCGGCATTAGCGGCTTCGATGAAATCACTGGGGGCGGCTTACCGCGCGGCCGCACGGCGCTGCTCTTGGGCGGACCGGGTTCGGGGAAGACGATATTCGCGCTGCAGTTTCTCGTCAATGGAGCGGAGCACTATAGGGAGCCGGGGATCTTCGTGAGCTTCGAAGAAAGCGCCGATCGCATCCTCGCCAATGCCGAGGGCCTAGGATGGAACCTCGCGAAGCTGCGTCGCAAAAAGCTCTATTTCATGGATGCACAGCCGATGCCAGACCTAATCCAATCCGGAGATTTTGATCTCAATGGCATGTGCGCGGCGCTGGACGCGAAGGTCACTGAAATTGGGGCGCGGCGCATCGCGTTTGACGCTATCGACGTCGTACTGGATCGACTGCCGGATGCGGCGGCGAAAAGGCGGGAGGTTTACCGGCTGCACGAATGGCTATTGAGACGAGAGCTCACGGGCGTGATCACGTCAAAGAGTGACGGGACCGAGTTAGGCACTAGCAGCCTGACCGGCCAGGAGAGAGTCGGTTTCATGCAGTTCATGGTCGATTGCGCGGTGGTTCTCAACCAGAGTGTCGTGCAGGGGGTATCCCAACGAAACTTGCGCGTGATGAAGTACCGAGGCTCCGGCTTCGACGAGAATGAGTCTCCGTTCGTAATCGGCCGACACGGTTTGGAGGTCGCGGGCGCGCGAGCCTCAGGCCGAGTGGATATTCACGTAACTAGCGAGCGCGTATCGAGCGGCGTTGAGCGCCTCGATACGATGCTGGGCGGTGGCTACTACCGTGGTGCGTGCGTGCTGATCAGCGGTTTTCCCGGCACCGCCAAGACGACCTTGAGCGGTGCGTTTGTGGAGGCTGCCTGCCGGCGCGCAGAGCGAACCATGTTCGTCAGTTTTGCCTCCGATGGCACCGAGGTGATTCGCAATTTGACCTCGGTAGGGATTCGGTTGGATCGCTACGTTCGCGGCGGCTGCCTACATATGGTCTCCGCCCGCACGATATTCGGAAGCGCCGAGGTATTCCTAGCGCGCATCAAGACGCTCGCGAAGGAGCACAAGATCCGTTGCTTGGTGATCGATCCTGTCTCCACCTTATCCAAATCCGGCAACGAGGTGACGGCGCAAAGCGTCGTGGAGCGGTTGATCGACTGGTCGAAGGCCGACGGAATCACACTGGTCTGCACCAGTCTGCTCGGCGAAGTATCGGCCGAATCGACCTCACCGCTGCAGATATCGAAGATCGCCGATACCTGGATCCACCTCAATTACCTCGTGCAGGCCGGCGAGCGCAACCGCGGACTCTCCGTCGTCAAGTCCCGCGGAACCGCACATTCGAATCAAGTGCGCGAGCTGATCTTGAGCGACGCGGGCGTGACACTGACCGATGCCTACACCGCGGGTGGTGAGGTACTGATGGGCACGCTGCGCTGGGAGAAGGAAAGCGCAGACCGCGTCACCACGGAGGTCAACGAGGTGGCCGGCAATCTCAAACGGATCCTGCTCGACGCCGAAGCGGCGGAACTCGAGGTGCGAGCGAAGTCGCTGCAGGTCGAGATCGAGGCCAAAGAAGTTGAGAAAAAACTATTAGCCCGTGCCACGGCGAGTCACAAGGGCGAGATGTCGAAGGGCCGCACCCGGCTGGAGGAGTTGCGCGGGGCTGATGCGCCCGTTCCGGGGCGCAAGTAGTCCTCCCATGAGCCGAAGTGCACTGTTCAAGTTCAGACTTTATGTGGCAGGCGACACGCCGAACTCCGCACTCGCAATCGCTAACTTGAGGGCGTTCTGCCGCGCGCAGCTTACCGATCGCCATTCGATCGACATCGTCAATGTCTTTCAGGAGCCAACGCGTGCGCTCGCCGACAATATTCTCATGACACCGACGCTGATCAAACTTGCGCCGCCTCCAGTGCGCAGAATCGTCGGCACGCTCAGCCAAGTGCAGCCGATATTTCATGCCTTAGGACTAGGGACAGATCTGCCATGAATCCGAGAACTACTTGGTGTCCGTGGGACGAGAATGAAGAAATTGCCGCCTTGATCACGACGCTTCAGGTGACCGAGCAACGCCTCGAAGCACTGACGGGCGGCGAGATCGATACCGTCGCGGACCGTGCCGGCCGATCATTCTTGCTGAGGCGCGCTCAGGAGCAGTTGCGTCTCAATGAGGCCGTCAAACAGGCGGCCATCCTCAACGCACTTCCCGCGCAGATTGCCCTTCTCGATATCCAAGGGCGCATCGTCTCGGTGAATGACGCGTGGCAGCGACCGGCCACGGCGGACGCCGATGCCGGCGTCGCACTCGAAATCGGCAATCACCGCCTCGGGTTTGCAGACAGCTTGCCAGGAACCAGCCTCTCCGATAGTCGGCGCGTTGAGTTGGGGATACAGTCCGTGCTGAACGGCAACGCAAAGAGTTTTTCTATTGAACATCCATGCCATTCACCGAGCGAGCAGCGCTGGTTCTTGACGATCGTCTCGCCATTGGCCGCCGACCATCCGAATGGCGCTGTCGTCATGCGCATTAATGTCAGCGAGCGCCGCCGCCTCGAACAGGAGGTCATCTGGGCGGCAAGTCGCGAACAGCAACGATTCGCGCTTGATCTGCACGACGTCCTGGCGCAAGAGTTGGTGGGATTGTCTTTGCTAGCCGCGTCCGCAGCCAAGGAAGGACAAGCGGGCGTGGCGGTTGATGTGTCAGACCTTCAGCAGATAGCGGCAATCGCAGCCAAGACCTGTCAGGACGCTCGCGCGATGGCGCATGGGCTTGCGCCCGTCGGTATGGCGAGCGGGAACCTGGAAAAGGCGCTGCGCCGACTGGCCAGTGCAACTGAGGAGATGCGCGATATTGGAGTATCGGTCAATACGCACGGTCACGATGTGAATGACATCGAGATCGGCAAGGTTGAGCACCTCTACCGTATCGCCCAGGAGGCTGTGTGGAACGCAGCAAGACATGCCCAATGCAGTAGAACGATCATCTCGGTCAACGTCCGCAGGGGAAGGGTTTGCTTGACTATCCGTGACAATGGCCGAGGAATGACTCCCGGGAACGGCGCTTCTGGCATTGGATTAGAACTCATGCACTACCGAGCCCACCTCATCGGCGGTGACCTGGCGATCGATTCACAACGAAATGGGGGAACCCGAGTTCGATGCATATGTCCGGCGAGCTGAAATAGATCGCTTGCGGATGCCGCAGTCTCTTCCCGAACTACGCGAATGTTGCGTTATTCCGCGCGGCGACAAATGGAATGGCTACCCCCATGCCCCCATCCCCTTACATCAAGCTCCTGCCTCGCGATAAATTCCCCGCAGCGACCCTACAAGCTCTGCGAGAAACGCGTGATGGCCGCGACGTTCTATAGGCAGCTTCCCGGCGTCGAAGGCCGAACCGCTCTATCAACTCAAATCGATCAACGGCCAGCAAGCCGCCAAGAGGTCCGCCGCCAACATGGCGAATTTCGTCCGCCGGTCGGATATAACACCAAGATCTAAAAGTTTCCGTACAGATTTCCGTACGGACGGTTTCTGCGAGTAACATGACCCGCAAGTCATTGTTTTTATTGGTGGGACGGCTGGGACTCGAACCCAGGACCAAAGCCTTAAAAGGGCCTTGCTCTACCAACTGAGCTACCGTCCCGATTTCAGGCGCGCATCATAGCGGAACTTCGCCCCAGGATCATTGCTAAAGCACAATTGGCGCGGACAGGCTTATCCCGCGTACGGGGTCGGATCGGCTATCCCTGCCTCCGCAAAGCCCGCGGCCCGGATCCGGCAGGAGTCGCATTTGCCGCAGGCGCGGCCCGCCGAATCGGCTTGATAGCAGGAAACCGTGGCCGAGAAGTTCACTCCGAGGCCGAACCCCGTGCGGATGATTTGCGCTTTGGACATATCGATCAGCGGCGCGTGAATCGTGAGCCTCGCTCCGCCTACCCCTGCTCTGGTTGCGAGCCGTGCGAGCCGCTCGAAGGCCTCGATGAATGCGGGCCTGCAGTCCGGATACCCCGAATAATCGACCGCATTGACGCCGACGAAAATATCCTCAGCGGACAGCACTTCGGCCCAGCCGAGCGCCAATGACAGGAACAAGGTATTGCGTGCGGGCACATAGGTAATCGGTATTCCCGTGGTCGGCGACTCGGGTACGGCGAGGTTCGCGTCGGTCAGCGCCGAGCCGCCGATCCCGGCCAGATCGACCGCCATGACGCGATGCTCGGCCGCGCCGAGGCTCGCGGCGACACGTGTGGCCGCTTCCAATTCGACGCTGTGTCGTTGACCGTAGCGCACGCTGAGCGCGTAACAGCGAAAGCCGCGGGCGACCGCGAGCGCCAGCACGGTCGCAGAGTCGAGCCCTCCGGAGAGCAGAACGACGGCCGGGCGCAGGTTCATTTACCGGGGATATCGCCCCACAACACCTTGTGAAGCTGCAATTGAAAGCGGACAGCGAGCCGATCCGCCAGTATCCACTCGGCCAAGTCGCGCGGCGAGAGCTGCGTGTAGCTCGGCGAGAACAAAATCTGACAGCGGCCGTGCAATGCATGGGCAGCCAAAAAATCCTTGCTCCATTGATAATCGTCGCGCGAGCAAATCACGAACTTCAGCTGATCGCCGGGGCGCAACAGCGCCAAATTCTCGAGCCAATTGCGATGCGATTCATGCGAGCCCGGTGTCTTGATGTCGACGACCCGCGCGACACGCGCGTCGACACCGGCAATGTCCATCGCGCCGCTGGTTTCGAGCGACACCTGGAAATTGTGATCGCACAGACGGCTCAGCAGCTTGAGGCAATTCGGCTGCGCGAGCGGTTCGCCGCCGGTCACGCAAACATGCCGCGTGCCGAATGAGGCCACGCGGTCCAGGATCGCGTCGATGGCGAGCCAATCCCCGGCGTGAAATGCGTACTCGGTATCGCAATATTGGCAGCGCAGCGGGCAGCCCGTGAGCCGCACGAAGACGGTCGGATAGCCGACCGCGTCCGCTTCGCCTTGCAGGGAATGAAAGATCTCATTGATGCGCAAGCGATCGGCCTTGGCGGCCCGCCCCGCTTCGGCGGTCGGAGCTGTATCGATCAATGCTTTTCGGTCTCGAGCTTCTCGAGACGCTGCTGCGCCAGGTGTCCGGCGGGCGTGTCCGAAAATCTCGCGACGACCTCCGAGAGCACTTTCTTCGCCTGGTCCCAGCGTGCGAGCTCGTAGTCGCAGTAGCCGACTTTGAGCATCGCGTCGGGCAATTTGCGCGATTGGGGATATTTGTCGATCAGGCCCTGGAACGCGCTCAACGACTCCGTGAAATTCTTGTTCACGTAATAGGCTTCACCGAGCCAATACTGCGCATTGTCGGCGAGGTTGCTGTCGGGAAATGCGACCAGGAACTGCTGAAACGCGGTCACCGCCTGGTCGTACTTGCTGTCCTTGAGCAGCGCAAATGCGGCCTGGTAGTTTGCGCGGTCGTTCCCATCCGGCACCGGCAGCGTCGCGCCGGCCCCGACCTGCGCCTCGGCGGCCGCGGCCGCGGTGTCGGCCTGCCCGCCGCCGCTCGAAGCCGGCGTTGCTGCGCCCGGTACAGTTCCCGCGGATCCTTCACCGCCTGCAGCCGCAGGGCCCGCCGCTGCGCCACTCGGCGCAAGATTGCTCGGCGCGACAGCCCGCTCGGGGGCTGCCGCAGCGGCCGACGCGCTGCGCAGTTCCACGGTCCGCAAACGCCGGTCGAGTTCCGCGTAGAGATCTTTCTGCTGCTTGCGGCTCGCCGCGAGGTTGTTGTTGAGCAGGTCGAAGTCATTGTGCAGCGAGCGCACGTCGCTGCGCGCGGCTTCGAGTTCGTTCGCAAGATCCAGCAGACTCTGATTCGCAACGACGCGCTCGATGCGCGTGAGCCGCGTATCGAGATCGTTGAGCCTGATCTGCACCGGATCCTTCTCCGGCGGAGTCGTCGCGCACCCGGCCAGTGCGGCCAGTCCGCAGCCGATCAGCACGAGCCGGAGTGCGCGAATCGTCACGGCAAGTAGACCATTTCGACGCGGCGGTTTTGCGCCCAGGCCGACTCGTCATCGCCTTCGGCCGCAGGCCGTTCCGCACCGAAGCTCACGGTCGTCAACTGGGATTCCCCCGCGCCCTGCAACATCAATGCGCGGCGCACCGCCTGCGCGCGGCGCTCGCCGAGGCCGATATTGTATTCGCGCGTGCCGCGCTCATCGGTGTTGCCTTCGAGCCGCAGCTTGAGGTTCGGGTGGGAACTGAGATTCTGCGCGAAGCTGCTGATCAAGGGCGCGAACTCAGGCTTGATTTCCGCCTTGTCGAAATCAAAGTAGACGACCCGGCCCGACAGCGGCCCGTTGACGCCCGCGCCGCCCATCGCGCCGCTATCGCCTCCGAGCGGCGTCATCGAGGTCGAGGGACCCCCTCCCGCGCCGGAAGTCGAACTGCTCGACGGCACTTGGCTGCCCGTGTTCGGTTGTTCGATGGTCGTCGGCTTTTTCGGGCAACCCGCCAGCAACACGGCGCCGGCGACTAACAAGCTGATCGCAATCATTCGCTTCATGAATTTCTCCGTCATAAATTCTCGACTTAAACCCAAGCGTACCCGAGGAACGCCCGACTTAGAAAGGCCCCCAGGCAGGCTCCTGTACTTCACCCTCGGTCGACACCAATCGTTGCTGCACCCGACCGTCACTGCTGACCAGCGCGAGTACACCGCGGCCTTGGTCGCGGCTCGCGTAGATGATCACGGCGCCATTCGGCGCATAGCTCGGTGAGACGTCGAAGTGGCCTCTGGTGAGGACCTGCAGGTCGCCTCGACCGTTCAGATCCATCGTCGCGATGCGATAAGCCCCATCCTCCTGGGTCACGAACGTGAGCTGCGACTCGTCGGGAGAGAGGCGCGGCCGTGCGTTGTAGGCACCCTGGAATGTCAGGCGCCGTGGCTTGCTGCCCGGCGTCAGCGAGATCTTATAGATCTGTGGGCCGCCCGCTCGATCGGAGGTGAAATAGAGGCTATTGCCGTCCTTGGACCACTGCGCCTCGGTGTCGATCCCCGGATCATCGGTGATCCGGGTCAAGGCTTGCGTCGCCAAGTCGAGCACATAGACGTCCAGGTTGCCGTCGCGAGTCGAGAGCGTCAGCGCGAGCTTCTTGCCGTCGGGCGACCACGCGGGTGCCTGATTGACGCCGGCCCGCGCCGAGACGAGGTGCCGCTCGCCGGTCTTGAGCGTCTGCACGTAGACCGACGGCAGCTTGTTCTCGAACGACACATAGGCGAGGCTCTGGCCGTCCGGCGACCACGCCGGCGACATCAGCGGTTCGTTCGACTCCATGACGATCCGCGGATTATCGCCGTCGGCATCGGCGACGATCAGCCGGTAACGCCGGTTCGGCAGGTGGCCGAGCACCGAGATATACGCCACGCGCGTCGCGAATGCGCCGCGCACGCCGATGATCTTTTCGAAAATCATGTCCGCAACCTGATGGCTCGCAAGGCGCAGCCCCGAGCGATTCGTGCTGATCTGGTACCCGAGCAGCCGCTGCCGGGTCAGCACGTTGTAGAGTTCGAACGTGATGTTGAAGCGATCGGGTCCTTGCGCGATCAACTGTCCGACGACCATGTAATCGCTGTTGAGCCGGCGCCAATCGTCGAACGCGATCGCGGGGCCGGTATGCGGCTGTTCGAGCATGTCCTTGCGGTCCATGGGGCTGAAACGCCCGCTGCGCAGCAGATCGTCGCTCACGAGATCCGCGACGTCGAAGCTCGCCGCGCTCTCTTGTGCCGATGAAAACGGCACGATCGCAATCGGGATGGCCTCGGACTGCCCGCGCGTGATCTCGACGACGAATTCGGCGCGCGCCGCGCAGCAATAGGTCAGCAGAGCGAGGACTTGAAACAGTCTAAACGGCTTAGTCATTGGGCTTGAACTCGAGTACGAACACTCTGTGGAACAGGGATGGATCCGGCGGATCGGGCAACGGAGAAGCACGATACACCGCATTTTCGATCGATTGTCGTACAGCCGCATCGCCGTTGCATTGCGTGACCCGCGCGTTGGTCACTTCGCCCCCCGGAATCTGGGTGACTTCGACGCGGCAATCGATGCCGGAGTGCGCCGACGGCGGCTTGATCCAGGCATGGGTGATTCGATTTTGGAGACTCAGGCGGTAGCGATCTCCGAGCGGCCCCGACTCGACCTCGCTCACATGTTCCTCGTCTTGGATCTGGCGGCGCAATTCCGCCTCGCGATCCGCTTTGGCGCGTTCTTCTGCGGCCTTTTTGGCTTCCGCCGCACGCTTGGCGTCGGCCGCTTGCTTGGCGAGAGCGACCTGCTTGTCCTCTGCAGCCTGCTTGGCCTCCGCGGCACGCTTCGCTTCGAGCGCACGTTGCGCATCGGCCGCTTTGACCGCTTCGGCCGCGCGAGCCGCATCCGCCGCCTCCTTGGCAGCCGCCGCGCGCTTGTTGTCTTCGGCTTGCTTGGCCTCGGCGGCCTTTTGGACCTCGGCCTCGTGCTGCGCGGCCTCGGCCGCGGCGGCCTGCTGAGCGACAATTTGGGCCTGCGCGGCGGCTTTGGCGGCAGCCTCCTCCTGCGCGCGCGCGGCCGCGTGCAAAACTTCGGAATCGACGACCGTCGCGCTCAGGGGCATCGGTTGCGGCGTCGTCGAGGAATGCGGAAATGAAAATCGCGTCGAAAAAACCAGCGCCGCGATGAACAGCCCGTGGAGCAGCACCGAAAACAGCACCGAGGGCGAATATTCACGCATATACGCCGGCATCACTGCGTCCCAGAAACCGCTCCGCCCGCATCCCGCGGGACCGGAGTTTTGACCTTCTCAGGATCCGTCAAAAAGCCGAGCTTCGACGCGCCGGCCCGCTGCAGCAGTACCATCGCATGTACGACCGATCCGTACGGCACCGTGGTATCGGCCTTCACGAGGATCGGCGCCTGCGGATCGCGATGGAGCACAGCCGTCGTGCGGCTGCTCACGGTCGCCTCAGAAACCGGCTGATCCGGATTGCGGCCGATATTGATGTAGAGCCGTCCGCGCGCGTCGATCGTCAGAACCAGCGGCTCGTGTTTGTTGAGAAAGCTTGGATCGAGCGGCTTTGCGGCCGCGGTCGGCAGATCGACCTTGACCCCTTCTTTGAGCAACGGCGCGGTGATCATGAAAATGATCAGCAGCACCAACATCACATCGATGTAGGGCACCACGTTGATTTCGGCCATGAGCTTGCGCCGTCGCGCGCGTACGGCCATGGTGTCAGGCCTGAGCGCCGCGGGAAGGCCCGTAGCGCTGCAAAATGGTGGCGAATTCTTCCATGAAGGTGTCGAAGCGCAATTCGAGGCGGCTGACCTGGTCGCCGAATCGATTGTAGGCAATGACCGCGGGGATCGCGGCGAACAGCCCCATCGCGGTGGCGATCAAAGCCTCCGAGATGCCCGGCGCGACCGCGGCCAAAGTCGCCTGCTGGGCATTACCGAGATTGTGAAACGCGCTCATGATGCCCCAGACGGTACCGAACAGACCCACGTAGGGGCTCGTCGAGCCGACCGTCGCGAGCAGCGCAAGATGCCGCTCGAGGCGGTCGAGCTCGCGCAGCAGTGCGACGCGCATCGCGCGCTGCGCCCCCTCGAGCAATTGCTCGGAAGGGCTCGCGAGCTGCCGCAGGCGGCTGAATTCCCCGAATCCGGACTCGAAGATGCTTTGCAATCCGGTGCCGGCGCGGCCTTTGGTTTCGATGCTGCGGTAGAGCGCGCCCAAATCGCCGCCGGACCAGAACGCGGTTTCGAATTGTTCGGCTTGGCGCCGCGATTTCGAAATGATCCTGCTCTTCGCAAAAATGATCGCCCAGGAGGCAACCGAGGCGATACCGAGCAGCAGCATCACGGCTTGAACGACCGGGCTCGCATCGAGCACCAACTCAACGACCGAAAAATCATTGCCCATGGCGCCACTCCGTAAATAAATCCCGAGGGATGGCACGCGGCTTCAAACTATCCGAATCGAGACAGGCCACGCGCGTGCTCGCATCGATCAGCTGCACGTCACCGCGCCATATCGTTTGCTTGAAATTGATTGTCGCACCGCCAAGGCGCTGTAATTCGGCCGTGACGGTAATTTCATCATCGAGCACCGCCGGTTGGAGAAAATCGACGCTGACGCTCACGACGGCGAATTGTATGCGCCGCTGCTCGAGCAATTGCCGCTGTCCGACCCCGAGGTGACGCAGCCAGTCGGTGCGGCAGCGCTCCATGAATTTCAAGTAATTGGCGTAATACACGACCCCGCCCGCGTCGGTCTCCTCGTAGTAGACGCGATAAGTGCAGGAAAAGTTCGGCGCAACCCCGCTCATTTGCCGCCCCGGCCCGAAGGGTCCTTGAACAGCTCGAGGTTCAGGTCCGCATCGCCGAGCGCATCTCGCGACGGTGGCGCGAGCCCGAAGTGCAAATAGGCGCTGCGGGTCGCGACGCGGCCGCGCGCGGTGCGCATCAGGAATCCCTGCTGGATCAGGAACGGCTCGAT
Organism: Steroidobacteraceae bacterium; assembly: GCA_049517075.1. Taxonomy (GTDB): domain Bacteria; phylum Pseudomonadota; class Gammaproteobacteria; order Steroidobacterales; family Steroidobacteraceae; genus Bog-1198. Next base: position 91,132 of record JBEKSM010000008.1, on the reverse strand, counting down.
GACATCCTCGATCGTGCCGCGCTCCTCGCTCATCGCCGCGGCTAAGCTATCGACACCGACGGGACCGCCGTCGAATTTCTCGATGACCGTGAGCAGTAGCTTGCGGTCGAGCAGGTCAAAGCCGAGTGGGTCCACTTCCAACATATTGAGCGCGGCGATCGCCACTTCGGCGCTGATCAGGCCCGCGGCCTTGACCTCGGCGAAGTCGCGCACCCGCCGCAGCAAGCGATTGGCGATGCGTGGCGTGCCGCGCGAGCGCTCCGCGATCCGCTCCGCGCCGTCCGGCAGCAGCTTGAGCTTGAGGATCGATGCGCTGCGAATCACGATGCTCTTGAGCTCCTCGGTCGAATAGAACTCGAGGCGCTGTACGATGCCGAACCGGTCGCGCAGCGGCGAGGTCAGCAAACCCGCGCGGGTCGTCGCTCCGACCAGCGTGAACGGCGGCAGGTCGAGCTTGATCGAGCGCGCACCGGGTCCCTCACCGATCATCAAATCGAGCTGGAAATCCTCGAGCGCCGGATAGAGCACCTCCTCGACGACGGGACTCAAACGGTGAATCTCGTCGACGAACAATACGTCGCGCGGCTCCAAGTTGGTCAGCAGTGCCGCAAGGTCGCCCGGGCGCTCGAGCACCGGACCGGAGGTTTGCCGCAGATTCACCTTGAGCTCGTTGGCGATGATGTGCGCAAGTGTCGTCTTGCCGAGGCCGGGCGGGCCGAAGATCAGCACGTGATCGAGCGCCTCGCCGCGATTGCGGGCGGCTTGAATGAAGATGTCCATTTGCGTCTTGACGTTGGACTGGCCGACGTAGTCGGCGAGTGTCTTCGGGCGCACCGCCCGGTCAACGACCTCGTCGTCTCTGCCGCCGGTGCCTGCAATGATGCGATCCGGTTCTATGCCCATGGATTCAACCTTTGCCCGCTGTTTTCAGGGCGCGCCGAATCAACTCCGTCGTCGATAACCCGGGCTCGTCGGCTGCCTTCAACAAACGCGTGACTTCCGGCGGCTTATAGCCGAGCGCCACCAGGGCCGCATAGGCCTCGCTCTGCGGGGTCGCGGGGGATGCGAATGCCGGCGCGCTGTCAGGCCCCGAGTACGGCATCGAGAGCTTTTTGACGCTGTCGCGCATCTCGATGATCACGCGTTCGGCCGTCTTGCGGCCAATGCCGGGGATGCGCGTGAGCATCGCGACGTCCTCGGCTTCGATCGTGCGCAGGAAATCCTCGACGCTGGCACCCGACAGAATGCCGAGCGCGATCTTCGGGCCGACGCCCGATACTTTGAGCAGCCCGCGGAACAGCCGGCGTTCACCCTCGGTGCCGAACCCGAACAGCACGTGGGCGTCCTCGCGCACGACGAGATGCGTGAACAGCGCGACCGCCTCGCCGGCGGCGGGCAATCCGTAGAACGTCGACATCGGCGCCTCCAGCTCGTAGCCGACACCATTGACGTCGACGAGCAGGAAAGGCGGGTTCTTGGCGGCCAGCCGACCCTTCAGGAAACCGATCATCGGCGCTGCGCCCCCCGCAGCACCGACGCGCGTACGCGCGCGCGCAGCGCGTGGCAGACGGCCGCCGCGAGCGCATCGGCCGCGTCGGCCGAGACCGGACCTTCGAGTTTCAATAGGCTTCGCATCATCAACTGTACCTGCGCCTTCTCCGCACTGCCGGACCCGACCACGGCCAGCTTGATCTGGCGTGGTGCATACTCAAAAATTTCGGCCTTGGAATCCGCGGTTCCGCAGATCGCCGCGCCGCGCGCCTGACCCAACTTCAAGGCGCTGTCGGCATTGCGGTTCATGAAAACCCGCTCAATCGCGATTTCCTGCGGCTGGTAATCTGCGACGATCGTCTTCACGCACCGAAAGATCTCGCAGAGGCGCGCGGCGAAATCGCCGGCCGGCGTGCGAATCACGCCGCTCGCCACATAGGTCAATTTGGGCCCGATTGCGTCCAAGACACCAAAGCCCGTGCGCTGTGACCCGGGATCGATGCCCAGCACCCGGACTCTAATGACTGCCATCCCGGGTATGATACCGGCAATGGCTGCCTAAACCCACCCGAGCCGACTTCGCGATCAACGTGGAAACCACCCCTACAAGCCGCCCGAGCCCTCGCGAAGCGGTCGTTGCGGCGCTTGCCGTCGTCGGCGCGCTCGACCTGCCGCCCGACTCGGCGCCGCTGCGTGCGGCCGCGATCGAAGTCGCCGAAATCGTGCGCTCGCTCGATGCCGACGATGCGGTCGTGATCGCCGCCTTGTTGAGCCCGCTGCTGGATGCCAAACGCGTGGATCGCGACAGCGCCGAGCGGCTGTTCGGCGCCGAGCCGACGCGACTCGCGCGGGAACTCAATCAGCTGGGCCATTTCGGCCTGCCGGCGGATTGGACGCCCGAGCGCGGCCTCGAGTCTGGTCAATCCGAAGCGCTGCGCAAGATGCTGCTCGCGGTCGTCGGCGACGTGCGCTTGGTCGTCGTCAAGCTCGCTGAACAATTGCAGAAAATGCGCACCGCGAAGCGATCGAGCGACGCGTTGCAAAGAATGCTCGCGATCGAGACGCGCGAGGTTTACGCACCGCTCGCGAATCGGCTCGGCGTGTGGCAAGTCAAATGGGAGCTCGAGGATTTGGCGTTCCGGTATCTGCAACCGCTCGACTACAAACGCATTGCCGCGGCGCTCAAGTCGCGCCGCTCGGAGCGCGAGCATTACATCGAGGATCTCAAAGCGCGGCTCATGGGCGAGCTCAAGAGCGCCGGCATCGAGGCGAAAATCGAGGGCAGGCCGAAGCACATTTTCAGCATTTGGCGCAAGATGCAGGCCAAGCAACTCGCCTTTGATCAGCTCATGGATATTCGCGCGGCTCGCGTGCTCGTGCCGAGCGTCGCCGACTGTTATGCGGCGCTCGGAATCGTGCATTCGCTGTGGCAATTCATTCCCGGCGAATTCGACGACTACATTGCGACGCCGAAGGACAATTTGTACCGCTCGATTCATACGGCGGTCATCGGACCGGGCAACGAGCCCGTGGAGATCCAGATACGAACGCATGAGATGCACGCGAATGCGGAACGCGGCGTCGCCGCCCATTGGCGCTACAAGGAGGGCGGACGCGGCGACCATGCCTACGAGCAGAAGATCAACCAATTGCGCAACCTGCTCTCGCCCGCCGAGGGCGGCGAGAACAGCAGCGATTTCCTCGATCGCGTGCGCGTAGATCTGTTCCAGGATCGCGTCTACGTCTTATCCCCGCGCGGCGAGATCGTCGACGTACCGGTGGGCGGCACGCCGCTCGATTTTGCCTATCAGGTACACACGGACCTCGGGCACCGCACGCGCGGCGCAAAGGTCAATGGGCGCATGGTGCCGCTCGATCATCAATTGAAAAACAGCGACACCGTCGAGATCATAACCGGCAAGACGCTGCAGCCGTCCCGCGACTGGCTCTCGCCGCAGTCGGGCTTTCTCGCGAGTCCGCGCCATCGCAACAAGGTGCGCGCCTGGTTCCGCAAGCAGAATGAAAGCGAGAACAAGGCCGAAGGCCGCGCCATGTTCGACCGCGAACTGCAGCGCCTCGGCGTCAACAGCGTGCCGATTCCGGAGCTGCTCGTCGAACTCAAACTGCAGAGCACGGACGCGCTGCACGAGGCGCTCGGCTTGGGCGAGATCAGCGCAGCGCAGGTCGCGGGCGCCATTCAGCGCCTGCTGCATGCGCGCGAGGAGCGCCCGGAAGTCGCACCCCGGACGCGCCCTGCCCCGCATGGTGAACCGCCGATCGAAGTGCAGGGGGTTGGTGACCTGCTATCGACCTATGCGCGCTGCTGCAAGCCGGTGCCGCCCGAAGCGATCGTCGGCTACATCACGGTCGGCCGCGGAGTCAGCATCCACGCGCAATCTTGCGCGAATCTCGCGCGTTTGCGCGCCAAGGCGCCGGCGCGCGTGCTCGCGGTCGCCTGGGGCGCGGCGGCCGGTGCGGAGTTCCCGGTCGACATCGAGGTCCAGGCCTACGATCGCCGCGGCTTGGTGCGCGATGTGAGCGCGGCGCTCGCCGACGAGAAAATCAGCATCCAGGGCATGACCAGTGCGACCGACAAGCGCGACAACATCGCGCGCATGCAGCTCGGCATTTCGATCACCGGGCTGCCGCAGCTCTCCAAAGTGCTCGCGCGCATCGCGCAGCTACCCAACGTTATGAGTGCACGACGAAAGAAGTAGCCGGCCGCTGGCGGCCCGTGCACTCAAATGGGGAATCGCAGTGCTCGCATTGAGTGCATCCCGATTACAACTTGCTGTTTCAAATTTTCTCCACGGCGCGGCGTAGATCGGGCGTGAACTTCACATGAATTGTCTGGGAAGATTGCTACTCGCCCCGCAATAGCGCGCCATTTCGGTGCTTACTCCGATCCTATCCGCAACAGTTGTGGATCGCACGCGACAAATGACCGGTTCCGGCATATCGCGTTATCAGCTTATTAATTAGTGCTTATTGCAATTATAAAAATATTACTCCACGATGACATGGCAAAAAAAATACAGCAATCGACGAATTGCTGAAGGGACCTTGGGGGAGTGGCGGGATGCAGTCATGAAAGCCACGAACTTTCGAGGAACCGAAAATGATAAAACGATGGAAGGGAACAATCCCCCTAGCACTGTTAGTTGCGCTAATAAATCCAAGCGGCGCATCGGCACAAATTCTCGCAGCCAATAGCGCCGGGCCGACCGAGGACCTCGAAGCGGTCATCGTCACCGGCACACGCCAAACCGGCATCAAAGCCGTCGACAGCGCGGCCCCGATTCAAATCGTGAGCGCCGCGGATTTGAAGGCATCCGGCTCTCCAGACTTGATGTCGGCTCTCGCACAAGTGGTGCCGTCGCTGCAAATGCAGGCTTTCGGTTTCGACATGTCCGGACAAACGCTGCAAGCAAGGCTGCGCGGCGTGAGCCCGAACGATGTGCTCGTGCTGATCAACGGCAAACGCCGCCATACGACCGCGAATCTCGCGATCGATACGGGTTCTCCGTTCCAAGGCGGCGCCGGCGTCGACCTCAATTTCATACCCCTCGACGCCATCGATCATGTCGAAGTGCTGACCGAAGGCGCGGCGGCCCAATACGGCAGCGACGCAATCGCGGGCGTGATCAATATCATCCTGAAACGCAACTCGTCGGGCGGCAGCCTTGCGGGCACCTACGGTCAATACGGCAACGACGGCGGCGGCAAGACCGAAGATGTCAGCGGCAACGTCGGCTTTGAGCCGCAGAGCGGCGCCTATTTCAATCTCACGGGCGACTTCCGCAACCATGGCCACAGCAACGTGGGTGAGGTGGATCCGCGACTGCTACCTCAAAATCTCGGCGCGAACGCGCCCGCTCCAATCGACAACAACGTGACGGCGGTACCCGGGTATCCGTACCTCAACGCGATCTCCGGCGACGCGGCAGTCCAGCAAAAAATCATTTCGCTGAACGCCGGCTGGGATTTCGATGGCGGTACGGAGGTCTATTTCATCGGAACCTACGGCCACAAGGATGCGGTTTCCTATGAGAACTACCGCGTGCCTCACAAAAACTGCTATTCAGCCGAATACAATCTGCCGGTCAATCAGGCGAACCCGAACGAACCGTCGTGCGCCAACTTTCCGGACGCGGTACTGCCGGAGCCGAATGGCTTCAATCCGCAAGAAGCCAACTACGAGGACGACTATCAACTCACCGGCGGCATCAAGGGCACCTTCGGTTCGTGGGATTGGGATTTGACAACCGGCATCGGCGGTGACCATGACAACCTCTACACGCTGTCCACGGTCAATACCGGCTACTTCGGGGACACCGGCCTGGAGGGAGGGCTCAGCGACATTTACGATGGCTACCTGCAAGCCACTCAATGGGCCTCGACCGCCGACTTCCGCAGTAATTTCGATGTCGGCTTTGCGGCGCCTCTGAACGTTGCGTTCGGCTTCGAACACCGCCGAGATACCTACTCGATCGGTGCGGGACCCCCGATTTCCTACATCGACGGCGGTGCGTCTTCATACCCCGGCTTTACGCCACTCGACGCCGGATCCAATGCACGAACCAACGACGCAGGCTATGTCGACTTCGCGACCAAGCCGATAGCAGCCCTGCAAATCGACGCCGCGGCTCGATTCGAGCATTACAGCGACTTCGGCAATGCAACAGTCGGCAAACTCACCGGCCGATACGACTTCTCGCCCGAGTTTGCGGTCCGCGGCACGATCAACAACGGCTTTCGCGCTCCGACGCTCGCCGAAGAGTATTACTCCTCGACCAACGTCGGTCCGAGCACGGCCTATGTGCAATTGCCGCCGAACTCAGCGGCCGGAAAGCTATTGGGACTCGGCAATGGTCTGCAGCCAGAGAAGTCGGTCGACTTCAGCGTTGGCCTCGTGTGGCGGCCGCTCGAGCACATGAGCACGACCCTGGACCTCTACCAGATCACGATCACCAACCGCATCGTAGGCAGCGGCAACGTTCAGGGCCAGGTCAACGGCGTTCCGACGGCCGCCTATGCGGGCGTCAACGCGGCAATTGCGGCCTACTCGCACGGATCCGACGTCATCGATCCCTACGTGCTCAGCAACGGTTCATACGGCATCAACGTGTTTGCGAACGGTATCGATACCCGAACCGACGGCGCCGACTTGGTGTTCCTGTTCCCCTACGAGTACAGCTTCGGAAAGATCGACTGGACGGTGAGTGCGGCGTACAACAATACCTCGATCACCAAGTACGCCACGACGCCGGCTGCGCTGTCCGGAGCCACGCTATATGACGTCGAGGCGTACTCCGAACTGACGACCGCAACTCCGCGCTACGTGCTGAATCTCGGTGCGGACGTGATCCTGGACAAACTCAACGTCAATCTCGTGGAAAAAATCTACGGCCAATCATCGGATTGGGAGAACGATGACGGTGACAATCCGACCAATGCCAATGAGTACTTCAAGGACACGATTGGCGTGACCGCGATCACCAACTTGGACATCGGGTTCCAATTTACGGATTCCTTGAAGTTGTCCTTCGGTGCTCAGAACTTGTTCAATCGATTCCCGAACAAGCTCAACAGCAATATTCTGGGCCATGAAATTGCCGCTGCGGACAACGCCGCGGTTACGCAGTACCCGATCTTTTCGCCATTCGGCATCAATGGCGGGTTCTACTACGTAAAGGCGGTTTACAAGTTCTGATGCCATACGGCCGGCTTGCTTGAAGCCGTGATGGATGGGCGGCGGCGCGAACAGCGCCGCCGCGCTTTCTCCTCGGCTTACGCTTGCTCCGAGGCACCTCTTCAATGCGCGGCCGCCGCCGGCGGCTTGGCCGCAATCACTTCGATCTCCACGAGCGCGCCCGGCGCGACCAGCGCCGCGACCTGCACGGCGCTGCGCGCGGGCTTGTTCGGCTGATCCGCGGTGCCGAAAAACTGCGTGTAGCCGGCCATGAGTCCGGCAAAGTCGAGCTTGTTGTCCTTGCTGGGGTCAGCGACCATGAAGACCGTCATCTTCACGACGTCCCCGAAGCCGAGTCCCAGCCGCGCCAGCGTCGCCTTGATCGACGTCAAGGCGCCGACCGTCTGTGTTTGCGTATCGCCGTAGGCCGCGACGGTACCCTTCGGCGCATCCTTATTGATCACCGGCGGCAACGCACCGCTCACGAACACCGTGTCATAGCCGCTCGGAACGGTGACCGCCGCCGATATTGGAAAATCGCTGGCGAGCAGCGGCGTGCGCACGACTCCACCGCTGCGCACCGCGTTGCCGGTGCACGCGGCCGTGAGCAAGCAACAGCCCAGCATTGCGTGCGCAGCGTACCGGCGCGCAAACCGTCGTTGCAGCGGATTTGCCAGACGATGAAGGCCCATGGTGTTGATCATATCGACGCTCCCTTGTTGGATTGACCGGCGCGATCACTGGTTATCACATTGCTGCGCGCGCAACAAGCATCGGCGCGCCGCGCTTGCAATATCTTCGGGTTTGGCGGCACCCTCTCGCGATGAACCGATTGAATTTCCGTCTCGATGCGACAGCCGCAGGCTCGCGCGCGCGTGCCGCTCGCCTCACGACCGCACACAACGACGTGCTGACGCCGACCTTCATGCCGGTCGGTACGCACGCCGCAGTTCGCTCGCAGCGCCGCGAAGACCTGCTCTCGAGCGGCGTTCAAGTCCTGCTCGCCAATACCTATCATCTGCTGTTGCGGCCGGGCATCGACATCTTCGAAAAGTTCGGCGGCATTCACGGCTTCATGAACTGGCCGCGTTCGGTGCTCACCGATTCCGGCGGGTTCCAAATATTCTCGCTGCCGGGCAGCCGGACCATCGGCGAGGACGGCGCCGAATTCAAGAGCTATGTCGACAACACGATGGTCAGACTCAGCCCGGAAATCAGCATCGCGGTGCAGAAATCGATCGGCGCCGACATCATGATGGTGCTCGATCAGTGCGTGCCGTCGACCGTCGAGCACGCGGTTGCCAGAGCCGCCATGGAATTGACGCATCGCTGGGCACAACGCAGTCTCGCGGCACGCGGCGATTCGCCGCAGGCCTTGTTCGGCATCGTCCAGGGTGCGAGCTACGCTGATCTTCGGATCGAAAGCGCGCGCACCGTCACCGACATGCCGTTCGACGGATTCGCGATCGGCGGACTCGCGGTCGGCGAAACTGCCGCGCAGCGCGAGGATTGCACGGCGATCGTAACCGAATACTTACCGCCGGATCGGCCGCGCTATCTCATGGGTGTCGGAACGACGCGCGATCTGCTCGAGGCGGTGCATCGCGGCGTCGACATGTTCGATTGCATCCTGCCGACCGCCCTCGCGAAGCAGGGCGTGGCGTTCACGAGCCTGGGGCGCCGCGACTTGCGGCGGGCCGCCTATCGCGGCCTCGAGGGACCGATCGATCCGGCCTGCGCCTGCTATACCTGCGCCACCTACTCGATCGCCTATTTGTGGCATCTGCGGCGCGTGCACGAGACGCAAGCCTGGCAGCTGCTCGGAGTCCACAACATCCATTTCTACATGCAACTGATGCGCACGATGCGCGAGCACATCCTCGCAGGGACCTGGCTCGACTATTACCAAGCACAGCGTGAGCTGCTCGATGCACGCGACAGCTATGGCCCGGTCTCCAAACACGTCACCAAAGCCCAGCGCCGCCAACTCGCCGCGCATCGGGGCCGCTACGAGCTGCTGCTGCGCGACGGGATCGGGCGCATCCGCGACAAGATCTCCGGTGAGGTCATGCACTCGGTCAATGACCCGGCTGAAGAGGCACATTCGCTCTACGTCGAGCAGTCGCGGGTCGCTGTGCGCCTGCAGCGCGCCGAGCCGGAGCCGCTCGTGATCTGGGACGTTGGCCTCGGCGCCGCCGCGAACGCGATGGCGACGATCCTCGCGATTGAGCGCTTGGCACCCGAGCCTGCGGTCCGCGCGCTGCGCATCGTGAGCTTCGAGAACGACCTGGATTCCTTGAGACTCGCGCTCGCGCACACCAAGTGGTTCAAACACTTGCAACACGCGGCGCCCCGCCAGCTGCTCAACGAGCATCGCTGGCGCAGCGGCAAGGCCAGGATCGAATGGGACTTGGCGGAGGGCGACTTCGCACAACGCAAATTCGAGGCGCCGCGTCCCGACATCATTTTCTTCGATCCATTTTCGCTCAAGACCGACAGCGCCTTGTGGTCACTGGCGGCATTTCGCGAACTGGCGACGCTGTGCGCCGACAAAGCGACGGAATTGTTTACCTATACGTATTCGACGAGCGTTCGCGCGGCGATGCTCGCGGCGGGCTTCTATGTCGCCAAGGGCCGCGCGACGGGTCCGAAGGCGCAGACCACGATCGCCTTGTCGCCGCTGGCCGCCGCAGTGGCCCAGGATCGAGAACTGTTGGGCAGCGAGTGGCTGCTCAAGTGGCAGCGCAGCGACGCGCAGGCGCCGATCGGCGCAGAGCCAGAGGACGCAACTTGGCAGGAGGCGGTCCGCACGCACCCGCAATTTCGTAGTCGCGAGCTCTGAGAGGGCCCATTGACCGGCGGAGCACTCGATCCATAACACTTGCACGTGCCCCGGGTTGGGCCATTTCAGCCGCGTCGGCCGGCCCGATCAGCGATTGATCGCGTCGATCGCGCGCTTGTCGGCCGCGAGCGCCGCTTCGTGGATTCCTTCCGAGAGCGTCGGATGGGCATGGATCGTGCGCTGCAAGTCCTCGGTGCTCGCCGAGTATTCCATTGCGAGCACGGCCTCGGCGATCAGCTCGCCCGCCATCGGTCCGATCACGTGAATGCCGAGAATCTCGTCGTCGTCGGACGCCGATACGATCTTGACCATGCCTTGCGCGGCTTCCATCGCGCGTGCCCGCCCGCTGGCCGCGAACGGAAACGTGCCGACTTTGTAGGGCCGGCCGCTTGCCTTGACTTGCTCTTCTGACTGGCCGACCCAGGCAATCTCGGGCGCGGTGTAAATCACCGACGGAATCACCTTGTAATTGACCTCGGCGAATCGCCCGGCAATCAGATCGGCGGCCATGACGCCCTCCTCCTTGCCCTTGTGCGCGAGCATCGGACCGCGCACGACGTCACCGACGGCCCAAACATGCGCTACGCCGGTGCGGCAATGTTCGTCGACTTGGATGAAACCGCGCTCGTCGATTTCGACCCCGGTATCCGCAGCGAGCAGGCCCTCGGTAAACGGCCGCCGCCCGACCGCCACGACGAGTTTGTCGACCTGCAGTGAATGCTCACCGTGGGAGTCGGTATAGATCACGTTGACGGCTGCTCCATCGACTGCTGCACTCGCGACCTTCGCGCCCAGCTTGATATCGAGGCCGAGTTTCTTGAAATGCCGCTGAGCTTCCTTGGCGATCGTCTGATCGGCGATCGGCAAGAATTGCTCCATCGCCTCGAGCACCGTGACTTCGCTGCCCAAGCGGCGCCAGACGCTGCCGAGCTCGAGCCCGATCACGCCCGCGCCGATCACGCCCAGACGCTTGGGTACGGCGTCGAACTCGAGCGCATTCCAGGAATCGACGATGAGTTTGCCGTCATGCGGCACCGTCTTGAGCCGGATCGGCACCGAACCGGAGGCGAGAATCACATCCTTGGCCTCGAGCAGCGTCTTCGTGCCGTCCGCGGCAGTCACTTCGACTTGATTACCCGCGAGCAGGCGCCCGTGACCCTGGATGCCGACGACGCCGTTGCTCTTGAATAACGCCAGGATGCCGCTGGTCATCGCCTTGACGATCGAGGCTCGTCGCTTTTGCATCGCGGCCAAATCGAGCTTGACGTCGCTCAGTTGGATGCCGTGGACCGCAAATTCGTGCTTGGCGCGCAGGTACAGCTCGGAGGACTCGAGCAGCGCCTTCGAGGGGATGCAGCCGGCATTGAGACAAGTCCCGCCGAACGCAAAACTGCCGTCGAAATTCCGCCACTCATCGACGCAGGCGACCTTGAGTTTGTTTTGCGCGGCCCGAATCGCCGCCGGGTAGCCGGCCGGACCGCCACCGATCACGACGACGTCGTATTGATTGCTCATATGCCGAGCACCAGTCGCGCCGGATCCTCGAGGCACTGCTTGACCGTGACGAGGAATTGAACCGCTTCACGACCATCGATGATGCGATGATCGTAGGTCAACGCGACGTACATCATCGGCCGAACGACGATTTGTCCGTCGACGACCACGGGACGATCTTGGATCTTGTGCATGCCCAAGATCGCACTCTGCGGCGAATTGACGATGGGCGTCGACAACAAGGATCCGAATACTCCACCGTTGGTGATCGTGAACGTGCCGCCGGTCAGCTCTTCGATCGTGATCGAACCCGCACGGGCTCGCGATGCGAAAGCCGCAATCGATTTTTCGATGTCGGCGAAGCCGAGCCGATCGGCATCGCGAAGCACCGGCACGATCAGTCCCCGGTCGGTCGAGACCGCGACGCCGACGTCGAAGTACTCGTGATAGACGATGTCATTGCCTTCGACCGAGGCGTTGACGGCGGGGAATTTCTTCAGCGCCTCGACGCAGGCCTTCGTGAAAAAAGACATGAAGCCGAGCTTCACGCCGTATTGCTTTTCAAATTGATCCTTGTAGCGCGCGCGCAGCTCGTTGACGGCCTTCAAATCGACCTCGTTGAATGAGGTCAACAACGCCTGCGTCGACTGTGCTTGGACCATGCGCTCGGCGATGCGGGCGCGCAATCGAGTCATCGGAACGCGCTGCTCGGCGCGTGCGCCGCGCACAGCCGCCGGAGGTGGCGCTGGCGCACGCGCGGCGTTCGATGCGGAGGCCGCCGCGCCGGCCGCGGGTGCCGCCGGCTTCGCCGGCGCCGCGTCCTTGCTCGCGAGGTAATTGACGACGTCGGACTTCGAAACGCGGCCATCGCGGCCGGAACCGGGGACCGCCGCCGGATCGACCCTGCTCTCTTCGACGACACGCTTCGCCGCGGGACTGAGCTTGCCCGCCGTGCCTTCAGGTCTAGCCGCGGTCGCAGCCTCGGCCTTCGGCGCCGCACCGGCTTTAGCTGCACCCGCGCTCTTCGCGGCGGCGTCCGCGTCGATGACCGCAATCAATTGGCCGCTGGTCACGGTCGCGCCGTTGCCGACTTTGATCTCGCGCAATATGCCGGCCACCGGCGACGGCACCTCGAGCACGACTTTGTCGGTCTCCAAATCGACGAGATTTTCGTCGCGCGCGACGGCGTCGCCCGGCTGTTTGTACCAAGAAACCAGCGTCCCATCAGCCACCGATTCCGGCAGCTGAGGGACGTGCACTTCGATGCTCATGAGCCTGTCCTAGTTTGGGCGGGTTGACGTATCGTCTGTCGAGACGTCTCCTCCGGCGGAACGCCCTGCAGCGCTGCGCTGACGAGATTCTTCTGCTGCTGCTCGTGCAGCGCCGAGATGCCGGTTGCCGGAGCCGCCGCGCCCGCGCGCCCGGCATACAGCAACTCGTGCTTCTGGCTCAGCTTGGCCTGCAGGCGATGCCGGATCTGGTACCAGCCGCCCTGATTCTGAGGCTCCTCCTGGCACCAAACGATTTCGCGCGCATTCGCATATTTGCGTACGATCGCCTCGTACTCGTCCGACGGAAACGGGTAGAGCTGTTCGACGCGCACGATCGCGACGGTATCGACGCGTGATTCACGCCGCGCCTTCAATAGATCGAAGTAGACCTTGCCGCTGCAGAGCACGACACGCGTCACCGCGGACGGCTTGATCTCGTCGATTTCGTCGATGAGGTTACGAAAGCCCCCGCCAGCGAGATCTTCCAACTGCGATACCGACATCGGATGACGCAACAAGCTCTTCGGCGTCATCACGATCAGGGGCTTACGCAATGCGCGGACCATTTGCCGCCGCAGCATGTGAAACATCTGAGCGGGCGTCGACGGCACGCAGACCTGCATATTGTATTCGGCGCACAGCTGCAGAAAGCGCTCGAGGCGCGCCGAGGAGTGCTCGGGCCCCTGGCCCTCGTAGCCGTGCGGCAGGAACAGTGTCAGACCCGAGAGGCGCCCCCATTTTGCCTCGCCGGAACTGATGAATTGATCGATGATGACTTGCGCGCCGTTGCAAAAATCGCCGAACTGCCCTTCCCAGATCGTCAGGCAATGCGGCTCCGTGCTCGAAAAGCCGTACTCGAAGCCCATGACCGCCTCTTCGGACAAAACCGAATCGGTGACGGTAAATTTCGCCTGTTTCGGGCCCAAGTTCTGCAAGGGCACGAAACTGCGTCCGGTCGCCTGGTCGTGGAGGACCGCGTGGCGGTGGAAGAAAGTGCCGCGGCCGCTGTCCTGGCCGGTCAAGCGCACCGGATAGCCGTCTTGGACCAGGCTCGCATAGGCGAGGTTCTCGGCGCAGCCCCAATCGAGTTCCAGGTCTCCGCTCACCATTTTCTCGCGCGCCTGCATGATCGCGAGCACGCGCGGATGCAACTTCCAGTCCGAAGGATAGGTCGTGATCGCCTTGCCGAGCGCACGCAAGCGCGGCATGTCGATGCCCGTCTTGACCGGCTCCGACCAGTCGGCGCCGAGATATTCGCTCCAATCGACGGTGTATTTATTGCCGATCAGGCCCAGCGCCGCGCGCGCCTGCGGCTTGCCTTCGTCGAGGCCATTGCGGTATTGCTCGATCATTGCGGCGGCATCGGCCGCCGTGAGCACGCCTTCGGCCTGCAGTTTCTCCGCATACATCTGCCGCACCGTGGGCTTCTTGCGAATGATCTGGTACATCAACGGCTGCGTCGCGGCCGGCTCGTCGGCTTCGTTGTGGCCATGGCGCCGATAGCAGACCAAATCGATGACCACGTCCTTGTGAAATTTCATGCGGTATTCGAGCGCGAACCGCGTGACGAAGCACACCGCTTCCGGGTCGTCCGCATTGACGTGGAAAATCGGCGCCTCGACCATCTTGGCGACGTCCGAGCAGTACAAGGTGGAGCGCGCGTCGCGCGGCTCGCTGGTCGTAAATCCGACCTGGTTGTTGATGATTACATGGATCGAGCCGCCCGTATAAAAGCCGCGTGCCTGCGACAACTGCAGCGTCTCCATGACGACGCCCTGGCCGGCGAAGGCTGCATCACCGTGGATCTGCACGGGCAGAATCCTCTCGCCCTGCAAGTCGCCGCGGCGCTCTTGGCGAGCGCGCGCCGAACCCTCGACGACCGCATTGACGACCTCGAGGTGGGACGGATTGAATGCGAGCGCCACGTGCACGTTGCCCGACGCCGTCTTCAGATCCGACGAGAATCCCTTGTGGTATTTCACGTCGCCCGACCCGCGCAGCTTTGCGAGGTCGTACTGGCCTTCGAATTCGTTGAATAAATCCTTGGGCGACTTGCCGAGCAGATTCACGAGCACATTGAGGCGCCCGCGGTGCGCCATGCCGATGATCGCCTCTTCGACGCCGAGCTTGCCGCCCTGCTGCACGAGGTCATCGAGCAAGGCGATCAAACTGTCGCCGCCCTCGAGCGAGAAGCGCTTTTGGCCGACGTATTTGGTATGCAGATAGCGCTCCAGACCCTCGGCCGCGGTCACCTGCCAGAGGATGTTTTTCTTCTCCTCGGCGCTGAAGCGCCAACGCGTGCGCGCCGATTGAAAGTGATCCTGCAGCCAGAGGCGCTCTTCGGTATCCGAGACGTGCGCGAATTCCGCGCCAATCGTGTCGGTATAGACGAAGCGCAAAACGTCGAGGATTTCTCGCAAGGTCGCGCGCTTCGCGAAGTCCTGCGTGCGGCTGCCCGTAAAGAATTCGGTGTCGAGATCGGCATCGGACAACCCGAAATAGGCGAGGTCGAGCACGTAGGGCCGTGTCGGAACCTGCAAACCGAGGGGGTCGAGCTTGGCCACCAAATGACCGCGGTTGGCATACACCTGAATCAGCCGCGATACCGCGCCCTGCTTGGCACTCGCCATTTCGGTCGGCTGGTCCGAACGCACCGCGACCGCGGCGGGTTGGCGCGAGGTCTCCAACAGTCGGGCGCGTACCGGACCGTGCGCGACCTCGCCGCGGGAGCCCGCGGCGAGGCGTTCGAAATATTCGCGCCAGACGGGTTCGACCGACGAGGGGTCGTGGAGGAACTGGTCGTAGAGGTCCTCGATATAGGCAGCATTGCCACCCGAGAGTGCACTGGCGGCAATTTGATCGGCGAGTGATTGGCTCATGAACACATCGTAAACTGGAAAAACCTCAATAACATCAATACGATAAGAAGTGTGAACGGCATCGCGGAAAGGCGCCGTAGTTTAGCCGAAGGCGACACAATATGGAATGTAAGGGCGCCGCCGGAAATTAGAAGGGGAAGGAATGTCCGTGGGCGTGAATCATCGACAACTCATACCCGATCAGGCAGACGTAGGCGATCAAAATGCCGTAGAGCGCAATCTCGACGCGCACCACGCGCATGAAGCGGTAGCGTGCCAACGAGACCATGAGGATCACGCTGACCCCGGTCATCGCCATTTTCAATGCAGCGAACAGCATCGCATCGCCGCCGACGAGGAGCGCCATCACGGGATTGGCCTCGACGGCACCGCCATCGCCGAGTAGAAACAGCGTCAAGCCGGCATCGGCCATGCTCAGCAACAGGATGAAAATCGCAACCGCGAGCAGATGCGAGGCATGCCAATCGACCGAGTGGTAGCTCGCATCGCCGATGCGTCGTGGCGGACGGCGGCGGCGTGGATTGAAGCTTCCGTAAAACACCGACCACCAGACGCGGCGGCGCCGGTCGCGTTCTGCGCGACGGTCACGCTCTTCGTTGCGCTCGCGCTCCGCGCGCTCACCCCAAGCTTCAGCCTCGTTCCTGGACGTCATGTTTCCCTTCGATACGCGACGGTATCGACCCACACTATCCAGACAGCAAGGCTCGTTCAGCAAGCCCAATGCGTCATAATATGCCGCGTTGGCACATAATATTTTTAGCGGGAAGCAGCGCCGCGGGTGCTGCTGCGCAGGCTCTCCCAGCTGGCATCCGCGATCCATCCGCCGTCCACCGGCAAGCAGACGCCATTGATGAAGCCGCTGCTGCTGCCGTCGAGCAGAAATGTGATCGCGGCGGCGACATCCTCGGGGCGCGCAAATCGCGCCATCGGGACGCGGCCGATGATGTCCGCGTCGCTGTAGGCGCCGCTGCCTTGGTCCGCCGCATCCATTTCGGTTTTGATCCACCCCGGGCACACCGCGTTGACGCGCACGCCGCGGCCACCCCACTCGGCCGCAAGGGTTCGCGTAATTCCGATCAAACCGTGTTTCGATGCATTGTAGGCGCTCCGATGGCTGACGCCCGCGAGTCCCGCGACCGACGCGACATTGACGATGCTACCTTGCCGACGCTGCAGCATCTGCGCGCCCAAATGCTTGCACAGTAGAAACGGTCCGAACAGATTGACGTCGATGACGTGCCGCCATTGCGCCGCCGTCGTCTGCTCCGCCGGTGCAATCAGGCTGACGCCGGCATTATTGACCAAGGCATCGAGCGCGCCGAAGTCGCGCTCGACCGATGCCGCGAGCTGCAGCGCGAAGCTTTCCGACGCAACATCGCCCGAGATGCCGACTGCCTGTGCTCCCTCGTGACTCAAGCGCGCGACCTGCGCCTCGACGGACTGCAGATCAACGAGCACGACCCGATATCCGAGCCTTGCAAGTGCCTCGGTGGTTTTGAGTCCGACGCCCTGGGCGGCACCGGTTATGAGCGCGGTTTTCACGCCGCAGAATCGCGCTTGAGCGGTTGACACATGCAGTGCACTGCGCCGCCACCGTTGCCGATCATCGAGACATCCGGATCGTAAACCGTGAGCCCCTCGGCTCTGCAGGCAGCGATCAGGTTCTTGCTCGAGGCCGGCACGAGCACACGATCTTCGCCGAGTGCAACGACATTGGTTCCCATCTGCATCGCATCGCCATAGGAAACCGGAATCACGCGAATATGCTTCGAGCGCAGCCAATCCACGAGTCTTGGCTCGACGGCCTCGACACAGACGACCGCCAAGCCCTCTGCCAGCATGCCCATTTGCACGTCCAAATGCAGGAAATGCGAGTCGAAGGCATAGGTATGCATCTCCCACCCCTCGGCCTCGAACCAGGATTGCAGTTGCCGAACCGCCGGCTCGATCGAGCGCGCGCCGGAAAAACCGCAAGCGGCAACCCCCGGCTGCAGCACCATGAGATCGCCGCCCTCGACATTGCCGGCCGTGACCAGATCGTAGATCGGGATGCCGGCATCGAGGTAGAAACGCAGGCAGGCCGCATACTCGCCGCGCCGGTAGGGCTTTTCGAGTTGCATGATCACGGCGCCCCACGGGGTCATGACACTGCTGTCGCGCGCGAAAATCTGATACGGCAGTCCTGCAGATGCCGGCAGGATATGCACGGCGACCTCCGCTTGTCGGTAGGCATCGAGCATTTCGGCGTATTGTTTGCGCGCCGTATTGAAATCGAAACGCAAGCCGACCCGCTCGGCGCGTTGCGCGACCGCATTACCGGCCTGCCAGCTAAAATGATCGATCGGACCTACGAGGACGTCGCGCAAGCGGCCGTACTCGCTGTCGACTCCCCACCGTGTCGGGCGCGCACTGCCGCCGCCCTCGATCCGCGATCGTAACTGCATCGTCAAATCCCCTCGTTCGCAACCGCGAGTACCGACTGCAATAGCACGTCGGCTCCGGCCGCGAGATCGGCCGCGGTCGCGGATTCCGCCTCGTTGTGACTCAAGCCGCCGCTGCACGGCACAAAGATCATCGCGGTCGGCGCGAACTGCGCCGTATGCAGGGAGTCATGGCCGGCGCCGCTCACGATCTTCGCATGCGTGAACCCGAGCTCGGCAGCAGAACGATCGATCAGCGCGACGAGTTCCGGATCGAACGTCGTCGGCGGCATGTGCCAGATTTGCTCGATCGCGAGATCGATGCGATGCCGGGCCGCCTGCAGGCGCGCGAGTTCGCGAAAATCCGCAACCATCGACTGCAGGACCCCACGTTCTGGATGACGCAGATCGACCGAGACGATGAGCCGCTCCGGCACGGTATTGCGGGAACCGGGAGATACCTTGATGTCGCCGATCGTCGCGCGTCCCCAGGGCGCATGCGCTTGGGCGAGCGCGAATACGCCTTCGATGATCGGACATGCGGCCCGCCACGGATCGCGGCGCGCTTCCATCGGCGTGGGTCCCGCATGGCAGGACTCTCCGTGCAAGCTGACATCGAACCAATAGGCGCCCTGGATGCCGGTCACGGCGCCGATCGTCGTCGCGGTGCGTTCGAGTATCGGCCCCTGCTCGATGTGCGCCTCGAACATCGCGCGAAACGGCCGCGCGCGCGCCGGGGCCTTGCCAAGATAGCCGATCCGCGCGAGTTCCTCGCCGACCGAGCGGCCTTCCTTGTCGGTGCGCGAGTAGGCGAACGCCAAGTCGTAGGTTCCGGCGACGACGCCTGAACCGAGCATCGCCGGCGCAAAGCGGCAGCCCTCCTCGTTGGTCCAACTCGCGACTTCGATCGTCCGGTTGGATTGCAACCCATGGTCGGCAAGCGTTCTGATGACCTCCAAACCCGCGAGCACCCCGTAAACGCCGTCGAAGCGGCCGCCGGTCGCCTGCGTATCAAGATGGCTGCCGATCAGCACGGGCGGCGCTTCGGGGTAGCGGCCCGCGCGCCGCAAGAAGATATTGCCGATTTCGTCGACAGTGACCGTGCAGCCGGCCGCGACACCCCAGGCCGTGAACAAGTCGCGGCCCGCCTTGTCCTGATCGCTCAGCGCCTGGCGGTTGCAGCCGCCGCGCACCGTCGCGCCGATTTCGGCCATCTGCATGAGACTCGACCAGAGCCGATCCGGTTGGATGCGCAGTGCTGTCGGCATGCCCGCCATCATGAACTACGGACGCACCGAAACGCCAGCCCTGTCGGCGGGGCGCAGGCCTCGTCGATCGATTTCAATTCAATCACCGCGATATTGATTCATTGCAAGATGGCCTCGCCCGGTTAACCGCATTAACTGTTGCAAGAAAGTAAACCATCCTTTGCCGTCGTTGCAAGCCTCGCGCACGGTTGTCGCAGAGCGATGAATCTGCCAAAGTCCGATCATGCGCCATCGAGGATCGACCATGCGGTTTGCCAATGACTCGCCGTAAGATCGCCGTTCCGACGCGCGAGCGGATATTGGACGAAGTCGAGCGTTTGATCGCCTCCAAGGGCGTTTACGGATTCAAACTGCGCGACGTCGCCGAGCCGCTCGGCTTGCAGGTGCCCGCAATCTACAAGCACTACAAGAGCCGCGACGACGTACTCATCGAGGTTTCGCGTCGCTTCATCACGCTGCTCGCCGACCAATTTCAGGCCGGTCCCGGCAAGAGCGCGCAGGCAGCGCTGCGCGCGGCGCTCGATCGATTCGTCGAGTTCAAGATGTTCCATCCGGCCTACGTGCGCCTTGCACTCATCGATTTCGCGACACCCGGCGGCGGCATGGACTACGTCAAAGTGGCCGCGGGTGGTGCGTTTCAGGACAATTTCTCCGACGGTCCATTGGCGGCCATGCACGCGCGCTTGCGCAAGCTGCTGCGCGCCGCGGCGCAGTCCAAGGAATTCCGACGTGTCGACGCCACGGATTTCTACCGCGTCGTGAAATCCGCGCTGCTGATCAGGCTGGTGTTCCCCAACGACTCGCTGCTGCTGAAGCGCCCGAAGCCTGCCGAGCTGCGCAAGGTTCAGGCATGGCTGTGGGACATCGCGAAGCGGTACTGTCAGGCGCCATAGCCGCCCCCACCGGGTGTTTGAATCACGATGATGTCGCCGGCGGCCATCTCGGCGGTACCGATATGGTCCATCGTCTCGACGCTGCCGTCGAGCCGTTCGATCCAGGTCCGGCCCACATCGCCGGGCTCGCCGCCCGCCATGCCGAAGGCGCCGGCTTTCCGACCGTTGCTCAAGATCGAGGCGCTCATGGGCTCGAGAATTCGCAAGCGACGCTCTCCGCCGTCGCCGCCCGGCCAACGCCCTGCGCCGCCGGATCCCGCACGAATCTCATACGATTCGACTCGGACCGGATAACGCAGTTCGAGCACTTCCGGATCGGTCAGTCGCGAGTTGGTCATATGGGTTTGCACGACGCTCGCTCCGGCAAAGCCCGGGCCGGCGCCCGCGCCGCCCGCGATCGTCTCGTAGTACTGATGGCGTGCGTTGCCGAACGTGAAGTTGTTCATCGTGCACTGGCTCGCGGCCATGACGCCGAGCGCGCCGTAGAGTGCGTTGGTCACGCAGGTCGAGGTTTCGACATTGCCCGCGACCACCGCCGCAGGATAGCGAGGGTTCAACATACACCCCTCGGGCGCGATTACTTCGATCGGCTTCAAACAACCCGCATTAAGCGGAATTTCGTCGTCGACGAGCGTGCGAAACACGTAGAGCACGGCGGCCATCGTGATGGCGCGCGGAGCATTGAAGTTGTTCGGCGATTGCGGGCTCGTGCCCGTAAAATCGACGGTCGCGGACCGCGTCTCGTGGTTGACGCGCACCGCGACGTGAATTTCGGCGCCATTGTCGAGGCGCAGCGTGAACAGGCCGTCGTGCAACGCGCGAATCGCGCGGCGCACCGATTCCTCGGCGTTGTCCTGCACGTGCTGCATGTAGGCCTCAACGGTCTGCCAACCGTAACTCGCGACGAGTGCCCGCAATTCCTCGACGCCCTTCTCGTTTGCCGCGATCTGCGCCTGCAGGTCGGCGAGGTTCTGCTCGACGTTGCGCGCCGGGTACGGACCCGCGAGCAGCAGCTCGCGCAGCGCATCCTCGCGCAAACGACCCTGCTCGACGAGCTTGAAATTGTCGATCAGCACGCCTTCCTCCGAGATGACCGTCGAGAACGGCGGCATCGAGCCCGGAGTGATGCCGCCGATGTCGGCGTGATGACCACGTGAGGCGACGAAAAAGCGCGGCTGCGCATCGCCGGCGTCGACGAACACCGGAGTCACGACGGTCATGTCGGGCAAATGCGTGCCGCCGTGGTATGGATCGTTGAGCAGGTAGATCTCGCCGGCTTGTATGCGAGGATTGCGTTCGATCACGGTGCGGATCGACTCGCCCATCGAGCCGAGATGTACCGGCATGTGCGGCGCGTTTGCGATCAGTTGGCCTGCAGCGTCGAACAGCGCGCAGCTGAAATCCAGCCGTTCCTTGATGTTGACCGAGTAGGCGGTGCTCTGCAGCCGCGAGCCCATTTGCTCGGCGATGTTCATGAACAAATTATTGAACACCTCGAGCATCACCGGGTCCGCGTGCGTGCCGGAGGCGAAGCGGTCCGCCCGCGCACCGGTGCGCACGAGCTCGAGCGCGCCGTCGTTGCCGACGGTGCCGCGCCAATCGGGCTCGATGACGGTCGTCGAGTTGCGCTCGGCGATGATCGCGGGACCGTCGATGAGCGCGCCTGAACGCAGGAACTGCGCCTCATAGAGGCGCGCGGCACGCCATTGCCCGCGGTCCGGCTCATCGCTGCAGAACATGGAAATGGCGGCTCGGGCCTCGGGTACATAAGCATGCGCAGCAGCGCTCGCGTGCGCAGGCGCGAGTTCATCCGGCGCGGCGCTGCATTCGACCGAGACCGATTCGATGACCAGTTCGCGGCCCGGCATCAGAAATGCGTAGCGTCGCCGATAGGCGTGCTCGAACTGCATGCGCACCTCCTCGATGCCGTTCGCGGCGCCCCGCAGTTCGCAGCTCAGCGTCGTATCGGTGCCGCGGTAACGCACAGCGACGCGTACGCGCGTTTGCAGCCTCGTCTCGGCGACTCCCTGCTGCGCGAGTTGCGCAGCCGCCTCGCGTCGCAAAGACGACGCGGCGGCCCATGCGCGCTTCAAGCCATCGTCGTCGAGGTCCTGTTCGATCGAGGACTCGCGTATCACGATTTGGTCGGCGAGGCCCATGCCATAAGCGCTCAGCACACCGGCCAACGGATGGATGAATACGCGCGTCATTCCGAGGGCATCGGCGACCCGACAAGCATGGCCGCCGCCCGCGCCGCCGAAGCATTGCAGGCAATAGCCGGTCACGTCGTAGCCGCGCGCCACCGAAATGCGCTTGATCGCATTCGCCATGTTGCCCACGGCGATCAGCAAGGCGCCGCTTGCGACTTCCTCGACGCCGAGGCTGCGGCCGGTCGCAGCAGACATCGCGCGCGCGAGCGCCGCAAAACCGTCGGCGGCGGTCTCGCGATCGAGCGCCTGATTCGCACCCGCGCCGAAGACCTTCGGGAAAAAATCCGGTTGAATGCGGCCGAGCAGGACGTTCGCGTCGGTGATCGTCAGCGGTCCTCCATGGCGATAACACGCGGGCCCCGGATTTGCGCCAGCAGACTCCGGCCCCACACGCAGGCGCGTGCCGTCGAAGCGAATGATCGAACCGCCACCTGCGGCGATCGTGTGCAAGCTCAGCATCGGCGTGCGCACACGCACGCCACCGACCTCGGTGTCGAACGCGCGCTCGTACTCGCCGGCGTAGTGGCTGACGTCGGTCGATGTGCCGCCCATGTCGAACCCGATCAGCTTGTCGTGACCCGCGGCGAGACCCGTGCGCACCATGCCGACGATACCGCCGGCCGGCCCCGAGAGGATCGCGTCCTTGCCTTGCAACAGTCGCGCCTCGATCAGGCCTCCCGAGCTCTGCATCAAGTACAGCGGTACATCGTTCAACTGAGCGGCGAGCCGCGCGACGTAGCGACGCAATATCGGCGACAGATAGGCGTCCGCGACCGTGGTGTCGCCACGCGGCACGAGTTTCAGCAGCGGACTGACCCGGTGCGATACCGAGATTTGCGAAAATCCGGCCTCACGCGCCAATTCGGCTGCCGCAACTTCATGCGCCGGGTAGCGATAGCCGTGCATCAATGCGATCGCGCAGGCGCTCAAGCCGGCCGCGCGGGCGTCATGCAGCCGCGGCCGCAGCGCCGCCACATCAAATGCCCTGACCACCTCACCGCGCGCCCCGATACGCTCATCGGCCTCGATGACCTGCTCATAGAGCAGCTCGGGCAATACGATGTGACGCTCGAACAGGCGCGGCCGCGCCTGCGTGCCGATGCGCAGCGCATCGCGAAAGCCGCGTGTGATCACGAGCAGGGTGCGCTCGCCGTTGCGCTCGAGCAACGCGTTGGTTGCGACCGTCGTGCCCATCTTCACGGATTCCAGGCGCTCGGCCGTGATCGGCTCATCGGATCGCAGCCCGAGCATCCGCCGGATTCCCTCGACCGCGGCGTCCGGGTATTGCGTCGGGTTGTCGGACAGCAGCTTCAGTGTGTGTAAGGTTCCCTGCGGCGAGCGCCCGATGAGGTCGGAGAAAGTGCCGCCACGATCGATCCAGAATTGCCAGCGATCGCCGCCCGCCTGCATTAGACGGCGACGCCGGCTTCCGCCGTCAGTACGCGGCCGCGTGTTTCGGGCAATGCCCAGACCGCGAGTATCACGACGAGATAAGCGACCGCGGTCATGGCGCCGATCGCTTCGCCAAGCGAGTATTGAACGGTGGCACGCCCGATCAGGGCCGGGCATACGGCACCGAGCGCGCGACCGAAGCTGTAGGAGAATCCCTGGCCGGATCCTCGCACCGCGGTTGGATACAACTCGGTCAGATATGCGCCGCTGCCGGCAAATATCCCGGAGTTGAAGAATCCGAGCGGAAATCCCAGCAGTTCAGTGAGCCCGTCGCCGGAGCGAATGTGCGTGTAGGCCAACACCGCGATGATGCCGCCGATCGCAAACAACACGAAACACCGCCGTCGGCCGATCCTGTCGGACAAGCAGGCGCCCGCCAGATAGCCGCTGAAGCAGCCTGCAATCAGCACCAGCAGATAGCCCGCGGTACCAGCGACGGAGAGGTGCCGCTCGGTGCTCAAGTAGGTCGGCAACCAAGTCGACACCGAGTAATACGCACCCAGCATCCCCGCGGACATCAGGCTCGCGAGCGCCGTGGTTCGCAGCAGGGGTCCGCGAAAAATGCTCAGAAAATGCACGGCTGCCGGCTGTGGCTCGGAGCGTTCCCGCGCCTGCAGATAGATCGCCGGCTCGGCGACGTTGCGGCGGATGTAGACGACCAGCAGCGCCGGGAGAATCCCGAGCCAGAGCAGTACGCGCCAGGCCTGCTCGGGACGCATGAAGGCGTACGCGCCCCAAAAGGCGAACGCCGCGCCGGCCCACCCCACGGCCCAGCTGCTTTGAACCAGTCCCGTGGCCCGGCCGCGATTGTGCGCTTGGATCGTCTCGGCGATCAAAATGGAACCGACCGCCCATTCGCCGCCGAACCCGAGTCCCTGCATCGAGCGCACGATCAGCAACTGGCCGAATGAACCGGTAAATCCGCTCAAGAATGTGAACACCGCGAACCAAGCAATCGTGAGCTGCAGGATTCGCACCCGGCCATAGCGGTCCGCGAGCACCCCCGCGGCCCAACCCCCGACCGCCGAGGTCAACAGTGCGCCGGTCGCGATATCGCCGGCTTGCGCCTTGCTCATACCCCAGAGCGCGAGCAGCGTCGGGATGATGAACGTGTAGATCATGGTGTCGAAGCCGTCGACTCCGTAGCCGCCGAATGCCGCGATCAAGGCGCGCCGCTCAAGCTGGGTGGTTTTTTGTAGCCACATATGGTGCCCCGGGCCGGAATCGAACCGGCGACCTAACGCTTAGGAGGCATTCGCTCTATCCACTGAGCTACCGAGGCTTGTTGGATAAAGACCGGAGTCGAAACTCCGGTCTTTCGAACTGGTGGAGGAGAAGGGGATCGAACCCTCGACCTTCGCATTGCGAACGCGACGCTCTCCCAACTGAGCTACTCCCCCGGAAAGGGCGACGAATACTAGCAGCAAAGCATCCCAAACCAAAGGGTTGCGGATGAACTCGAGATCATTTATGTAAATCATACGCCGTCATTGTTGACTTGGGCCGATTGCTTGAAATACGGCTAGTATGGGCCTAAGGTCGCATGGAAGGGGTCTGCAAGCATGTTGCAAGTGGGTGAACGAGCACCGGAATTCACGCTTCCGGACCATACGGGCCAGGACCGATCCCTGACCCAGCTGCTCAGCGACGGCGCTGTCGTGCTGTATTTCTACCCGGCGGATTTCACGCCCGGCTGTACGAGTCAGGCCTGTGCGCTGCGGGATTTGCATACGGAAATCGTGGGCTCCGGCCTGCACGTGGTCGGGATCAGCCCGCAGAGCCCCGAGACCCATATGCGCTTCCGCGAGAAGCACCGGCTGCCCTTCACGTTGCTGTCGGATGAAATCAAAACGGTCGTCAAGATGTACGGCGTCAACGGTCCGCTCGGCATCGGCGTGCGCCGGGCCACATTTTTGGTCGACGCCGGCCGGCGAATTCGCGCGAGCCTATTGGCGGACTTTCTGGTCGGTCGCCATACGCAATTCGTGCGCCATGCCATCATGATGCGTCAAGGCATCGTTTGAGCAATCAATAGCTCAAACGCAGCAGCATCGCATGTCCGAGCCGGGGCACGGTGATGATGTACATCGTGCCGAATTCTTCGGCAGCCATGGGCGGGATGTCGCTTCGACCGCTGAGCGCAGCCACCATCGCAGGGGCGGTATCACTATGTCCGACAATCAATACGCGCTGCCCTGCGTGTTCGCGCAGCACGCGATGCGCGAGCGCCCGCGCATCGTCCTGCGCCGCGACCAGCGGCGTCAAACCGAGGCTCGCGGCCAGCGGCTCCACGGTGCGCCGGCTGCGCAAGGTCGGGGAGACATAGATCGCATCGATGTGTCCGGGCGAATGCGCATCACCGAACAACTTTGCGAGCAGAGCCGCGCGAGCCTCTCCGGCCGGCGAGAGCGGCGGATCGGCGCTGCCGTCGAGCTGCTTCTCGGCGTGGCGAATAACGACGACCGTCGTGGCCTCGAGCGTGGTCCAGAGCCACGCGGCTAGCATCAAGGCGATGATGCCGGCAATCGCCGCCAGCCACAGCGGTGTCAGGAACGGTCTACGCTTGAGGCCGCCGAAGTTCTTCTTTAGCTCGCCGTTCATGGCACCATCATAGCAATGAATGCCTCCCGCTTGCCGCAACTGCGTATCGTCTTGCTCGCCGCCGGCTACTCGCGGCGCTTCGGATCATCGAAGGCATTGGCGCGCGTGCATGGTGCGAGCCTGCTGCGGCGAACCGCTCTGGTATTGGCGCCGCTCGTCGCGTCGAACCTGATCGTAATCGCACCGCCGCGGGCGCGACGCTTCCGCATCGAATTGCGGAGGATCCCTGTCGCGCTCGCGGAGAATTTGCAGCGCTCCGAGGGGCTCTCGAGCTCGGTGCGTGTGGGTCTACGCAGAGCCCGGTTTTGCGCCGCGGCTCTGATCGTGCCCGTGGATCTCGTGGCGCTCCGAGCGCGCGATCTGCGGCGCCTGATTGCTCGATGGCGCGCAGCGCCGCGGCGGGTTGTCGCCAATCGCATCGGCGCCCGCGGCGGCGTGCCGGTCATACTGCCGAAACATCTGTTTGCCGCCGCGGCACGCTGCACGGGCGATGTCGGGCTGCGCGACCTGATCGCTTGCCTGCGGCCCGATCAGCGCATGCTCATCGATCTGCCCTCGGCACGCTTCGATGCGGATACGCCGGAGCAACTCGCGCAGGCGCGTCGCGCACGAACTGCGGGCGCAGCCACGGTTGCTGCCGACCGCGGCTAGCCGTTCGGATTTTGCACGAGCCGATAGCCGACCGCGGTTTCGGTCACGATGTGCTTGGGCTGCGCCGGGTCGTCCTCGAGTTTCTGCCGCAGATGCCCCATATAGACGCGCACGTAATGTCCGTGCTCGGCATGCGAGGGCCCCCATACTTCGCGCAGTATCTGGCGGTGCGTCATGACCTTGCCCACATTAGCGACCAGCAAGGTCAACAGCCGGTATTCGATCGGCGTCAAATGCACGGCTTCGCCGCGCTTGTGAACGAGCCGCAGCGACAAGTCGACCTTGACGTCGCCGAACTCGAATAGCGCGCCGGGCGCCCCGCCGGGTTCGCGGCGGCGGCGCGACGCGGCGCGCACACGCGCCAGCAATTCTCCAACCCCGAACGGCTTGGTCAGATAATCATCAGCCCCCGCATCGAGCGCCGCGATCTTATCGTGTTCATTGACACGCGCGGACAGCACGATGACCGGCACGCTCGACCAGCCGCGTAGGTCCTGCAGGAAGCCGACCCCGTCGCCGTCGGGCATGCCCAGGTCGAGAATGATCAGATCCGGCTTGCGTGTACCCGCATCGGTCAAGCCCTGGTGGAGCGTCTCGGCCTCGTAGACGACCCAGCCCTCGCCCTCGAGCGCGGTGCGCACGAAGCGCCGGATTTGGCGCTCATCTTCAATGAGGATCGCGACCGGATTCGGCTCAGCCATTCGATGCTTCCAGTTCGACCGAGGCCGCCGGTGGTATTCCTAAGGGCAGCGTGAAGGTAAAGCTCGCGCCGCCGCCGGGCCGATTGTGCGCCCAAATCTTGCCTGCATGCGATGCGATGATCGCGCGGCAAATCGCGAGTCCCAGGCCGACGCCCGGTGTCGCCGATTCCCGCTCGCCGCGCGTGAATTTCTGAAATACCGCCTCCTCCCGGCCCGGCGGCAGACCGGGGCCGTCATCGTCGACCGTCACATGCAAGGTATCGCCGACCACGGCGGCCGAGAGGCTTACATGACTTCCCGCCGGCGTATATTTCGAGGCATTCTCGAGCAGATTGACGAGCACGCGTTCGATAAGCAGCGCATCGAAGCGCACGAGCGGCAAGTCGCGCGGCAAATGCACGTCGATCGTGTGTGCCTTGAGCATGCTGCGCGCCGCGCTCAGCGCTGAGCCGACGACCTCCTCGAACGGCTGCCACTCGAGATTCAACTTCACATCGCCGCTCTCGATGCGCGCCATGTCGAGCAGATTGCCGACGAGCGCACTCATGCGATGCGCCTCGTCCTTCATCGCGGTTGTGATTTCGAGTTGCGCGCTCGAAAGCGCCGGCTTGGTCCAGGACAGGGATTCCGCGAGACCTACGAGCACCGTCAGCGGCGTGCGCAAATCGTGCGACAGCGCCGCGAGCAGGGAGTTTCGCAGCCGCTCCGACTCCATGCGGATCAGCGCGTCCTGCGCAACGCCGACGTAATGCACGCGTTCCAGCGCGATCGCGACCAGCGCGGCGAAGGTATCGAGCAGCTGGCGCTGTTCGGGTATGCGCAGCAGCCGCCGGTTGTTGGCCCGAACCGCAAGCACGCCACGCGCACGCGTCGGCGCGCGCAGCGGAATATAGAGCACCTCGCTGCCCGGCAGCGTATCGGTGCCGAAACCGGCGGGCTGGCCCTTGTCGAACGCCCACTGCGCAATTCCGATGTCCACCGTCAGCGGCGCGTCGCGCTCGGCCTGCGTCGTCGTCAATTTGCCGGCCGCGTCCGGCAGCAGCAACATCGCACCGGCGCGAAACGTGCGTTCGATCGACTCGTCGCTGATCTTGACGACCTGCTCGATCTGCACGGCTCCCGACAAATCGCGCGCGATCTCGTACAGAGATCCGGCGCGTTCCTCGCGATGCATCGCGACGCGTGCTTGAAATCGCAGCCCGGCGGTCAGTTGACCTACGATCAAGCCGATCGCGAGCATCACCGCGAAGGTCAACAGATATTGCACGTCCGAAACCGCGAATGAAAAGCGCGGTGGCACGAAGAAAAAATCGAAGGACGCGACACTGACGAATGCCGCGAGCGCGGCGGGTCCCCGGCCAAAGCGCACCGCGACCAGCACGACCGTGAGCAGATAAATGGCCACGATATTGGCGCGATCGAAGCGCAGCGTCAGAGGCGCAACCGCGATCGTGACCGCAAAACATGCGAGCGTCGCCCAGAGATATCGCAGACGCTTCGTCTTGTGGCGTTCGCTCGATTCCGCGGCTGGAGCGCCGGCCGCCGCACCGCCGCTCATCTCGCCGCCGCCGGGTGCGCCGTGGCCCACGAACCGGCCGATCTCCACGAGATCGATGTCGGGCGCCAGCATCGCGAGCCTCTGGCCGTGCGAACGCTGCCATGGCCAGAGGCGCCGGGACGGGTCACGACCGATCACCACTTTCGATAGGTTGTGGTTGCGGGCATACGCAATCACGCTCTCGGCAACATTGGCGCTCGGAATGACCGAGGTTGTCGCACCCAATTCCTTGGCGAGATTGAGCGTCGCGAGAATGCGCTCGCGCTGCATCGGCGGCAGGCGCTGCAGCGCCGGAGTTTCGACGTAAATCGCATGCCAATCGGCATTGAGCTGGCTTGCGAGTCTCGCGGCCGCGCGCACCACGCGCTCCGAGCCGCGGTCCGGCCCTACACAGGTCAGCAATGCGGTCGCGGTCTTCCACACCGACTCGATCGACTTGCCGACGCGATAGGCCTGTACGTCTCCCTCGACGCGGTCGGCGGTGCGGCGCAGCGCGAGTTCGCGCAGCGCCATGAGATTTCCCTTGCGGAAGAAGTTATCGGCCGCTCGCTCGGCTTGGTGCGGCACGTACACTTTGCCGGCCTTGAGCCGCGCGAGCAGCTCGTCCGCCGGGATATCGACGAGCACGACTTCGTCCGCCTCGTCGAACACCGTGTCGGGCACGGTCTCCCAGACCCGCACGTTCGTGATACCACCGACGACGTCGTTGAGGCTTTCGAGGTGCTGCACATTCAAGGTCGTGAACACATCGATGCCCGCATCCAGCAGCTCTTCGACGTCCTGCCAGCGCTTGGGATGGCGCACGCCCGGCACGTTCGAATGGGCGAGCTCATCGACCAAAATCAGCGACGGGTGCCGCAACAGCGCTTCGTCGAGATCGAATTCGGTGAGTTGCTTGCCGCGATAGACCGACAGCCGAGGAGGCAGGGTCTCGAGGTCGCTGAGCAGCGCCGCCGTTTCGGCACGGCCGTGTGTTTCGATGACGCCGAGCAATACCTCGCGGCCCTCCATGCTCAGCTTGCGGGCGGCCACCAACATCGCGTACGTCTTTCCGACACCCGCAGATGAGCCGAAATAGATGCGCAACTTACCGCGCTGCGCTCGCGCCTCCTCGTGCTTGACCTTCGCGAGGAGGACGTCGGGATCCGGGCGTTGTTCGCTCGATGACGGCATCTGCCGCTATTGTGCGCGATCCAGGGCGAGGTTGAGCAACAATACGTTGACGCGCGCCTCGCCGAATAAATGCCATTGCGGCGGCTGGACCGCGGCGAGCACGGTTTCGCGCAACTTGACCGGGTCCATATGCCGCACGCGAGCGATGCGCGCGACTTGATAGAACGCCGCTGCCGGGCTGATCTCGGGATCGAGGCCGCTGCCCGAGGCAGTCACCAGATCCACTGGGATCGGCAGCGTATTTTCCGGATCAGCGGACATCAGGGCGTCGATGCGTGCCTTGGCGGCCGCGACGAGCGCCGGATTCAAGGGCCCGAAGTTTGATCCGCTCGATGCCGTTGCTCCGTTCGGCATCGGCGAAGTCGCCGACAATCGCCCCCAAAAATACTTGGGGTCCTGGAAAGACTGCCCGATCAGCGCGGATCCGACCATGGTCCCACCCTGCGTGACCAAGCTGCCGGCGGCTTGATTCGAGAACGCGAGCTTGCCGATTCCCGTGACCGCGAGAGGATAAATGACGCCGGTCAGCAGCGTGAGGCAGAGGAACAACACCGACAAGGGGCGCAACATTGAGAGCATGATTAACCTCTATACGAGCCGCAGCGCCGTCAGCAGCACGTCGATGAGCTTGATACCGCCAAAGGGAATGGCAATTCCGCCGAGGCCGTAAATCGCCAGATTCCTGCGCAACAGCGAGGCGGCGCCGAGTGCACGATACTTGACGCCCTTGAGCGCGAGCGGAATCAACAGGACGATGATCAGCGCGTTGAAAATCACGGCCGAGAGAATCGCCGAATTCGAGTTCGTCAATTGCATGACGTCGAGAACCTTGAGCTGCGGATAGGTTGTCGCGAAGGCCGCCGGAATTATTGCGAAGTATTTCGCGACATCGTTCGCGATCGAAAACGTCGTCAGCGACCCGCGCGTGATCAGCAGCTGCTTGCCGACCTCGACGATTTCGATGAGCTTGGTAGGATTCGAATCGAGATCGACCATGTTGCCGGCTTCCTTGGCCGCCTGGGTTCCCGAGTTCATCGCGACCGCGACGTCGGCCTGCGCGAGCGCCGGCGCATCGTTGGTTCCGTCGCCGGTCATCGCAACGAGGCGCCCCTCTGCCTGGTATTGACGAATCAGCTTGAGCTTCGTCTCAGGCGTCGCCTCGGCGAGAAAGTCATCGACTCCGGCTTCGGCCGCGATCGCAGCCGCGGTCAGCCGATTGTCGCCCGTGATCATGACCGTCTTGATGCCCATGCGCCGCAGTTCGCCGAAGCGCTCGCGGATGCCGCCCTTGACGATGTCCTTGAGTTCCACGACGCCGAGCACCCGACCGCCGTCCGAAACCACGAGCGGCGTGCTGCCCTTGCGGGCAACCTCGTCGACGATTTGCGAGACGCGCGCTGGAAAATTGAAACCCTGGGCCTCGACGTAGTGCTTGACCGAGTCTGCCGCGCCCTTGCGCACCTCGCGCGAGCCGATGTTGACACCGCTCATGCGCGTATGCGCGGAAAACGCCACGAAGGTTGCCTCGAGTCCGCTCAAGCTGCGCTCACGCAAATTGAAGCGTTGCTTGGCGAGTATCACGATGCTGCGCCCCTCGGGGGTTTCGTCCGCGAGGGAACTGAGCTGCGCGATATCGGCGAGATGTTGTTCAGTAACCCCATCGGCCGGAATGAAGGCTGCGGCCTGCCGGTTGCCCAGCGTGATAGTGCCGGTCTTGTCGAGCAGCAGTACATCGACGTCGCCGGCGGCCTCGACCGCACGCCCGGAAGTCGCAATCACGTTCGACGCCATCATGCGGCTCATGCCGGCGACACCGATTGCCGACAACAAGCCGCCGATCGTGGTCGGGATCAGGCACACGAGCAAGGCCACGAGCACCGTGATGGTCACCGGCGCACCGAGTTTTGCAACCTCGACGCTGAACACGGAAAACGGCAGCAAAGTCGCGGTCGCGAGCAGGAACACGACTGTCAAGGCGATCAACAGGATCGTCAGCGCGATCTCGTTCGGCGTCTTCTGTCGCTTCGCGCCCTCGACCATGGCGATCATGCGGTCGATGAACGCTTCGCCGGGATTGACCGAGACGCGAACGATGAGCCAGTCCGACAGGACCCGCGTACCGCCGGTCACCGCGGAAAAATCGCCGCCCGACTCGCGCACGACCGGTGCCGACTCGCCCGTGATCGAACTCTCATCGACCGACGCAACGCCGTCGACGACGACGCCGTCGGCCGGGATCACGTCGCCGGCCTCGACCAGGAACACGTCCCCCTTGCGAAGCTCGGGAGCGGGCGTCGCGGTCCATTCGGCGCCGAATTTCGGAACGCGCATCTTCTTGGCAGTGATCGACTGCTTCAGTCCGCGCAGCGAGGCCGCCTGCGCGCGGCTGCGTCCCTCGGCGAGCGCCTCGGCAAAATTAGCGAACAACACGGTGAACCACAGCCACGCCGAGATCGCGCAGATGAATCCTGCGCTCGCCTCACCGGCACCGCGCAGGCTCTGCACGAACAGCAGAGTCGTCAGGATGCTGCCCACGTAGACGACGAACATCACGGGGTTGCGAATCTGCACCGCGGGCGAGAGCTTGCGGAAGGAGTCGATGATCGCCTGCCCCAGCAGCGCACGATCGAATAACGACAGACTTTTGCGGACCATTTTCTTGAGCCTCAATGAATCGCGTGCAGCTGCAAATGCTCGATGACCGGCCCGAGCGCAAGCGCCGGCACGTAGGTCAGCGCACCGACGAGCACGACGGTGCCGACGAGCAAGGCGATGAACAGCGGCCCGTGGGTCGGCAGCGTCCCAGCCGTGACCTCTATGCGCTTTTTCTTGGCGAGCGAGCCGGCGATCGCGAGCACCGGCACGATGAATGCAAAACGGCCGAACCACATGACGACCGCGAGCAGCGTATTGTAGAACGGCGTGTTCGCGCTGATGCCTGCGAACGCGCTGCCGTTATTGTTGCTCGCCGAGGACAACGCGTAGAGGATCTCCGAGAAGCCGTGCGCGCCCGGGTTGAGGATTCCCGCTTTTCCTTGTTCGTTCATCACCGCGATCGCGGTTCCGACCAACACCAGCAATGGCGTGACCAGGATGACGATCGAGGTCATCTTCATTTCGAATGCTTCGATCTTCTTGCCGACGTATTCCGGAGTTCTGCCGATCATCAGCCCCGCGATGAATACCGCCATGATCGCGAAGATCAGCATTCCGTAGAGGCCCGCGCCGACGCCGCCGAAGACGACCTCGCCGAGCTGGATCAGCCACATCGGGACGAGTCCGCCGAGCGGCGTGTAGGAATCGTGCATTGAATTGACCGCGCCGCAGGACGCGGAGGTCGTGATCGTCGCGAACAGCGCCGAAGCCACGATACCGAAACGGGTCTCCTTGCCCTCCATGTTGCCGCCGGCCTGGAGCGCGCTTTGCTGTTGATCGACGCCAAGCGGCGTGAACAGCGGGTTGCCCTGCTGCTCGGCCCAGAGCGCAAGTGTCACCATGACGATGAAGATCGAGGCCATCGCGCCGAGCACCGCCCAGCCCTGGCGCGTGTCGCCGATCATGCGACCGAACACGAAACACAGCGCGGTCGGTATCAGGAACATCGAAATCATTTGTACGAAATTGCTGAACGGCGTCGGATTCTCGTACGGGTGCGCGGAATTCGCATTGAAGAATCCGCCGCCGTTGGTGCCGATCATCTTGATCGCTTCTTGCGAAGCCACCGGACCCATCGGCAGTGTCTGAGTCTGGGTCGTCACACTGACCGTGATCGGGTTGCCGGCCGCATCCTTGAGCGGCTGGCCCGCGGCATCGACCTGCGGATTGTCATAGGTCAGCGGCTCGACCGTATGCACGTCGCGGTAGGAATCGAAATTCTGGATGACCCCCTGCCCCATGAACAGCACCGCGACGATCAAGCACAGCGGCAGCAGTACATAGAGCGTGCTGCGGGTCAAATCGACCCAGAAATTGCCGATGCCTTGGGCAGAGCGCCTCGCGAATCCGCGTATCAGCGCATAGGCCACCGCGATTCCGGTCGAAGCCGAAAGAAAATTCTGGACCGCGAGCGCAAGCATCTGCGTGAGATAGCTCATCGTCGACTCGCCCGAATAGCCCTGCCAATTGGTATTCGTCACGAAGCTGACCGCGGTATTGAACGATGAATCCGGCGAGACGTTGCCCATGGCCTGCGGATTGAGCGGCAGCGCGAGCTGAAGGCGTTGCAGCAGGTACACGACGACGACGCCCAGGCCGTTGAACAGCAACACCGCGATTGCGTATCGCGTCCAGGGCATGTCTTCGGCCGGATCGACGCCGGCGCCCCGGTAAATGAGCCGCTCGAACTTACCGACAAAGCCGCCGATCGGCCTCGAGTCGCCGACGCGCGCCATCCACGCGGCGAGCGGGTAGGCCAGCGCGATCAGCACCGCAAAGAAAATGATGAGTTGGGTCGAAGCCTGCGCGGTCATCTTTAGAGCTCCTCGGCCCAGATCAGCGCAGCCAACAGATAGATCAGCAGGGCGAGCGCGAGCAAACCGCTCAGCACGTAGGCGCCATTCATTTTTTTCGCTCCGATTTGCGCTCCAACGCGGCGCAACCCTTGACCAACGCGATCGTCAGTATGAAAAGGGCAATGAAAACGCCCAAAAACAATATATCCACGACTAACCTCCCATTGCCTCAATCGCTCGAAACATACGGGCGCCGATCGAAAAAGCCGGAACAGTTTTTCACAAGGCACGTAAATGTTGTGTAAAAAGGCGCAAAACGCGCCGCCTCAGCGGCGTTCGAAATAACCCCCGATGAGCCGTACCGTCCTCGCAAGATCCTCGCGCGTCAGGTCCCGGTGTGTCACGAGCCGCGTACGTACGCCGATCGACGCGAGCACGCCTGCCGAGTCAAGATGCGCGGCGAGTCCCGCGACCCGCTCTGCCGGTAGCGCGACGAATACCATGTTGGTCTGCGGCTCCTCGACGGCGAGTCCGATTTCGCGCAGACCGGCGGCCAGATACTCGGCGTTCGCATGGTCTTCGGCGAGCCCCGCGACATGATGCTCGATCGCGAAGATCCCGGCAGCTGCGAGAATTCCGGTTTGGCGCATGCCGCCGCCGAGCGCCTTGCGCCAGCGGCGCGCCTGCGCGATGAAATCCCGCGACCCGAGCAGCAGCGTGCCCGCGGGTGCGCCCAGACCCTTCGACAAGCACAGCGACACCGAATCGAATCCCAGCACGGCCTCGCGCTCGGCGAGGCGCAGTTTGACGATCGCGTTGAACAGCCGCGCGCCGTCAAGATGGGTCGCGAGGCCCCGATCATGCGCGAATGCAGTCACACTACGCAGATATTGCGGCGGAAGCACGCGTCCGCCGATCGTGTTTTCGAGCGCGAGAAGTTTGGAGCGCACGAAATGAACGTCGTCGGGCTTGATCGCCCGCGCAATCCGCTCGAGCGCTATCGTGCCGTCGGGTTCGTTGTCGATCGGCTGCGGCTGGATGCTGCCGAGCACGGCCGCGCCCCCTTGTTCATACTTGTAGGTATGCGCTTCGCTGCCGACGAGATATTCATCGCCGCGGCCGCAATGAGTCATCAGCGCCGCGAGATTGCTCTGCGTACCGGACCCGAAAAACAGCGCGCGCTCGAAGCCGAAGCGTTCGGCGGCCAGCGCCTCGAGACGATTGACCGTCGGGTCGTCACCGTAGACGTCATCGCCAACCTCCGCAGCCGCCATCGCGGCTCGCATGCCCGCCGAGGGCCGCGTGACCGTATCGCTGCGCAAGTCAATTGTCGCGGTCATGCTGCAACTCCCTAGCGTTGGCGTGCCGCTGTGTCTTCGAGCAGCGCGGCGGCCCGCGTAATCGGACCGTTGCCCTTGATGCGCTTCAGACAGATCGTCGTCGAAAAGCGCTGCACGCCGGGCAGGCGGGAGAGCTCCTCGCGCAGCAAGCCGTCGAGGCGATCGACGTCGCCGGTCATGACCTGCAGCAAATAATCATCATGACCGGCAGTCGTATAGCACTCGATGATCGCGGGATGCGCAAGCACCGCGCCCTCGAATGCCGTGCGGCAGCCGAATTCGATCTGGACGTGCACATAGGCGGTCAGTTTGAGGCCGATTGCATTCGGATCGATGACGGCTCGATAGCCTTTGATTGCTCCGGTCTCGGTGAGCTTTTGCACGCGAGTCCAGCAGGGCGTCTTCGACAATGCGACTCGCTCCGCGATCTCGCCGAACGGCACCCGCCCATGCTCTTCGAGTTCGACCAGTATGGCCCTGTCGATTTTGTCCAATTGCAGCGCTCTCTGGGAAAACAAAACAAGCAGGTCATAATTATAGCCATATTCAGAATCTTATTCTTCGCATACGTAGTTTCGCAGTCCAATTGGGAACGAGTGTACGCCCGATCGCGATTATCGTATGCGCCCGCTTGAAGACCGCTAGGGAGAGCTTACTCGTGCCATTCAGAAACCTCGGTGCTGCCGCACCGGACGCGCCATCGGCGCTGATGATCCGTTGCCGCGCCGATCTGCGTTCGCGCAAACTCGACCTAGGTGTCAGCGTCTATCGGGACACGCTCGGTCAAACCCCGATTTTCGCCGCGGTCAAGCGCGCCGAGGCCGAGCTGCTCTCGAGCCGTAGCAGCAAAACCTATCTCGGCAGCGAGGGCGACCAGGAATTCGTCGCGCTGCTCGCCGCCGAAGCATTCAGCATGGATCGTCCGATCGCCGGTTTGCAAACCATCGGTGGAACGGGGGGCCTGCGCCTCGCCGGTGACCTACTCGCGCGCACCGCACCGGGCCGCCGGCTTTGGCTCGGCGCGCCGACGTGGGCAAATCACCTGCCGATCTTTTCGGCCTGTGGATTGCAGGTCGCGAGCTGCGCAAACCATAAGTTGCTCGATGCCCTGCAGGCGGCTGCGCCCGGCGATGCGGTATTGATTCAAGCTTGTTGCCACAACCCCACCGGCCTCGACGGGACAGCCGCGTATTGGGATGCGCTCGTCGACGTCGTTCTTGCGCGCGGCCTCGTGGTACTCGTCGACTTCGCGTACCAAGGATTGGGAAACGGTTGGCGCGAGGACTGCATGGCGCTGCTGCACCTGCT
Organism: Steroidobacteraceae bacterium; assembly: GCA_049517075.1. Classification (GTDB taxonomy): domain Bacteria; phylum Pseudomonadota; class Gammaproteobacteria; order Steroidobacterales; family Steroidobacteraceae; genus Bog-1198. The sequence continues at coordinate 53,437 of JBEKSM010000008.1, read as the reverse complement.
CGAGCGGGTCCCGAATCTGTTGATCGCCTACTCCTGCGACAAGAACTTCGGGCTCTACCGAGAGCGCGTCGGCGCCTTGTTCGTCGTTTGCCCGAAACCCGCCGAGGTTCACAGCTTGCTCGGACACCTAATTGCGCTCGCACGCGTGAATTACTCGATGCCGCCCGATCACGGCGCCGCGGTTGTCCGCTGCATTTTGGAATCTCCCGCGCTCAAGCAGGTGTGGCGGTTCGAGCTCGAGGCGATGCGCACGCGAATTCGCCGGCTGCGCGCAGCGCTCGCGGCCTACGGGCGCGTCGGCGCGGTCGATTTGTCGCAGCTCGACCGAGGCACCGGCATGTTCGCGCTGCTGCCGATCGGCCCCGCCGCGATCGATCGGCTACGCAGTGAATTCGGCGTCTATCTCGGCCCCGAGGGCCGCATCAACATTGCGGGTCTCGCCGAGGATACGGTTCACCTATTCGTCGACGCGCTCGATCAGGTTCAGGAACGACTCGCGGGCTGAGATCTTCTAGCCGGCAACGCAGAGATTCTTGCCGCCGTTCTTCGCCCGATACAGCGCAGAATCTGCGCGATCGAACGCGGCTTCGTGCCCCTCGCGGTCCTTGATCTCGGTGAATCCGCAGGAGACCGTGACGCGCACCGGCGAACCGCGAAAATGAAAACGCAGCGCCTCGACCGCAACGCGCAATTCATTGGCCATGCGCATCGCAGTCTCCATCGACAAGCCGACCATCACCATCGCGAATTCCTCGCCGCCGATGCGCGCGACAAAATCGGTCGATCGGACGCCGAGCGCGAAGCACCTTGCGACGCTTTGCAGCACGCGATCGCCGGCCCGATGCCCGTAGGAATCGTTGATCGACTTGAAGTTGTCGATGTCCCAAATCAGCAAGGTCACGGCCCCGTCGGTGTGGACTCGGCGCGCAATTTCCTGGGCGATACGCTCATCGAACGCCTTGCGATTGGCAACCCCGGTCAGCGGGTCGATGCGCGCCCGATCGCGCTCTTGTTCGAGTTTTCCCTGCAGTTCGCGCGTTTCCTGTTCCAGCGCCGCGACGCGCGAGCGCATGCTGTCGGTGCGGGTGGTCTGCTCGCGCAGACGCTCCTCGGCACGGGCGCGAAAATCCCGCACGCAGTTGCCGACCGACTCCAAGCCTTTGCTGACCAGCATTTGCAGCGACGGCAAATCGCTCGCGACGCTCATCTCCGCCGATAACTCTCGCACCTGCGACATCACTTGCGTATTCAGTATCTCGGTATCGGCAAAGCCCGAGCGACTCGCCTCGACCGACGAGGCGAAATACTCGACCATTTCCTCCAATCGCTTGCCGACGTCCGCGAGTACCGCAGCTGCCTGCAGCCGCTCGCGCGCGATTTGCTCGCTGCGCTCATGCACGAGTTCAGCCATGCGCAGCAACACTTCGGCGAGCGCGGTATCCGTTTCCGCGCGCTCGAGCTCGATGGAGAGCGCCGCTGCGACGGGCTCATTGCTATTGCCGATCGTCAGCCGCTCGAGCAGCATGCGCACCGCGGCGCAGGTCGACTTCCAGCGTTCCGCGGGCACGGCGCGTGCCGGTTCGACTTCGCGTTCGAGAGCGACGCCCCGATCACGAGCAATCGTCTGCTCCGGTGCGGCGGAGCGATCCGGCGGTGGGGTCCGATCGGGCGCCGCGGTCCGATCGGGTGCTGGGCCTCGGTCCGGCACCGTGGGTCGGTCCGCCGCTGCGGTTCGCTGCGGCGCCGATGGACGGTTCTGCGCCGCGGGTCGCTCGGCTGCGGCGGACCGCTGCGGCTCGGCAGCGCGCTCCGCGGTCTGCGCGCGCTCCGGGCTTGCAGGCGCGTCGACCGGACCAACCGCTTCGACCGCGCTCACGGCGGTGACGGCGTTGGTCAACGCGCGCGCCAAGGTTTCGAGTTCGGAAACATCGGCCTTGCGGCGGTTTGCGGCCGATATCGTCGCGAGATGCTCGTCGAGTTGTTCGTGCGCGCCCATACCCGCCGCACAGAGGCGGTTCACGAGGAGGCGCAGAACCTTTTCAACGTAGTTCCAGCGCTTCTCTTCCGCCTCCATTTCGCGCACGGAGTTGCGGTATTTTTCTTTCCAATCGAGGGTGTCGGGCACGGTTTGTCGGGGAATATCCTATTCGTCCTAGCTAAATCGGCCGCAGGCTGGGAAGCTTTAGCGCCGCCCGCATCTTACTCGATGACGACGCGTGGAAAATAGAATGAGACGGTCCAGTTGGGAATGTCGACTATTTCGCTGATGGTCAAATCGGCGCAGACGCTGCACAGCATATAGGCATCGACGGCCGGCATCGAATAACGGCGCGCCAGCAGGTCGATCATGCCCCGCACTGCGGCGCGCGCGGCCTGCATGAGATCGGGGCCGATGCCCGTCGTCACTTCGTAGCCGTGAGAGTCGAGGTGTCGCGCCACCGGGCCCGGCGTCGTGAACCGCGGGAAGGCCAAGGGCGTCTGCTTGACGAGGTCGAACTCGAGCGCAACGTTCATCGGGCTTTCGATCGCCGTCCCGCAGATTTCGCCGTTGCCCTGGGCGGCGTGCGTATCACCGATCGAAAATAGCGCGCCTGCCACTTCGACCGGCAAGTAGAGTTCGGTGCCAGCCGCGAGATCGCGAATGTCCATGTTGCCGCCGACGCGGCGCGGCGGCACGATGCTGTGTAGACCGGGTTCGGCCGGTGCGACGCCGATCGTGCCCGCAAACGGCTTCAGCGGCACGCGGCCCCACCGCCCGAACGAGGCCGGCGCCAGCGTGTTCTCGTCATACTTCCAGATGTGCAGCGCGGCCTGCGGAAAATCGTCGGTGAGCAGTCCGAAGCCCGGAATGTTCGCAGTCCAACCCCAGCCCGAAGGTGTCAACGACAAGATTTTGACTTTCAAGATATCGCCGGGTTCGGCGCCGTCGATGAACACCGGGCCGGTGACCGGGTTGACGCGCCCAAAGTCGAGTTGCCCGATCGCGGCAACCGTCGAGACCGCAGATAATTGCCCGCCCGAGGAATCGACGGTTTCAAATCCGATCGACGCGCCCGGTGCCACACGCAGCACGGGAGCGATCGAATTGTCCCAGCCCCGATGATGCTGATGCCGGTGTATCGTGTGTGGGTTCTTCAAGCGGCTTCCCCTGCGAATGTGCCTGTTGACATCGTAATCTATCGGCGCGCCGCGCGGCGAGATCGGTAGAATCCCACGGACCATGACGCAATTGACCGCCGCACTCAAACGGCATTTTGGATTCGATCGCTTTCGACCCGGCCAGCAAGCGGTCGTCAGCGATGCGCTCGCTGGGTGCGATCTGCTCGCACTGATGCCCACCGGCGGCGGCAAATCCCTGTGCTTTCAGCTGCCTGCGCTGCTGCAGCCCGGCGTCACGCTGGTGGTCTCGCCGCTCATTGCCTTGATGCAAGATCAGGTTCGCCTGTTGCAGGACAACGGCATCGCCGCAAGCTTCGTCAACTCGAGTTTGGATGCGCGCGAGATCGCACAGCGCACGCGCGCAATGCTGCGAGGGGATTACAAGCTGTTCTACCTTGCACCGGAGCGGCTGTTGCTCGGCGAATTCCTCGACGGACCGCTCGCCGAACTCGACGCGGGCCCGGGCATCAACGCGTTCGTGATCGACGAGGCCCACTGCGTCTCCGAATGGGGGCACGATTTTCGACCGGAGTACCGCCAGCTGTGCTTGCTGCGACAGCGCCATCCGGCGATCCCGATCCTGTGTTTCACCGCGACCGCGACCACACGCGTGCGCGGCGATATCGTGGCCCAACTGCGGCTGCGCGATCCTAAGGTGCATCTGGCGAGTTTCAATCGGGCGAACCTCCACTATGAGGTGCACGCCAAGACCAAGCGCAGTTACGGCGAATTGCTGGCACTGGCGAGCAGCGGCGGCGCGGGTATCGTCTACTGCCTGTCGCGCCGGCGCGTCGACGAAATCGCCGCGCAATTGCAGGCAGACGGGATTCGCGCACTGCCCTACCATGCGGGCCTCGATTCCGATCTGCGGCGCGAGGCGCTCGAAGCGTTCGTCCGCGACGACATCCAAGTGGTCGTCGCGACGGTGGCGTTCGGCATGGGCATCAACAAGCCCGACGTGCGCTGGGTCGTCCACTTCGACCTTCCGAAGAGCCTGGAGGCCTACTATCAGGAATCCGGCCGCGCGGGACGCGACGGAGACCCGGCGCGCTGCGTGCTGTACTTCGGCGCCGCCGACATACGCACGGCCGACTATCTGATTCAACAAAAGGTCGATCCGCAGAGCGGCGCCGCGCTCGAGGACGAACAGCGCATCGCGCGCCAACAGTTGCGTCAGGTCCTCAATTACGCGGAGTCCACCGAATGCCGCCGTGCAGTCCAGCTGCGCTATTTCGGTGAGTCCTTCGAGGGGCCCTGCGGCGCCTGCGACAATTGCTGCGCGCCGCGCTCGGTGCAGGATTGGAGCGTCGAAGCACGCCAATTCCTGTCATGCGTAGCGCGGCTTGCACAGCGCGGTCAGCGCTTCGGGTCCGCGCAGATCATCGAGATCTTGCGCGGCGCGAGGTCGGAGCGCGTGCTCTCGCGCGGACACGACACTTTGAGCGTCTACGGCATCGGCCGGCGCCGCTCGCTGGCCGAGTGGCGCGCCGTCGCGCGCGCGCTCCTGCATCAAGCCCTGGTCGACGAGACCCAGGACGGGTTTCCGGTGCTGTCGCTGAATCCCGAGAGCTGGTGCCTGCTGCGCGGCGAACGCGGCCTCGAGATTGCGCAAGCCTCACGGCCGGCCAGTCGGGAGAGCGCCGCCGCGGCTACGGGAGATGCCCTGTTCGAACGCCTTCGCGCCGTGCGCAAGCAGCTGGCGGTCGAACAGGGATTACCGCCCTACGTGATCTTTCACGACGCCACATTGCGCGAAATGGCGCTGCGCCGGCCGCTGAGCATCGATCAATTCGCCGACTTGCCCGGCGTCGGCAGCGCAAAGCTGAGCCGTTACGCAGAGCGATTCATCGCGGCACTGCGCGAGCCTTCTGCTTGAGATCCCGATACTTCATCATCGCATCGACGTTCGGCGCACGGCCGCGCCAGTCGACATACAGTGACGCGAGGTCGTGCGTGTTGCCGCGGGATAACACCATGCGGCGGAACCGATCGCCGTTGGCGCGCGTCAGGCCGCCGTGTTCTTCGAACCATTGAAACGCATCATCGTCGAGCATCTGCGTCCACAAATAGGCGTAGTAGCCAGCCGAATAGCCGCTGGCCCAGATATGGCTGAAATAACTGGATCGGTATCGCGGCGGCACGGCCGGAATATCCAAGTGCGTCGCGGCCAGCGCCTGTTTCTCGAATTCCTCTGGATTCTGCAACGGCGCGTCCGCGGGCAAAGTGTGCCACTGCATATCGAGCTCGGCCGCGGCGAGCAGCTCCGTTAGCGAATAGCCCTCGTCGAAATTCGCGGCCTTCTTGATCTTACCCACAAGCTCAGCCGGCATCGGCTCCCCGGTACGGTAATGCTTCGCATAATGTGTGAAAACCGCCGGGTACAAGGCCCAGTGTTCGTTGAACTGTGAGGGAAACTCGACGAAATCCCGTGCAGTCGCGGTGCCCGAGAGGCTCGGGTACTCGGTGTTTGCGAACATGCCGTGCAACGCATGGCCGAACTCATGGAACATCGTCGTGACATCGCTGAAGCTGATCAGCGCCGGCTGACCGGGCGCGGGTTTGGGCAGGTTGGCCACGTTGTAGACGACGGGCAGCGAGCCGAGCAGCTTCGACTGCTCGACGAAAGACGACATCCAGGCGCCGCCTTGCTTGTTGTCGCGCTTGAAGTAATCGCAATAAAACAGCGCGAGCGGCTTGCCTCCGACGTCGAAGACTTCGAAGACACGCACGTCCGGCTGCCACACCGGGATATCCTTACGCTCTTTAAAGCTGATTCCGTAGAGCTGATGCGCGGCGTAGAACACGCCATTTTCAAGCACCCGGCCCACTTCGAAGTATGGTTTGACGTCGGCATCGTTGAGTGCGTATTTCGACTGGCGAACCTTCTCGGCATAGTAGTTCCAGTCCCAGGCCTCGAGCCGGAAATCACCGTGATCGGCGTCGATTGCAGTCTGGATGTCGTTCGCCTCGCTCGCAGCCTTGCCGGTCGCCAGCGGCACCAGCGCCTCCATGAACTTGAGCGCAGCCTCCGGTGTCTTCGCCATCTGATCGGCCAACTTCCATGCCGCATGGGTCGGATAGCCAAGCAGCGCCGCGCGCTGCGCCCGGATCTGCGCGAGCCGCGCGATCGTCTCGCGCGTGTCGTTCGCATCACCGTGCTGCGCGCGGTTCCACGAATTCTGGAAAATCGCCGCGCGCGTCGTGCGTACGCTCAAGCTCGCGAGTGCCGGTTGCTGCGTCGTGTTTTGCAGCGGCAGCAGATAGCCCTCGACCTGGCGGGCGCTCGCGGCTTGTGCGGCAGCGGCCAGCTGTGCCGGGCTCAGGCCCGCGAGCGCGTCAGGCGTGGAAGTGCGGTAGGCCGCCTCCTTGGTCGCCGCCAATAGCCGCGTGGTGAACCTATCGGAGAGCGTCGATGCTTCTTCATTGAGTTTTTTGAGCCGCACCTTGTCGGTCTCCGACAGGTTGGCGCCTGCATGGACGAATTCATCGTAGGTATGTTCGAGCAGACGCAGCGACTCGGGGTCGAGCTTGAGCTTTCGGCGCTGTTTGTAAATCGTGGAGATTCGCGCGAATAACTTCTCGTTCAGATGAATCGCGTCTTCATGGGCCGCGAGCAGCGGCGCCAATTTGGTTTGCGTCGCCTGCAGCTGCGGATTGATATTGGCACCGCTGACCCCCCGGAATGCCCGCAAGGCGCGCCCCAATAAGCTGCCGCTGGTCTCCATCGCGACGAGCGTGTTGCCGAACGTCGGAGCCGCGGGATCGTTGGCGATCGCCTGGATTTCGGTCAGCTCCTGCGCCATGCCCGCCTCGATCGCGGGCAAATAATCCTCGTCCTTGATCTTGTCGAACGGCGGCGCGTGAAACGGCAGGGAACTCGGCGTAAAAAACGGGTTCGATGGCCCGAATCCGGGATCATCCGCGATGGCCGTTCCCGCACCGAATCCGACACCGACCGCTGCGACGAACATCCATGCCTTATTGTGACTGCGCACGATTTCCGCTCCCCATGTGGCCTGCCGCGGCGACAAGCCTAGCATGGTCAAATCATCCAATCCCGCCGAATCGATATAGACTGGAGGCCCCTTTCGACGCCGCAGGTACCGAACGCCAATGTCCGCCCTCGACCAATTCGGCTATAAAGAACAGCTGAGCCGCGCACTCAGCACCCGCGATCTGGTCGTTTTCGGGATGATTTTCATGGTGCCGATCGCGCCATACTCGGTTTTCGGATTCGTCTGGGCCGATGCGAAGGGGATGGTGCCGCTCGCCTACCTCGTCGGCCTCGTCGGCATGTTCTTCACGGCCATGAGCTATGCAGCGATGTCGCGCGCCTTTCCGCTGGCGGGCTCGGTCTACACTTACGCGCATCGCGGCTTGCATGCGATCGCGGGATTTTTCTCCGGATGGCTGATTCTGCTCGACTATATTCTCGTGCCGGCGCTGTTGTACCTGTTCAGCGCAGCCGCGCTGCGGCCCATTCTTCCGGCGGTGCCCAATTGGGTGTGGCTCGTTGGTTTCATTTCGTTCAATGCGCACGTCAATCTGGTCGGAGTGCGGCTCACGGCGCGCATCAATTGGTACATGTTGCTGATGGAATTGGCGGCGCTTGCGCTGTTCGTCTTTTTCGGGTTGCTGGCGCTCTACCATGGCCAGGGTGCGGGAGCCCTGACTTTGAAACCGGTCTATGACCCCCATGTGTTCTCGCTGTCGACGGTTGCCGGTGCGACCTCGATCGCGGTTTTGTCGTTCCTCGGCTTCGACGGCATCTCGACGCTTGCCGAGGAAAGCCGCGACAGCCGCGACGCCGTCGGCCGCGCGATCGTGCTCGCGCTGCTATTGGTCGGCGGTCTGTTCATCATGCAGACGTGGATCGCGACCGATCTCGCGCGCGGCATGCAGTTTGCGGCGCCGGAGACCGCCTTTTACGAGATTTCCGAGCGCGCCGGCGGCCATTGGCTGCGTCTGATCACGATCATTGCGGTGGTACTCGCATCCGCGATCGCGAACGCGATGGCCGCGCAGGCCGCAGTTGCGCGCATTCTGTTTGCGATGGCGCGCGACGGCAAGCTGCCATCGGTACTTGCGAGGATCCACCCACGCTACAAGACCCCGTACGTGAGTACGCTGCTCGTTGCAGTGATCTCGCTGCTCGTCGGTCTGTTCTTCAGCGCGCGCATCGACGATCTTACGTTGATCGTGAATTTCGGCGCGCTCACCGGTTTCGTGCTGCTGCATTTGTCGGTGATCAACCATTATTTCATTCGCGAACGCAGCGGCGACTGGCTGCGCCATGTCGTTTTTCCGATCGCCGGTTTATTGGTCATCTGCTACGTGCTGCTGGAAATGGACCGATCCGCAAAGTTGCTCGGCGGCTGCTGGATCGCGATCGGTGCCGTTTACTACCTCGTCCTGACGTTCGTGCTCAAGAAGAGCGTCGTTTTGGAGGTTTGAATCCGGGGAACGCGGCGCGCATCGCCTGCTCGCTGACCTCCTCGATCTCGAGCAACTTGTTGCGCTCCTTCGCGCCGGCGACCAGCCGAACATAGCGTTTTGCAATGCCGAGCCGCGCAGCCACGAATTCGATCAATGCGAGATTCGCCGCATTGTCGATCGCCGCCGCCGCAATCCGAATTTTGACGGCGCCGCCATGAATTCCCGCCAACTCGGTCTTCGAGGCGCGCGGCTGTATGTAGACTTGGAACCGCAGAGCGCGCGCTGGCGTCAAGCCGGCCGCTCTCAGACCGCGGTCAGGAACGACACGCCGACGGCTCCGATGAATTCGCCGGCACGGCCACCCGCGCCGCCGCTTGGCGTTTCGCCCGCAGCACCGACCAAACCGCAGTCCTCGGCGAAAATGCGCGCCACGCGATGGCGGTGAAAACTCGCAATCAGCTCGCGGCAAACAATGACCTGCCGATCACGCTGCTCGCCGTAGAGCTGGCGATGCAGCGCCGGCAGCCGGTACCAAGGCTCGCTCGGCCGCACGTGATGCGCATTGTGATAGGGGAAATTGAGCACCAGCACATTGAGCCACGGCCAGCGCTCTGCGATCAAGTTCGAATAGGTGTTCTCGTATTCATAGCGCAGGTCACGGCGCGCATCGACGGGCGCGGGTGCAAGGCTGCGCGTCGCATACACCGCATAGGTGTGCTGAAATGCATCCATGAAGCGCAGCACCATGATGAATAGCCAATAGGCAAGTGCGTAGCCCAACAAGGCCCTTGGGGACACGAAGCCGAGCGCACCGAAGGCCGCAATACGGATCGCGAGCACCCGCACGAGCCGGGCTCGCGAGCCGCGATTCTCGGACGCGAACGGCGCCGCAATCACGAAGCCGCGCATCAGCAGCTCCACGGCCGGCACATAAGCCCACTCCAGCGCAATCACCACGCGGCGCAGCCAACGGGGACACCCGTTGAGTGCCGCGCGATAATCAAAGGTCACGACATCGAGCCGGTCGGAGTGATGGCGCAAGTGCTTTTTCTTGAGGCCCACGTAGCTCGCGAGACATGCACCGTTGATCCAGCTCATGACGAGGCCGAGTCGGTCGTTCGCGGCGGCTCCTCTGAACACCGCGTGATGAGAACAGTCGTGAATCAAATATGCCGAATAAATCAGTGTATGCGCGGTCAACACGACACCCAGAGCGTTCAGCCAAAGTGCCGGAAGAGTCAACAGCCAGATGCCTGCCGCCCAGCCGATCAGCGTGTAGAGAATGACCGCCAAATTCGGCAGTGCGCCGTCATCGCGCCGAAATATCCCTTGCATGCGAAACCTCCCGGATCAAGCAGAGGTTAGCATCGAAATCCCGCGCGCATAAGGCTCAACATGCGCACGCGTCGGGCGCGCGAATCACTGCACCAAACTGAGTCGCGCGCGCAGCGGTTCACGCACCGAATTGGTGTGCACGGGGAGCACGATGACATCGCCCGGCCCGGCGCCATCGAGCAAGCGCAATGCGGCCGCCTCCTCGTCGGGCTCGAACCGAATGCGATCGGCGGCGAATCCTGCAGCGAGCAGCGCGCGTTCGAGCAGTGCCGGAACCTCGCCGAGCGCGCGTCCCCGCAGCATCAGCGGCAGCTCCTTGATCACGATCTGATCCGGTGAGAAACGCGCCGCCGTGCGCGCGAGTTCGCCGATCGCCGCATCGTCGCGGTTGCCCGCTTGGCCGAGCAGCAATCCGAGGCGCTTTGGCCGCAACGAGCGTGCGACGCCGAGCAACGACGCGAGTCCGTCGGGATTGTGCGCATAGTCGATGAGCACCGTCGCGCCGCGGTAAGCCCAGCGTTCGAGGCGTCCCGGATTGTCCGTCGGGGCGGCGCCGAAGCGGTGCAGCACCTCGATGATCGCATCGAGCGGAAGGCGCAGCGCAGCGGCGCCGAGCGCCGCGGCCGATAAGTTGGCGACGTTGTAGTGCGCTGCTCCGCCGACGCTCAGCGGCATCTCGGCGATTCGTCCGAGCCGCGACTCTTGCCCCGCCTGATGCATCAGGAGTTCCCCGCCGCGCACGCCGCAAGCGCCGCCTGCGCGCGCCCGCAGCTCGACGAGCGCCGGGTGATCATAGTCGGCCGCGAACAGCGAACGCCGGGCGCGTGCCGCGTGCGGCAGTCGAACGAGCGCGTGCGAGAGCACCGGGTCGTCGGCGTTGAGGATCAGCGTACCGCCCGCCCCGAGCGCGTGCGCGACCACGAGCTTCGTTTCGGCAAGGTCCTCGGCGCCGTCGACGCCGTATTCGCCGAGATGATCGGGACTGATGTTGGTGATGATCGCGGCATCGGCGCGCGCCAAGGCGAGGCCGCGCCGGAGCAGGCCGCCGCGTGCGGTCTCGAGAATCGCAACCTCGACACGCGCGTCCCGCAAAACGGCACGCGCGCCATCGGGGCCGGCGTAATCGCCGAGCATGACGGCCGTGCCGCCGACCACGATACCCTCGGTGCTGCAGTAGCCCGGTGTCAGTCCCGCGGCAGCCGCGATCGCGGCGAGCAAGCGCACGGTCGTCGTCTTGCCGTTGCTGCCGGTAACGAGCAGCGTCGGGACATCGTGCAATTCGCTCCAGCGTACGGCCGAGAGCGCAGGCAATGTGCTGCGCGCCCAGCTGCAGCTGCCCTTGCCTTCGCCGAGCGACACTTGCGCATCATCCTCGATGATCGACACGTCGTGCGCGCTGGCAGCCGCGCGCAGCGCCGTGAGCTCGGGCCGCTGCTCGGCGGCCGCACGGGCCGCGAATGTCGGCATGGCATCGGCGCCGAGATCCTGCGCGAGATCGAATCCCAGTTCGCCGGCGGCATGCGCGGCACGTTCCCAGGCCCACTCATTGACGTCGGTTGCGGTGAACAATGCGTCCGGCGGCGCGCGAAAAACCAACAAGGTACCGCTCGCGCGCTCGACGCAGCGCGGCTCGGGGTCGGCCCAGCCGAGCGCGGCAGCCGCCTCGCGAACGTGCTCTGCCCAGGCCCTATGCGCCGCCTGGTCGGCCGCGTGGACGCCAAGCGGCGTCAACGTGACCGCGGGTCCCGCAAAGTAGCGGTTCGGCCCCGGCAACCGACGAGAATTGTCGAAGCCGTGATTGGGCTCGGCGGCCGGCGCACCAGCCTGCGCTTCGAGGTCGGACACCCGCGCGCCCGCTTCAGTCCGCCGCTTCGCCGACGAAACGCAAGCCGCGCTCGTCGCGCACGAAGCCCTTCGATTCGAGCGCCGCCGCATCCTGCAGCACGAAGCTCGATGATTCGTCTTCGGGCGGTGCATCGGATACCGGCGAGGATGCCGGCCTCGATGGCGGCGCCACCGCCGTCGAAGCGCCGTCCGACGGCTTGAACTTGATCACTTGTTTCCATGAGCGCGTCAGCGCATCGGCGAACACCAACAACAGGTCGCCATGGCGACCCATCCCGAGCGCTGCTGCGATGGCCTCTTGTTCGTCCGGAATGATCTCGATGGCCGCTTCCGGCACGCCCGCATCAAGCAGCACACGCGCGAGCATGTTCGGCACCTCGTCGCTCGCCCGACCGCGCAGGCTGTCGTCGCGGCGACAGATGTAGTGATCGAAATGCCCGGCAACCGCGGCCGCAATTGCGCGGATGTCCTCGTCACGCCGATCTCCAGGTCCCGCGACGACGACGATCCGGCGTCCGCGCACCTCGAGCCGCGCCGCAAGATCGGTCATCGCGGCAACCGCATGGGCGTTGTGCGCGTAATCGAAAATGACCTTGAATGGGTGTTCATCGTAGACGTTCATGCGTCCCGGCGCCTGGTAGAACGTGCTGTCGAAGGTCCGTAATCCCTGCCGGATTGCGTCGAGCTTGATGTCGAGCGAGAAAGCCAGCGCCGCGGCGAACATCGCGTTTTGCACGTTGTGCATCGCGCGTCCCTCGAGAGTCGCGGGGATCAAGTGAGTCCACATCAGCGGAATGTGGCGGCCTTTGTCGTAGAGCGTGATCATCTGGCCGTTGACGCCCGCCTCGAGCGCGCAGGCGCGCCCACCCGCGCGCACATGCTCGCGCACGATTGGATGCTGCGGATTGAGCGTCACGTAGCAAAGGTGTTTGGCCTCCGTGTGCGCCGACATGCGGATCGTGTTTTCATCGTCGGCATTGAGCACCGCGCAATCGCGCGCCACTTCGACGACGACGCGCTTGACCTCTGCGAGCTGCTCGAGCGTGTCGATGCCTTTCAAACCGAGATGATCGGCCTGAACGTTGAGCACCGCGCTCACATTCGTGAACGGCACGCCCATGCCGGCACGCAGCAACCCGCCGCGCGCGACTTCGAGCACCGCGATGTCGATGCGCGCATCGGCGAGCACCATGCGCGTCGCGACCGGCCCGGTCATGTCGCCCTCGACGGTGCGCTGACCATCGATGTAGATGCCGTCGGTCGTCGTGAGCCCCGGCGTGAATCCGGCCATCTTGGCGATGTGCGCGAGCATGCGCGACGTCGTGGTCTTGCCGTTGGTCCCGGTGATGCAGGCAATCGGCACCCGCGAGGCGGTTCCCTGGGGAAACAGCATGTCGATCACGGGCCCGGCCGCGTCGCGCGGCGTGCCCTCGCTCGGCGCGACGTGCATTCGAAAACCGGGCGCGGCGTTGACCTCGCAAATCCCGCCGCCGACGGTCTTGTAGCTCTCGGTGATATCGGGGCACAAAAAATCGACGCCGCCGACATCGAGGCCGATCGCCGTGACCGCGCGGACCGCCATGTCGCGGTTGTCGGGATGGATCACATCAGTCACGTCGGTCGCGGTTCCGCCGGTCGACAAATTCGCGGTACTGCGCAGCAGCACGGCGCGGTCGACCGCGGGCACGGATTGCTCGCTCATGTCCTGGCGCGCAAGCATCATCTCGGCCTGCGCATCGAGTTCGAGCCGCGTCATGACTTTTTCGTGTCCGACTCCGCGGCGAGGATCCTGATTCACGAGATCGATGAGCTCGCGGACCGTATGCTTGCCGTCGCCGATCACGCGACCCGGCGTGCGGCGCGTCGCCGCGATGAGCTCACCGTTGACGACGAGCAGGCGGTGATCATCGCCCTGCAGATAGGTCTCGACGATCACCGACGCCGAGTGCGCCGCGGCTGCCGCAAACCCCGCCCGCACCTCCTCGGGCCCCGTCAATCCGATCGATATGCCGCGTCCATGATTGCCGTCATAGGGTTTTGTGACGACCGGATAGCCCAGTCGTTCAGCCGCGCGAACCGCGCGCTCGGCCGAGCGCACCAACTCCTGGCGCGGCACCGGCAGGCCGCAGTTGGCGAGAATCTTATTGGTTTCTTCTTTGTCCTGCGCGAGTTCCACCGCAATGTGGCTCGTGCGTCCGGTGACGGTCGCCTGGATGCGCTGCTGATACTTGCCGTGCCCCAACTGAATCAAGCTCTGTTCGTTCAAGCGCAGCCAGGGAATGTTGCGCTCTTCGGCCGCCTTGACCAGCGAGGCGGTCGACGGCCCGAGTGCGCGCCGTTGCGCGTAACGAATGTATTCGTCGCGCTGCGCCTCCCAACTCCAATCGGCCGGCACGCTGCCGGCCGGCTGCAGGTCCGCAGGCAGCAGCGAGCACAACAGCTGGATCGCCAATTCGCCGGCCGCAATGCCTTCATCGCGCTGCGAATATTCGTAGATCACGGTGTACACGCCGGATGTCTCGGTGCTGCGGGTCTTGCCGAAACTGACGTCGGCGCCCGCTATGTTTTGCAGCTCGATCGCGACATGTTCGAACACATGGCCGAGCCAGGTACCCTCGTCTTCGCGCATGCGCCGCACCAGCCCTCCGCGCTCGCGGTACGAGCAACCATGCTCCTCGAGGCCCGGCAACGCCTGGATCAGCGCGTTCACGTAGCCGTCACCGAGTTTTGCGGTCGGCCAGTGCTCGAGCTCAGCCAAGTCGAGCAGCACCTTGATGACCGGAAAATGGGCGTATTGCGACGGGCCGACGTAGACGTTGCGTTCGAGAATGCGCATGAAAATCCCTCTCCGACTCTACCCCTTGGACTGCACGAGATTACCCGCATCGGCCTCGCGCGTGTGCAGGTTGAACGTAGCACCCTGCGTCAGAATGTGCAGCTTCACGCCCAGCAGACACACGGGACGGCCTTCCTTGACGCTGTCCATCGACGAAAACTGCACCTCGGCGGCATCGACGACCGTGATGCCGCCCGAGCCCAGCACATCGACCGTGTTGTCGGGCGCAATGAATGCCGCGGTGTCCTCATCGAGCCCAATGCCGACCGCAAACGGATTGTAGGCGAGCGCCGTGAGCAGGCGGCCGAGACGATCGCGCTGCCGGAAATGCTGATCGATGATGAATCGGTTGGTCAATCCCAAGCCCGGTGCGAGGCGTACCGAACCGGCGATCGGCGTGCTGCCTTCGTCGCCGAACGCGATCATGTGTTCGCTGATGAACGCCGCGCCGGCACTCGTGCCGGCGACCGCGACGCCGCTCGCGTTCATCTGCCGCACCGCTCTTGCCACCGCGGTGCCGCCGATCAGCGTCGAGAGGCGCAGCTGGTTGCCGCCGGTGAAGAAAACCCCGCTCGCCTGGCGCAGGCGTTCGAGGCGGCCCGGCTCGTCGGCATCGCGGCGCGTATCGAAGTCGAGCGAGGTCACGCGTGCAGCGCCCATCTCACTGAATAGGCGTTCGTAACGTGGTCCCGTGCCGCGCAGCAAGCTCGCGGTGGGGATGACCACGATATCGGCGGCCGCGCCGCCGGACAGCTCGACGAAACGGCGCAGAATTTGCGGGGAATTTTCCTTGTCCTCGGCGCCCCCGATGGGAACGATCCACCCGCGCTCATTGCCTTCGATGACCTTGCTCGCACACATAGTCCCACCCTCGCTTCACTGCGCGGATCATGCCATTATCCGGCGTGGATATTCACTTCGAATGCACCCGCTGTGGCAATTGTTGCCGCAACTCGAGACTCGCCCTGACGATCGCCGAGGCCGAGACCTGGCTCGACGACGGCCACGACGTGCAAGTCCTTTGCGAGGCAACGCCGTGGCTCACCGATCCTGCGCACGCCGACGCCATCGCACAGCATCGGCTCCGGCGCTCGTTCAGCGCTGCATCCGGCGAATTACCGCTGCGGATCGTCGTGATCCTCGCGGCAAATCTCGTCGGTGCCTGCCCGAATTTGGGGCCGGACGACCTCTGTAGAATCCATGCGCGCCGGCCCCTCGTTTGCCGCATCTACCCGGCCGAGATCAATCCGTTCGTTGCCCTCGTTCCCGGCAACAAAGGCTGCCCAGCCGAGGCGTGGAAGTCGGATCTGCCGATTCTGCAACGTGCAGGGCGCATCGTAGACGCACGATTGGCCACGACATCCGCCGGTCACGCGAGGCCGACGCCGCAGACGTCGGCGCCAAGCGGCGGCTGTGCGCGCAGCTCAAAATCAGAGATGCGGCAATCGCCAACGAAGGCCTTTGCGCACACAGCATCGGTCGCGAGTCGCTGCTGCGCGAATTGAAATTGGCGATGCGGCAATCACAGCCTGACTCGCCGCAGCGTGACTGGCGGCTGGTGTCGAACCGCCCCAAGACCGTCGAGGCACAATCGGCGGTCGGCGCGAGGAGCGTGTTCGCGCATGAAGCGGCACGCATCGCTTTCGAATACCTAAGTTTCGGGTGACGCCGACGGCGCACGCCGGCACACGGGCGGGTTTGCCCCGCCGATGAGCCGGCGTCACTCGGTCTTGGCGTTTCCTATCAGGCCGTCGCCTTGGCCTTGAGTTTCTCGGCGATGACCTCGTCCGCGACGTTGCGCGGCACCGGATCATAGTGCGAGAACTCCATCGTGTACGAGGCGCGACCGCTCGTCATGCCGCGCAGCTGGCCGATGTAGCCGAACATTTCCGAGAGCGGCACATTCGCGACGACCGCAATATTGGTGCCGCGCTCCAGCTGGTCGAGAATCGAGCCGCGGCGGCGATTCAAATCGCCGATCACGTCGCCGAGGTAATCGCCCGGCGTAACCGTCTCAACCTTCATCACGGGCTCGAGCAGGATCGGACCGGCCTTGCGGATCGCTTCGCGAAAGCACGCCTTGGCGGCGATTTCGAACGTCAGTGCGTTCGAGTCGACGTCATGGTAGCTGCCGTCGATCAGCGTCGCGCGGAAATCCACGGTCGGATAGCCGGCGAGCACGCCGTCCTCTTTCTGCAGCTTCAGACCCTTGTCAACCGATGGGACGAACTCCTTCGGGACAGAGCCGCCGACGGTCTTGTCGACGAATTCGTAGCCGGCGCTGCGCTCCAGCGGTTCGAACACGATCCACACCTCGGCGAACTGACCCGAGCCGCCGGTCTGCTTCTTGTGGATGTACTGCTCGGTGAGCTTCTTGGTGAAGGTCTCGCGATAGGCGACCTGGGGCTCGCCCATCGTGCCCTCGACGCCGAACTCGGTACGCATGCGGTCGAGCGTCACTTCGAGGTGCAACTCACCCATGCCGCGCAGAATCGTCTGGCCCGTTTCACGATCGGTTTCCAAATGCAGCGATGGATCGGCGCGCACCATCTTGCCGAGCGCCGCGTTGAATTTTTCCTGCTCGGCCTTGAGCTTCGATTTGACCGAAACGCTGATCACGGGGTCCGGGAAGCGCATGCGCTCCAGCACGACCGGATTGGCCGCATCGCACAAGGTATCGCCGGTCTCGGTATCCGCGAGCGAAACGAGTGCGATGATGTCGCCTGCGCGCGCTTCCTCGACGGGATTGGCTTCCTTCGCAAACATTTCGACCATGCGTCCGATCTTCTCGCGCTTGCCGCGCGTCGAGTTCTGTACCGAGGCGCCCTTGGTGAGCACGCCGGAATAGACGCGGATGAAGGTCAGCGCACCGTAGACGTCGTTGATGACCTTGAACGCGAGCGCCGAAAACGGCTCGTCGTCCGAGCACTTGCGCTCACCGATCGGCTCGCCGTCCGCGTCGACGGTCTTGATCGACTGGACGTCGGTCGGGGCCGGCAGAATATCGACGACTGCGTCGAGCACCTGCTGCACACCCTTGTTCTTGTAGGATGACCCGCAGAGCACCGGCGTGAACGCCGAATGCAGCGTGCCCCTGCGCAGCGCACGCCGCAGGATGTCCCCCGAAGGCACGACGCCGTCGGTCAGAAAGGCTTCCATCGCCTCATCGTCCTGCTCGAGACAAGTATCGACCAGCTCGGTGCGGAATTTAGGTACGCTCTCGAGCAGCGCACGGTCGCTCGGCACCGTGATATGCAGCTTGTCGGCGAGATCCGGCGTGTAGTCGAGCACCTGCCACTGGGCATCCTTGTCGTCCGAATCCCAAACCAGCGCCTTCATCTCGACGAGGTCGACCATGCCCTTGAAGTTGTCCTCGGATCCGATCGGTATCTGGATCGGCAAGGGACGCGCGCCGAGTCGCTTCTTGATCATATCGACACAGCGCAGGAAATTGGCGCCGCTGCGGTCCATCTTGTTGACGTAACAAATGCGCGGCACACCGTAATTGTCGGCCAGGCGCCAGTTCGTTTCCGATTGCGGCTCGACACCGGCCACGCCGTCGAATACGACGACGGCTCCGTCGAGTACGCGCAGTGAGCGGTTGACCTCGATCGTGAAGTCGACGTGTCCCGGCGTGTCGATCAGATTGATCTTCTTGTCGCGCCAGAACGCCGACACCGCGGCGCTCTGGATCGTGATGCCGCGTTTCTGCTCCTGTTCGAGATAGTCGGTCGTCGTCGATGTCTTCAGATCTTTGGTGTCATGAATATCGATGATCGTGTGCTTGCGCCCGGTGTAATACAGAATGCGCTCGGTCGTCGTCGTCTTGCCGGCGTCGACGTGGGCGATGATGCCGATATTGCGGATATCGGAAAGCGGTGTGGTACGGGCCATAGCAGGGTTCCATTAGTACAAAACAGGGCGCGGATTCTGACACGGCATATCGCGTGTGTCGAAAAAATTGCCGCGAATGAAGCTTTTATTGCGACGCCGTCGACCTATGTCAAGGGGACGCCGGAACGAGCATTTTGGGCGAGCGGTAGGCCAAAGCGAGGATTTTCTCGGCTAGAGCAGCGAAATTGCCGTCGAAATGGTGCCCGCCGGCGAGCTTGAGGACCGTCGCCCGGCTCGGATCGAGCTTCGGGCAGGGCGAGTCTGCCTCGTCCTCGCCGTAAACGCACAATACCGGCACACCCGTGATGCGGCCGACTTCCGGCAGCGTCGCAGGTCCGGATTCGTCGTCCGCGAGCCAGCTGCTCACGTGAAACTCGAACAAGGCGTGCGCCGAGAGGCCCAGCAATACTGCATAGGAAACGCTCGCCCGGGTCGCAGCAGGCAGGCGGTTCAACGCAAACGGAAGCGTATCGGCTCCCTGCGAATAGCCAATCAACATGACGTGCGGCCGGTGCCAATGTGCCGCGTAATGGCGGATGATTCGGTCCATATCGGCCGCAAGACTCTGCGGCGTGCGTGCAGACCAGAAATATCGCAGTGAATCGAGGCCGACGACCGGGATGCCGCGCGCGGCCAGCGCCTCGGCGACCCCGCGGTCGAGCCCTGCCCAGCCACCATCGCCCGACAGGATCACCGCGAATTGCTCGCTCTCGGCACCGCCGGGCGCCGCCGGCACCTCGACGACCGGAAGATCACCCAATTCCGCGGGCGGCAACGGCACCGGCTTCGTGACGCCGCTCGCGCGGATATTGTCGAATGCCGTCCGATATTGGGGCAACCAGGCGGTCGCTGGTGCATTCGAGAGCCACATGGCCGTGGCGCCCGGTACCTGGGCCACAAACGATCGGGTCACGTCGGCGGTGCAAGCCGCGCCCAACACAGGCCCGACGACGATCCAGGCGCCCACGGATGCCCTGGCCGGCGCGAGGTCCCGGCCCGCGCTGAACCCGAGCAGCGTCCCTTTCGTGCAGAGCGGTTTGTGCAACTCGAATCGCGGACAAAAGCCGAGGCTCAAGGCGCCGCCGAAGCTATCGCGTGGTGCCTGCGCGAGCATCGCGTAGGCCATGGCACCGCCCGAATCCACGCCCACGAGCAGCGGCGTCAGATAGGTCGGTAAATGCGCGTATGCCTGCACGAAATGGCTGAGGTTCTCGAGGTCGCCGTCGGGTGAAACGCATTGACCGCCGTCCTTCTCGAGCGCGGCGTAGAGTTTTGGCAGGTCGATACCCGCAACCATCGCGCCCGCGCCCGCGAGCGCGCGCGCAGTGGCTCTGGCCTTGCGATCCCAACCCCGGTCGCCCGAGAACAGCAACACGAAGCTGCTCGGCGTCATCGCCGGCGAGTAAACGGGAAGATCGCGGAAGCGGCCGTGGCTGAGACGCAGTTCGCCCGGCGCGGCCGAGGATTGCGCGCAGAACCCGACTGTGATCAGCGTAAGCGCCGCAGCGAACGCTCGCAATCGACCCACTCGATTGCAGTGCAGCAATTACGGCCTCACGAGCGGCAAATCAACGTAGCTGCTATCGGCACCGCTGTCGAACACCTTGATCGTGGCCTTGCGATAATCGCCCGGCTTCGCGAAGAAGATGTTGTCGACAAACGTCTGAGGATTGCGGTCATAGAGCGGAAACCAGCTGGACTGCACCTGAACCATGATGCGATGCCCGGGAAGAAACACGTGATTCGCGGTCGGCAGCGCAAAACGATAGACCTGCTTCTGGTCGGCGGGGATCGGCTGCGGATTGCTCGGCGATTCGCGATAGCGGCCGCGAAGGATGTCGGCGGATACCATCAACTCGTAACCGCCGAGCTCGGGCTCGCGTCCCATTTCGTCCGGATAAACATCGATGAGCTTGACGACGAAATCTCCGTCGGTGCCGCTCGTCGAGGCCACCAGATTGGCAATCGGCTCACCGCTGATCTTCGTCGCGCGCTCCAGCGCGCTCGATGTAAATGTGAGCACATCGGTGCGCGACGCTACGTCACGCTGATCGCTGACCAGCCAGGTTTGCCAGGACCTCGCGCCCACCTCGCCTTCGGTATGTATGGGACGCGGCAGGAACGGAATCGGCTTTGCCGGATCCGATACATAGGACTCGAAGCTCGCCGCGGCCTTCGCGGCGCCATAGGCGAGAGAACCGCCCGGCTGAAAATAGAGCTTGGTACGCGCGATGCCGCAACCGGCGGCGCATCCTGCAGGCCACGATGGTAACGGCAGCCACCGATTCGTACCGGTCTCGAACGCGTTCACCGGCGCAATGTCGAGCGGTGGCGACTCATCCTTGAGGAAATGATCCAAGAACGGCCGCAGCAAATGCAGCCGAAAATATTGCGCGGTATCGCTGCCGAACTGAATCGGTCCAACCGCGCTGCCGTCGAGTCGCTCCTGGTGGTGAAACCACGGACCCAGAACCAGGAACACTTTGGAATTGTCGGCATCCAGCGGTTTCACGGCCTTGTAGACCGCAATATTTCCGTAGATATCCTCCTGATCCCACAGGCTGTGAACCAGCATCACGGGCACCGAGACGCCTTCTTTGCGCAGCAATTGGTCGAGCGCCTGACCCTGCCAGAACGCGTCGTAGGCCGGGTGCGCCATCAATTTGACTGCAAAGCCGACTTGATCGAGGCCGTGCAGGCGGGCCATCGCGCCCGCCGAACCCGCGGCCAGCCAAGTATCGTAATCGTCATAGTGATCCGACCACCACGAGACGCTGCTGGCACGCGTGGCCTCTTGATCGTGGGCATAGACCAAACTGATCTCGCGAAACGCGCCG
Source organism: Steroidobacteraceae bacterium (assembly GCA_049517075.1). Classification (GTDB taxonomy): domain Bacteria; phylum Pseudomonadota; class Gammaproteobacteria; order Steroidobacterales; family Steroidobacteraceae; genus Bog-1198. The sequence continues at coordinate 32,095 of JBEKSM010000008.1, read as the reverse complement.
TTGTGAAACCAATCATCGCCGCGCCATCCATCGACCATCGCATTGATCGGGACCGCCGCACGCAGCGCCGGATGAGGATGGAAGAGCCCCATCAAGGTCGTGAACCCGTCGTAGGAGATCCCGAGCATGCCGACTTTGCCATTCGACTCGGGGACGTTCTTGACCAGCCAATCGATCGTATCGTAGGTGTCGGTTGCGTGATCGACATCGGTCGGATTCAGCGGTCCCCGCAGCGGCCGCGTCATCACGTAGTCGCCTTCAGACCCGTGCTTGCCGCGCACGTCCTGCAGCACGCGAATGTATCCCCCGTTCAACACGGCGTCGTCAGCGACGTCGCTCGAATCAATGACCGCGGCCAAGTGACTGCTGTCGTTGTGAATGATTCGGGCGGTGGCTCCGTAGGGCGTACGCGTCAACAAAATGGGTGCGCGCCGCGCACCACGTGGTATCAAGATCACCGTTTCCAGCTTGACGCCATCGCGCATCGGAATCATGGCCTCGCGCTTTTCGTAGTCGAAGGCATCGACATGCGGTGTGAAATGCTCCGGCATTTCGTTGGCGAGTCCTTGCGCGGCGGTGGGTCCGCTCGACAACGCCAGCCCCGCGACGAGAAGCGGTACGGCCGACCAATGGCGACGCATTGCAATGAACATGGAAGATCCCCCGGCGGACGAACGCGCAGCGGGCGCGGCCTTGCAGCTCAGTCTACCAAATGACACGTCGCGGCTGCGCCGGACGGCGCGGCACCGGTGAAGCTAGGCGCTAGCTCGCTTGCCGGACAACCACTCTTGGCCGAAAAATCCGAGCACGATGCCGACCGCGAACACGACCGATTGAATCGATCCACCGGTCAACAACAATAAGCTCGGTCCGGGACAGATGCCGGATAGGCCCCAACCGATACCGAACAATGCACTGCCGCCGATCAGAGCCCGCGTGATCTTGAACCGATCGGGTAGCTCGGTCGCAACGCCGAGCAAATCCGCATGACGCTTGCGCACGAAATAAAACGCCGGCGCGGCGACCGCAATAGCGCCTCCCATCGTGAAGGCGAGCGCGGGATTCCAATGGCCGGCAACATCGAGGAATCCGAGCACGCGTTGCGGATCGCACATGCGCGACAGCAGCAGGCCGGCGCCGAACAACAGGCCCGCGATCAATGCGCTGAAGAATGCCACTAAGCTGCTCCGTGACGCACGAGAAAGACGACGAGCGCAGCGGTCGAGATGAACACGAGTGTGGCGAGCAAGGACCGCACCGATAGATTGGCAATCCCACAGACGCCGTGTCCACTGGTGCATCCGGACCCCAAGCGCGTGCCGGCGCCGACGAGAAGGCCCGCGACTGCAAGCACCGGCAAGCCTTGCGCAAACACGATCGGCCCCAGCCCGAACAGTGCCGCGGGCACAACGAGCCCGATCAAAAACGCGAGCCGCCAAAGCTTGGGGCCGAACTCGCCATGCACCGCGTTATCGAGAATTCCGCTGATGCCGGCAATTTTCCCGTTGAGCAGCAGCAAGGTCGCGGCTCCGCCGCCGATCAACAGTCCGCCCAGCAGTGCTCGCCACAGATCGGTTGTCATCGAAACCCATGCGTGAGAGAAATCGCCACGGAGTCCTCCTCCAAATAAATATTGGCTTCGCCGCCGCCGAACGCGGGCGGTATCGAGCCGGATCCGTCGACGGTGTTCTTGAACGCGTGAATATACGCGATATTGAGCTGATTGCGATCCGAGAACCGCCAGCCGCCGCCGAGGGTCACATGGCTCGTGATCACGCCCGGCGCGAGCATGTTGAAGAATGTTTGCGAGGCCGGCACCGGTTGCTGCGACTTGCTCCAACCGGCCCGCAGCGTCAGCGTCGGCGTGAGGTCATAGCTGCCGCCGAGTTTCACGACGGAAATATCGCGCCAACCAAAACCCGGACCGCCGCGCGCGCCGAGTTCGACGCCCGCGAACAGCGCATCGATCGAATCGCCGACCGACGCCACGTTCGCATACAAGATACGCTGCCAATCCAAGCCGAGTGTCAGTGCCTTGGTCGGTCGAACCGCGATGCCAAGACCATAGGTCTCGGGGATATCGAACGATCCGGCATCTGCGAACAGCCCGCTGTATTTGGAGAATCGCCCGGTGGTGGTTTTCGATTGCCAAGTCGCGCCGACACTGACCGCGTCGCCGAGGTGGCTCAGCCACCCGAGCCGAATGCCGGCGCCGACCGAGGAGTCAAAGCCCTGATTCGAGACGCTACCGGGTGTTTCAGAGAATCCCGCGAACAGGCCGATACCCTTCGCCTCGAAGCGCTGATACGCGAGATTCAACGCCAGGCCGAATGCGTTGTTCTGATCGACCTTGAAGCTGAGCGCCGGAGAGACGAATAACTGCTGTAAATTTACGCCCGCGCTGCCCTGGGCCACGGTCGAGCCCGGCGGCGCAAAGCGCGCAAAAGGGTTGGATCCGTAGTCGGTATCGAGTCCGCCATTGCCGTACACGCCGACGCCCCAGGCAAGTCGATCGCTGAGGTGCCGGCTGAAGCCGATTTCCGGCAGATAGAACTGCGAGGTGCCATCGCCGTCAAAGCTCGTCGACTGACCGCCTTGAACCAGGCTTGCACCCCGGTCGGGCCGGAATACCTCGACGCCGAAACTCAAGGCATCGGCGACGTCGGTCAAACCTGCCGGGTTGGTCGCAACCGTCAGCGCATCCTGCGGAACCGCAATGCCGACACCGGCCTCGCCCTTCTGCGCGGTGCCATATCCCTCGAGAAAATAGCCGTTGGTCGCCACTGCGCTCCGAGCGGCGATGAGCAGCAGCAGCAAAACCAGCCGCTGGCGATTGATCGATTGGTAAATCATGGGTCGTTTCCTGTGCGCGGGATCGATAGCCCGGCGAGCCTACGGTCCTTGGAAAGATCAGCCAAAGAATCAAACGGCATATGCTCATGCCGCCCTTCCCTCGAATCGTCGAAAAAGGCGATCATGCACGGCATGAACAGCATCGAAGTCATCGATTCCCATACCGGCGGAGAGCCGACGCGCGTGGTCATCGCCGGATTTCCTGACCTCGGCGACGGCCCCTTGGATCGGCGGCGCACGGTATTCCGCGAGCGCTTTGATCGCTGGCGTCGCGCGATCGCCTGCGAGCCGCGCGGCTCGGATACGATGGTCGGCGCGCTGCTCGTGCCCGCAGTAGCGGCCGACGCCTGCAGCGGCGTCATCTTCTTCAACAACGTCGGCTATCTTGGCATGTGCGGCCACGGCAGCATCGGTGTGATCCGTACGCTCGCCCATCTCGGGCGCATCGGATCCGGCATGCACAGGCTCGAAACACCGGTCGGAACCGTGGGTGCGGAGTTGCATCAAGATGGGCGGGTGTCGATCGACAATGTCGAGAGCTATCGCCACACCGCGGCGGTCGTCGTCGAGGTACCGGCGTATGGTCGCGTCCAGGGCGACGTCGCCTGGGGCGGGAACTGGTTTTTCATTTGCGCGCAGTCGCACGTGCCGCTGGAATTTGCGCGACTCCGCGAGTTGACGGCCTACACCGAGTCGATCCGCCTCGCACTGGCCGCAGCCGGCATTACCGGCGAGAACGGCGCCGAAATCGACCACATCGAATTGAGCGGCAGCTCGCCGAGCGCAGGCATCGATGCGCGTAACTTCGTACTCTGCCCGGGCCTCGCATATGATCGCTCGCCTTGCGGCACCGGTACGAGCGCGAAGATCGCCTGCCTCGCAGCCGACGGGGATCTGGCGGTGGGCGCCGTCTGGCGCCAAGAAAGCGTGCTCGGCAGTGTATTCGAGGCGCGTTATGCGCCGGGGCAACGCGGCGTTCTGCCACGCATCACGGGCACCGCGCACATCATGGCGCAGAGTCGGCTGCTGATCGAGGCGCAAGACCCCTTCGCGTGGGGAATTGCCACGACGTGAGCACGTTCGATCTCATCGTCGTCGGCGCAGGTATCGTCGGCGCGGCATGCGCCGACGCGGCTGCCGAGGCGGGCTTGCGCGTTGCGATCGTCGAGGAGCGCGAAATCGGCGGCGGCGCAACCGCGGCCGCGATGGGCCATCTCGTCGCGCTCGACGAAGATCCCGCGGAGTTGGCGTTGGCGCAATACTCGCAGCGGCTTTGGGAAGAGTTCATCGATGTGCCGGCCGCGGAATTCAAGCGTTGCGGAACTCTGTGGCTCGCGCGTGACGAGCGCGAACGCGAGCTTGCGAACGCCAAGATCGCACGGCTTGGCGCCGTGGGGATCGCCGCAGAGGCCGTCGATGCGCTCGAGTTGTATCGGCTCGAGCCCGCGTTGGCGCGCGGACTCGCCGGCGGCATGCGCGTTCCCGGCGATGCCGTCGTTTATCCGCCGAACGTCGCGCGTCACCTCGTCACGCGCGCCTGCGGCCGCGGGGCGCGAATCTACGAGGGGCGCCGCGCATGCGCACTCGAAGCCGGCGGCGTCGTTCTCGATGACGGCACACACTTGTCGGGTCCTGCGCTGATTGCGACCGGCTGCGCGCTGCCTGAGTTGCTGCCGCGGCTTCCGATGCGCGCGCGCAAGGGCCACCTCGTAGTCACCGGGCGCTACCCCGATTTCATTCGCCACCAACTGGTGGAACTTGGTTATGCCGACAGTGCGCACGGCGGGTCGGCATCGAGCGTCGCTTTCAACGTGCAGCCGCGCGGCACCGGTCAGATACTGATCGGCTCATCGCGCGAGTTCGACGACCCCTCGCCGCAGGTGTCGATGCACATGGTTCATCGCATGCTGGCGCGCGCGTTCACCTATTTGCCGGGTTTGCGGCCGATGCAGGCCTTGCGAATCTGGACCGGCTTCCGGCCGACCAGTCTCGACGGCAAACCCTATCTCGGCCCGATTCCCGACCGGCCGGATCTCTGGGTCGCGGCGGGGCATGAAGGGCTCGGCATCACGACCGCGCTCGGTAGCGCCCGGCTGCTCGTCGATCAGCTGCTCGGGCGGCATTGCGCGATCGATCCGCGACCTTATCTTCCGGCACGAGCCATGACCCAGGTCGCGGCGTGAGCACGCAGCCGAAGCGCGGCGTCCGCGTTCGCTTGCAGGTCGATGGACAGTCCGTCGAGGTCCCTGCCGGCGCCAATGTCGCCGCTGCAGTCGCATGCGTAACGCCGTGGTTTCACCGCTCACCGACGGGGGCAAGACGCGGACCCTCATGCGGCATGGGCGTGTGCTTCGAATGCCGGGTGCGCATCGACGAGATCGCGGATCAGCGTGCCTGCATGGTTCTAGCCTGCGACGGCATGCGCGTAGACACCGATGGATGAACGCTTCGACGTGCTCGTCTGCGGCGCAGGTCCCGCCGGTCTCGCCGCGGCGCAGGCGGCCGCGGGCCGCGGCGCACGCGTCGGGCTGATCGATGCGCAGGCCGCCGCCGGCGGTCAGATCTGGCGCCGCGATGTTCGGCAGTCCGGCGCGCCCGTCGCCGCCGGCATCATCGGGCGCGCCTTGCTGACCCGCGGCGTAGCCTTCCTCGCGCAATCGCAAGTCGTCGCCGCCGGCGACCACGAACTGCTCGTAGAGCAGCCGCAGCGCGCGCTGCGATTGCGTTTCGGCAAGCTCGTGATCGCGACCGGTGCGCGAGAACTGCTGCTACCGTTTCCGGGCTGGACGCTGCCCGGTGTGACCGGGGCCGGGGGTCTGCAAGCGCTCGTCAAACAAGGATGGCCGATCGCGGGCCAGCGCGTCGTCGTCGCGGGCAGTGGGCCGTTGTTGCTGGCGGCTGCAGCAACGCTGCGCCAGCACGGTGGCCGCGTCCTCGGCATTCATGAACAGGCGCCGGCGCGTCGCGTGTGGCGATTCGCCGCGCAGCTGCCGCGCTGGCCCGCGCGCGCACTCCAAGCACTTGCCCTGCGTACGAAGCTCGCCGGCATTCCCTATCGCTGCGGCGAATTTGTGCTTGCGGCCAGCGGCGACGATCGCTTGCGCGCGGTCGAGATCCGCACGCCCGCGGGCGTGCGGCACGTGGACTGCGACCACCTCGCGATCGGCTATGGGCTCGTGCCCAACGTGGAACTCGCGCGATTGCTCGGCTGCCGGCTCGAGACCACCGCAAGACATGCGCGCGTCGCGACCGATGACACTCAGCGCACGAATCTCGATGACATCTACGCGGCCGGTGAGGTCTGCGGCATCGGCGGCTGCGCGGCGGCGCGCATCGAGGGGCGCATCGCGGGCCTGGCTGCGGTCGGCGCATTGCGCGCCGCGGCGCGGACGCGGCACCGGCATGCGCGCCGGTTCGGCAGGCTATTGACCGATTGCTTCACGCTCGACGAGCATATCCGTTCGCTCGCAACGCCGGAAACGGTGATTTGTCGCTGCGAAGACGTCACGATCGCGGCGCTCGGCGAGTATCGCGATGCGCGCGCGGCCAAGCTTGCGACACGCTGCGGCATGGGCGCTTGCCAGGGTCGAGTTTGCGGAGCCGCGCTTGCCGAACTCGGCCGATTTACCGAGAACGGAGTCCGACCGCCGCTGCTACCGACGCGGCTGTCGAGCCTATCCGATCCATTCGTCTGCAAAAACCCTTAGAGTATCAACAATGCACAAGAACTCGATCTGGTGCGGCGTCATTCCCGCGATTACGACACCCTTTGCCGCGGACGGTCTCATCGACCACGGCTTTCTCGCCGAGCATGCGCGCACGCTCGTTGCAGCCGGCTGCACCGGCATCGTGCCTTTGGGTTCGCTCGGCGAAGCGGCGACTTTGGAGTTCGAGGAAAAGATCGCGATTCTACGAACCCTGACCGGCGCGCTTGCCCGACGTGCGCCGATCATCGCCGGCATCGCCGCGCTCTCGACGCGCGAGGCCGTGCGTCTCGCGCGCGAGGCCGCTAAAATCGGCTGCAGCGGCCTGATGGTACTGCCACCCTATGTCTACTCGTCCGATTGGCGCGAGATGCGCGCGCATGTCATGGCGGTCATCGAGGCGACCGCACTGCCGTGCATGCTCTACAACAATCCGGTTGCCTACAAGACCGACTTCGTCCCGGCGCAGATCGCGGAACTTGCGAAGCTGTGCCCCAATCTGGCCGCGGTCAAGGAGTCTTCGGCCGACCTGCGCCGCTTTGCGGCGATTCGTACATTGATCGGTGATCGGCTCGAATTGCTGGTCGGCATGGACGATGCGATCGTCGAGGGTATCGCCATGGGCGCGACCGGTTGGATCGCGGGGCTCGTCAACGCATACCCGCACGAATCGGTGCGGCTGTTCGAGCTCGCACGGCGCGACGGTGCAGCGGCAGCCGCGGAACTCTACGCCTGGTTCCTGCCGCTGCTGCGCCTGGATACCTATCCGAAGTTCGTGCAGCTCATCAAACTCGCGCAGGCCGAGGTCGGCCTCGGCAGCGAGATCGTGCGCGCCCCGCGACTGGCGCTCGAGGGCGAGGAGCGCGCCGCGACGCTCGCACTGATTCAACAGGCCAATGCAACTCGTCCGCGTACATGAGTCCCAAGCGCATGAAAAATCTCGCTCCCATTTCGATAATGTCGACGCTGATCTGCGCGAGCGCCGCGCTCAGCAGCTCCGCCGCTCGCGCCGGCGACGACGCCGGCAGTCGTTTTCGTGATCTCTATACGCGTGAATGGACCTGGCGCGAAGCGCAGTTCGCGGGCGAGGACGACGAAAACGAGAACAGTCCGCCCTCCGACCACTTGCCGAAGGTCGATCGCGCGACCCAGGAGATGCGCGAAAAATATTGGACCCAGGTGCTCGCCGAACTTGCGAGCATCGACGAGAGCGCACTCGGCGACGAGGATCGTGTCAACTACGCGGTGTACCAGAATCAAATCGAAGGACTGCGAGACGACCAGCAGCTGCGAGAGTGGGAAATGCCGCTCAACAGCGACACGACGTTTTGGACCGACCTCGGATTCACCGCGCGCCGCCCGATGTTGACCGAAGAGAGTTACCGTCGCTACCTTTCGCTGCTCGCCGACGTTCCCCGCTATTTCGAGGAGCAGACCGCAAATATGCGCTTAGGGCTCGAGCGCGGCTTCAGCGTGCCCCGAGTGACGCTCACGGGGCGCGACAAATCGATCACCGACATTGTCGATGCTCCCGGCGAGACCAACCTGTTCTACACGCCGTTCGCGCACATGCCTGCGGGGATCGACGTTGAACAACAAACCAAATTGCGCGCCGAAGCCTTGCGGGTCATCCGCACGGCGGTCATCCCGGCCTACGCCAAACTGCTGGAATTCATGCGCAACGACTACATGCGCCGCGCGCGCGTGCCGCTGGCCGCCGAGGCGCTGCCAAACGGCAAGGCCTACTACCGCACGCGCATCCGTGAATTCACGACGCTCGACCAGGATCCGGACACGATTCACGCGTTGGGCCTGCGCGAAGTCGCGCGTATCCATGGCGAGATGCTGCAAACCATGGCCGAAAGCGGATTCACCGGAAGCTTCAAGGAATTTCTGACATTCTTGCGGACCGATCCGCAGTTCTACCCAAAGAGCGGTGAGGAGCTGCTGATGCGCGCCGCGTGGATCGCCAAACGCGTCGACGGCAAGATCGGGCAGTATATCGGCACCTTGCCGCGCAATCGCTTCGGCATCGAGCCCGTGCCGCCGGACCTCGCGCCGTTCTACACAGCGGGGCGCGGCGGCAAGAGCACCTATTTCGTCAACACCTACGACCTGCCCTCGCGTCCCTTGTTTTCCTTGACCGCGCTCACACTGCACGAATCTGCGCCGGGCCATTCTCTGCAGATGTCGCTCGCGGCCGAGCACGAGGGTCTGCCGAAGTTCCGTCGATACACCTATATATCCGCGTATGGCGAAGGTTGGGGCCTGTATTCCGAATTTCTCGGCAACGAAATGGGCCTCTACGACACGCCCTATGAACGCTTCGGCTACCTGAGCTATCAGATGTGGCGCGCCTGCCGGCTCGTCGTCGACACCGGCATCCATCATCTGAATTGGACGCGGCAGCAAGCGCAGGATTATCTGCGGGACAACACCGCGCTCAGCGAGCACGAGATCGAGACCGAGATCGATCGCTACATCGGATGGCCGGGCCAGGCACTCTCCTATTATCTCGGGATGATGCAAATCAAGGCGGATCGCGAACGGGCCGAACACGCGCTCGGCCCGAAATTCGATATCAAGGCGTTTCACGATGCCGTGCTAGCTTTGGGGTCGGTTCCGCTGCCGGTACTCGACCGGCGCATCGACCGGTTCATTGCCGACGGCGGCAAGTAGCTTCAGAATGCGGCGCGCGTGACCAGTGAATCCAGCTCAACCATTTCGGAGTCAAATTGATGCGCACAGTCATTTTTGCATTGTTGTCGATTGCGGGTTGCGCTGCCGCGGGCGCAGCGCCGACCGGAAGCTATTCGATCCAGCGGCAATTTAATATCGGCGGCCCCGGCGGCTGGGATTACTTGACCGTCGATGCGGCCTCGAACCGCTTGTTCATATCACGCGCGGATCGGGTATTGGTCGTCAACACGCGAGACGGCGCGCTGCTGGGGACGATCCCCGACACCCAGGGCGTGCACGGCATCGCGCTCGCGCCGGATCTCGGAAAAGGCTTTACGAGCAATGGACGCGCGGACACGGTCACGGTCTTCGATTTGAAATCGCTGGCCACGACCGGCACGATTGCGGTGGGCGGACACAATCCCGACGCGATCCTCTATGACCCGGCGAGCGGGCATCTCTATACCTTCAATGGCCGCAGCCAGGACATCAGCGTCATCGATCCGGCGAAGGCCGCGGTCATCGCGACAATCCCTGCGGGCGGCAAACCCGAATTTGCCGCGAGCGACGGTGCCGGCCGAATATTCTTCAATATCGAGGACACGGCCGAGCTCAGCGCAATCGATTCATCGGCGTCCAAGCGCGTCGCCACCTGGCCGCTCAAGAATTGCGAGGAGCCCACGGGCCTCGCGATCGATCGCAAGCATGCGCGGCTGTTCTCTGTCTGTGCAAACGGCGTGCTCGTCGTGACCGACGCCGCCTCGGGACGGCACGTCGCCGAGGTGCCGATCGGCAAGGGTCCCGATGCCGCGGCCTTCGATGCCGCAACGGGTCTCGTGTTCAGCTCCAACGGCCAGGACGGCACGCTCACGGTCATTCACGAGGACGATCCCGACCATTATTCCGTGGTCGCGACAACAGTCACGCAGAAGAGCGCTCGCACCATGGCACTCGACCCCGGGTCGCACGAGATTTTTCTTGTGGCTGCAGAATTCGGTGCGCCGCCGCCGCCGAGCCCCGAGAATGCGCATCCGCGCGCCCCGGTCCTCGACGGTAGCTTCCGCGTGCTGGTTGTCGGCAGCGGTGCGCCGGGCCGCTAACGCCTCATCCGAGCCCGGCTGCTCGCGCGATCAGCAACAATGCTAACCCGATCGCGAGCACGCCGACCGCTTGCGCAACACGCTCGCCGGCCGGCTCGAGACGCTCGGCGGTGATGGCCGCCGCGACGAGCGCCATCGCGCGCAGATCCATGATGCCGATGACCAGCAGCATTGCAGTCAGGCCGGCGCAGCAATTGCAGCAGCGCAGACCGAGGCGCAGGCCGTAGCGCCAAGCGGTCGCGGCGTCCGCCGACAGCGAGCCGTCACGCGCCGGTGTGTTCCTGCAGCATGCGAGCTGGCGCGCTTTCCACGCGCTGAGCTGCAGCGCGCCGGCAATCAGTACAACCGCACCGACCGCGCTCGGCATCGCGCGCGACAGCGCCGGCAGCTGCATTTCGGTAGCAGCGAGCGCGACACCGACGAGAAACGCCGCAATACCAATGATCATCCATACGAAAAAATACGCCAGACCTACGAACACGGTCAGCCGGCCGAGCTGTGCCTCGCGCGCCGCGCCGACGCACCGGCGGTAGCGCCACAACATGGGCACCAAGGACGGCAACATCATCGCGACCATCATGACGTTCCACATGCCGAGAAACGACGCGGCGGCACCGAGCCAGGTCTGTCCCGGCATCGGCATCCAGGCCATCGACATCATCCAACCGCCGGGCATCGCCATTTCGCCCATTGTGGAACACCTCGCTGCCCAGGCGATCGTGACTGCTGTGCTCACAGCGAACAGCAGTGCCGAGACGCCGAAGAAGCGGCGCTCAGCGGGCGGTGCGCTGGCGATGCGGGGCAGGCTCAGCACTTGCCGTACTCGTCATGGCGGCGCCACCAAACGCCTGTCTCGTTGCGACCCCGCGGGGCTCGGTCGAGCCACTGGTAGACGCTCCAGACGCCGTCCAGCCCGCGCGCATACGCTGAATAGGTGTGGTAAATCACCCCGTCCTCGAGCACGAATGCACTGAGGCCTGGCCTATCGCGCGTGTAGGTGCGCACGTCGGTTCCGGTCATCGCCGCAATCTTGGCAACCGGACCTTCGCCGCCTTTCGTCATCGCATCGCCAATGCCCTGTTGCGTCCACGCCGGCTCGCGCCGGTAGTTGTATTCGACGGTCCCGTCGCGCTGTTGATCCTCGGTGATCGAGACGTTGAAATCGAAGTTGAAATCCCCGCTGAGCGAGGATGCCCAGGGGAAGCTCCAGCCCATGCGCCGCTGATAGGCCTGCAGTTTCGCGAGCGGCGCGCGCGACACCGCCGACAGCGTAACGTCGTGATTCGCGAGGTGCACGGCGATACCGTTGAAGCCATCTGCGATTCCCGAGCACGATGGACAGCCTGCGGTGTAGTCGGGCCCGAACATGAAGTGATAGACGAGCAGCTGTGAGCGCCCTCGGAAAAGGTCTGCGAGCGAGGCGCTACCCTGTTCAGTCTCGAATCGGTAATCCTTGTCGATCCGAACCCACGGCAGCTCCTGGCGGCGCTGCGCCAGTTCGTCGCTGCGCCTCGTGAGCTCCTTTTCCGCCTCGAGCAACGCAAGCCGCGCCGCGAGCCATTGTTTGCGTGTGCCGGTCGTGTGTGTCGTCATCGCTCTTCCCTCCTTCGCTTCGGGTATTCTTGAGCACTCGGTTCACGCATACCTTAAGCGGCAGGCATGGAATCATGGGAGTTACAAGTGTGGCGGGATTCCGATGGACTCGCTGATCGCGGCCGCGGCGCGCGCTCTTGCGGCGGGCGATCCGCTCGTCGCTTTGAAGCAGGTCGCGCTGCGCGACGACGCGCCTGCGCTCGCGCTGCGAGGCATCGCGATGGCGCAGCTCGGCGATTTCGTTCGAGCGAAAGCGCTGCTGCGGCGTGCGGCGCGCGGGTTCGGTACGAAGGCAGCCGTGGCGCGAGCACGATGCGTTGTCGCCGAGGCCGAGATCGCGCTGGTCTCGCGCGACTTGGGCTGGTCCGCGAAGGCGCTCGACGCGGCGCGGGCGACGCTCGCCGAGCACGGCGACCGGATCAATGCCTCCCATGCGCGCTATCTCGAGATTCGGCGCCTGCTGCTGATCGGCCGCCTCGACGAGGCGGAGCGATTGCTCGCCGCACTCGACCCCGTGCCCTTGGCGCCTGCATCGAACGCCGCACACGAGCTGCTCGTTGCAGGGATCGCGATGCGCCGCCTCCGCACAAAGGCGGCTCGCGCAGCGCTCACGCGCGCCGCGCGTGCGGCACGCGACGCAGGCATTCCAGCGCTCGCAGCCGAGGTCGACGGCGTGCTCCACGCCCTGAATCGTCCCGCGGCACGCCTGATTGCGCGTGGCCAGGAGCGACTCCTACGGCTCGAGGAGGTTGAATCCCTATTGGCATCGAAACGACTCGTCGTGGATGCATGCCGTTACGCCGTGCGTGACGAGCGCAAGCTGGTTTCGCTGGCAAAGCGTCCGGTGCTATTCGCGCTCGCGCGTGCGCTTGGCGAGGCCTGGCCGGGAGACGTCGCGCGAACTGCGCTCGTCGCAAAGCTGTTCCGCGCAAAGAGCGCCGATGAGTCCTATCGTGCGCGGCTGCGAGTCGAGGTGGGGCGGCTGCGCAGCTTGCTGCGGGCGCTGGCCGGCGTCAGCGCGACGCAGCGAGGCTTTGTGCTGGTGCCGCGCGGCGCGCGCGAGGTCGTCGTGTTGGCACGGCCCGTCGAGGAGAAGCATGCGGCGGTGCTCGCGTTTCTCGCCGACGGCGAGTCGTGGTCGAGTTCCGCGCTCGCACTGGCGCTCGGGGCCAGTCAGCGCACGGCGCAGCGCGCACTCGACGCGCTTGCGGCCGAGGGCAAAGTGCAATCATTCGGTCGCGGACGCACGCGCCGCTGGCTGACCCCGCCCGTGCCGGGATTCACGACGACGCTGTTGTTGCCCGCACCGCTGCCTGGTCACTAGGAGGGAGCCATGAGTCGATCCGCTGCCAAAATCGTCCGTGAATATGGACCCTTTCCGGGGGTCGACCGGGTCAATGGCGTCACCTATGACGGCCAGACCGTCTGGTTTGCGGCCGGGGACAAACTGCACGCGCTCGATCCCGCGAGCGGCAATGTGCTTCGCTCGATCGATGTCGCCGCCAAGGCAGGAACCGCATTCGACGGCCGGCACTTGTTCCAACTCGCCGATGATCGCATCCAGAAGATCGATCCGACGACCGGCCGTGTGCTCGCCAGCATTCCGTCGCCCGGCGGCCGCGATGACTCGGGGCTCGCATGGGCAGAGGGGACGCTCTGGGTAGGACGGCATCGAGACCGCAAAATCCATCAAGTGGATCCCGACACCGGAGCGGTGCTGCGCACGATCGAATCCAATCGCTTCGTGACCGGGGTTACCTGGGTCGACGGAGAGCTCTGGCACGGTACCTGGGAAGACGACGAAAGCGAATTGAGGCGCGTCGATGCAATGACCGGCGAGGTGCTGGAGCGGCTCCAAATGCCGCCGGGCGTGGGCGTATCGGGCCTCGAGTCCGATGGCGGCGATCAATTCTTTTGCGGCGGCGGCGGCAGCGGCAAGCTGCGGACCGTGCGCCGGCCCAAGCGAGGCGCCTCGAGCGGCCCGGCCTCTGCTTAAGCGTAGGGCCAGCGCTTCGCGAGCGGCGGCAGCGGCCCCTGCTTGCCGGTGATCTGCTCCGGCGTGATCGCGTAGACGACCGTTTTATCGAGCCTGGGAAATGTGCCGCGCTCGCGCCCCCAAGACTCCGGGGGCGCGTACTTCTTCATGACGGCCGTGTAGAACTCGATCTTCTCGGCCGTATCGTCGACGATGCGAATTCGGCCGAATAAGACCACCGAGCGATACGAAATCGTCGTATCGCATTCGACCGCGCCGTACGGATAGACCTCACCGACCTCGTCAATCTCGAAGCTCACGCGATCACAGTGGCGCACATTGGTCATGAAATGACCGACGACCTTGGCGTTGTGCAGATAGATCTGTCCTTTCGCCCAGATGAACAGGTTGGGAACGACGTAGGGATAGCCGTCGGGGCCGACAGTCGCCGTGCGGCCACAAAACGTCGACGCGAGGAACGCATCGATCTCCTCGTTCGACATGATTTTGTCGGCCCGCCTCAGATTGCCGCGTCGCGGACTCTCGTCTTCCGGGTTTGCGGCGGCGGCGACGCCGGCCGGTGTCGAACTTTTGCTGCTCACTCGAGTCTCTCCTGCGGCAGCGCGAAGTCGCGCTATTGCAAGCCCAAGAATACCGCCTTCGCTTGGCCCAAGCGCTCGAGCACGTGCGCTTTCTCGGCGGCATTGTTCCAGTCCGGATAGGCGGTGGTCGCCTCGGTGGTCCGATCGACCCATGCGGCAAAAAATCGGGCGTCGGCCGGCGAACGAGGTCCACGTCCCGCGACCTCGAGGTAGATCGGACTCGTGGTTGCGTAGACGTAATTGTCGAGCACCGGGTAATGCGCCGCGTCGGTCGATGCGCGCAAGATGCACCAACCACTGTCGGCGACCGCGATCGAGCCGCTGAAGCGGCCATGATCCAATGGCGTGCGCCGCATGAACGAGCGCACCACATGGCCGTTGCAAACCAAGTCGAGGTGATCGACGGCCACGATCGATTCGAGGCGCGCCGTGAACGCGACGCGCAGTTGCGCTCGGTCGAATTTCAATGTGTCGCCGATCTTCGCGCCGCCGAGTTCCAAGCCCAGCAAAGGGCCGTTGGTCGCAAAACTGCGCCCTGCCTTGAGCGCATCGAGCCACGCAGGCTCGCTCAACGGGCCCTCGGCCACGCGCGCATAGACGCGGTTCATGCCGACAGGTCCGCGCAGCGACGCGAAGTTCGCCATGGCATCGGTGCCGCCGGCCGCGGGAATTCGAAAACCCAGGTTCAGCAGGCGATACCAGACCTCAGCCGTCGCGAGGTGGTCGCTGAAGCCCAGAATCTCCATGTAGTCGACTTTGCCGAGCGCAACGTCGATCGGCAGTTCGTTGGTCAGCGTCTCGTGCGGTTTCGCGAGCGGCTCGGGGGGATCATCGAACGGGTGGACGTAACCGACCAGCGCGCCACGCGCATGGGCGAGGTCGGCGATATCCGCGTTCATCGGGTAGAGGCTCGCGGCGGCCGTATTCGGATAGCCCGCATAACCCGGCAGAATGATCGCGCCGCTGATATCGAGCAGCCCGAGATGTCCCCAGTAGCTCGTGTGATATTCCTGCCCATGCACGATGAGCGCGTCGGGCCGCGATGCCGGGTCGAGCTGTCGCCCGTTGTAGGCGATGTCCGGGAAGCGCTGCTCCTTATTGACGATTAGCGCGTTGACGATGCCCAAGTCCTCCGCTTCGGCCTGCGTCGCCAGATGGGCCGGCGTGTTGCGATAGACACCGCCATAGTTCATGTGCACGTGCACGTCTGCGCTGACCCATCGGGCGGCATCCGGCACTGCGAAACGATCGGCATCGAGATTCACGGTCAGATTCGTCGTCTGCCCCGCGACCGTCGTGAGCTCGCGCCGCTCGAAGTGGCGCTCGAAGCCGCGCAGGATCTCGACACGAATGGGTCCGGCGGGCACGTCGAGATCGACGGCACCGCGCGCATGGAAGTAGTGCGCCTCGAACGGCCGCTCGGCACGGTCGAAGCCGTCGTCGGCATGTATCCAGGCGCCATTGGGCGCGTAGAACCGGCCTTCCAAGTCGGTCACGCTGACGCGCGCCGATTGCGCTTGACCATTGGCGTCGCGTAAATCGAGCCGCAGGCTTGCTTTGGGATTCAGATAACGCCGCTCGCTGATCACGAGCGGCCGCACCTCACCGCCGGGCACGCCGACGACATTGATTTCCGTGCTGCCGCTCTGGTTCGAAATGAATGCAATTTGGGCTCCGTCGGGCGACCAGCGCGGGTTGGTTTGATCCCAGTCCCCATAGGCAATTGGGAACGCATCGCCGCCTCCGGCCGGCATCAGCCAGAGGTTGTTCCAAGACCGTCCCGTGTAGGAGCTGAATACGAGCCGCGAGCCATCCGGCGAGACGTCGGGGCGCGCCTTCCAGTTGGTTTCCTCGTAATGAAATTCCTGCGCGGCCGCGTCCGGCAGCGTGGCGCCGCGCTCCGCCGATGCAGGAGTCCGCCAGAACCCGCCGGTTCCGTAAATGTGGCCGCGATTCGAGACGTAGAGGATCTCGCGGCCGTCGCGGCTCCACACCGGGTTGATCTCGTGGTCGTAGGCACTGTAGTAGTAACGCGGCAGACCGCTCTTGTGCTCGCCCGTGAGGCGCCGCAGTTCTCCGAGCGTGCCCGCATCGAAACTCGCCGTGAAAATATGAAAGCGCCGGTTGTACAGCGTCGAGACGAACACGATGCGCTTGCCGTCGGGCGAGAATCGCGGTTCGACGTTGACCGCGTGATTGCTCGTCAGTGCATGGGTCGCGCCGCTTTCGAGATCGAGCACCCAGAGCTCGAGTGCATCGCCGCGATACGAGCTGTAGACGACCCAGCGCCCATCGGGCGAACAATCCGGCTGGTAATCGTAGGCGACTGCCGCGGTGAGCTGCTCGGCGAGCCCGGACCCCAAGTGCTGGCGCCACAAGGAGCCCGCCATCGAGTAGATCACTGTGGCCGAATCCGGTGCCCATGCAAGACTCGAAGGCCCGCCGGTCAGCTGCGGCAGGTACATTTCACGATAGTAATAAGGATGCGGCAGGTCGATCTGCCCAAGCACCGGCGCGCGCGCGGCCATGCAGACCGGGCTCACGACGCAGCCGAGCGCCAACACCGCGCTCAAAAGAATCTTCATTGGATTACCTGCCTCGAGACGCCGGCGGACCCTTAGGCCCGCCGGCGCGTCCCATGACGGTCTAGAACTTCTGGCCGAACTTCAGGTAAACCGTCCGCGGCTGCCCCGGAATGATGTACGCCTGATTGTCGACCACCGGGTTGGTCTGGGTAAACCGCGAGAGCTCAATATGGCGATCGGCCAAGTTCGTCACGACCAGCCGCAACGTCGAGCGGTCGTCGTGCGCGCCGACCACCAAATCGACGATAGCGCTCGCCGGAATCATGCCGATATTCTGCTCCTGCCACAGCACCAAACTCGGTGACGTCTGCGTCTGGTAGACCCAGGACAATTGCGTCCACGGCTTCCAACCGCCGCCCACTTCGTCGAATTGATAGCGCGCCACGAGGTTGCCTTTGAACTTCGGAGTGACCGGCAAGTTCGTGCCGGCCGGCGCCCACGGCCCAACCCACTGCTTGCCCGTGAACGGCAGGTTTCCGCCGCTGAACACCGTGTCGTTGACAAGGGGACAATAGGTCACGCCGACGTTGCCGCAAATGCTCTGCGTCAACACCGGGTCGAGGAACGCGAAATTGGTGCTCAGCGTCAAGCCACCCGCGACCGCCCATTCGATATCGTTCTCGATGCCCCGGATGCGGGCCGTACCGCCGTTCTCGACGACCGTGAGGCTCGGAGGCGCGAGGAACGAGAACTGAAAGTTCTTCCAGTCCTCCCAGAATGCCGCGCCGTTCCAGCGCAGATGATGGTCGAACCATGAAGTCTTCCAGCCGATCTCATAGTTCGTCAGAAAGTCCGCCTGATAAGGTCCGACGCTGACGGACTCGGTGCGATTGACACCGCCCGGTCGGAATCCCTTCGAATAGGTCGCGTAGACGAGTTTGTCGGAATCGAATTTATAGGTCAGATTGACCTTCGGGACCGAGCCCGAGTCGCTCACGGTCTTGTCGAGGTCGGTGCAGGGCGCATCCGGAGTCGTCGGTGCCATTCCGGCGATGCACGAGCCCGCGCCGGGGGATCCGCCAAAATGATTGGCGCCGAAGCCGTAGAAGCCCTCGAGCGAATTGTCGTACTTGTAGTAGCGCAATCCGCCGTCCAAGATCCAGTGCGAGGTGATGTCCCATTCGCCTTCGAAGAAGACCGCTTGGTCGCGGTCGACGCGCTGCTCGTCGGTGAGCCAGATTGAGTTTTCCAAGGTCGGAATCCCATAGAAATTGCCGAGGCCGGCGGGGTTCGGCCCCAACGTCGGCGCGCCATAGGGATTCGTGAATCCATAACCCGGCATCACGTACTGCTCCCAGATGTTGTGGAGCTGCCGCTGAATGAAGACGCCGACCGTGCCTTTCACGGGCTCGTCTTTCGGCGTCGTGAGGCGCAGTTCATGGCTCCACTTCTCGAAGTAGCCGTGTGTGACCACGAGTTCCTGCGGCATGATCGGCTGGCCGGCGTTATTGGTCCAGCCGGAACCCGACCCATAGATGCGGTCATAAAACTCCGAATAATCGCTATAGTCGGCGATCGAGTGCGTATCGCGCTTCATGTAGGCGGTTGCATAGGTCAGATCAAAATCGCTCATCTTGCCTTCGACGGTCAACGCCGACTGCATGAACGAATCCTGCGAGTTCTCCGGCCCGAAATGCACATCATCGAGATAACCGACCGCCGGGTCATAGCCGAAGAAACCCTCGGTCGTCAACGATTGACCCATGATGGTCGGCGTCACGGTCCAGTTGTCATTGAGATCGACCTTGAGCGCCGCGCGACCACCGCGGGTGTCGACCGGGTTGTAGTCGCTCTTTAGATAGGCGGAATTGTTGACAGATCCGGCGCCAATCGCGGTCTGGGTCGGGCACGGGGGAATCAGCCCGCTCGCGGTGTAAGCGCCGCCCGCATCCGCGGTCTGGCCCGACCAAGTCGGGTAGGTCAGCACACCGTTTTGAATGCACGCGTTCTTATCGGTGCCCGCGACATTGTTGATGTAGCCCGCATCGTGTTCGTCCCAGCCGACGAGGCGTATCGCCGCAATCGGCGACAGCGGGATGTTCACGAAGCCTTCGGCTTCCCAGCCCTGGCCACCGCCGTGGACTTGATTGCCATTGAGATCGTAGCCTGCCTCGAACTTCGAGGGGTCCGGCTTGTTCGTGATGATGCGCACCGTGCCCGACTCAGAACTTGCTCCGTAGAGGGTGCCCTGCGGCCCCTCGAGGACTTCGATTCGCTGGATGTCGTAGAGATGCACGTCGACGGTGCCGTCGATCGTCGTCACGGGCTCTTCGTCCAAATACACGCCGACGCTTGGTTGCGAGCCCGAGTGGTTGCCGTCGCCGCCGCTGACGACGCCGCGGATGTAGATATGCGAACTGCCCGGCTGGCCGTTGCCGCCCTGGCCCTGGCCGCGAACGTAGGAAATGCTCGGACTGTACTTCACGTAATCGTCGAGGTCGACGATGTTGAGCTGCGCGAGCTTCTTGGTGTCGAGCACTTCGATGCTGATCGGGACGTCCTGCAGGTTCTCGGCGCGTTTCTGCGCAGTGACCGTGATCTCCTCGAGCGTCCCCGAGTCCCCCGAGTCAGCGGCATAGGCAGCCTGCATGCAGGCCAGCAGTACAGACGCCACGGGTACGGCAATTCGTTTGGCCGAGACGGAGTTAACCCCAGGTTTACGCCGCAATTTACGCTGTCGACTACGTGTCATTGAATCATCCCCTTCGTTATGGATCCGCCGCGGGCTGCAGTGGCTTCGAACCACTGCAGGCCCTCATTCAGTAAATTTCGGGACCTCCGGATAAGCATCGAGCACCGGCCCCAGGGCTGAGCGCAACGGGCCGAGCCAGGGCTCATAGTGCTTCCAATGGTCCAGGCCCTCGCGAAAAATCGGCCGCCGCACCTGTTCCGAACTGGCGGTGCGCACCGCGCGATCGTTTTCGTGAAAGCTCAAGCAGGACGCCTCGAATGGCAAACCACAAAATTCGAGCAAGCGGCGCACCTCGCGCTCGGTATCACCGATCAGCGACTCATAATGCACGCGATGCACGCGGCCCGGCAGCACGGCGTCGACATGCGCCATCAGTTCCACGTAATCGGCGTAATAGCGGCCGATGTCCTCGAGCGCATACGCGAAGTTCTGGCCGCGCGCAAAGTGCTGCTTGTAGCCCGACAGACAGCAACCGAGCGGGTGGCGGCGCACGTCGATGATTTTCGCTCGCGGAAGCATCAAATGGATGAGCCCGATATAGAGGCAATTGTTCGGCATCTTGTCGATGAAATACGGCGCCTCGGTCTTGCGCTGAACGCGCGTGTCCTCGAGATAGCGCTCGCCGAGCGCGGTACGCTGTGTCTCGCCGAGCGCAGCGACCGCATCGAGAAAACCCGCCTCCCCGTGCGCCAATTCGCGCGCAATCATGGGCACATTCGGCAGCTCCATCGTGCCTTCCACCTGCGAGTGGCTCGCCAAAATCTGCTCGAGCAGCGTGGAGCCGGCGCGCGGCAAGCCGACGATGAATATCGGATCCGGCGCCTGCGATCCGCCCGCCGCACGCGCCGCAAAAAACTCCGCCGTGAACAGCGCCTTGGAGCGCCGCACGAACGCGCTATTGTCGTCCGCACTGTACGGGTGCAGTTCACGGCGCAGCGCATTGCCGGCCGCATAATGCGCGAAGGAATCCGCGTAGGCCGCTTCGTCCTCGAGAGCCTTGCCGAGCGCAAATTCGAAATGCAGCCGGTCTTCGTCAGCGAGATTCTGACGGGTCAGCGCGGCGCGCATCGCCTCGGTGTCCTGCGCCGAGAAGCTCACGGTCTTGAGATTCGCGAGACTCCAATAGGCTTCGCCGAGCGTCGGCTCGAGCGCGATTGCGCGCCGATAGGCTGCGATGCTGTCCGGCAGGCGCCGTGCGGTCTTCAACGCGTGCCCATAACTCATCCAGATCTTCGGCTGCTGCGCGAACTCGGCGAGCACCTTTTCGTAAACTGCGATCGATTCGGCATAATCGCCGAGATGCGCGAGTATTGCGGCCTGCAGGTTGCGATATCCGGGGTTGCGCGGCTCCTTGAGGAGCAGCCGTTCGACCTGCGCGAGCGCGCCGGCGCACTTCGACTGCCGATTGAGCACGACCGCATAGTTATGGCGCGCGGCATCGAAGCTCGGCGCCAATTCGAGGCAGCGTTCGAGCAGCTGTTGTGCTTCGGGCAGGCGGCGCAGTCGCCCCGCGACCTCCGCGAGCATGCGCAGCGCGGCGACGTCGGTCGGGTGCGCCGCGAGATGGCTACGCAGACGCGCATCGGCCAGCGGTAGCTTGTTCTCGACCAAGGCCGCGGCGGCCTCCATGAGGCGCGGGTCTTTGTTCGCGGCCTTCAAGTAGTGTGCGCGCGCTTCGTCGGCACGATTTGCCTCGCCGACTGCATCGAACTGGTCGGCCAGCAGCCGCCAGGCGTCGGGAGAATCGGGCTTCAGTTGCAGTGCACGGTGTAGCGCGGCAATCGACTTTTGGGCAAAACCCGCCTCACCGCGCGCGACGCCCAACTCCAGATGCACAGCCGCGGAACGGGGCTGTTCACGCGACAAGGGTTCGAGCAATTCGAGCGCCGCCTCGATTCTGCCCGTGAGCCGCTGCGCGGCGCCGAGCACGAGGCGTGCGCGGGGATCGCCGGGAATCGCCTTCAAAATTTCGAGCGCCTGCTCACGGGCAAGAGCAGGGTCCTTCTGCAGCAGTTGCGTCGCATGGTGGAGCGCGACTTCGAGAGTGCCCAACGGCTCCGCAGCGCTGCTCAATCGAACATCCTATACATCCCAAAAATTTGTTATGACCTTATAAGAATCCCAGACGGTCGAATTGTCAAATGCGCCACAAGTATCGACGCGATCGATGCCGGAGCAGCGGCCTTTTCGCAGCGTTCCACGGTGACAATAAGCAACTCGATGTAAACTCGATAATTTATTGTTTAATATAGATTTTATTAGTGATTATCCGGTCTCAATCGAATTCGATCGGTGCCAGCAATATGCGCGCGGATCGGCGCGCGTCCGCGGCCGGTGCGGGCTTTTTTGCCACAGTCGTCCATCGTCGTCGCCGCGCGCGAAGAATCCATCTCATCGGCGCACGCGTGTCGGTATGCTCTGCGCTACTGCGACGCGGCGAATAAGAACCACGAGACGGCGCAAGCGAATCGAGCGATTTTGAATCCATGACATCCGCGGCAACAACCGGCGACTTGCATCGCCTCGACTGGCTCGTGATCGCGACCTACACCGGGGGCTTGCTCGCGCTCGGGGTTCTGCTCGCTCGGCGACAGGTACGATCGGTCGACTACTTCCTGGCTTCCAGGGCCAGTCGGTGGCCCCTGATCGGACTTGCGTTGTTCGCCTCGAACATGTCGCCGACCGCACTCGTCGGTCTAGCCGGGGGAGCCTATGCGATCGGGATTTCGGTCTACGACTACGAGTGGACCGCCAATCTGGTGCTCGTCTTCTTCTGCGTTTTTATGGTCCCGATCGTGCTGCGCAGTCAGAGTTATACGATGCCGGAATTCCTCGAGCGCAGGTTTGACGGGCGCGTACGCCTGTGGTTTGCGATCATGACCTTATTCTTGAACGTCTTCGTCGATTCGGCGGGCGTGCTCTACAGCGCCTCGCTGGTCTGCCAATTGATATTCCCGTCGCTCTCGCTCTGGATCATCGTGCTCGTACTTGCGGGCGCGGCCGGTGCCTACACGATCTCAGGCGGCCTGCGCGCCGTCATGTACACCGAAGCCGTACAGGCAATCGTGCTGCTGCTCGGCGCTACGTTCATTTCGATCGGTGCATTCGGCCGAGCCGGCGGGTGGCATGCCGTCATGAGCGGCGTCAACCCGGCGGCGCTTTCGTTGTTTCGCCCGAGCACGGACGCCGGCGTACCCTGGCCGGGCTTGGTTTTCGGCATCCCCATTCTGGGGTTTTATTACTGGTGCACCAATCAATTGATCGTCCAACGCGTGCTGTCGGCGCAGAACATCGACGAGGCACGTTGGGGTGCGCTATTTGCGGGTCTATTGAAACTACCGGTTTTATTCCTCATGGTGCTGCCGGGCACCTGCGCACTGCTGCTATTTCCGCACCTGACACAGTCAGATCGCGTCTATCCGCGGCTTATTTTGGAATTGTTGCCGAGCGGCACGCTCGGGCTGGTCGTCGCCGGATTCGTCGCGGCGGCCATGGTCGCTTGTGCCTCGATGTTCAATTCGGCCTCATCGTTGATCACAATGGATGTCATCAAGGTGCTCAAGCCCAATTTGTCGGATCGGCAGTTGGTCAAGACCGGGCGTATGAGCACAGCATGTCTCATGGTGTTTGCCGTTGCCTGGGCGCCGCAACTGCATTGGTTCACTTCGCTTTGGCAATATCTGCAGGCGGTGCTCGCCTATACGGTGCCGCCCGTCGTCGCCGTTTTCATCGTCGGATTGTTTTGGCGCGGAGCGACTGCCGACGGCGCCGCAGCCACACTGCGCATCGGGTTTCTCTGCGGCCTCGCGTTTTTCCTGATCAACGTGATTTTCCGTTGGACGCATTTCCATTTTCTCTATGCGGCACCGATCCTCGTCAGCGTCGACACCCTGATCCTCGTGGGTGTCAGCCTTTATCGGCCCGAGCCGCTGAGTGAGGCACGGGCCGCCGTCATGTGGCAGCCGCAATTGTGGCGCCTAGAACGGCAACGCATGCACGGCAAACCGGCATGGCGCGACTACCGCTACCAGGCGGCGGTGCTGCTGCTGCTGACCGCCGGTATCGTGATCATATTTCGCTAGATGCCGCTCTGTATCGAATCAATTCAAGGCCGGCGCAGTAGATTCGAGCAACTTCCCATCGGCGTCGTGGTGAAGCACCAGCCGGCGCTCGTGCCTCCAAATTGCGAGCAATTCGGGCGACACGCGATATCGCTGCGTCACACTCGGGCGCGACGAAACCGGGACGCTCTTGCGGCGTATGACGTTACGAAAGCGCGCAAAATTGTAATACGCCCACAGCAACAAGCTCGCTCCGAGACAGCCGATAACGGTGAGGTAAAATCCAAGCAGGTGAACGAGGCCGACGTAGCCGTTCCTGACCACCATTTCGTAATAGGCGATCCGAAATCCCAGTGCCCAGCCGATCAGAGCCAAGATCGGCAACCACAGATAGATCCATAAAGCCCAAAAGACGACCGTCATGGAACCGAACAACAACCGCTGGCGTGCCGTCTGCAGACCCGGTCTATCGATGATGAGTGCTTTCATGTTTTGTTGATTCCCCGATCAGGACTTGCCCAAAGTGCGCGCGCTTGCCGCTTTCGCGCGAGGATCTTGGGCACGGCAACCACGGTGGTCAACGCGCTGACGATCCAAAACGCGAGCGGATACCAGATCATCCAAAAATAGATCCTGCCCAGACGATAGTCGTAGTGGCGGTCGAGAATCAGCGAGACGCCGATTTGGAAAAGGCAAGTCGTGCCGATCACGACGCCGGCCCAGCCCGGGATTGGGGAGGCAACACGGATGTATGCCGGCAGAGGCAACACGAGGCCCAGCAGCCACAGCGAGGTGACCAGCAGAATCGAATAGGCCCAGCTGATGCTGAGCAGGAACTCGATGAAAATGCCCCACATGCGGCGCGCGCGCCAATGAAACAGGTCCCGTGAGTACTTGAGCACGACCTGGAAGCCACCCATCGCCCAGCGCAATCGCTGGTTCCATAAGCCCCTGAACGTTTCAGGCATCAGGATCCAGACCGACGCATGCGGCTCATAGCGCACGTCCCAGTGCCGCAGCTGCATGCGCCAGGTCACGTCGATATCCTCGGCGAGCATGTCGGGCGTCCAATAGCCGACATCGTGAAGCGCCGCCTTGCGAAAGGCGGCGGCGACGCCGGAAACGGTAAAGACTCGGCCATAGGTACGTTGAGCGCGTTTGATGAGGCCGACGATCGCGGAGAACTCGCCGACCTGGATTTTGCCGAGCAAGCTCGAGCGGGTTCTGATGCGCGGATTGCCGGTGACGGCCGCGACCCGAGGATATGCGAAGTGGCGCATCATCCAGCGAACTGCACGCGGGTGCAGAATCGCATCCCCGTCGATGCACACGAGGAATTCGTGCTTGGCAACCAGGGTGCCCATTTCGAGCGCAATCGCCTTGCCCTGGTTGACCGCCAAATGCACGACGCGCAGACGTTGATCCCCGCTCGAGAGCGCGTCCAGCAGCTCGCCCGTGCCGTCGGTGCTGCCGTCGTTGACCGCAATGACCTCGAAATTCGGGTAGTCGATTGCGAGAGCATGTTCGATCGTTTCGCGCGCATTGGCGATCTCATTGCGCATCGGAATGATGATGCTCACCGGCTCGAGAAACTGCGTGCCGGGCGGCAACAGCTCCAAAACGACCTTGCGCTCGAAGCGCAGGTAATAGTTGATCGCACCGATCATCCACACGTACGCCATGAATAGGGGATAGAAGAACGTGAAGTCCAGGAGATAGTTGCACCAGATGCGTAAAGTATGCGAATCCATGGGTACTCGTTGTGGTCAGTCGGTGCCCGGAAACGCCCTGACGGACATTGCCGGCCGCATCGCCTCTAGCGACGGAAGGCCGTTGCGGAAATCATCGGGGGCGTAACCCACATTGCGTGCACCGAAAGTGCGCAATTGCTCGATCTGTGCCGCGAGCCGGCTGCCGCCGATCGGAAGGCCCGATTGCCGGTCGATACTGCGCAGCTCAAACACGGCTTTGGCGATGCCGCCGGGCAACGCGGCAATTTCGGGGATCGAAGCGGCGAGCCGAGCATCGGCGCCGCTCAGGACTACAAAGTCGTACGCCGCAAGCGCGTCGTCGAGGTTCCCGATGCGATTCTTGAGCGCCCGCGGTGCCGCGCCGCCGCCGAGGTCCGCGAACACACTGCGCGCGGTGCGCAAATTATCATGGTCGGCGCGCACCATCTCACCGATCTCGAGGGAAAACGCGTTGAAATCTCGATTTTTCTCGTGATCCTCGAGATCGGCGAGCGAGGCGTCATCCGCAAACAAAATGCCCTGAAACGCCGTGTAGGTTGCAAGATCCTCGTATATGTCGCGGACCGCCTGCCGCGCCGCAAGCGGTCCGGAAAGAGCGAATCCGAACAGTGGCAAGCGCGCATAGACCGCCACGCCAGTGCGTGTGCGTAGTTGCCAGGCGACGCGATTGAACAGATCCGCGCGCATCGGCAATCGGCGATTCGGAAAATACAGCGCGCCCGGCGCGCCGGTGTGCCCGGGATCGGCGGAGGCCTGCAGAAAGACCGTGTTGACGCCCATCGCTTTGACCCGATCGAGCAGGCGCGACAAATTCGCCTCCTGACGCACCGGGTCCGCGTCATAAACATCATCGAGATCGACTCGCACGGTGCGCAACGGTTCGATCCGCGGTGTTTCCTGCAGGACTCGCGCGAGATCCGCTGTCGTGAAGTCATAGGTCACCAGCGTGCGGCGCAGTCTCGACAGGGGTATCGCGGGTGTATTGAGCCCCACCTCGAGCGTGAATCCGTAGGGCATGCCGAGTTGCTCGGCAATGCGGTCGGTCGCGTGGTTGTGGTCTCCATAGGGCCAAACGATGATGCGCGGCCGCGTGCCGCTCAAGCGCAGAATGTCGTCGCTGCTCTTGACGAGATCAAGACGAATCCGCTCGCCAAACGCCGCACTGCTTTCATAGGTCCCACTCGACGTGTCGTACATCCGCGAGGCCGCCGCCGGCTCGAGATTGCCCTGGGGATTTGCGACGATACCCACGTGCATCGCGTAGCTATGCGATGCAAATTCGATCAGACCCGAGCGATGCATCTCCGCGATCTCATCGGGATCCAGAAAGTCAGCGCGCGACAATTTCTCGTCGGGATACGACACCGGCCCCTCGCCAGGCACCGGATCTGCGAGCCAGGCTCCGACCAGTCCGACGATCGCCGCGTAATGAAACGCCTCGAGCAGTGGGAACACGCGCGTATACACGCTCTTCAATCCATCGTCGAATGCCAGCACGACCGCCCGATCGGGCAACGGGCGATGCTCGCGCCTCGACGCGATGACCTGCTCCATGCTGATCACGTGATAGCCCTGCGCACGCAGCCAGGCGAACTGCTGCGTCAATTGGCGTGTTTCGACCGTGTAGAGATCCGGCCGCTCGCGGAATTCATCGCGAATATCGTGATAACACAGCACGGCGAATGAATCGGGTGGCCACAGCGGCGCCTCGATCGCGGGCAGCGCACGCATGGGCGCGGCGACGGCCGCGACGGCAACCGCAGCGGACGCCATCGCGACCAACAGCAGCGTAATTGCCGTCGACCGCATCCGTGTAGCCAAACCGCTACGCATCAGAAGCGTCCCAAGAAATTGAAATTGAAAACGTCAAGCCGCTCGCGCTCGCCATCGTAGGGGCGAATCGTGCGGCCGAACCCGGCGCGCAAGCTCATTCGATCGTTGACGTCATAGACCAGTTGATAACGGAAAGACGCCACCAGCCCGGTGCCGTCTCCCTGTTGCTGGTAGGCGCCGACCGCGAGGTCGACCTCGTGCGTCAATGCGCGGTCGTAGCGGCGGTATTGCAACCACTGATTCTGCAATGTGACGGTGCCGGTGAAGTCGCGCTTCGGATTGAAATAATTGGTGTCGGCCAGCGTGTTGCTCGAGGTATCGAGGTCGAGGCGGGTATCGAGTTTGTAAATGGGGCCCGTGATCCAGCGCTCCCGCCAAAACCACAGTGCCTCATAGCGCGAATTGCCGTCGCTGAATTGTTCGTGGTCGGCCTGCGCTCCGACGTCGAGCTCCTCGCTCGAGCGATACTCGAGGTTGAGCGCCGAGCGGTCGGCATGCACGCCCACGACGACCGCGGCAATCGGTATGTCGAGCGTACGCAGCGCGTAGGAGCCCCCGAATCGCCAATGGTCGTTCGGCGTCGCCTCGACGCTCAATTGAGGATACGGACCGGTGCCGTCGATATCGAGCAATTCTGCAGTCGCGAGCCAGTCTTGGGTGTGGTACTCGAGCCCTGCACCCGCGGCATGCCGATAGGTATCGCCCTGCACCGGCGTGCCCTCGCTCTGATTCAGATGTACGAACAATCGATACGCTGATTCGAGCACCGGCGAATACCCGTACTCGTCCATCCACGAATCGATCACCCCCGGCCGTCCGCCGTAGCTGCGGCCGATCTGTCCCTCGATGCCGAC
The DNA here is from genome assembly GCA_049517075.1 of Steroidobacteraceae bacterium. Classification (GTDB taxonomy): domain Bacteria; phylum Pseudomonadota; class Gammaproteobacteria; order Steroidobacterales; family Steroidobacteraceae; genus Bog-1198. Next base: position 3,813 of record JBEKSM010000008.1, on the reverse strand, counting down.
GAATGGCGAGGTTTGCGTCTGCCAGTCGCGCTGTGCTCGCAGCAGCGCAGCGTCATCCGCGGGCTCGGCCGAGCCGAGGCGATCGAGCGCCTCCCGGGCCGCGCTCAGGTCGCCCATCTGCAGGGAATCGTCGAACAACTTGGTCAGCGCTGCGACGGACTCGGGATTCGTCTGCAGGACCTCGGTGGCGATCTCGGATGCTTCTCGCGGCCGGCCGCGCAAGGCTTCGGTTTCTGCAAGCGCGAGCAGCGCTTCGTTGTTCGCGGGCGCCTCCGCGACCACGGCGTCGAGACGCGCTTGCGCGTCGTCGAGCCGATCGGTGTAGCCTCGCGCGAGTGCGGCCAGAACCACTGCGCTCACGTAGTCTTCGTTATCCGCGCGCAGTTCGGGAGACGCACCGCCGTTCGTCCGCGGCGTCTCGGCCGCCATGCGATCGGCCCAGGCGAGCGCCGCGTCATATTGGCCACTCTCGATCAATGCATAAAAATAGTTGACGCGTACCCCGGACGAAGCGCGGTAATCGGACGGCAGCGAGCGATACAGCGCGATCGCGCGCTGCGGCTGTTTTTGCGTCAAATAGGCACCAATCGCGGCGCTCGTCACGTAGGGCGGGATTGCAATTGCCTCGGCCTGCAGCTTCTCGTACTCGGCGACTGCCTCGGCAGAGCGACCCCGCTGCGCAAGCGCTTCGATCAGATCGCGCCGCAGTCCGGCACGCGATTCCTCATTGATCGACGTGTCCGCGGCCGCAGTCCGCATTCGCAGGATCACGCTGTCGAGCTGCTCGGCACGCGCCTTATCGGTGCCGGTCTGATCGCGTGCCCAACGGAATTCTAGTGCAAGGGAATCGTGTAATGCGGCGCCGCGCTGCGCAGGTGTGATCAGGTTCTCCGGCGTTAGCGCCAACGCGAGTTGCGGCGCGCCTCCCGCCATGAGCATCCGAAACCGCAGGCGCATGGCGCCCTCGTAATGCGGATCGATTCGCAGCGCTTGCTCGGCTGTGGCCAATGCGGGCATGATCTCACCGAGTGCCTCGTCGGCAAGTCCAAGTGCCTCGAGGATGTAGACACGCTCCGGGTAGCGCCGATTCATCGCGAGCAAAGCGCTGCGAGCCGGCTTTGCCTCTCCCCGATCGATCAACGCAAGGTTGCGCCCGACCAGCGCACCGACGTCGTCGCCGACAGAGAGAATCCGATCGTAAAAGCTTATGGCGAGGTCCGGTTGGTGCAAGTCGCGAGCCGCGCGCGCCAGGCCCTCCAGCACGTAAACCGGCAAACTGCCCGGATCCAAGCTCGTGCCGATGCCGAGCGCCATGTCGGGATGCCCGGCGCTGACGGCGATCACGATAAAGTCATTGCGATAGCTCGGCTCACCGGGACAGCGGTCATACGCCGACAGCAGTGCAGCATAGCCGGCATCGAGCCGACCGACGCGATAGTCGGCGAGCCCCTGCCGGTACTCGAGCTCGGCTACTCGGTGCTCATCGGGGCTGCAGTCGGCGGCGGCAACCGGCAGCGCAAACATCGCGAGTGCGGTCGAGCCGATGAGAATTGTGCACCGACGCCAATTGAGCAAGATGCCCGCGAGCCGCCTCGGCATTTTCTTCTGGTTCATTGTCCGGGAAACGCTCGCGAGGGCGAATACGCCAAGCAAGCGCTCCCTCGTCCCGCCGAGGATTCTAGCATCCGGCAAGAGTGTACCTTGATCCGGATTCCTATGACACGGATCAACCGAAAATTTTTCTGCGACCGCGCGCCTCGAGCGCGACCTTATCAATTGCCAGGCCGTGTGGTGCGATGTCAGTATGTCCAAGATGCCCACCCGTCTCGTCGTCTGCGCACTCTTGCTGTCGCTTTCCGCCGCGGCCTTCGCATCCGCTCCAGCCGACGCGCCGATCGTCGACGCGAGCGCGTTGCCCGCTGCGGCCGGCCCGCCCACCGGCCTCGCCGACTCGGCTGCTCTGCGCGCGACGGTCTTCGGTACGCCTCCACAGGACATGGCACCGCTGCCGGAGACGGTCCCGCTTTCTGAAATCAATATCGCGCTGCCCTGGGCCCGTCCGGTACCTGCGGTTTATTGGTTCGATCGCAGGCTGCGCGTGTGGATTTCCGCGCAAAAGAAACCGGCGCCGCTCGCGATCGTCATTGCCGGCACCGGCGGCGACGGCAACACGTCGAAACTGTCGATTCTGCGCGGCGCGCTCTATGCGGCCGGATATCACGTCCTGACGATGCCCTCGCCGACCTTTCCGGGCTTCATCGTCTCGACCTCGAGCACCGGCGTCTCCGGCGACCTCATGCAGGACAGTCGCGATCTATACGCGGCCATCGTGCAGATCCTCGCCAAGTTGCCGCGGCGAATCCAAATCACCGATATCGACATCCTCGGTTACAGCCTCGGCGGCGCCAATGCAGCCGTCGTCAAATCGATCGATGCCGGCGAACACAAGCTGCATATTCATCGCGCGCTGATGATCAATCCACCGGTGAGCTTGATCGAGTCCGTGAGCCGTCTCGACAAGCTGTTCGTGACCAGCATCGGACCGGACGATGCCGCCGTCGAGCGCCTCTATCGACAACTATATGCGCAACTCGCGAACCTCTACCGCGCATCCGATAAGGTCGAGTTGGACGAGAGCTTTCTGCTCGGCGCAGCGGCATCGGTCTTGAAGACGGACGCGGAATATTCAGCCGCTATTGCGCTGAGCTTCCGCCTGAACCTCGTCGACATGTTCTTCGCTGCCGACTTGTACACCGGAGCGGGCGTCGTCACCAACCCCCGGCACCCGCCGAAAGTAGGCGACTCGCTCGAGAACGCGGCCCGGCGCTTGCGCAGCATGCCGTTCGCGGCCTACTTCTCGAGGGTGTTTGCGCCCTATTATTTGAAACACCGCGCAAATGCGACCAGCGCATCCCTAATCGCGGACAATCGCCTCGACATCATCGCGGACGCGCTGCGCACCGATGGCGATTATTACGCACTGACCAACAGCGACGATCTGATACTCGACGCGCCAGAACTGCGGTGGCTTCAGGATACATTGGGCCCGAGAATCGTCGTTTACGATCACGGCGGCCACCTCGGGAACCTAGGCGACCGGCAACAGGTCAAGGACATGCTCGAGATGCTGGCAGGGCGATGGAATCTGCCCGCGCTGTGAGCACGCCTCGACTCATCCAACTAGCCGTTGCGAGCCTGCTGCTCGGCAGTCTTGCGGGCTGCGCCTCGCAAAGCGTCGAAATCCGCAGCCTGCCGCCCGATACGCCGGCAGCGGACAATGCCGCGGCCGCGCTGATTGCCACCGAACTTGCAGGGGCGCTTGCGAGCGAATCGGCGAGCACCGCTTCAGCCAAGGACGCGGCTGCGCCACCGCTCGTTACGCCGGCTGATGCGCCTTCGATGGCGACCTATGATCCTTGGGCGCGACTCAATCGCTTCACCTATCGGTTCAACGCACGCTTCGACGAAGCCGTGTTTCTGCGCGTTGCGAACGGCTATCGGCGCCTACCCTCCCCGCTGCGCTCGGGTGTGCACAATTTTTTTGGCAATCTCGCCGAAGTCGACAACATCATCAACTACGTGCTGCAGGCACGCCCGATTCGCGGACTGCGCAGCGCCGCACGGCTGTTGATCAACAGTACGATCGGCATCGGCGGCCTCATCGATGTGGCCAAGCAAATCAAGCTGCCCGCCGCGCCGACCGGCGTCAGTGCAACGCTCGCAACTTGGGGCGTACATCCGGGGCCTTATCTCGTGATTCCTTTGGTCGGACCCTCGACCTTGCGCGACGGAATTGGACTCGTCGGTGATTTC